>NZ_NKHF01000136.1 GCF_002744175.1 Pseudoalteromonas piscicida
CTACCCTATAAAGAACAAATCCACTTATGACTAAACCTTTCAACTCATAAGAACCACTTTATTCGTCAGCTCACTAACCTCCACAGTACAGATAGCTGTAACTAGCTAAACGCTTCATACATATAGCATCACTAACCTGATCTTCTAGAATTAATGCCTTCCTAGCAGCCAGTCTGAGCACTAACTGTGTTGAATCTACTACCACTAGCTAGATAAGATAATAATTTAATGTGATTTTAAAAAATGAGTTAGTTCATTCTTCCTCCAAACCTTAGGTTAACTGTTTCAATTTCACTATATGAATATAGCTAAACTGCTAAACGATCTTAACTAAGGACTAAATGACGCGATAGAAGCGGTAGGCCTTTAGGGAATATAGCTTCCAAATTAGTGGTAGTGTTATTTTTCACAGTAATAGCTATACAGAGAGTAAGGTTATAAGAACAACTTATAGTGCAAGTCATAGTAAATTTTGAGGTTAGCTCCTTTCTCTAGATTAATAAATGAGCGTTTTTATAGGTTTTGTTTGATTTTTATTCGAGTGGCTTGTTTTTCGC
>NZ_NKHF01000011.1 GCF_002744175.1 Pseudoalteromonas piscicida
GTCTAGCAGCGCATCAATATCATCGCCTTCAAGCGCATCCGATTCTTCTTCAAGCTCTGGTAATTCATCGTCTTGCGCTTCATCTAACAAGGCATCGATATCATCGTCAGCGAGCGCGGCGCTTTGTGCTTCAAAATCAGGTAACGGCTCCTCGTCGGTGTCCTGAGAGGCGTCTAAAAGCGCATCGATATCATCAACGTCGACCACACTTTCATTTTCAATGTCGCCACTAAATTCAGGCTCTTCGTCTAGCGCGCCATCAAGTATCGAGTCAATATCATCATCACTTGTCGCTGTGTCTGATTGCTCGTCTGCTAACTCTTCACTCAAAGCAGCAAGTGCATCATCACTTACATCAATCTCTTCATCTTGCGGTTCATTGAAGAGGTCATCTAAGTCGCTGTCACTCAGAATATCGTTGCTGTCATCAACATCCAGTGACACTTCATCGCCATCATCGGCTTCGTCGAAGCTTTGCTGCATAAAGTCTTCGTCAT
This sequence comes from Pseudoalteromonas piscicida, assembly GCF_002744175.1. GTDB lineage: Bacteria > Pseudomonadota > Gammaproteobacteria > Enterobacterales > Alteromonadaceae > Pseudoalteromonas > Pseudoalteromonas piscicida_B. The sequence continues at coordinate 498 of NZ_NKHF01000011.1, forward strand.
GCTCATCATCGAACGAAATATCTTCGTTTAGCAGGCTATCAAGCTCATCCTGATCTAGGCTGTCGCTTCCCTCTTCAAAATCGTCGTCTAGTGAATCAAAGGTGATTTCATCATCTTCAGGTAAAATATCATCGTCTAGTTGAACACTGGCTCCGAGAGAGTCTTCCTCATCCCCCATGCCAATGTCTAGCGGATCGGGTTCTGGCTCAAACGCTGTGGCCGCAGCTGCAGCTCCGGCAGTTGCAGCTCCTGCAGCCATTGTGGGGGCTTCCGGCAAGAATTCATCATCGTCCGCGCCTTTTTGCTGCGTTTTATTTTTTCTGCGGAGGAACATTACCACACCAGCAATAGCCAAAAGTGCGGGTAAAGTCGCGAGTAAGGCAATGCCAGCAGGCGAGCTGAAAAATGCACCTAGGTCACTACTTTCTTCAACTTTAGCTTGCGCTGCCTGCTGCTCTATCATCTCATTTTGCAGGTCTATCACTGCCTTGAGCTGTTGTTGAATTTCACTGTCTTTACCAAGCTGAGTACGCACGGTTTGCAACTCAGAGGAGATAGCACCAAGCTGCTGTTTGAGTTTGTTGTTTTCAGACAGGATTTCTTCGACATTGCGAACTGAAGATTTGAACTCTTTTTGTAGATCCATTAACCGCATGTCCTGCTCCATCTTTAAGGAGCGTAACTGGTTAGTTAGATCTGCCTTGGCTTCTTCTACATCAACCTTTCGGGCTTGGGTAACTTTTTTCTCGGCTTCATCAATGGCGCTTGGGTTCAACAACCCTTTACGCTTCATTTCCCAAAGTTTGTCGTCTTGATCCGACTTTTGTTTTGCCAGTTCAGGGTTTACGCTGCGGATTTCGTTAAGTGTAGGGATACGAAGATAAGCCCCATCACGCATGTGGTTGAGGTTTTTGTCTAGAAAAGAATTAGGATTTTTGTCGTAAAGCGCCTTCATCACCTGATAAATGGTGACTGAGTCATCTGGGCGTACTTTTTGTGCTATACGCCATAATGTATCCGTGGGTCTAATAGGCCCAATTGAGCGACCTTGAGCCCCGTAATCAACCCCTTTGGGGCCTTTCAACACCACGCCCTCTTGGGTATATACCGGTGTGGCAATTAGTGCGAATACAAAGATACTTAAAAAGGCTAAACCGCGCATGCCGATCCTTTACTCAAATGTTTAACACCCGTTAAACGACATTTTATTATTATGGCTTTGAAGCAAGCTCTATTCCAAATGCAAACTATAAACCAGATATCTTTGAATATCCATTGCAACGTATTGAAAGTTAACATGGTTACCATGCTTTTTACTGAATTAAGAAAAGCGTTATATAGGAAAAGAATAGTCAAGTATTTGACTTAACGGCAAACTTATTGGCATAAGTTTGCCGTTAGAAGCTGCTCTTTTGCTGTAGTGAGTCTGTGACTGTCTAGGGCCTGTTGATCTTCCAAGTTTGTTTTTGCAGCAGTTTGATTGCCATTTATACAAGGCAAAGCCTGTGTAGCATAGTTATTCTATGTGAGTCAGGCGATAAAGACTTTATGCTCCTGCAAAGTCACCTTACCCCACATCCTTGTGGGGCAACTCTGGGGAACAAAAATCAAACAGCAAAGGTCAACAGGCCCTAGCAACTTGCAACATAAAGTGCTCTTGTTTACAGATAGCTTTCAATCAATGCTTCTGCAATTTGAATACTATTTGTTGCTGCGCCTTTTCTCGTGTTGTCCGACACCACCCACAAGTTTAAGCCCATTGGGTGTGAAATATCTTGTCTTACCCGGCCTACATACACATTATCATTACCACTGGCATCACTTACTGGCGTAGGGTAGTCAGTTTCGTCTTCGATGAGCTCAACACCTGGCGCGTCAGCAAGTAGTTGCTTAACATGCTCAAGGTCAAAAGGCATGCGTGTTTCAAGATGAATAGCTTCTGCATGACCAAAAAATACCGGAACTCGTACAGCCGTTGGGTTCACTAATACACTTGAGTCACCCAAGATTTTTTGCGTTTCCCACACCATTTTCATCTCTTCTTTGGTGTAGCCATTTTCTTGGAACGCATCAATCTGTGGAATAACATTGAAAGCAATTTGCTTGGTAAACACTTCGTTTTCCATTGGTCTTGCATTCATTAGATTCGCCGTTTGTTTGGCTAATTCGTCAACCGCTTCTTTGCCAGCGCCAGAAACAGCCTGATAAGTAGAAACATTAATTCTATCTATTCCATAAGCGTCGTAAATAGGCTTAAGAGCTACTAGCATTTGGATTGTTGAGCAGTTTGGGTTAGCGATGATATTGCGGTTTCTAAAGTCCGCTAAGCTATCTTTATTTACCTCTGGAACTACAAGTGGAACATCAAAGTCATATCTAAAGTGCGATGTATTGTCTATTACCACACAACCTGCTTCAGCCGCGATAGGAGCATATTTCTCCGAAACTGAGCCCCCCGCAGAAAACAAGCCGATATGTGCATTGGCAAAATCAAACGTTTCAACATCAATCACTTCAATCTTTTCACCCTTAAAGTCGATTTCTTCGCCTGCACTGCGGCTACTCGCCAACGGATAAAGAGTGTCGACTGGGAATTTTCTTTCCGCTAATAATTCAATAATTTGCTTGCCAACAAGACCTGTTGCACCAAGCACCGCAACGTTATATTTTTGCGACATTGTTCTTCCTCATTCTGTCATGTACCAACCGTGTCTTTAGCGCTTACGCTCTGAAAAGCCAAGTTGGAAAAGCTTTTCGCTAATTGGTGAGTCACCATTGACTGCAATTGTACTAAATTCTCGACGCACAGGATATGCCTTGCGTAACGCATCAAAACCCTGTGAGCTTAATTGTGCTCTCATCATGCCATCGTCACGACGAATGTCATATACTAAGTGGACTAATCTAATGATGTCCTGTTCGCTGGCGGTGCTTTTTAATAAGCACTCAGTAATACTAGGTTGAGCTAGAAAATCATTAATTGTTTTATGCGGCTGAAGTGCAAACTCGCGACACACCGCCTCATACAGCATTTGAGTTCCGCGAGCTTTGCCTTCAAGGGTATGCCCAGCAATATGCACAGATGCAAAGCGGGTATGGTCCAATAAAGGTTGTAAAATAGTCGGCTCGTTTTCCCACACATCCAATATAAGCTCTAACTGCTGGCCTTTTTCAACAGCACTAAGCAGGGCTTGGTTGTCGATAACATCACCGCGACTCGCGTTCACAACTACCATGCCAGGCTTCAACGAGGCGATCCGTGCTTTATCGAGCAAATGCACCGTTTTATGTTCACCATTTTTTACCAACGGAACATGAAACGACACAATATCTGCAAGCGTAAGAGCTTCATCTAATTCAACATGCGATTCAAGGTCACCGGCTTGATTTCTAACCGGGTCACATAACAAGACCTTAAGACCGAGCCCCTTCACTTTCTCAGCCAAACATTTACCAATATTACCAACGCCAACAATAGCTATCGTTTTGCCCTGCAACACAGTACATGTTTCTTGTGCATAAGCGAGTAAACCACTAATCACATATTCAGCAACAGCAATAGCATTGCAACCAGGGGCACTGCTAAACGCAATCCCTGAGTTTTTCAACAACTGAGTATCTATATGGTCAACACCAATAGTCGCCGTTCCTACAAACTTCAGTTGCTTAGCCTGTGCAAGCAACGCCTCATTCACTTTGGTGACTGAGCGCGTAAGCAAAACATCAGCCTCGCGTAACGCCTCAGGTTGAAGGTTACGGCCATCAAATCGCTGCACTTCACCAATATCCGAGAAAAATGATTCCACAAGCGGCATATTTTGATCGGCTAATATTTGCATTGGGGCTCCCTATTACCTTTTTATATCGTGTACTTAAGTGAAGTTATTTGGCTGTCACAGAGTTTACCATGGCAAAGGAGACGACTAATAATAAAACCTTTTATTTTGTTCTCCTTCTTTATTGCAGCCAAATGCAATGGCAAAAAACATAATGCAGCAAACAAACACCACTGCGCCCCTTAAGCTCAACCAACCTCCGGTATCGAGCAAAGGGCAAAAAGTCATCGCCAATACGTTGATACAGCACAGTAATAATGCCCAACGTGTATAGGAACGATAACCAAGAAGTGCCGCGAATAAACTACTAAAAACATTAAAAATCACAGCTTCAGGACAAAAGTGAAAAGCCGCTATCATTGAGCAAAAAGCTAACATAGCAATGAAATAGAATAGGCCTTGTTGCATCTTGTTTCTCCTTAACATGGACGGCAACGCGCGCCGCAATGCACAATTGCTTGCGGCAAACTTAAATGAATAATGTATTATCAACGGCCCCGTTCATGGGCCTGATTGTTCCCAACACCAAGCAAGTAACCTGATCGTAAGTTAAGTCAGTAAAACGGCTGCCCTAATCCTTAGCAACTCGCTATATTAACTTGCTTAATTAAGTGATCTATCTTGAGGCGAGCAAAGCTTCTCAACAACTAGGTGAAACCTTATACTTAGCTGTTATAGAAAAAGTTTTCATCCGACCAGTACCTAATTTGCTCCCTCAAATTGCACTAGAATTAAGACAAAATGATATCAGTGCATTACCTTTTTGGCGTGGTATTTCAAAGTGTAGAAATATTGCGGCAGATTTCAATGGCGATCTCAGATGAAGTTTTGGCAATTATAGTGCACACATCAGTAGATTTTCTGGAAGAAAATTCATGTGCATTTTCGCGACATTGCACTACGTTAATTACACTCTACAGAGTACATAAACACCACATGGTTAAAAATACTCTTGGTTTCACTTTAATTCTCAATTGTGTATGCACACGTAAATAAATTGTCACAAACATACACCAATTAATTAATCGTGATGGTGTCAAGATGCTTGAAATATCAGCGTTAACCAGCTAGTCTAACTGGGTGGTCAGACCTCTTATAAGGAAGAACAACATGACACTTATATTTGTTCTCGCTTTGTTAGTCTTGCTTAGTGCAGCAAGCTACCATCGCGCCAGCTGGAATACTGCTCTTGGTATTGCAGCTATTACTATGCTTGTAGGCACCTTTGCCGGTGCTTTTGGCATTATTTCTTGGTTAATTTTTCTAGCGATCGCTATCCCGCTTTCGGTTACTAACTTGCGTCAACAGTATATTGTGGCTCCAGCATTTAAGGCGTTTAAAAAAGTGACGCCAACCATGTCGGAAACCGAAAAGTCAGCGATTGATGCAGGAACAACTTGGTGGGAAGCCGATTTATTTTGTGGTAACCCTAACTGGGACAAACTTCATCAATTTCCAAAACCTCGACTAAGCGTTGAAGAACAAGCGTTCTTAGATGGTCCAGTGGAAGAAGTGTGTGCCATGTTAAACGATTGGGAAGCAACTCACGAGCTTACCGATTTACCACAAGACGTTTGGCAATATCTGAAAGACAACAAATTCTTTGCGATGATCATCAAAAAGCAATACGGTGGTCTTGAATTTTCGGCATACGCGCAATCTTGTGTGCTACAAAAGCTGACCAGTAAATCTACTTTGCTTTCGTCTATTGTAGGAGTACCTAATTCGTTAGGCCCAGGTGAACTACTACAGCATTATGGTACTGAAGAGCAAAAAGAACATTACTTACCTCGCCTAGCGGTGGGTGACGAAATTCCTTGCTTTGCATTAACGTCACCAGAAGCCGGCTCAGATGCATCATCTATCCCAGACTTTGGTGTGGTTTGTAAAGGTGAATGGGAAGGTGAAGAAGTGCTCGGTATCAGCCTAACTTGGAACAAGCGCTACATCACACTAGCACCTGTAGCAACGGTACTTGGTCTGGCGTTTAAAATGCGCGACCCGGACGGTTTGCTAGGCGATAAAGAAGAACTCGGTATTACATGTGCACTGATCCCAACTAACACTCCAGGTGTAAAGATTGGCCGCCGCCACTTCCCGCTTAATGTTCCGTTCCAAAACGGTCCTACTCAGGGCGAGAACGTCTTCGTACCACTTGATTTTATCATTGGTGGCGCAAAAATGGCCGGTCAAGGCTGGCGTATGCTGGTTGAATGTTTGTCGGTGGGTCGTGTTATTACGCTTCCGTCAAATTCAGCAGGTGGAATTAAGTCTCTTGCGGTTGCAAGTGGTGCTTACAGCCGAATTCGTCGCCAATTCAAATTACCTATCGGTAAGATGGAAGGGATTGAAGAGGCACTTGCCAAATTAGGTGGCTATGCCTACAGCTCAGATGCTGCGGTGACTATGTCAACTGGAGCAGTAGATTTAGGTGAAAAACCTTCAGTTGTCTCTGCAATATTGAAGTATCACTTAACCGAGCAAATGCGTGCTTCAACAATTCACGCTATGGATATTCACGGTGGTAAAGGTATCTGTCTTGGTCCAAACAACTATGTAGGCCGTGGCTACCAAGGTGCGCCAATCGCAATTACGGTTGAGGGTGCAAACATTCTAACCCGTAATATGATTATCTATGGTCAAGGTGCAATTCGTTGTCACCCATTTGTACTTGCAGAACTTGAAGCCTGTTCAATCAAAGACAAACAAGAAGCGCTAGACAGCTTCGACAAGTCATTAATGGGCCACATCGGTTTCACAATGTCTAACTTAGTAAGAACTAAGTGGCTTGCGCTAACTGGTGCACGTTTTACCAAAGTACCATTTAACGACGAAACAGCCGTTTATTATCGCAATGCAGCTCGCTACAGTGCATCGTTGGCATTAATGTCTGACATTTGTATGGCTGTGTTTGGTGGTTCACTTAAACGTAAAGAACGTATATCTGCGCGTTTGGGTGACTTACTCAGTTACCTTTACCTCGTTTCTGCAACACTTAAGCGTTATAACGATGAGGGTCGTCGTAAAGAAGATCTGCCTTTCGTACAATGGTCTTGTCAGGAGCATCTATACCTATGTCAACGCGCCCTTGCAGATTTAATCAATAATATGCCTTCTGCAGCGTTACGTGGCTTGTTAAAGGTTGTGCTATTCCCATTTGGTCGCCCGGTTCGCAAGCCAACTGACAAAATGGAGCATAAACTTGCTCAGCTACTGCAAGTTCCGAGTGAAACTCGCGACCGTCTTGCCACCCACATTTACTTAAAAGATGAGCCTCTGTGCTTACTTGGTAAGCAAGAGCAAACACTAAAAGACATTCTTGCAGTAGAGCCGCTATTTGAAAAAGTCTGTCGCGGCATAGGTAAAAAGCTACCGTTTATGCAACTCGATAAGGTTGCAACGATGGGGCTTGAAGCTGGTGTCCTTAGTGAAGACGAAGCTGCAAAACTCACTGCAGTTGAAGCTAAACGTCTTGCTGTTATCAACGTGGATGATTTTGACCCTGATGAGTTACTTGCTGGTAAAGCAAGAACCAAGGAATCAAGTAAAGCAGACGCAGCATAACTATTTTTGTTGAGGTGGTATGCTTCATACCGCCGAAACAATTAGCGTGGATATAAAGGTCAGATTGCTCTGACCTTTTTTCTTGGCAGATTATACCAATTACACAAACTCTTTAACCAATTTGAAGAGGGAAATAACCCATTAGCCTCGCTAAAGTTTCTCAATATAAACCACTAAACAACAAAGTTTTTGCCTTGACGGTAGCGCAGCGCGAGAGCGGAGCTGCTAAAGCTATTTTCCGACTTCAAAATCATGCCGTTATTAAATGCAATTGGTATTAGAACCGGGGAATACGGCCCTAGTGATTGAATATTAAAAAAGATAGCGCACTTTAAAAGTCACCAAATCTTGCACAGGTTGCTGCCATAAATCGGCGACACTACCAAACCAATCCCTGCGCCCGACTTGCGATTTTTCAAGTGTCGAAAAATTTGCCCCTCCGCGTTGATACACCAAAAAAATATCTGAATATGCCCCCATGCGATAACGCAATTTTATCTGGCTGGCCAACCGCCTGTCATCAAAGCTCGTATCACCGTTAATTTGGTGTAGTTCACCATTTGCGACTTGATAAATCGTTTCGCTTTGCGCCTCCAGCACCGTCCATTGCACTGACCCACTAAGCTCGAGCTTATCGGTGATCCGCCCATTAAATTCAAACTTATTAGAGAACTCTTGTCGGTCATACTCCGTAAAGCGGTTTTGTCCATTTGCCATAAGCCAACCATCACCGGTTCTAAAAAAGTTGCTTAGCTTCAGGTTCCAGTTGTAATGTGGCATCCATGTCAAATCTACAGCATATTGCTGCGCAGATCCCGATACCCCTTCTTGATCAAGTTCAACACTCGCAGCCCAGGAAAATGCGCCTAAGTAAGGACTTTGATAAAACACTCGAGACTCCACCCGTGCTGGCATTGCAAAGATCTCAGTGCCGCGCCCTAAGTTATCTTGCTCACCGCTAGGGTAATAATCCAGCCCTAGGTTAAGTTGACCACCATTTGCTAATAAAAATTGTGCCAAATACGCTTGCCGTGCAGATAGATTCTCGCCATCACCATTTTGTTCATGTCTAAGCGTGAGAGATTGCTTAAGGCGAGTAAACCAACTCCCTTTTGGATTTATTGAGTATTCACCATACAGCTCACTTACCTGCCAATCGTTCCGTTTCATATAACCTAGATCGCGATTGTCAAACTCATCATCGAGGTCAAAATAGCGGGCAGCGAGTTTTGTTTGTAAAGAGAGTTGGTATTCTAAATCAAGTGAAATACCGGTGCCTGAAAGTCGTCTATCTTGTGTATCAACTTGTGTTTGTAATAACGCTCCTTTAAATGACCAAGTATCGCTGCGATACTGGCCATCAAAAGCATAACTCATGGCATCGCGCTCAAGGAAAGGCCGATCTGTTTTGGTCGCAAGCACACCTGCCTGCCAATCTCGAGTACGATAGTTTCCACGTACCGCAAAAAACTGTTTGCCTGAGTCATCAGAAAAATCAGCTTCCGACACGGCAAAGGTCCCAAATTGCACTGATTCCCCTTTGTGGACAAATCGCACTGCTGCATCAATTGGAGTAATAGCACGCTCACCATCGTCACTTGATGCGCCAATCCGGCGAGTATGGATAAGCTTGGTGCTTTCCAGCGCTGCCACATCGAAAAGACTTATATCTTGAGTGAAAAATGGTCGTTTGTCAGTGCGTAAGGTTTCAACCGCCGAATAATTCACATCCACATTATCAATGTCCACCTGACCAAAATCAGGATTCACCGCAAGACTCAACTTTTGATGGTGAGCAGTCTTATAGAAAAGGTCAAAGCCGATATCCGATTGATGTTGTCGCTCTGAAACCGAAGATGCCACAGGCGCAAACTGAGCTTGATGAGCAAAGTATGGAATAAATGCGAGTTGTGATTGCTCAGGGATGGTGGCTGAGATCTTCGGCATAGTCAGAAAAAAGTCACTATTTTTACTTGTATCTTCATGATTAGCATAGATAAAGTTATTTTTTATTTCATATAGCTGAATAGAGACCCCGATATTACTGAGCGCATGCTGATCTCCTGGCTGAAACGACACCGCATGCCAAGGCACCATCATTTCGGTTGTCCAATAGGTATCTTCAATATGATTGGCGTATTGCCAATCTCCATCCCAATCATTGTCCACGTTTAGGCTTGGAGTAATAACGCCGTCTTGCGTTCCCCCTCCTAACGTGACCGAAAATTGATAAGCACTACTCCCATCTCCTGAGAAATCTACAACGATACGATTAAAATCGGCCTGCATAAAGCGGTCATGAGTATTAAACTGACGCTTTCGTTCAGCCTCCTTTTGGAAGTTTTTGATACCAATATAGATCCCTTCAGGCGTTGCAAATGCACTGGCTTTTACTTTGTCATTGGCAGAGTCCAACGTCATAGGAACGACTTGAACAAACTGTTCAAATTGCGTTGCCGATTGCCACTGTGGTTCAGTTAACTTGCCATCAACCACCAACGGATTTGCAAATACCTTAGTTGCCAACAAAGGGGAGCCGACCCCTAACCAAAACTTATAACTGTTATTCATAGTTGCTTTCCTCAAAATGATGGCTGCTATTGCAACAAACTTTGTGGCGAAAAGTTCTCAATTTTTTCTGAAGAAAGCTGACTTAACCTTTATAAACATTGACTTAATCTCAAGAAACGCTAACGTTATGGGAACATTTAGTTTTGATTAGTGAAATGGTACTCAGCGTGCGAGCACAGGATGCAGAAAAAGTTTGTTTTGGCCAGTGGCTGTTTGATCCTCGGCAAGATAGCCTAACGCGGTTACTTGACGGAGACACCGTCAAGCTGGAGCCACAAATGGCCAGATTGCTATCCATTTTTATTGCTCATCACAATCAAGTATTAGATAAGTATTGGCTAACCGAGCAGTTATGGCAGCAAGCCATTGTCGAGCCCAATAGCCTCTATCAGTTGCTTACCAAACTGCGCAAAGTCCTTGGCGACGACTCAAGAAATCCGCTTTACATCAAAACCATCCCAAAGCGAGGCTACTGTTTTATTGCTGAGTTAGCTAAGCCACAAGCTGAGTCCCCCCAAAATCATAGTACAGGTAGCCGGACACCAATACTCACTAAAGCTCCTCTTTATTCTCTCAGTGCTATCCTGATGACTTTGCTGTGCTTCGGTGCTATCGCGTTTTTTAGCAATACTCCAACAGAAAAGCCCAGTTCACATTATCAAACATCAGCGCTTAGCCACGACCTTGGTTTGGAGTTTGACGTAGACGCACACATAGACCGAGATTTAATTGCTTACGTTAAAAACTTTACTCAGTTGGTCATCGCTAACAAGCAAGGTAATCGATTGATTGACCATGACTTTGATTCTCGAATTGCCTTTCCTAGCTGGAGCCCAAATTCGGATAAACTTGCATTTTGGCAATATCAAGGCAGTGGTTGTCAATTACATGTGATGACCGCCGCGGGCCAGTTTTACCACAGTGGGCAAACACTGCCATGTCAAATTGGCACAAAGCCAGTTTGGAAAAATAACCACGAGCTCGTATTAACGTATGGACAACACAATGACAGAGCCGCATATCTATACCGGATTGATGCCCATCAAATGGTAAAGCTACCACTACTGCTTAGTCAGGGAGAGCAGTTAACAATGGCACTACGAGCATGGGGTGATAAGGTTTATTATCTAGTGCAAGACAAACAAAGAGTTGCCCGCCTACAAACATTAGACGGTACGGTTCATCTACAGTGGAGTGAACCTGTTACTTCGGTCGCTTTCGATCCCTACCATCAGGCTGTTATTGCAAGCCAATTCGGCAGCTTATCAAAGCATTACAGAGATGGTGATAGTCAAGCCATCAAGGAAACCGAACTTGGTCTATACACTAGCTTTTCAAGCGATAGTCAGGGTGATATCTTTGCCGCACTCGAAAGCTTCCAAGTCAATATCAAAGACAGAGACGATCTGCCGCTGTTTTCTAGTTCCAGTATTGATTACCTACCGCTAACCAACCGCCTCGGTGAAACCGCCTTTATGTCCAGGCGTAGTGGCGTGTGCGAGGTTTACCTTTTCCGTGATGATAAAATAAGTCAGCTTTCTTTTCACCAAGGCCATGAGTATGTTGGCTTTTTAGTCTGGAGCCCTGAGCTTAGCTACTTAGCATCAAACCGAGACAACCAACTGGTCATTTATGACCGCAAACGCCCTCTTACTCAGTTTGACTCTGCGCTTAGCCAACCGCTGAAAAGCATGGGCTGGATTGATGAACAAACGCTGTGGGCCTACGATGGTGAAATACTCAACCAATATAGTCTCTCTGGTGCTGTAATTAGCAGCCAACGCAGTGTGGCAGACTTCGTCTTTTTTCATCCCCACAGACAAACTTGGTTTGTACTACAAGACAAGCTGTTATTAGAATATGAAACGCTGTTCGAGAGTAACTCTGTGGCCTTAAACAATTTTCAGCTCAGCGACAAACAAACCAATCAATTTAGTAATCTCAGGATCCGTGAAAACAATATTTATTGGCAGTCGGCATGGTCAAAGGAAGATTATATTTGGCAACTGACTCTCGCACCTGAGCAGGAACCTATACTTAAAAAAGTTGGTCACCTTATATGGCATTATGACGTTGACGAATTGGGTAGCTTACGTATTGCAAAAATGGAAAGCGTTGAAGGCGACATCAAAAAACTGAGTCGCCTTGCCAAGCCCCCTCTTTAGCTCGCCCAATAGCGCTTGCTTATAGGTTTACAAATACGGTGTAGCTCAGTACCAATGTACTTAACCAGGCAATGGCTAAATGCTGAGGGCTTTTCAACGCGCTGAGCACTAACAAGGGTAAAAACACATAGGGTAATAAGCCGACCATACTAAACCCTAAAATCATATAAACCGGAAATGAAAAACAAATGGCGGTGCCGATTATCACTATCCATACGCTTTGTTTTGCTCGCGTTAACTTGTTAATGCTCAACCAAAAGGCGGCACGCCCTGCCACTTCAGGTTTTAAATCAATAGCCAGACTCGACCACCACAACAGGTTAAGCGAAACTAAGCCAGGAACATAGTTAGCCATCAAATCAGGGCGCTCTGCTTGCAAAATAACCCCAAACCAAAGCACCAGCACACTCATAACCACGCGCCAAAGCACGATAAAATAGTGCTGGTAAATAAAGCTAAGCCAAAACGTCGTCAAATCTCTTACCGATATTGAAACCATGATGCTTCGTGGAAGTAACAACGCTCCTGCAAGTGCAAAGAGGTTTAGCGCAGCCAAGTACCAAGCTATTTGAACCATAACCAAACTTAACCCGGCGCTGAAAATCAATCCAATGCTGGTGCCCAAAGGACGATATACAAAACATAAGGCAACCACTAACTGCGTAACCGCAAACGCAATTAAGGACCCAGCCTGAGGTAGCTTATCGATACCGATTGAGTAACCTAATATTAAGGTCATCAGTAACAATGGATGTACCACCAACAGCGAGAATCCATCGGCTATTTTTTGATGTAGTGTCGTTCGTAGTAAAGTGAAATGATAACTTCGATGGGGCTTATCAAGCACAGCATCTCGAAACACCAATAGAATAAAACTCTGCGCCGCAATCAGCCCCCATGCCACCTGAACCGCAGTGGCAGGATCGTCACTTTCAACAATTTTACCAATCCCCATAAACATCACAGCAATCAAGCCCAGTAAATAGGCTTGAAACAGTGCCGCTATCATCAGGCCGAACTGTTGAACTTGTTGTCCTATCGCTTGTAATGACTGAGATAATGCCGTTTTTCTGTATCGATAATAATAAAACATATGAGCAACCTGAGTAAGGGGTTATACCTATTCTGCTTAACTAACCTGAACTTTGGATAATTAATGCCTTTCTAGCAGCCTGTATTAGGATCAAGTGGAATTAGTGGCACAGATACGAAGCCTGCATTTAAAAATGGCTGAGGTTCGTGAGAAGTCATTAAAATCTGGCCTGGATAAGCTTTCACTAATTCAATAATCGTTTGACACCCATCACTGTCAAGTGCCGCCGTCGGTTCATCGAGTAATAAGTAAGGTGCATTTCTCATCAGCGCATTGATGAGTTGTAATTTCTTTTTATTACCAGAGGATAAATCTGCGCACTTTGTTTCTAAAAAAGGTTCAAATTGAAATTGTTTGATTAGTTTATCCGGATAGGCACACTGCCATGCTTCGCAAGTTAGGGTTAGTATTTCTTTAGCGCGAAGAAAAGGGGGAAAAGGAATATTGTCAGAAGCTAAAGCAACCATCGCTTGTCGCTTGCCTACAACTTCTTCTTGCAGCAGGATCTCACCTTCGAACGCCAGATCGAGTCCCGCAATCATACATAACAAAGTCGTTTTACCAGCTCCATTGGGCGCAGTCAGGCAAGTCCTGCGATGACTAAAATGTTGTGAGTAGTTGTTAAACAACGGCGCTTTAGTGAAGCACTTATTAAGTCTTTTAATTGTTATCATTTTCCTTTGTCACCAATATAAATACAGCTGTTATTTGTTATGTTTAAAAATGTAGTTGTCATAAAACTTAACTTAATACAAAAGCCAATAATTATCACCCAGTTATAAATCATACTATTGATTATATCGTCCCTTAATTTGTAACAAGCAATTTCTTACTACACTTTTTAACATCTTATAAACACCATTAAGTAACCTTTCATTTTTCCATCCTATACTCTTGCAGCGAGATAGATTAAATCACCCCGGTGTTCACAATTTTGATAAAGGAGATCAACGATGAACTTTCGCACACTAACAGTAGCTACCCTTTCCTTTTTAGCAGTCGCATGCTCATCTGAAGATATAGAGACCGCAAACTTCGGCTCTGATATATACAAAAATCAATATAACTTAGTTAACGCAACCGATTATGAAATAGCCTTTCACCTTGCGAATACTGAATTAGATGGCGATGAAAGAGACGTTGCCGACGATAAATACCGCGTGAAAGTACTCCCCACAGGTTCATCACCTACTCGCATTACTCACGAACACAACGCCAACAGAGAAATTAGCTTTTATGCCGAGTCGGTAAACAAGTTAGGCATGGTAGAACAAGAAAAAATTAAGGTAAGCAATGACCGTGACTATCACTTTGTGGTTATGCAAGGCGCAAATGACACGCTCGATATCGAGCTCATTCGAAAGTCTAAAGATGACCACGATAATCAATTTACCGTACGCGTATTGGCATCAAAAACGATGACTTTAAATATCAATGGTGACGACGTGGAAATAGAAAAAGGTGAAGTAACTGGTTGGTATCAGGTCAATGATTGTAATGAAGACATTATGATGGGTGATGAAGTGCTTAGCCTATGCGATGCCTCGTTAGACCGTTCGTACCTGCTGGTTGTAGGTGAAACAGGATTAATGAGCACTGTGTTAGAATATTAATCAATGAAAAGGTATGAGGTTGCACCAATTCAAGCAACCTCAACAATTAGCCTTCTAGATCTACATTTATTCGGCATTTTTTATCCATAAAAATTTCAAGTTTCTGACAAAATTAGTCAATCTTATCCGTTTTCTGATCCGACCATTTAAAATCGTGACATTTGTCATAAGTCAGTTTTATTAAATTTTCAGCCCTTTCTAAAAATAGAGTTTTCACTTTAAAAAATAATTAATTCTTTATATCTCATTGAGATAAAAAATTGCTATTAACACTCTCACGAAGTCATCATTTTTTAACATTTCAATTATTTTAATGTTAAGTTTAATTAACGTTAAAATGTAAAAAAAATCGTGTTGACACCCCGAAATCTCAGGCTTAACCTAGCCGCCGTTCTTAAAACACAACAATCACAAAATCACATTTAATATTTTTTATTTACAAACACAATAATTCTGTAACAAAAATAGCGACAATAGTATCGCGACAAAGCCAAGCAAAATCGGCTAGGCACACACGGGACGTTGGTTAAGCAGTACTCGCCTCTAACAGGTTGTAATTGGGTTTAAATTCTAAGTTCAGTTACACGAAAATAAGCATTGTGCAACACACAATCAGAATCATTATTTTAGTCAGAGTAGGAAAGTCATGAACCAGTACAACACAGAAAAGGAAGCAATTCAGGTCGAGAAGCAGCTCGGTAGTATTGTTTTTATCTCACAAGATCAATCACTTTCTCTGGAGTCAGTGCAAGATTACGCGGCTCAGCCAACTTCCAAGGTTAAGTTGGATGAATTGGCACTCAAAGCCAGAATCGAGCATAATCGTCAATATCTAGATAACAAACTTGAAAATCAAGAAGACATATACGGCGTGACAACTGGTTTTGGTAATTCAGCAAGTAACCGTATCTCAACATCGCTTTCCGAGGAGTTGCAACAAAACCTCATCGCTTACCATGGTTGTGGTGTCGGTGATTACCTCTCAGAGTCTGATTGTGCCGCTACCTTATTAATTCGTATGAATTGTAATGCAAAAGGATTTTCAGGTGTAAGCTGGGAGCTCCTTTCACAAATGGAAACCTTCCTTAATAACCGAATCATTCCAGCGATTCCAGCAATGGGGTCGGTAGGCGCGAGTGGCGACTTAACACCATTGTCATACATTGGTGCTGCACTAGGTGGTAAGCGCAAAGTTTATTATCAAGGCCAGGTTCGTGAAACCGCTGAAGTGCTAGAAGAACTCAATATCACTCCATATAAGCTCAAGCCTAAAGAAGGGCTAGCTATAATGAACGGGACTTCTGTGATGTCAGCTATCGCAACGAATGCACTAAAAGACATTCGTCGTGCAATTGACCTTAGCTGTAAGCTTATCGCCTTGTATGTAGAACTCATTGAAGGCCGTGCATCTCCGTTCCATAAGCGTGTACACGAACTAAAGCCACATCGTGGTCAGCAAATTTGTGCAGCAAAAATCCTTGAGCGCCTCACTAATATAGAGCAACGCCTAGGTCGCAGAAACCGCACCGATGACAATATTGAGTTTGGTAAGCAAGAAACGTTCAGGTTACAAGATAGCTATTCAATTCGCTGCTCTCCGCAGGTGTTAGGTCCATTAATTGATGCTGAGATGTGGGCATCACAGATCCTAACCACTGAAATTAACTCAGTAAACGACAACCCATTATTTGACGATGAGAACGATTTGATCTTGAATGCAGGTCACTTCTACGGCGGTCATGTGGCAGCAGTATGCGACACCCTTAAGCCACTCGTAGCAAACATGGGGGCGTTACTAGAACGTGAGTTAGGTATTTTGGTTGACGACCGTCTTAACGGTGGTATTTCAAATAACTTGGTTGCCCGTGAAGACTTAGGCGACAAGGCTTGGGTACACCACGGCTTCAAAGCAATGCAAATTACTTCTTCTTCTCTTGTTGCTGAAGCACTTAAAAATGCAGGCCCTATGTCAGTATTTTCACGCACCACAGAAGCGCTTAACCAAGATATCGTCAGCATGGGAACTATTGCTGCACGTGATCTTCGTCGTATTACCGACCTTATCAAGCCAGTTATTGCCATTCAGGCAATGGCAATCCGCCAGGCATTTTATGTTGATGGGAAAGATGCGAAAGCTGAAAAACTCAACTCACTTTCTCGCGAGTTTTTCGACGAAATTAGCAGCAACTTCCAGCCTGTGATCGAAGACAGACCGATGGATGCTGAAATCAACAACATGGTTAATGCCCTTTTTAACAAGCAGTAAACCTCTCTAAGTCGTTTTTGAGCTGACAAACTAACTTGGCTGATATGTAGATACATCAGCTGCGGGATGGTTGTCGCTCAAAAACACGTAAAGAGTCGCTTTTCAATACATCATAGAAATCAAAAAGGATATAAAAATGAGCAACTTAGAATCAATAACACAGTTTATTAAACAAGATATCATCGTTGATAATTTAGAAGTAGTAGACAGCATAGACGAAATAGAAGATGACGCTCAACTTATCGGAGATGGCCTAGATTTAGATAGCATTGAGGTGCTAGATCTTGTGGTCTCGATTGAGAAAAAATACAACCTGAAATTCAAAGATTACCCAGAGCAAACCATCCAAGAAAAGATGAAAAACGTCAGTACATTAGCCCACTTTGTTCATGAACAAGTTGAAGCTAAAGCGACCGCTGAAGCTTGTTGATCTGATAGTAACCATTTTCGCTTGGAAGGACACCATGCAAACAAACAGTGCCATTCGTTCAAAACTCATGCAACTGATAGAAGCTGAGTTGGAAGTAGATATAGAACAATTAGATTTATTAGATGATGATGCCAACTTACTTGAGGCACCACTATTTCTCGACTCGGTCGACCTCATGCAGTTATCAGCGGCATGCAAAAAAGCGTTCAAGTTAAGCGATTTGGGCGAATTGAGCACTGTTACTCTGAAGACATTAACGGATCAAATCACAACCAAGCTGACGCAACAGAAGCAAATTAACGTATTAGAAACTTGGACAGATCAACATACTGCACTCAGTGAACAAACGCTGCTTACGATTATTCAAGCAAGCCAAAATATTGAGATATCAGGCGCGGTAAGAGTAATAAAAGACAATGCGCCATGCGATATTATTAAAAGCGCCATGATCTTACTGGCACATAATATCACCCCTGTGTTAAGTGCAAATACCGCCACTACTGCCGATGCATTCAGTTGGCGAGAGCTACCGATAGCTGAGCAAGACACCCCGCCCCTGTTCAGCTCAATAACCCAGTTTTTACAACACCATAGTGATAAAACCATTGGTTTTGAAACCTCTGGCAGCACAGGTAAACCACAAACGTGGCAAAAGTCCATCGCTTCTCTTCATGCTGAGGCGGTCACCTTCGCAGACACTTTCGGTTTTGGCGACATAGATTACTTCTGTGCATGTGTCGATATTCGCCACATGTTTGGATTTATTTGGGCATTTATGCTCCCGCTACAACTGAATAAACCGGTCTGTTATGAGTTAGGTTCAACACCTGACTTACAGCCCGTTCAAGATAAAGGTATCGCTGTAATATTGACTCCAACCATGTTTGATTTTGTTGCGGATCAGCTCGGTAAGCAGCATCACTACTTAATCAGCTCAGGAGCACCGTTCAAAGGCGAGAAAGAGCAAAAACTAGCGCTATTAACCGAGCAAAAAGCACTGTCTCTCAGGGCTTTTGAGGTGCTAGGAAGCACAGAAACAGGTGGTATTGGTTATCGGCCACTTGCCTGTAACGAAACCCTATTCACTAAATTTAGCGTTGTCGATATTTATCAAAATGCTGAGCACAAAACCATGCTTAACTCACCATTTTTGGTTACTAACTGCGCAGCATTTGAACTCAAAGACAAGTTAATTTTTACAAACGAAAATCAGTTCAAACACGCAGGTAGAGCTGATCAGATTTTTAAATATGCCGGTAAACGCTACTCATTGCAGAGTATCGAAAAGGTCCTACAAGAACGCTTTGCAGGACTCCGTCATCGCGTCTTCTTCATTGAAGATAATAACAACAATAAAGGAGGCGAATTAGTCGCCTTTGTCGAAGGATTGTCTTGCATCCCAACACTACAGGATATCCGAAGTTGGTTTAAAGATTTACCCACGCCACAAGTGCATTTTCTTGCCCAATTTCCAGAAAATGAGCTAGGCAAAATCACCCTATCGGCACTACAGGAATGCGTACATGAATAACAAACAACAAACTTTCATTACTGGTTATGGTGTGCTTTGTGCTGCTGGCGACAACCGCCAAGCATTACTAAATAGTATCAAACAAAGCCGTACTGGCATAAACCGCATTGACCGTTTCGACACCCAAGGACTGGCACATAATGTTGGTGCATTAGCAATCAACTTTGAAACACATACCACAGATAATTTCGAAATGGATTTGGCAAGTCAGTATGCGATCCACGCCGTAGAAGAGGCACTGACACATGCAGAATTGGCGTTGAGCCAGGTAGAAAGCACACGGGTCGCTTTTATTTTAGGCAACGCTAACTGTGGCATGTTTTCGTTAATGGAAAGCATCAAGGGCCAGCATCAACAAGGGTTTAAGTTCTACCCGCCGCACCAGATAGCAACCGACGTTAGCCGCCATTTTGGCATTCAAGGCCCTGTAATGACGTTTACCTCAGCGTGCACGGCAAGCAGCAGCGCCATTGCTTTTGCCAAACAACTTATTGAGAACAACCAAGCCGATGTGGTTATTGCAGGTGGTGCCGATGCCCTTAGTGAGCTTGTTTACGGTGGCTTTCAATCGGTGCAATCACTCAGTCCTGAACCTTGTGCTCCATACAGCGAAAAAATGGGCTTAAGCCTAGGTGAAGGCGCTGGCTTTTTAGTGTTCGAGTCGAAGCAGCATGTTGATAAGCGTAGCGCCACTGCTCGTTATCAATTATTGGCAACAGGTTCCAGCTTAGACGCTCACCATGCAACCGCCCCCAACCCAGAAGGTGACGGTGTACGTCGAGCATTCTTGCAGACACTCTCTTATGCACCTGTTGCGGCTAGCAGCATTGAATACATCAATAGCCATGGTACAGGCACCCCCGCAAATGATGGTGCCGAGCTTAACGGGATTAAAGCTGCCATTGGCGCTGAAGCAATGCAAGCAACCTTGGTCTCTAGCAGTAAATCTTACTTTGGTCATACCCTAGGTGCCGCGGGTGCGGTAGAGCTTATTTCAACCCTAGTTAGCCAAGATGATGGGCTGTTACCTGCAACACTTGGAGTTGATTCAGTCAGGTCGTGTTGCCAAGAATATCAGTTAGTAGCGAATCAACCTAAGCCTCACGTTGCCGACGTCTTTGCCGTGACTAACTCTGCGTTTGGCGGGCATAACACCAGCATGTTACTCAGTAGGCAAGAAAAGACATTATCCTGTGCGACATCACAACCAGTTTATCTGTTAGCTGCCACCAGCCTGTCTGATGAAAAAGTCTATAGCGCCAGACAAAATAAAACCGACAGCTTTGCTGAGTTTAACTTGAAAAAGCAATTCCCAGCGCTCTTTCAGCGTCGCACGCCAAGCGTGGCACAATTTGCTTTAGGCGCCTGCCAATTTGCACTGCAAGATAGCGAACTGGATATAACCCAGTTACCACTCAACGAATTTGCCGCCTACTACGCCAACCCAATTGGCTCACTAGAAACGTTAGATAAAAACCTAGCGTCTTTCTCAGAAGGCATTGCAGAGCTTAAAAGCACGCATTTTCCAAATACAGTCGTCAATGCCACATTGGGGCAGTTGGCTTTGGGATTTGGCTTTAAAAACTCCGCCACTTGCGTAAGCGACTTAGGCAATGACTTTTTGCACGCACTTTGGAGTGCGTCTTTTGATATGCGTGAAGGCCGTAGCCAGTACGCTATGGTATGCAGCTCACAAGATGATACAGCGCTTTCGCAACAGGTTTGGGCAGCCCATCAATTTAAAGCGGATATTGGTCATTTTGCAGGGGCTGCACTGCTGGCAACCGCAGAGGTGATACCAACTGGCTATCAGGCTCTGGCTGAGTTGGTTGATTTTATCTACATCAACGATGTCAACGATCACAAAGCACTAGACCGGTTACTGGCCACCCATACCCGAGCACTCAGCAAAGTCGGAAACGTGGTGCTAAGTACACAGCATGATGATGCATTTGCCACGATTGCGGCCAGCTTAGACGGACACCTACCTCAAGCACAACTTATTAAATATCAGCCATCCACGGCTTCATTACACAGTACCGAATTAGCGGTACAAGCATTAATGCAAGCACTGAATACACCAACGAATAATACCGAGTTAGATCAAACCCTACTCCTAAGCGTTAATCTCGCGGGAAGTATGACGGGATGTATTTTACGAACAGTAAGGAAATAAGATGACGACCGTGATCGAAGTGAAAAACTTAAGGAAGGTCTACAAAAGAACACGCAAAGTCGCTGTAGACGACGTGTCATTTAGCGTGAGTGAAGGCGAATGCTTTGGACTCCTTGGGCCCAATGGTGCAGGTAAAACCACCACGTTGGAAATACTTCAAGGCCTGCGCAGTGCCACTTCAGGCGAGGTGACATTATTTGGTCTCAATTGGAAGCAAGATGAAACTAAGTTACGCAGCCTGATGGGCGGTGTAATGCAGCATAATAACCTCTACGAAAAACTCAAAGTAAAAGAATGCGTTGAGTTATTTGCTAGCTTTTATCCAAGCTACACGCCAATTGACACGCTACTAGAGCGCTTCAACTTGAGCGAGAAAAAAGAAGCGTGGCTCAGTGAACTCAGTGGCGGACAGAAACAGCGAGTGTTTCTAGCAATGGCCGTCGTGGGTAATCCAAAGCTGGTGTTTTTAGATGAGCCAACCACGGGGCTTGACCCCACCAGCCGCCAAGAATTTTGGCACATTATTAAAGACCTCAAAGAAGCGGGCACCTGTGTGATGTTAACGACCCATTACATGGATGAAGCTGAGTTCTTATGTGACAACTTAGCCATTATCAACTCTGGGCAAATCATCGAGTCTGGTGCTCCAAGCGACATCATTAATCGCACCTTTGAAACGCCAGTGATCAAAGAACCCAGAAAAGCCACACTCAACGACGTATTTTTGAAACTCACAGGTTCCACGATGGAGAGGGAAAGTTATGCCTGAGTTAAGTCAAACAAAGCTATATCCATTTTGGCAATTAATGATGGTCAATATTCGACCTTTCTTCCGTGATAAAGCGGTGTTGCTATGGACATTCGGTTTACCTATTTTCATTGCTTTATTACTGATCCAAGCCTTCTCCGGTGGACCAAAAATGTCACCGATGAATGTGGTTGTGATGCATGGCGAACAAATCGAACAGAAGTGGTTACAAGCGATGGACGAAGACCCATTAGTCACCGTTACACGCCTTTCGCAAACGGATTCGATTGTGCTGGAAGACAGTTTTGCCTCAGCACAATTAGCTGAGGTAATTAGCTCACCAGGCTCCGTGCTACGTAAGTTGCAAAATGAAATTAGTCCAGAGGTGTATCTAGCACCGAATGCGATGTTTTCTACCCATAACTCCGATGAATCATTAATGGCACGTAACTACTTATTGCGTCTGAAAACACAAGCCAATGGCGATGCGATGCAAAGCAATGTTATTAGCGTCAAAGGTTATCGCTACACAGATTGGCTGATCCCTGGGATCATCGTGTTGCAGGTTCTCGGCTTAGCACTGGTGTCGATTGCCAATAGTCTAGTATCTGACCGGCAAAACGGCTTTTTCAAACGCCTACGCCTCTCCCCTTTTAAGCGCCGTGATTACATTATCGGGATTGTGCTTGCACGCTTGTTCTTACTCGTCTTCCAAATGGTGATCTTATTCGTAGCATTTCACTTTCTATTTGGTTATACGCTGCAAGGCAATATTGTCGATATCGTTGCGGTGATGGCGTTAGGCTCATTTTGTATCTGTATGCTAGGTGTTTTAGTGGGCGCACGCAGCCAAAGAGTCGAAGTATCTTCAGGTATTGCGAACCTGCTTTATTTTCCCTTAATGTTTTTGTCAGGCATTTATTTCGACACTGCCAACTTCCCAACTCTGTTACGAGAAATTGTCTCGTTACTCCCCACCACCGCATTTTTGGACGCCTTGCGCTTAGTGGCGAATCAAGGCGTCGAGCTTGCTGCTGTTAGCCGTCAATTGATTATTTTAAGCGTTACCAGTGTGGTGTTTTTTCTCATTGTTTACTTTTGCTTTGACTGGGGAGATGAAAAGTCATGATCACCGACAATTTGCCACATAAGGCACCATTTAAATTTGCAGACAAGATCATTGAACACTCACCGGGAGAGATGATTGTTGGGCTCAAGTTTGTCTCACACAACGAGCCGGGCTTACAGGGACATTTTCCCGACGAACCTATCTTTCCAGGGGTACTCATTATTGAAACCATGGCACAAATAAGTGGCCTGTGCTGCAACAACACCCATAAAGGGGGCATGTTGTCTTCAATTGAAAAGGCTAAGTTTAGCCGCCCTGTTCGCCCCGGCGAAATAATGAAAGTGACAGCGAAATTAGAGACCGAGTTTGGCGCAATGGCTCGATTCAAAACGCAAGCGCACGTTGAAGATGAGTTGGTCGCAAAAGCCGAACTCACCATTGTTTACACGGATTAAGGAATTAGCTTGTGTTTACCGGAAAGACAGTAGTAGTAACTGGCGTATCCAAAGGGATAGGCAAAGGCATCGCACTCGCCTTTTTACAGGGGGGTGCACGCGTATACGGTATTTGTCGCACACAAACGCCCATTGCAGAGTTACATCAACCTGAGTATGAAGCTCGCTTTATCCAGCAAAGTGGCAACATTATCGATAGTGAGTTTGTGAATGCAGCTATTCGTCAAGCGATTAGCGACACAGGCCGAGTCGATGTACTTGTGAATAACGCAGGAGTAACCCGCGACAGCTTGTTTTCACAAATGTCTTATGACGCATTCCACGACGTGTTAGACATAAACTTTAAAGGCACTTTGCTGTGCTGCCAAGCCGTACTACCTGTGATGACGAAACAGGGCGCTGGCAAAATTATCAATATGGTGTCGCAAAGCGGGATCAGTGGCCGCGAAGGACAAGCCAACTACGCCACCTCAAAGGGCGCAATAATTGGATTAACTCGGACAATTGCACGGCAATATGGACACTGTGGCATTTACTGTAATGCCTTAGCGCCAACCTTTATTGCCACCGATATGATTGACGATATTCCTGCCAGCATTATCAATCCGGTGTTGAAACACACGGCGCTTGGCCGTGTTGGTAGCGTAAAGGAAATTGCGGATGCCACACTTTACCTCGCTTCTAGTGCGTCGAATTATCAAACTGGAAATGTACTCAGACTGGATGGAGGGCTTGCGGTATGAATGCTCAAGCGTTTATTTTGCTTTATCCAACCGGTGAGTTTGATAACCACTTTATTACCCATTTATTATCACAAAAGCACCCCTTGCTGCTGATTAATGCCAGCCCTGAGGTTGTTGCACATAACCCAGAAGCAATGCATTTATCTCTAAGTGCACCGCTTAGTACGTCAGACACAGCGGCGCTATTAGACTGGTTTGAAATCAACCACAAACAACAAGAAGTGATGGTGCTGCATTGTGCAAACCGCCTTGATGAGAGCAAGTTGCTTGAAGACATCAGCGTGGGTGAGCAAGTAATAGCTCGGCTGGAAAATGCCTTTGCTGTACTTCGAGTGATCGCCGATAACTTAAGGATTAGTGGTGGTAACTTAGTGTTTTTGACGCAATCAGACACCTTAAATTACGAATTAGAAGCCACTGCTAGTGTCTGTAATCACGCCCATAATGCGCTGATGATGACGCTCGCTCGAGAATATCAAGGTAGTAAGCTTGCGGTGAATAGCTTTGTACTCCCTCTACTTGCAACCGACAGCAAAGCAGCGAGAATGCAAAAACGCAACCTTAAAGGTGGTGTGCTTGGGGCGCGCCCTGCGGTATTTAGCTACCAAGATCTCGTTGAATACCTAGTCAACTTTATGAAAACCAACACGATGCTAACCGGCCAGTCGATAGCATTTACGCCTACGTTGGAGCTCAAGCTATGATGCCGGTTGACCTCTATTGTTTTCATCATGCTGGCGGCTCGTCTCTGTTCTTTCGGCAGTGGGCACAGCATTTACCTGACCATTGGCAACTACACGGCATCGACTTACCAGGCCGAGGCACCAAGGCGGGCATGCAATCTTTACGGGACTGGGATGAGGCACTTAGTCACTTAAGTAGTAACACGCAACTTCAGCCGCGCAGTGAGCGGCTGTGTGTGTTCTTTGGCCATAGCCTAGGAGGCATGGTGGCGTATAAGCTCGCAGATCACCTCCGCAAACATGCTTTGGCAACTCCTGACTTAGTATGCCTATCTGCCTGCCGTGCTCCCTGTATTCCATCGGTGACTCAGTACGCTAAATTGAGTGACAGCGACCTACTCTCCACTTTGTATCAGCTCGATATGCTACCAAAGCACCGGTTGAGCCAAGAGGTGGAAGCGGTGGTCGCAAGTATGTTTAAGGATGATTTTACACTCGCGGAGCAAAGCGTTAGCACGGATATCACCCTAACCATGCCTGTTGAACTTATTTTGGCAACGCAGGACCACTTGGTAAATCCCGAGTCTTATGATGCTTGGTCTGCGTACTGCGAGAACCATTTTCAGCACCACCATGTTGGAGGCGATCATATGTATTTACAACAACATCCAACGCTTGCATGTGAGGTGCTTATTGCCGCGGTAGCGCGACATCTGACCCGCTTGCAACAAGCAAAATACCAAAAAGCAAACTGGCAAAAGCCGCTGTGTTAAGGCGAAAAAACAAGGATAACGCAATGAATTCATCATCCAATTCCGCCAACTTCAAGTCACTCACGACGCGACAGCTTCACGTATGGCAAGCCCAACAACTTGATGTGGCGAACCCCGTTTACAATATTACCTGTGCAGTGCAGTTTACCGGCGAACTGGGCAAACCCACTCTGCAACAGGCACTCGAACTGTTATTTACGCGCCACCCTATCTTATCGAGCCGCATAGATGACTCTCAAGGAGAACCGCAACTTGAGTTGCTACCAACGCCTCCTGTGCTGCTAGATGTCCCTGGTGAGTTTATCTCACACACTGACGCAGACACCGCTAAGATATTGATTGAACAAGCTATCGATATAGGCAAAGAAACCTTTCAATTTTATGTCTGTGAGTCTGAGGCCCGACTGCTACTGACCATTAAAGGGCATCACATCAACTGTGATCAATGGGCGCTGCAAGTATTAATGAGTGATTTACTGGCTTGTGTTGAGGCTGTACTTGATAAAACCGAACTTAACCTTGCACCGCTTGATTACAAAGTTATGTTTGATGAGAAGTCATCCAGCGACAACAAATCAGAAAACCAAGAGCTGTACCCAGTAGACTTTTATCAAAGCAACACTGAAGCCCTTCAGCATCATTACGACGGCATTGCCTTTCGCGAAGAAAACCCAGCGGCGCTAAAACAAGTAAAACAGGCTGCCTCTCAAGCTGGCGTTACCAGCTTTAGCGTTGTGCTTGCCAGTGTCTTTTTGACTCTATTTCATACCACCGGACAAACCGACCTAACCATAGGTATCCCAATGGCTCGCCGTACTCGGAAAACTCGAGCGATTTTGGGCCACTACTCTGACGTTGAAACCGTTTCGATTTGCGATATCGAACAATACACAGGTGCATCGCTTATCAGTGAAGTCAGCAACCAGCTTACGCAGTTGCTACTTTCTGGTAATAACAATAAAGACGCAGCAAAACATATTAATGTCACCTGTAACTACCTAGCAAAATTAAAAAGTAATGGCATTCGCCCAGGGATCACACCATTGATGATTGGCCGTCAAGGATATGAACTTGCCTTAGGTACTGCGGGCAACACCTTGGTTAAAGGCGTATCTATTGAGCCTGGGGTTTCTCAGTTTGATATCGAGTTTACCCACTTTGAAACAGAAGGTGGTCTATGCCGTAAAGTGGTCGCGGCCAAGTCGGTCTTCTCTCGTGTGGCAATGACACGGATCACCGATATTCAAGCGCGCTTTATTGAATTGCTAACCCATTCAAGCGACTTAAATGTAGCCGAATTACCAGTGCTTGATGAGGCAGAGCAACAACTTATTTTGGCGCGCAGCAACCAAGAAAATGAAACTTTCTTCTCAGACATCACTTTAAATCAATGGTTTGAGCAAGCAGCCTGCGAACACTCACATCGGGTCGCGCTACGAACTCAAACTCAGTCTATTGACTATCAAACCCTTAACGCTAGAGCCAATGCTCTTGCCCTACATTTACGTGAACAATATCTGTCTGAGTATCAGCAACCACTCTGTGCCGATACCTTAATTGCGCTGTATATGCAGCCCTCTATCGAGATGTTGATTGCAATTCTTGCTGTTACTAAGGCAGGGGCAGCTTATGTGCCACTGTCTCCTGATCATGCCAGCGAGCGCACTACCTTTATTTTGAGCGATACCAACCCAAGCCTATTACTGGTCGATGAACAGGAGTACACAGCAGCACAAGAAAAATGCCGTGTGGCGGAGGTGAATTGTCCATTGGTTACGCCACTTGCCCCTCAGCAACAAAGCGATGAAGCCCCGAAAATCAACCAATCGCCGAAAGATTTGGTTTACATCATTTATACCTCAGGTACGACAGGCAAACCGAAAGGCGTGATGCAAACTCACGAAAATGTCGCCAGACTGTTCAGTGCAACCGCAAAAGACTATGGCTTTAACCACCAAGACGTATGGGTGCTATATCATGCCTATACCTTCGACTTTAGTGTTTGGGAAATGTGGGGAGCGCTACTCTATGGTGGTCAACTGTGTATTCCTGACAATCGTCTTATTCGTGATTTTGAAGCATTTGCACAGTATTGTTCGAGCAATCACATTACGGTACTTAACCAAACGCCCGCGGCCTTTTACGAATTTAGTGCCGCAGCCCTTAGAGCCAAACTGAACTTTGACCAATTGAGATATGTGATTTTTGGTGGCGACAAGCTCAACCCTGAAATGCTCAACCCATGGTGGAATTGCTATGGCGATGCACAACCCCTGCTGGTCAATATGTACGGGATCACAGAAACCACAGTGCATGTGACCTACAAAGCATTACAACAGCAATCTAGCTCTAAAGCGTCGCACATCGGCAGACCGATTTCAGATATGAAAGCTTACGTTTTAAACAGCAAATTGCAATTAGTCGAACCCGGTGCAAGCGGTGAATTATACATTGGCGGAGCTGGCCTTGCCCGTGGTTATTTAAACCGTGACGACTTAACGCAAACACGCTTTATTAGCAACCCGTATGCAACCGAGCAGGATGTTCAACAAGGCCGTGCCAAACTCTACAAAACAGGAGACTTGGCAAGACGATTACCGGATGGTGAACTAGAGTACATTGGTCGCAACGACAACCAAGTAAAGATCCGAGGCTATCGCATCGAGCTTGGTGAAATCGAAAGCGTGATCAACCAGCTGCCTGAAGTCGCCCAAGCTGTGGTTATCGACCGCACTTTACAAGGCGTCTCCTATCTTGCCGCTTACCTGAAATTTAAGCCTGAATTTATCGGCCAAATTGAGCAAGTTAAAGCACAAGTCTCGCAAGCACTTCCTAATTATATGCAGCCAAAAACCTGGACGGAACTGGCTGAAATTCCACTAACCGGTAACGGTAAGCTAGACCGCAAAGCCTTGCCTGAGCCAGAGCTTACGAGCCAAAGCGAATACGTGGCTCCAGAGGATGAAACCGAAGCGCTATTGTGCGAGGCATTTAAATCCTTGCTGGGCATTGAACAGGTTAGTACCAAAGACGACTTTTTCGCCATCGGCGGCGACTCAATTTTGACGATTCAACTCGTTGCCTTACTCCGAAAGCAAGGTATTGAGCTACAAGTTAAAGACATTTTTGATTGTCCAACAGCAGAGACACTGAGTAAACGCATTCTTAGTGTTCAAGCCGCTCAGCGCGAAGTTGTACAAGAGCAAGGGTTGTTAACTGGGCGTTTTGATTTACTGCCAATACAACAGTGGTTTTTCAATAAGGAATTACCTGAAGAAAACCATTGGAACCAAGCCTTCGCCATTCGAATTCCAACCGGTTATAGCCACGCTCAACTACAAGAGGCATTACATAGCTTAAGTGAACAACATGATATGTTGCGCACAACTTTTATGGAATTTGAGGGCCATATTACCCAAGAATATAGCGATACTAGCACAATGGCAGCGCTTAATGTCCTTGATGGTCAGTCGCCAAATCTGGTTACCGAGCTCAACAAACAACAAAGTCAGTTTGATATTTGCAACGCTCCGCTTTGGCAGGTAACCCATATCCAAGGATTTTGTGAGGAATATGACCTCCTTCATTTTGCGCTTCATCACCTAATTATAGATGCCGTTTCTTGGCGGATCATCGCGCAAGATCTGCAAACACTTCTAGAGCAAGGTGAATTGCTCGCGAAGCGTACCAGTTACCGTCAGTGGGTTGAAATGATGCAGTCTTACCCTAGGGTACACCCACAAGAAATGGCATTCTGGCAACGTTTAGCAACCAACTTGCCCAGCTATCCACCTTGTATGGCAGCCACTCCTTCAACAGCTTGGTTGGAGTTAGATGCACAAGCCACCGCTCATTTGGTTCGCGATGCCAACGCAGGCTTCAATACCCAAGGTGAAGAGTTACTGTTAGCAGCACTGTGCCAAGCGTTAAGTAAAACTTTTAAGCAAACTCAGCATGCCATCACACTCGAAAGCCATGGCCGTGAAATGTGGCGCGATGATGTTGATATCAACCAAACGCTCGGTTGGTTCACCTGTTTATATCCGCTGCGCCTGACACAACAGCGCAACCTGAGCGACACCATTATTGATGCCAAAGAAGCCTTACGCCAAATCCCTAACAAGGGCCTTGGCTTTGGTAGTGCACAACTGCAAGACACCAGCTTAACGTTGCCAAATATTAGCTTTAATTATCTCGGCCAAATGGGTGGACAAAGTGATGCGTTATGGCAAATAGACAACCAGCTACAAACCGAGACAAGCTCTGCGCAAAACAGCTCAAATTTGATTCTCGATATCAATGCTCTAGTTCAAGGGGAGCTGCTGAGAATAAAAGTAGATTCCTTGCTGGACGGCAATCTCACCGAGGCATTTTCAGGTCATTTAACACAAGCATTACATGAAGTGATCGAAGTAGCACTTGACGCTAAAGCCCAAGGTGGCGTGAGCACACCGAGTGATTTTGGTGCAGGGTCGCTTTCTCAGGAGCAATTAACCGCATTGCAATCTCAGTTAAGTGAAACCCAACAAGAACACACCACGACTCAGTCTGAAAAAACACAAGAATTAGAGATATAAACCATGTTGAATTTATGCCAATCACTTGCAAAGGATAACATTGCGCTTTGGGCCAACGCAGACAAGCTTAAGATTGTCCACGGTGAACAAGGACTCAGCCAACAGTGGGTTGACTACCTCAAAGCAAATAAAACAGCACTACTTAACTACCTGACTTCACAACAGGTTTTTTCCGAGCAGGACTTTGAACAGCTGCTCGCGACAGAGCGCAAAAAAGCCTCTGAGATCCGTGCTATCTTTGATGCCAACAGCATGCAAAAAGGCTTTGTCTATCACCATCTAGCACAGCCTAATGACGATGCTTATCGCGTCCAATTAGTGATCGATTATCATCAGGCGCTCGACATTGATGCCTACCAACAAGCTTGGATCCTAGCTTCAATGCGCTACCCTGCACTGCGAACTGCATTCAACTGGGATAATGAAATCATTCAAGTGATCAAAGGTGGAGCCGGGTTTACCCGAGATCACTTTAGCTTTCACGACATCAGTGCACTGAGTGAAACAGAGCAACAAGCACGTATAGATAAGTTAATTCACGATGATCGTCATACCCCATTCGACCTCACTCAACCAGGGTTAATGCGTTTTGCTATTGTTAAACGGGCTGCCACACATTTCACCTTGATAAAAGCAGAGCACCATAGTATCAGTGATGGTTGGAGCTTTCCGGTGATGTTGCAAACCGTGCATCAAAACTACGGCAAGCTCATTAACGGCGAGCCGGTCATTGTAGAAGAAGAAACAGCGTATCTACAAACGCAGGCTCTGTACCAGCAAAACCAAAAATCTAGCGATGCGTATTGGCAAACTCAAAAAGCAAAATTTGGTGAGCCCAATGATATCAATCGTTTATTAAGCAAGAATATTGACCAATCCGGCTCGTCACAAATCACACAAGCAGCGGCAAGTGAGTTAAAACTTTCCTCTGAGCGTTATCAGCAGCTTAAATCGTTTGCTAAGCAACAAGGTCTGACCTTGAATGTATTGATGCAGTTTGCTTGGCACAAAGTATTGCAGTACTACTGCGATGCCGAGCAAACCATTGTTGGCACAACGGTTTCTGGTCGTGAATTACCTGTAGACGGGATCCATGCTAGCGTTGGCTTATATATCAACACCTTGCCGCTCGCACTAGCATGGCAAGAAGAGGCCAGTATTGCATCGCAACTGAACACCCTGAAAGACAAAATTGCCGAACTCAACGGTCACAGTAGCGTATCACTATCGCAATTGCAGGAACCGAATACTCGTTTGTTTAATAGCTTGTTTGTGTTTGAGAATTATCCTACACCTGCGGGTCAAGACGTACTCGAATGGTCGTTCGAGAAAATGATTGAGAAAGTAGACTATCCACTCACCATCAGTGTAGTTGAGCAACAGGACATCTTATTACTCAAGTTAAGCTTCTGCGAAACCATGCTTACACCAGCTAAAGCACAGCGTTTACTTTCGCAAATGGCCTTAATACTCGATGCAACTGTCGCGGACCCAGCACAACCACATCGACATATTTCCTTACTTAGCGATGACGATAAACCTGCAACCCTTGAGCTAAATGAGAACGCCACTCACCTCAACACGACCATTCATGAATTGGTCTATGCCCAAGCGCAAAAAACGCCACATCGCATTGCCTTGGTTGAAGGTGATACGCAACTAACTTATCAAGCACTTGAACAAAGCGCGAACAACCTTGCCAGCTACATTAAAGACCATGTTGATTTTAATCTTCCTCATCGTTTTGTTGGGCTATTCTGTGACCGTTCCATCGATATGGTGGTGGCAAAACTGGCGATTCTAAAAGCGGGGTGTGCGTATGTGCCACTAAACCCAGATTACCCAGATCAGCGCATTGAATATATGCTCGGCGATACTCAGCTTGGCCTTATCTTGACTCAAAGTGAATTGCGCCCTCGGATTGAAGCGCTGGTGTCAAGTTGTGAAGCTCACCCGCAAATCACCTGTTTGGATAGCCTAGTGCTAGCGGATGCAAAACCTGTATTATCGGATGCAGACGCGCAAACAGAGGCTTATGTGATCTACACCTCAGGCACAACCGGTGAACCAAAAGGTGTGGTTGTCCCTCATCGCGGCGTTGTTTCTTTGGTACAAGACACTGACTTACTCAATACCTCTGAAGACGATGTATTTATTCACTTATCCAATCCAAATTTTGATGCTGCTACTTTTGAAATTTGGACACCACTGGTAAATGGCTGCAAGCTAGTTATCGCCGATGCCACTCAAGGTGCCGATCCAGATGGTTTGTCTGCGCTTATCAACCAGCATCACGTGAGTATCCTCTGGTTGACACGTACACTGTTCGACTCTTTGTATTTACAACAGCCAAGTATCTATGACCATGTGCGCTGCGTTATCACCGGTGGTGAAGCTATCACCCCGAGCATAGTGAAGAGCATTCTTGCCAGAAGTGCGCGACCTGAGTTGGTGATTAACGCTTATGGGCCCACCGAAAGCACAACATTCACCACGTTTTATTCGTGTGCCGACATTGATGGGCCAGTCCCTATTGGTCAAGCCATCAATCACCGTCAAGTGCTTCTGTTAGATAAATACCAAAACCCTGTGCCTCACGGTGCCACAGGAGAGATATTTATTGCAGGCCCAGGGCTTGCGTGCGGTTACCTGAATAAACCTGAGATGACTGCCACACGCTTTATCGACAACCCATTTGCCACCGCCAAAGCCAAGCAACTTGGGCTAGATAAACTCTATAAAACGGGAGATTTGGCACGTTGGTCAGAGTCAGGGGTATTAGAATTTTTGGGCCGTAACGACCACCAAGTGAAGATCCGTGGTTTTAGAATCGAGCTTTCTGAAATAGAAGCGCAACTTAACGAATTGACGCAAGTTAAAGTGGCCGCCGTCGTGGTATTCGAACAAGCAGGCAACAAGCAACTTGCCGCTTATGTAGTGCCAGAGCACGACGAGTTAGATTTAAGTGCAGTAAAACAGGAACTGGCTCAGGCTTTACCTAGCTATATGATCCCAAGCTACTTTGAAGTCATGTCGGCATTACCCTTTAACAACAATGGTAAGCTTGATCACAAAAAATTGCCCACTCCAGCTGTGGTGGATGAAGACAATTATCAAGCACCGAGCAGCGAATTAGAAAAGCAACTATGCGGTATTTGGCAGTCAGTATTGGGCTTAGAACAAGTGGGTGTCAACGATGACTTCTTTAAAGTCGGTGGCGACTCTATTGTCAGTATTCAACTTGTGTCTGCGCTGCGTAAAGCTGGCTTCAACCTTCAGGTTAAAGACATCATTGACGCCCCAAGCGTGGCAGCGCAGGCCTATTTAATTCAACACGTTAGCACTGAAACCATTGAGCTTAGCACAGAGCAAGGCGCGTTAAGTGGCGAGTTTGCACTGCTGCCAATCCAACAGTGGTTCTTCGATTTAGGGCTACCAGAGCCTCATCATTGGAACCAAGCATTTACCCTTAACTTGCCTGAACATATTGAACACACAGGGCTGACGCAAGCTATTCAAGCGCTGAGTGAGCATCATGATATGCTACGCTGCCACTTTGTTCAGACCAGCAGCGGGATAAAACAAGCGTACCAAGCAGCAATGGAGCTTGACGTTCCATTACTTGATGCAACGACTCTGAGTAAAGAAGCATTATTTGACGAGCTGACCAAACAACAGAGCCATTTTAATTTATTTAATGGCCCATTGTGGCAAGCAGCAATGGTGAAAACGACACAGGGCAATCAAGTATTTTTTGCCTTCCATCATGCCATTATTGATGTGGTGTCGTGGCGGGTGTTGAGCCAAGACTTACAAACCCTATTAAATGGCGAAACGCTGACAGACAAACTCACCAGCTATCGTCAATGGGTAGATGCCATTGCCACCTACCCTACGGCTCACCCAGAACAGGCACAGTATTGGCAGCAAGTACAAAAAGGCTTTACCAGCCAACCTACTTACTCAGCGCAGTCACAGTACAGCATAAGCTTTGAACAAGAGACGACCGAAAAGCTGCTACGAGATGCCAACCTTGGTTTGAATACTGACATTAACGACTTGCTTTTGGCAGCACTCAATATTGCCCTACACAGCACTTTTGACAGTACAGTTAATCATATTCAACTTGAAGGTCATGGCCGAGAAAATATAGATCCGCGCTTGGATGTGTCGCAAACCCTAGGCTGGTTTACCAGTATGTACCCTGTGCGTCTCGAACACCACAAAGACGTTATTGCAACCATCGCAAACACCAAAGAAATGCTTCGTCAGATCCCAGATAAAGGCGTGGGCTATGGCGCTTTTGTACAAGCTGGCAAAGTCAGTGCAATTCGCCCTCAGGTGAGCTTTAACTACCTAGGTCAATTGAATCAACAACAACAGCAAAGCCAAGACTGGCAGCTGGATGACACTCAAGCAGGCTATGTGATGACCGCGGCAAATGCTAACGCTGACAATGCCCTGCTACTCAACATCAATGGCGCAGTTCGCGGTGACACGCTTTACTTTGATGTAGTTTCGAGGTTGAACCAGTCTCAATCGCTGGCATTTGTTGAACACTTTGAAATGGCGCTTCATCAAGTCATTAATGCAAGCTGTGAACTCGCTGCACAAGCACCGCAGAAAACCCCAAGCGACTTGGGGTTAAATGACTTATCTTATGACCACTATCAAGTGTTGAATAAACACTATAATATCGAAGCACTTTACCCGGCTAATAGCTTGCAACAAGGCTTTATCTATCATGCTGTTAACTTCCCAACGGATGATGCTTATCGGGTGCAATTGGTTATGGATATTGAGCAAGCACTAGAGGTTGAACATTTTATTAGTGCTTGGCGTTTAGCGTCGGTTCGCTTCCCTATTCTTCGCACCGCATTTGATTGGCAAGAATGTCTACTCCAAGTGGTGTGTCGCGACGCCAGCATTGGTGACAGCCACTTCACCATAGTAGATCTGTCATCCCTAAACGAGCAGGACCAACAGCAAGCTATTAGCGAAGCGCAAGCCGCAGACCGACAAGTTCCGTTTGACCTAAGCCAACCTGGACTTATTCGCTTCACCTTGTTTAAGCGCGGTGAAAACCTCTACACGCTTATCAAAACCGAGCACCATGCAATTAATGACGGCTGGAGTGGACCATTAATGCTGCAAGCAGTCGCTGAGTATTATCGCCAGCTTTGTGCTGGGGAAACACCAGAGGTGCAAGCACAGCAAACCTATTTAGAGGCGCAAGCTTATTACCTTAAAAATGCCAAGCAAACTCAGGCTTACTGGCAGCAACAACAAGCCGAATTTGACACCGCAAACGATATTAACTTATTGCTTGGTGGCCAATATGACTTGTCGCAAAATCGCATTGTTGAGCAAGTACAATCGGTACAGTTCAGCCTTGAGGGAGAGGCCTTTAAAGCACTACAACATACTTGCCAACAAGCTGGTGTAACCCTCAATGTTGCGCTGCAATTTGCTTGGCATAAGTTACTACAAACCTATTCAGGTGATCACCAAACGATTGTTGGCAGCACAGTTTCCGGTCGAGAGATCCCAGTCAATGGGATTGAACAAGCAGTAGGTTTGTTTATCAACACCTTACCTTTAGTGGTCAATTGGCAAGCAGAAGCAAGCTGTAATGACATTCTCAAAGCCATTCAAAAAGGCGTAGCTGCACTCAATAGCCACAGCGACATGAGCTTGTCAAAACTGCAACGTGATGGTCAACGCTTGTTCCATACCCTCTTTGTATTTGAAAACTACCCGACTCCAGAAAATACCGGCAGCTGGAAATTTAGAGAGTCAATAGAAAAAGGCGACTATCCGCTTTCTGTGGTGGCCCAAAGCGAGCAAGACCGCTTAGACTTTGTGATGCACTACAACGGAGAATGGTTAAGCACAGCGCGGGCAGAGTGGATCCTTGAACAAGTACAAGCTATTTTGATTCAGCTTGGGGAACGACTAACACAAAGCCATCAAAGCATTAGCTTGGTCAATAACCAAATGCAGACAACGCTCAGTCAATGGTACGACAACGCAGAATCGTTTGCCATCGATAAAGATTTGGCCAGCTTGA
>NZ_NKHF01000137.1 GCF_002744175.1 Pseudoalteromonas piscicida
TGAACCCGCTCCTACCAGCAATGCAGAATTCATGTGGGAGCTGCTTTACGCAGCGAGGTTGTTGAAAAGCTCGCGGGGTGAGCCCGCTCCTACCAGCGACACAAAACTCATGTGGGAGCTGCTTTACGCGGCGATCTTGTCCTATACTTACGTTAGCATTTATTAATTAACTCAAGGAGTGAGTCATGCCACATAGCTGCCGTTTAAGGAAAGGCCGAGTTTCATCCGCTGGTCAATATTACGCCATCACCATTTGCTGTAAAAACAAAACTGTTGTTTTTAACAACCTTGGCGTCAATCAAGTTGTTATTCGTGAAATTTATCACCTTGAGCAAGACAACTTTATTAAATTAATCGCCTATACGTTGATGCCAGATCATTTACATCTCCTGTTTCAACTGATGGATTCATGCTCTTTGTCTGATGCCATTCGGTCTTTAAAAGGAAGAACCGCTGCTAGGCTAAGGGTAATGAATATTCAACAGCTATGGCAAAAGGGTTTTTATGACACCAGTATTTTGCATAACACTATGTTAAGAAACCAAGCAAGGTACATTGTTGCAAACCCACTTCGGGCTGGATTGGTAACACAGATTGGCGATTATCCTTATTGGAATTGTATTTATTTAAGCAAAGGGATTGGGGATTTGTAAATTGACGATGTCTGTCTGAAAAAGCTCGCGGGGTGAACCCGCTCCTACCAGCAATGCAGAATTCATGTGGGAGCCGCTTTATGCGGCGAGGTGTTAAAAAGCTCGCGGGATGAACCCGCTCCTACCAGCAACACAGAATTCATGTAGGAGCCGCTTTATGCGGCGAGGTTGTTGAAAAGCTCGCGGGGTGAACCCGCTCC
>NZ_NKHF01000138.1 GCF_002744175.1 Pseudoalteromonas piscicida
TTTCAAGTTATACTCTTGAACAGAGTTATCACTCAATTCTAAAAATATAGAATTGGTGGGTTGTACTGGACTTGAACCAGTGACCCTCGCCTTGTAAGGGCGATGCTCTCCCAACTGAGCTAACAACCCAACTTGTATTACAACGTGTATCGTTGTGGGGCGGTATTATAGGTTTAGTTTGAAAAGAGTCAACACTTAACTTTAAAAAATCATTTCGTATGACGCTTTTCTGTTCAATGGCAAAAGCTCTTCATTATTAGGAGGTGAAAACTGAACCGTAAAAAGCAATTATTAACCTTTCTTTGTCATTTTTGTAGAAGAGTGTTCATTAACGTTGGGATGTTTTGAGAATGTATACGGCAAAATATATTGTTGTTTAGTTAACAAAGACAAAGAAGTTATAGTAAAGCATACAGAAAATGGAAGGGGAGGTTGATTTATGCTCAAATTCAAACTGTTACGCTTGCAAACTAGGGTGGTTTGGTTATATTCTACGCTTCTTGGTTTAAAATGAACCAGTTAGAAAAAACTTTCATAAAAGTTGTTGACTTTATTTTTGCTCCTGCATAGAATGCGCCCCGCACTCAGCGATACAGGCTAGCAATTTAAGTCTGATTAAATGGGGCTATAGCTCAGCTGGGAGAGCGTTGCATGGCATGCAAGAGGTCGACGGTTCGATCCCGTCTAGCTCCACCAAAACTTCGTTAGTGCATATGTCCTAGTACATAATCCAAATGGTAACGCCTCGAGTGCAAAGCTGTTTGTTA
>NZ_NKHF01000095.1 GCF_002744175.1 Pseudoalteromonas piscicida
TAACATTGCCGCTGAATTATCCTCAAACGCCATCTCTGGTGGGAGCCGCTTTACGCGGCGAGCGGTTCAGTAACATATCGCGGGGTGAACCCGCTCCTACCGCATAACATTGCCGCTTGATAACGCTCAAATATCACCTGTGGTGGGAGCCGCTTTACGCGGCGAGCGGTTCAGTAACATATCGCGGGATGAACCCGCTCCTACTACGTAACATTACCGTTGGATAACCTCTCAAATGTCACCTCTGGTAGGAGCCGCTTTACGCGGCGATCTTGCGATTCACTTTTCACGGTTAGTAAGTCAATTCCACTTGTTCCTAATTCCAAGCTAGAAGATTATTCAGCCCTGCACTAACATTTATTGTGAACACCTCAATAAAGGTTGCAACTATGCAGTTTAACTCTATCCGTATACTCATGACCGCTATCTTTGGCGGCATTATTGTTTTTGTTGTTATTGTCACACTTCTCGTCACAAATATGTATAACGCTTTATTAGACGTAGAAGCGATGGCCGACAATAGATATAAAGCCTATCAACTCGCTGATGAATTAAGACAAAGCTCTGACGACCTAACTCGATTAGGCAGAACTTATGCTGTTACAGGGAATGATAAATACGAAAAAATGTATATGGATGTGTTGGCAATTCGCAATGGTGAAAAACCTCGCCCCGAAGGGTATCACAAGGTTTACTGGGATCTGGTGCTAGATTATGGCGATAAACCGAAACCGGACGGTAAACGGATGGTTTTATTAGACGCTATGAAAGCGGCAGGATTTAGTCAAAAAGAATTAAATTACTTAAGCCAAGCTCAAGCCAATTCGAATGGCCTTGTTGCGCTCGAAGTTGAAGCCATGAATGCTGTTAAGGGTAAATTTAAAGACAGCTCAGGTAATTATACGATTCAAGGTGAGCCCGATTTAAATAAAGCCATTCAACTTACACATAGCCAAGATTATCACCGTTATAAGGCCAATATAATGGAGCCTGTTGAAGCATTTTTTACAGAGCTTGAGAAACGCACAAAGCAAAACGTGATTGAGGCGCATAAAGCGGTGGAATCTAATTTAATGTGGGCAATTATTATGCTGATTGTGACGGTTTGTTTTAGCCTCTTTGGGGTATATTTGGTGCGCCGTCGTATTGTTAAACCCATTGAATCTTTGGGTCGCACCTTTGAGGAAATTGGTCAATCAAACGACCTCAGAAAAACGCTCGATGAGAGTGGAGCGACGGAAATACGAGTGGTGGCGAATATAGTTAATCGCATGCTGAGCAGCTTTAAAAATACGGTCAGTAACATAGGCGTTGCCGGTGGTGCAATGTCGCAATCATCTGAAGAAGTTGCACATTTTATTCGCAGCAACAAAGAAATAAGTGAAGAGCAAAATGCAAGGCTTGAAACCATCGCAACGGCGGCGGAAGAAATGACCATGACTCTGAACGAGGTGACCTCAAATACCGTAAGCACCGCTGATTATGCCAATCAAGTAGAGCTTGAAGCACAGCGAGGCATGGAAGTGATGTCTCAGACGAGTCAGCAGTTTGGTGATCTATCCATGCGCTTTGACGAAACTGCGAATATTATTGCCGAGCTTACCGAGCAAAGCGATCAGGTATCCAATGTGGTTAGTGTTATCCAAGCGATTGCAGAGCAAACTAATCTACTTGCCCTAAATGCGGCAATTGAAGCTGCCAGAGCCGGTGAGCAGGGGCGTGGTTTTGCTGTTGTGGCAGATGAGGTAAGAACCTTAGCGCAAAGAACACAACAATCAACAGAAGAAATTCGCGATATTATTAACCTCCTTCAGAGCAAAGCTGGTGGTGCCAATACAGCTATTCAGCAAAGCCAGCAACAGGTTAAGACAACCGAAGAGCAGGTCATGATCTCCACAGAAGTGTTAGACAGCATTTTTGAGGCTGTGAGTAAAATCAAAGATTTAACCCAAGGAGTCGCTACTGCTTCTCAAGAGCAACTCTCGGTAACTGAAGACATAAATTCCAATATCAACGGCTTGAGCGATATATCAAAAGAAGCGGTAAAAAGGATGAATGAGTTTATGGCCATTGTGGAGCAATTGGAAAAAACAAGCCAACACCTTAATGAAAACGCCAGAGAATTTACGGTGTAATGACAGCATCCAGCCCTATTTATCTGGTAGGAGCGGGTTCATCCACGAGTTTGTTAAACAGATCGCCGCGTAAAGCGGCTCCTACCAGAGGTGGCATTTTAGGGTTATCCCGCGACAATATCGCATGGTAGGAGCGGGTCCACCCCGCGAGCTTTTGAATAAGTTCGCCGCGTAAAGCGGCTCCACCAGAGGTGGCATTTGAGGGTTGTCCCGCGACAATATCGCATGGTAGGAGCGGGTTCACCCCGCGATGTTTTATTGAACAGATCGCCGCGTGAAGCGGCTCCTACCTGTGGGTTTATCCCGTGGTAATGGTATGTGGTGTATCTTTCATACTAAATGCTCGCTGGCATGCCCATGCAGCTTGCATAATAGGTTGTGGTGGCAGGCCAGTCTGAGAATACTCCAAGCACACCAACGTCTTTTGCTAATACATCTAATACTTTGAAGGCATCGCCGTCGGTGTCTATCATGGATTCACCTGTAAAGCTGCCATTGATGCTTTGGTAATACCAGCCACCGCCGTTTGCTAAGTGGCCTGAACGCTCGAGCGTCCAAGTAATAATACCAAGGCCAGCTGCTTTTGCCGCTTTAGCGTAAGGTGATGGCACAATCTCTCCACCTTCTTCGGTAAGTAACATCCAAAGGGGTGGCGCGATGATTTTCACGCCGTCAGCCGCAAGCTCAGCCATGGTTGGTGATAGTAATTCAGGGTTATATATGATTTGCTCCGCAGCAACCATCGTTTCGTTATCAGCAGATTGGGTATCATATCTATCATCTAAATAGACCGCTTGGGCACCAAACTCGGGGTTTTCTTTTATCCAGTACACAACATCATCAAGGTTAAATGATTGTGGCCACACTTGCTTTGGAGCGACATTCGCCGCTTTGTATTCGTCGATCATTTTTTGGGCATACGCCTGTTGAGTAAAGCCATCAAACGGCATTTCAACCGATGGTGACTTTAGCTCTGGGGTCATTTTCACACCTAGACTTTTAAATAACGCAATGCTTTGGGCATGTGTCATCAACGTGCCGCGGCTAGCGTACAGATCCGTACGCCACTTTGCGGTACCATCCATATATTCTTCTACCGTTGTCGCCATCGGATTAGCGGCGTCCATTTTACCTTTTAAAGTAGTAAACTCAGCCAAGGTGATGTCGCTGGTACAACACATAGCTTGAGCTGCAACCCCATTTTCAGGATCAGCAGGTGTAAAAGGCGTCGTACATTTTTGAGCCAAATCGGTTGCGAGAATATTCGTGGTTGTGTGTAAATCACATTGTGAATGGCGACAAACGAGCTCTTTGTCTTTGGTAAAAGCCACATCACACTCAACAATTCCGGCCCCCATTTTAGCCGCCGCAACATAAGATTCTCTAGTATGCTCAGGAAACTGCATCGGCGCACCACGGTGCCCGATGGAAAAGTCAGTTTTATAAAAAGGCCCGTTTGAGCACTGCTCTAGTTTTGTTTTAAGTGCGCTATGCTCCATATCTTGAATTAGAAAGTCGGGGCGAGTCCCAGTTTGCATATTGCTGGCGTTACCTGCTGGCACTTCAATGATAACTGGAATCTCTACGACTTTTAAATCGGTTTCTGTGGTCACAACAGGCTTTTCAACCTGCACTACTTCAACCGAATCATCATCACAAGCAGTTAACAACAACGTAGCAAAAAGCGCAGAAGCTAGGCTTATCTTTCTCATTTTATTACCATTTTTATTTTTTAAAGGAGGTATACGCTAGCAGTGATAGATGACTATTGGAGGAATAAAAAGCTACTATTTATTTACATTTATGTAACCAAATTTAGTTTTATATAACTTTTAATAAAAAAGGTCTGCTTGGCAGACCTTCTCACTTAAACATCTCTAACCTGTTATACCAAATGTATTAAGTAGATGATCTATTTGAAGCGGAGAAATAGCTTGAGTAGCTAGGCAAAAATTTTGCTATTTAGTTGTTCTAAATGAGAAATTTTTAACGACGCTACTATGCTATTTCATCCTTCAAATTGATTAGAGAACGAATTCAATTGGTATTAGTTTACGATTTGGCCTCTCAACTCGCCATTCTGGTTAGCAGGGGTGTGCACGTTCACATAGTGCCCACCACTTGCCAGTACTGCGAAAATTTCTGCTGTTAAGGCTGCATCTGCCGGCGCCATCCAGCGGTTGGGGTCGTTACTGTCTTGCTCGAGACCAAGGAATACTGGACCGTTTTCACCTGCAAACCCAGTATGAATGTGAGCAGCGGTGGCATCCGCAACGCCTGAAGTGAGTACTTGAAGCTCAAGGTCATAGCCATTTCGATTGACTAAGGCATAACCACTGCCAGTTGCGGTCGTAGTAACTGCTGGCACTTCTTGATCGCCACTTAATGGGAATGCTACGAAAGTAAAATTGCTGGTAAGGATCTGACCACGAAGTTCACCATTTTGGTTTGCTGGGGTATGTACGTTCACATAGTGACCGCCTGAGGCCAGCACTGCGAAAGTCTCTGCATTGATCATGGTGTTGTCTGGCGTCATCCACACGTTCATATCAGCGGTGCTTTGTTCCAGACCCACTAGCACACCACCATTCATGCCAATACGACCAGTATGAATGTGTGCAGCCGTGGCATCTTCTACGCCACTTGTGACTACTCGCAACTCCACCTCATAATTATCCATGTTAACAATGGCATAGCCGTCGCCCGAAGCCATGGTAGAAACCGCAGGTACTTCTTGCTGACCAGATAAACCAAACGTTGCTAAGGCATAGTTGTCAGTGAGAATTTGACCACGAAGTTCACCATTTTGGTTTGCTGGGGTATGTACGTTCACATAGTGACCGCCTGAGGCCAACACTGCGAAAGTCTCTGCATTGATCATGGTGTTTTCTGGCGTCATCCACACGTTCATATCATCGGTGCTTTGTTCCAGACCCACTAGCACATCGCCATTCATGCCAATACGACCAGTATGAATGTGTGCAGCCGTGGCATCTTCTACACCGCTTGTGACTACTCTAACTTCTACTTCATAATTGTTGGTATTCACCAGCGCGTAACCATCGCCCATTGCCGTCGTAGACACAGCAGGTACCTCTTGCTGACCAGACAAGCCAAACGTTGCTAAGGCATAGTTGTCAGTGAGAATTTGACCTCGTAGTTCACCATTTTGGTTTGCTGGGGTATGTACGTTTACATAGTGACCGCCTGAGGCCAGCACTGCGAAAGTCTCTGCATTGATCATGGTGTTTTCTGGTGTCATCCACACGTTCATATCATCGGTGCTTTGTTCCAGACCCACTAGCACATTGCCATTCATGCCAATACGACCAGTATGAATGTGTGCAGCCGTGGCATCTTCTACGCCACTTGTGACTACTCGCAACTCCACCTCATAATTATCCGTG
The DNA here is from genome assembly GCF_002744175.1 of Pseudoalteromonas piscicida. GTDB lineage: Bacteria > Pseudomonadota > Gammaproteobacteria > Enterobacterales > Alteromonadaceae > Pseudoalteromonas > Pseudoalteromonas piscicida_B. Next base: position 5,543 of record NZ_NKHF01000095.1, read on the forward strand.
TTAACAATGGCATAACCGTCGCCCGAAGCCATGGTAGAAACAGCGGGTACTTCTTGCTTGCCCGATAAATCGAAGGTTGCAACAGCATAGTTATCAGTCAAAATTTGCCCTCTGATCTCACCATTGGGCATATCCGGAGTATGAACATTCACGTAGTGTCCGCCTGATAGCAGCACGGCTAATGTTGCTTCATCAATCATAGTGCCTTCTGGCGTTACCCAATCTGTCATGACTTCATCGTCTTGCTCTAATACCACGAGCACGTCACCATTGTCGCCTATTCTGCCAGTGTGAATATGTGCAGCTGTAGCGTCGTCAACCCCCATAGTTACCGCTCGGAGATACAACTGCCCATCACTACTGTCATAAGCGGCATAGCCATATCCCATACCATCACTATCATTCATTGGCACTTGCTGCGAACCATCGAGCTTGAATGTGATGATACTGACACTATCAGGGACAATCTGCGCACGTAGTTCGCCGTTTGGAAACGCCTCAGTGTGAAGGTTGATATACCATTCACCATCTAGCATATCTTCAATAAGACCTTCAGAGAGATCGGTGATCGGAATACTCACCCTATTTTCTTCACTTGCTTCAAATGCGAATGCCACATCACCATTCGCGCCAAGATCGCCATCATGAATGTGTGCAGCACTAAAACCTTCAACGTCGCTATAATCTAGAGAAGCCCGAAATTGCATCAGGTTCTCATCCAATTCGACGGTTGCAGTTGCGCTTTGCATCGACATGTTCATAGGAACTTCTTGTTTCCCTGAAAGTGTCAATTCGAAGGTTTTAGTCGCTGAAAACTCAGGCGCTGGAGGTGGTGGCTCAGGGGCGATAGTTACACTACTGTCATCATCGCTACATGCTGCTAGCAGCAGCAAGCTGGCACTTACTATAAACTTTTTCATTATACTCATCCTGTAGATTAGGTTAAAAAGGATGACATATGCCATCCATTGTTATCCCCTACGCACGAGTTTGAATAAAAGTTCAGCAATTAAGAAAAATTATTGTATAAATAATAATAAGGTTGGACTTTGTTTGCCGAACAGCAGTTAGTCAGTACTTATTCCGAGGTCAAGTAACCAAACACTTTCCGAGGCGTCATCAATGCCTTTTAATCCACCAGCTACGAGTTCTCGATCTAAATGATTTATCCTGTATTTGCTACCATAATATTGTTCAACCATTTCAGCTGTTACCGCAAATGGTGGCCCTGACATTTTTGATTGATCGTACTCAAAACAGATAAGCAATTGTTTAGCTAAGTTGCTGATCGTCATCAAATGCTCACTATATTCAATGCGCATGGGCTCAGGTAATGCAACCAGTGCAGCGCGATCGTAAATTGCATCAACCGGACCGAGCAATGATTTGTCCATCGCAAAGAAGTCACCAACATAAATGGTCAGTTTTGGGGCTTGGTATACCGTAAACGCTCCAGCTTGGCTGATAGTTGGCGTTACATTAAGTATTTCAAACAGTTCACGAATAGCTGGTTCGTAGAGCTCAACCCCAACCACTTCTATTCCTCTGGCTAAAAAATATTGGATGTCTTGTGTTTTTCCGCATAACGGCAGTAGCACTCGACTACCGGCAGACAATGCCAGTTGCTCTGCATACTGAGTCAGCATTCGATTTATCTGCCCTTCATGGAATCCTGTTTGTCCATTTTCCCATAATTCATGCCAAAAGCTTGCTTCCACTATGTTTCTCCTATGACTTGTTTTGTTGGTATCCTACTACCTCAAGTAGACTTTAGGTCAACACTAGATAGATGTATTTGCCACAATAATTGTGAAAAATAACTGCCATATAAAAGTCATCTTACTGTGATTAAGTAACGGCTTTTATAACAATAAGCAGGATATGGTATGTTTAAGCACTCTCTACTCGCCCTTTCTTTATTTTCTTTATTAACTGGCTGCTCGCTAGATGGTGATGATGGCGCACAAGGTCCACAAGGCCAGCAAGGCGTTGCAGGTCAAAATGGCAGCGACGGTGAAAATGGTGCCGATGGCTCCAACGGCCAAGACGGCGTTGATGGACAAGATGGAACAAATGGTACCAACGCCAATAGTATGTTAGACATTAGCATGGTTGGACGTGCGGTACTAAATGCAGAAAGTCCAGAAGGCGCAGCTGAAATTGTTGCTTATCAAGCTACTAAAAAGTGGATATATGCTATCAACAGCTCAGGTGATGCCGCAGTTGTTGAAATCATCCCTGCAACAGACTTTGATAGTGCGGCGCTTGCAAAAAATAATGAAGGAGTGATCGCCACAACCAATTTAACAGCAGCCATCACGCTTAACCTAAATGAAAACACAGCGGGTGATGCAAACAGTATTGCTATTGATGAAAATAATCAATTACTTGCAGTCGCCATGGCAGCAAAAACCACAGGTGAAGCAGGTCAAATTGCATTTTATGATATTTCCGGCGCAGCTCCCGTTTTTGTTAAAAATGTCACCGTTGGCGCCCTACCTGACATGGTGACTTTTAGCCATGACGGCAACAAAGTTGTTGTAGCCAACGAAGGCGAACCTGCCGGTGATTACAGCGTTGATCCAGAAGGAACTATCAGCATCATAGATATTACCAACGGCACAATAGCAAATACCGCTACGCAGCTCGGTTTTACGGCATACAACGACAAACAAGCCGAACTTGAGGCCCAAGGTATGGTTTTTGCCAACCCTACGGGACGTACCATCAACGGCAACTTAGTTACCACCACTGTTGCTATGGACCTTGAGCCAGAATATGTCGCTATTTCCAAAGATAACCGTTATGCGTATGTTTCTATTCAAGAAAATAATGCTCTTGCTATCGTTGATTTAGCAGATAACAGCTTACGCTTGGTCGGCTTAGGGTTTAAAGATTGGTCTAACTTGACGATGGATGCGTCGGATAAAGATAAAAAGATCAACTTCAGAAAATACCCAGGACTTTATGGGATGTACCAGCCAGATACAATTTCTAGCTACACTTGGAAAGGGGCAAACTTTATTGTTTCAGCGAACGAAGGGGACGGCCGAGAGTACTTCTTTGACGCAGCAGATGAAGCCGACTGTACCGCTAAAGGTGGGCTAGATTATGACAAAGATGACGGCTGCTTAGCCTATATTGATGAGAGCCGTGCTGAAGATCTTACTTTGGCGAGTAATTTTGCCTATTTAAATAATGACGATGACGACATCGGTCGTCTTAAAGTTACTACCGTAAAAGGCGACGCCGATAATGACGGCCAATATGAATCGCTTTACACCTATGGTGCCCGCTCGTTCACCATTTGGGATAGCAATGGTTTGGTGGTGTTTGATTCTGGCGATCAAATTGAACGTATCACCGCATCCGTTCATGGTGCACAGTTTAACAATGATGAAGACGCTAACGAAGGCGACACTCGCTCAGATGCCAAAGGCCCAGAGCCAGAAGCATTGGCACTTGGTGAAATTGGCGACCGCACCTTTGCATTTGTTGGCTTAGAGCGCATGGGCAGTATTATGGTGTACGACATCACTAACCCTTATGATGTTAAGTTTGAAGATTACTTTTACAATCGCGGATTGGTTGAAGGCGCTGAAATTAGCGGTGACTTAGCACCTGAGGGCATGACATTCATCCCGGCTGATAAAAGTGCAACGGGTGAAGCCCTATTGGTGATCGGTAATGAAATTTCCGGCTCAGTCGCTGTTTGGCAAATCGCAGAAAAATAAGCCATTCATATTGTACCAATATAGAAGGCGCTTGATGCGCCATTTCTATTGAAAAGCTCGCGGGGTGAGCCCGCTCCTACCACAGTGGTGGGAGCCGCTTTATGCGGCGATATGCTCAAAAGCTCG
>NZ_NKHF01000046.1 GCF_002744175.1 Pseudoalteromonas piscicida
CCAACAGGCCCTAGATAATGACACTACCACGATAAGCGTTTGTTTTGGTTATATCAACAAAAAAGCCGCCTTGCGGCGGCGGGTTGGAAAACTGCAGGCTTGGTTCTTGTTACTTACTTTCTAACAATTTGCTTGAACCAATTTCTATTTTTCTTGGTTTTAGTGCCTCTGGAATTTCACGCTCAAGGTCGATAACCAGTAAGCCATGATTTAAGTCTGCACCTAACACCTTAACGTGATCCCCCAACTGGAACTTGCGCTCAAATTCGCGTTCCGCAATACCTTGGTGAATAAACTTACGCTCTTTTGACTCTTCAGCTTGTTGCTTTTTGCCTTTAACCGTCAAGGTGTTATTTTCTGATTCCAGTGTAAGCTCTTGCTCCGTAAATCCGGCAACAGCCATGGTAATTTGGTATTTATCTTTACCTAGAGCCTCGATGTTGTATGGCGGATAACTTGGCTGTTTGTCTGTTCTTGCAGCCGCATCCATCATTGACGCTAGGTGATCAAAACCGATAAATGAACGATAAAGTGGTGATAAATCTACTGTACGCATAATCTGTATCCTCTTAAAGCTATACATAGGTGCTCACTCTTCAACAGAACCAATAAGCACTTTAAAAACAAATAGTTAATTTAGTATAGGCCCCTATCGGCGACCTCATAACCCTATTTATGGTCAGCAAATTTAATTTCAAGAAAAATTTTTCAAAAAAAATCACTTTTTTTAAAAAATCTTTTTAAAACAGAGGTATATATTTTTTCAATGGTACAAAGGTCCATCAGCGATACATGTTCATTCACTTGGTGAATGGAATCGTTCTTTACACCACACTCAATCACTTGGGTTTTGTCAGTAGCATAAAAGCGACCATCCGATGTTCCGCCTGCTGTGCTCAAAGCAGGATACTGACCGGTGCTTTCCTTTACCGCCTGTTCAACCAGACTCAAAAAGCAATTATCCTGCTTTGCGCCTGTATAGAATGACTCACAAGGGCGCTCCCACAAGATCTCTGAAATTGCACCTGACTTTGCCAACGACTCTTGAATGTAATGAATAACTTCTTGGCTTTTATACGCATGGCTATAGCGAATATTAAAAGTGATCTCACATTCTGAAGGCACTAGATTATCAACGATGTTGGGGACCGTGATCCCGGTCACTTGCAAAGTGGTTTGCGACCCTGCTTCATCTTTCCACCAAGGTAAGATGGCAAGCTGACTTACTAGCTGTCCAGCGATATGCGCCGCATTTACGGTTTGCTCAGGATAAGCAACATGCCCCGCTCGCCCCTTAATATGTATGCGACCAGAAATTGCACCTCGCCGGCCATTTTTGATGGTATCTCCAACCGCCTGATGAGAAGTTGGCTCTCCCACAAGGCAAGCGTTAAGTTCAATGCCTTTGTCTAACAAACGCTGTGCAATTAACTTTGAGCCAAATTCAGCTTCCCCCTCTTCATCTGAGGTGAGCAACCAGTAGAAACTTCCCTGAAGGTCTTGCTGACTCTGTAGTAATGTTCGCGTTGCAGCTAGCATGGCTGCAACGCCACCTTTCATATCAGCGGCCCCGCGACCATATATAACGTCATCTACCACCTGCGCGCTAAATGGAGGCACTATCCAGCCTTTATCACTTGCTGGGACAACATCAACATGGCCAGAAAATGCCAATGTAGGCCCATCCGAAAAGTGGTAGCTTGCAATTAAGTTTTTAACGCCCTGCACTTCAAATGTCTCAATGCTAAAACCCAAGCTGGCTAATTGCGCCGACATAAACGCTATGGTACCTGCATCGCACGGCGTCACTGAAGGCGCTTGAATTAAGTGTCGTAATATCTCTACAGCATAGGACGTATGGTATTGTTGCTCTAAGGCTAGTGACATAATTAAGCATCGTTGTAGTAAAAACCTATTCGCTATTAAAAGGGGCAACTTTGACCAAAGCATTGCAGTTTTAATGCAGGTTAATGACAAGTGAAAACTTAATCTAAATCAAAGTTTCAAAAATTTCTGAACCTATACAATTTAAAAATTGATCTAGAACAGCTTTTCTATTTTTGAAGGCTCTTATGATGACCATATTGAAAACACACACTGTTTCACAGTTTAAAAAACGTCCTCACATAGGGTTAGGAGAAGAAAATGAAAACTTTAACTGCTGCACTTTTATCTACTCTGTTAGTTGCTGCTCCCTTCGCACAAGCAAAATTCAGTGTCAATGTTGGTGCGATTAACGTAAACCCTGACAACACAGCTTCGGCAATTGACCAAGATAAATCCCTTGGCTTAGTTGCTGACTCAAATACACAGCTTGGTATCACGGTAGACTATCACTACAACGATAACATCGTGTTTGAATTAGTTGCAGCGACACCATTTTCTCATACTGTAGATGGCGCTGGTGGTTTAGCAGGCAATGAGATTGCAGATGTAAAACATCTACCACCAACGTTACTGGCTCAATATCACTTCTTTGATGCTTCAGCTAAGTTCCGTCCATTTATTGGTGCCGGTTTGAACTATACGGTGTTCTTTGATGAAGAGCCAAGCGCAGCATTAAAAGCAACATTAAAAACAAATGATGTTGATCTTGATTTAGACAGCTCGTTTGGTATTGCATTACAGGTTGGTTTTAACTACGACTTAAATGAGAAATGGGGCCTTCACGGTATGATTTCTAAAATGGACATCAACACAGATGCAACTGTGTATGCAAATGGCGTAAAAGCACTCACTTCTGATGTCGAGCTGGACCCAGTTGTTGCAATGTTCGGTGTTAAATACAAGTTCTAACTAAAAAACAGATTTACTGTTACTTTCTCAATCCCCAAGGCCACTTTCGTGGCCTTTATGCTATGTTTTTAGTTATAAATTGCTGTTCTTTTTCGCTTCAAGCATTGCCTTCCAATGCATGATTTCAGGCGGTAAAATTGGTGCCTCTCCTTTAAATTCAGCAACCTCTAGCATTTCTTCAACTGCAACTACTCCACCTTTACGCTTAAATACGCCGCGAACGTAAGCAATGGCATGTAAGCCTCGTGTTGAGTGAAACCTTTGTTCAATATAGAAATACTTATGGTCCCAACCCACCACTTTAGTGGTAATAGTAAATTTTTGTAGTGGTTTAATATCACGGATGTAAGTAATAGCTGTGGCGTTTACTATGGGGAACCAGCGACGCTTCATCACCGCAGCAAATAGCCCCACCCGTTCAGTCATCCACGTTCTTGCGAGATCCATAAATGCAAGGTAGCGCGAATTCGTTAAGTGCATGTTGATATCACAATCGCTCGGTAGAGCCCGATACTCAATATCAACCGCAGAAAGAATAGAATCTGCCTTTTGTTTGTTTTGTCTTATTTTCCAAAATAGCAGTATTAAACGAAAATATAAGTTCATAGCAATGGTCTAACCAGTTAACAATTTTTCGATTCTAGCATAGCAGTTCATATTCTAAAGTGATTATTTTGCTACGCTACTCCCCAGCCGATAAATGTCGACAAGTTCCGTTTATTCCTTGCGATAACGACTTTGGTAAACTAAATTAAATGTAAAAATAGAAGTGAACCCGATGAACATATTATCCCTAATTACCTGTTCTACATTGCTTGCATTTTCAAGTGCTTGCTACGCTGATTTTGACTTTAAAGGCGAAGGAACCCTAACTTATCCGACTGGGGTAGATAAAGCGTTTGAGTTTGGTTTTGCTTGGAATAAGCAAGCTGAGAAATTTCGCATAGGTGCTAACCAATACGATATGTCAGAATTGCCAGAGTCATACTCTGTCGCAATAACGTTAAGTAAAGATGACACCCGAATATGGATTCAGGAGTTCAATCAAGGGTTCATTTCTGAGTTCACATGGAACATTGCTGATCATACTATTGCGCTGGTCAAGAAAGACTTTAAAAACGCTGTAAAAGGAAATTATGTCTTGACCGTAAATGGCATTGATTATTTCTTTGCTAGAGATAATGTCAGTATTACCCTTTCATTCGATGATGATGGTATTGAGAATGTCAAAGTCGATGGCGTTACAAAGGACATGGGCACGAAATCATAAAGGTCGCGGCAAGCGACCTTTACAAGGTTAAGATTACACTTTGACCGTTTTTCTGTTAATGCCATATTCCCGCAGCTTGTTAGCTACTGCCGTATGACTGAGGCCCAGTCGTTTTGCAAGCTGCCTAGAGCTCGGGTAAGCAGGGTAAAGTTTTCTCAGTAAGGTCGCTTCAAAGCGTTTAACTGCTTGGTCTAACGTCCCTTCAAAGTCTGACTCTAAATAACCTAAGTCATGAGTAAAGGTTGGTAGGTTTAGATGCTCTGTCCGAAGCTCTTTGTCGTCCAATAACGAAACGGCACGATAAATCGCATTTTCCAACTGTCTAACGTTTCCAGGCCAAGGGTACTGCTCTAAAAATTCAATACACTCTTTCGCAAAAGTAGGAGCTGGGTGACCATTTTGCTGTGCATACTTTTGAACAAAGTGCTCAGCCAATGGACCAATATCGGCTTTTCTGTCCCTCAGTGGTGCAATCTCAAGTGTAAGCACATTGATGCGATAATAAAGATCTTCTCTAAATGCCCCCTCTTGAACCATAGCAGGCAGATCTTTTTGCGTCGCGGCGATGATCCTAACATTCACTTTAACTTCGTTTTCATCTCCCACCTTGCGGAAGGTTCCATCTTGCAAAAAGCGTAGAAGCTTAGTCTGCAATTGCGTAGACATTTCACCGACTTCATCTAAAAATACCGTGCCACCGTCTGCTTGCTCTAATACTCCACGCTTGGGTGCTGCATTTTCCTCGTATCCGGCGTAGCCAAACAGCTCAGATTCTGCGACATCATCCGGTAAAGAAGCGCAAGAAAGGGCAATAAACGGTTTTAAGGAACGATTCGAAGCGTAGTGACAAGACCTAGCTAATAACTCTTTACCCGTTCCAGTTTCACCAGTAATTAAGATGGGGGCTTCCAGCTGCGCCATTTTTCTAGCCTCTCGAACCACTCTGCGCATTGCTGTGCTGTGGTTGTGGATAGTTGCAAAGCTTTCTTGGCCGTAACGACGAAACGCACTGACTTGCTGCCCTAAGCGTGACTGAGACTTAATGTTGATCACGGCCCCAGCGAGTACATCGCCTTCAATACCTTGAGGAACAGAGATAGGTAAAATATCTGCGATAAAATCTTCACCACCGACCTCAACACGAGTTGTCTGCCCTAATACCTCTTTACCCTCTAACCAACGAGTAAAGTTAAACCCTTTCAATAGGTTATTAATATTCGCACCGATCACTTCTTTTTCAAGCATATTCAGATCACGACAAGCGGCATCGTTGCAATGACGCACCCATCCTTTTGCATCGATAGAAATGACCCCATCAGGTAAAGCACTCAGTAGCGTATTTAACTCATTATGCTCTCGCTCTGACGGTAAAAACGCAGTGGTACGAACATCTTCAACCCCATCGATCAAACGGATTTCAGGCATGATCTTTTGAAACTGTTCAAATTCTATGGGCGGAAAGCTCACGTACATTCGACAATTTACCGAGTCAACTTCTATACCTTTTAAGTCCACACGATAACTCACCAAGATATTGAGAATTTCTTGGGCAATACCAATACGGTCAGCGCAATGTATCTCTAGACGCATTTGTTCCTCAAAGCGGGTTTACACGATTGACTGGATCATACTCTAAGAATAGCTGGGCGACTAGGAAAACGTAAAGAATATTGAACAGAATTTTAACTCAGTACGCTAATTTCTGTCCTATACTAAGTGCAATCAAAACAGTTTATTAATACTCGCGCTTCCCCTTTAATTAAGCATTTGATTTGGAAACTTACTTTTAATAGAGATGATTGCAACGCAGCGACTGCCACATATATAATACAAAAGAACTGGATAATGTTTCTTTTTTGAAAGCAGGTTTGTAACAATGAAAAATTTATTAAGTCTCGCGTTACTATTATTACTAACGGCCTGCTCAGTTGAAGATCCGAATGAAACCGGCCCGTCCCAAACCGATAGAAACGAAGACCAAAGTCAGCAAGATAGAGATAACGATACGGCAAATTTGAGCGTGCAGCTGCAAAACAGTGCGGGTAACCCCATTAGTCAAGCAAAGCTCATCATTAACGATCAAGCATTCATTGCTAACGGCAGCGGGATCATTGACTTGTCAGCACTGCCATTTGGCACTTATGTTGCTACCATAGAACATCCCGAGTACTTGCCATTAGTATTCACCTTAGCCAATCACAGCAGTGACAAACAACAACTCGCCATCGAGCTAAAACCAAAATCTAACACCATTAAAACGTTACTGTTTGCCGGTGATACCATGTTTGGGCGCCGTTACTTTAACCCAACCCTCATTACCATGGGTAACTCTCTTTCTAGTACCAGTGATGGCCTTATCCAGCCTGCTACTGCAGGCCCAGACGCTCAAGCACTAGTAAAGTATATGTCCCCTTTATTTCAACATGTGGATTTTGCCTCGGTCAACTTAGAGTCGCCAATTCTTAACAATCCCACGACCGTTCATCCTACTAAAGAGTTTGCCTTTTTTAGCCTGCCAGAGTCGCTTATCGCCTTAAATGACCTTGGAGTTGACTATGTTGCGCTGGGCAATAACCATGTCTACGACTACCAGTCCACGGGGCTTAAGGACACCATCCAATACGTTGAGCAAGCAGGTTTAAAACACAGTGGTGCAGGAGAAGATGCACAATCAGCTTTTGCGCCTTATCGTTTTGTACTCGGTGAAACAACGCTAGATTTAGTATCGGCTACATCGATTACTGGCGATCAGCATGCTGTCACTTATGTCGCCTCAGACTCAAAAGGCGGTGCAGCAGATCTTACCGCTCCCAATGGGGTAAGCGGCACAATCAGGCAATCGAGGCTTGACAATCATTTTGTTATTGCACAGCTACATGGCGGTGATGAGTACTCCTATGCCCCCACTGCGTATATTTCCAACCGCTTCGAGCTGCTGTCTCAAAGTGGCGCAAATCTGATGATTGCGCATCATCCACACGTTGCTCAAGGGTTTGGGTTATATAATGATGTTCCAGCTATATTGGGACTCGGCAACTTCGTATTCGAGCAAAATCGCCTTGAAACTTTTTTAGGTTTGATAACTATCGTTGAGTTAGATACCGCAGGCGCGCCCACTATTACCGCATTAAAGGCCTACCCAGTTTATTTGGAAGACTATGTGCCCAAGCTAGTCAGTGGTGATTTGGCAAACGCATTGCTGAAACGAATAGCAGAGTTTTCATCTCCTGAAATTGGCATTTCATTGCAAGCAGGGTTTGCTGAGGTGGCTTTTGACAAGCCAGTACAGGCAACAGAGACAAGCCAGCAGGTAATAAGCTTGGCAGCCGGAGAACATATTATTGATTTACGCCAGTACGCAACAAGTGCCGAATACGTGAGTCAAATAGTCAGCACAGACTCACAAGCTCAGCTGACCCTTGGCCGCGATTTACTCTTTTTCGGTGATTTTGAAGATTGGGACAGCGACAGCGAGCAAGGTGAGGTGTCACGCTGGCTTATAGAGTCTGATGATATTGCGCCATGCTTAGTGGGTAAATTTAGAGGAGTACAAGGATTGTGTTTACAGCGCACTCAATTCGATGAAACACCAACCAGAGTGCCTTTCAAACATACCATTCGCACCATGCCGATTACGCCAGCTCCAAGTACTGCTTTGGCCTATCACGACCTGACACTTTTTGGCTATGCCAAAGGAAGCAACGCGGGAGAGTTCAAAGCCGATATTCGCGTTTTAACATCTGAAGACAGCCTTGTATTTTCGGAGTCGAACCCGGTACTCAAATCTGCGGGGGATTATGAGTGGCAGTCGTTTAAGCAAGACATCGTGTTACCGGACGACTCTGTGGTGCTCGGAGACAAAAGGTTACCAGCTAGAGGCGTGCAATTTGGCCTCTCCATGTCACCACCAAGCAGTGGCGAAAGTACACTGTTTTTAGACGATATCGCGATGATCTCATGGCAGCGCCCAATTATCCTTAACAATAAAAAATGGCATAGCAATCAAATTCATGGACTACAATTTATCAGAGTAAATACGGAAAGTTCAGTAGAGCTCACGCTCACTTTTAGCCAACAATAATAGAGACGATATGCATGTCGCTTTTTGGTCAATTAAACTTTGTAAAACATCAACGCGAATTTTGGCTGTTTCTCGGCTTATTTGCTTTTTTAATGCTGGTTTCTTTGACTGGGCTGTATAAACAAATAAATTTAACTGCTTTACATTGGTTTTCTAAATTCAACCCCGCGCAGTCAACTCAAATTGTTGTTATAGAAGCCGAAAACTTGCAACAACAACACTTAAAACTGGCTAATAAACTGGCACAGGATAACCCTAAAGCCGTGGTTTTCCTTTCTGATCCTCCACTACCAGAGGCAGCACAAAGCGAGTCAATTTACTATCCATTTAACAGTCAATCGGTGTGCCTTCTCGATACGGAAAACTGGTATGGCAGTGCCATCAGCCTGCTCCCCCCCAGCACACCTTGTATAGTGTTATGGGATAAGATTTTTCCTAATCATGGCGAGTATCAAGGAAAAATCATAGACTATTCACTACCCTATTACTCATTACCCAAGTTTAGTGCGCAACGCGTGCTTGATGGAGATGTGTTTACTGAACAACTTGCAGATAAAGTGATCTTAGTTGCTCAACATTCAAAGTTTTACCGGTTAAGTTCACAAACTTATTTTGATATCCAAGCGCTCCCTCCCGTCTATTTACAAGCATTTATTGCCCACAGTTTTGCATCCAATCGCTTTATACAGCCACTGAGCCAGACCACAATAGCGGTGATAATACTGTTTGGTTCTATCTTGTTTTTGGTTTTGTATCAAAGAAGTACGACAGTTACCAACATCATCATTGCCTTCTCAACCAGTTTATTATTGCTATTAAGTGGAGCCGCATTACACCACTGGTATGCTCTATTATTGCCAGTAGGTGAGTTATTGCTACTCGTGTGGCTAACCCTACTCTGGGTCTTTATTTCCTTGAAGTGGTCGGAAGAAGAAAATTTAAAGTCCCTTATCACGCTTATCCAACAGCGTATGATGGGACGCTACCTACCTCGACACTTTTTAGAACACAGCGAACCGTGGGACGCCATAATACAGCTTGTTAATCAGCAACTTAACTTGCAACGAAGTATCTTTTTGACGCGCCTTGAAGGCGACCACAGAGTCACCGAAATACGGGCATTAAACTGCCAATTGAGTGATATTTTGGAAATGCGCAGAGACTATGAACGAGTGCCCTACTCTGATGCAATAAAAGCATTTGGCGCGATAAAAATCACACGTCCATTTTTCAAACACTTAGCAGAAGATGAGCAACAATACATTGCACCACTTATGTATGCTGGCGATATCCGAGGGTTTTGGGCATTAACCATCAGCCGTCAAGGTGACTTCGATGAACAAGCATTTACAAAGAATGTGAACTTGTTTGCACACCAAATTGGGGAGCTTTTATTTCACTATAAAGCATTTACCACCGAGCAAAAGAATCAAAAAAGCTCCCTTACAAAAGCCTTAACGTTTTCACTGACAGAGCCGTTAAGCCATAAAGTAAAGGATGCAATGAATGAAATGGACCAAAAGCTGACATCACTTGAGCATGTTTTTAATCAGCTTCAAAGTGCCAGTATTTTATATAATCTGTTTGGCCAGATTGTACAAGTTAACCAATCACTTGAGCGTTTTGCCCGACACCATCAACTCGCTATTTTTGATATGTCAGCACTCGACCTGCTGTGTTTTTGCACCGATATGGATAACAAAAAAGCCAAAGGAAAACTGCGTTACTTGACCCTAAAGCGGGGTAGAATTGTGCTCCCTGTGTATTTAGACAGTCACACATACTTACTTAGTGTTCGCGCATTACTAAAACAAGCCACCAGCTTAAACACGAGCATGCCATTTGAAACAAGCGGACTGTTGTTCGAATTTATAGATCTCGGTGAGCAACTCGCGCAACTGGATGATAAGTCAGAATTCTTAACTCAGCTATCAAGGCAATTGTCGCGTCCTGGGCAAACAACGAATGACTCTTGGGGTGATGAATAAATGGATTGGTCACTTGCATTGTTTCCAAGTGGCGGTGGACTTGGCCAGTCGGTTATTACCTGCGTTTGGATAGGCATTGCTGTTGTTGCATTCTTTAATTTACGGTTTGGCTTTCCACTGACAGGGTTAGTTGTGCCAGGTTATCTAGTCCCGCTATTTATTGTCAGTCCAACCTCCGCTTGGGTCATTATCATTGAAGCAATTGTCGTCTATTGCTTAATGCGATTCTTTGCAAAAACCTTAGTAGAACGATTTGGTTACGCAGAAATGTTCGGTCGCGACCGTTTTTTCGCTATCGTGCTGTTAAGCATTCTTGTGCGCGTGACAATGGATGTGCTGTTTTGGCCTCAGGTCGCGGCTTACCTAACCCGCTGGGATATTACCTTTGATTACGCGGCGCAGCTATATAGTTTGGGGTTAATTATCATTGCGCTTACCGCGAATGTAATGTGGAATGGCGGATTTAAATATGGGGTAAAAGTTACCGCCATACAATTGCTAATTACCTATTTAATTATTCGCTTTGGGTTGATGACATTTACCAACTTTAGTATTGCGAATCTTGCGGTAATGTATGAGGCGGTAGCCGCTTCAATCATTGCAGCGCCTAAAGCCTATATTATCTTAGTGATCACCGCTTTTATCGCTTCAAGAGCTAACTTAAAGTACGGTTGGGAGTTTAATGGCATCATGCTGCCAGCGCTATTGGCACTACAGCTGATGCAACCCACTAAGCTGCTTACCTCTTTTATCGAGACGGCAATTATCCTGACGCTGGGTTATTTAATTTTAAACTTCACCCGTTTAAAACATGCCAATATTGAAGGGGCGCGACTGATGTTGTTATTTTTCAATATCGGCTTTTTATATAAATTGGCGCTCAACTACACCCTAGTAGGCTATTTCCCAAGTGTAAAAGTCACCGACACTTTCGCATTTGGTTATATGCTCTCAACGCTATTGGCCCTGAAAATTTATCAAAAAAACGCACTAGGACTGGTGATCAGAGCAACTTTTCAAACCTCGATTGTTGGCGGCTTTATCGCTATTTGTATCGGCTTTGCCATCATGACCATTCCAAGTCTCCTGGCCCCAGGTGCAGATGCTCCCGTCAATGTTAAGCGCAGCGATAGCACGCTTGGGCAAATCATAAGTGATTATAAAAGCCAGCTCTATACTCAAAATGCTGCCAACATCAGCGTTAGCCAATACGTTACCGAGCAACAACGGAATCAATTTAAACAAGCGATTAGGTTGCTGAACCAAGACAATCTATTACACCTGCCAGAGGCTACTGCCCTATTACAACAAGCCGGTTTTTCGTTAATGCAAACCGCGCAGTGGTTGATCATTGATGACCAACAAAGTTACAAACGCGGCCTTTTTATCCTTAATCTTAAGCCGCAAAAAGCGCACTTAATTAGTGTTCCCTTTCCTACCGCAGAACGCCTAGCAAGTGAAGCTGGTAGTGTTCTCTTGGCACTTTGGCAAAGCCGAGGTCTTGCACTTGGTAATGCGCAATCAATACAAACAACAAGTGGTAATGGCAGGCAAAGCGAATTTTACAGTGATTTTTTTGCAGCGATGGAGATCCCCGAAGTAATTCAACTTCGAGAGATAAACCGCCAAGTAAGCCGAGTGATGCAGAGCCATAGTCTTCACGAAAACAGACAAATGTGGATTTTTAACCAAGTGCCAAGTTCTATAAAGCAGTCTACACTCGCCACCCTACTAGATATCCAAGCAACACATTTTGGCACAGCTGCAACTGCGGTGCTTCCTCATAGCCAATTTAAAGGGGCCATGATAGAAGCTTACTTAAGCTCAGATAGCTACTCCGCTTTACTGACCGCTTATGCCTTGCAACATGCTGATATTAATGAAGATTCTATATTAACCAGCAATGAGAGTATTGACGCACTAATAGCACAGTTTTCCCCCCACATTAGCGCCAAAGGCAGCGGCGAGTTTCGCGCACTCACCGACACGCATGCAGCGCTTTGGGAATACGAAATATTACGACCACTTTTTGCCATCACACAAAACCTCGACATCGTCACGTCGCCAGAAGTATTCTCTGCACGGCTCAATCAAATTAATCGAGTAGCCAGACTATTACAATATCAACTGACGCTGGTGGACAATCACCAAGGCCAGTTCGTTGCGATTTCTCCCATTAATAGCAAAGCGGCTTACGCACTTGGCCAAGGTATTTATTTTATCGCCACGCTCGCCGAACCAGCACTGACGATTTCCGTTCCACGACCACTGTTCGAGAGCAATACCCTTGGGTTCTCAGGACAACTCTTTACCGCGACAAAAGCTAAGCTCCTTGCTATTGCTGGCGCTCACCCCTTTGCCAGCGCAGATGCCAATGTCATGGCCGCAGATAACGTACGCTCTTTGTTCAATGTTGTTTACCAAAGCGCTCAACGTCACTTTTATAATCAACCGCTGTTAAATCTGCAGATCCGCAGCCATAGTGCACCAGCAACTATCAGGCCCTCAGCACTTGCGTTTCAATTTACAACTCCCAACCCAATTCACAATACGACGATCGCTAAGCTCAATTCAGCATTAGCTGATTTAGGGGTGATGACTCAGACAGTGATGGGCCAAGAAGCTACAAGGGGGTTAGAGCTAGGCACGACACCGCAGTCAGGATATCAGCTGTTCGCGCCAAAAAGTGAACTTGCTGCGCTGTGGTTAGCATCAGATTTCAAATCACAATTCTCCATCGCCGACGAAGCCCTGCGACAACGTATGCTAGCAATCTCAACTGCACCTAAATTAAGGCATGTTGATTTACTAACGCTTTCCCCGATAGATTGGCATGATAGTGATGACAAGTTTATCGCAGCATTGACAGCTGCGGCCAAGACATATTCCAGCACTCAGCACTTACCGATATTTTCCGCACTATGTCATAGTCAGTGCCAAATACATGCTTTTAAGACCGCCAGAAACCATGAGCTAGGCATCATGTTTACCCGCGACAATCGGTTATTGGCATTGTACTTACCAAGACGAAATCGTGTTATTGATCTACCCGCTTACTCTAAAGCAATGCACGAGGGTCGTTATGTATTGGATTAAACAGCTACTGCGCTTGCTGATAGTGACTGTCGTGCTGCTTGCTTGCGCTTGGGCTGCGTTCGGTGTATTCACTTGGCTAAAATCAGCTGAGCCGATGAATACCTCCACCCAATTCAATATACGTTCTAATGTTCATTGGCTGAAAACAAACACCCCACTTACGTTTTCGTTTTCGGCTTCTCGAACCATGTCAATACGGGTTCTATCCAACGGTATATTTGAGTCTGCTCCCATTGATGAGCAGCCTACCAACTATGCCATTGAATACCAGCTTTTTGATGCCGAAGATAAGTTAGTATACGAAGGTATATATCACCATGCAGCCAAGGTTGCGTCGGATGCTCTCCAACAGCAAGTCAAGCAGCTCATTGAAAACCGAGAGGCACTGGCTGTTTCTTCTGGGCAATCTTTTTACTTAAATAAGGCAGAGTTACAGCAAGCTGATACCGTCAAACTTAAGTTAATCCCTGAAGACCCGCAATTGAAAGGGGTTGTTGTAAGGGTACATGCTCAAACCAGTAATAGCATCACAGATGGCCTAAAAGCTTGGTTGAAACGGCCAACTGAGTGGCGCGAGCGAATGACCAACTATCACACCATAGGTGAAAATGCAGTCACCAATGAAGAAAAGTTTAATTCGGTCATGTTAGATTGGCAAAAGCTTGCCCCTCAGGGTGTCCCAAACGTTGATTTCCGCGCGGACTTACTCTATGAATCGTTGCCTTACAACGTGTTAAATCATGACTTTTCAATGCAACAAAACTTAGACAACCTGCTTGTTTCAGAGCAGTTACAGGTAAGTTTTCGCGTTTATAATAACACTCAATACCTGATACATCATGCTGAGCAGGCCGGCTTACAATTAACTTGGCACGACTTACAGCAACGCAAAGCGCCAATGGAGGTTAACCTCTCTGCGCTATCCAGTACGCAGTCCTTAGTAAGTGAGCTACCACCAGGTCTAATCACCGTCACGTCTCAGTCCGCAACCAGCGTGCGTATTTTTAGTAACGAAATCGACCCGGTAACGCCACTACAAAGCTATTATTATATGCTCGACTCACAAACAGCAGCTCATTACCAAGTCTCGCCGCACAGCGACATCGCGCTAGCTTGGCGCGCCGAGTTTGGCGATAACATCACTGTCAGTTTATTTAACCAGGATAAATTAGTTGCTGAGTACGTATTTACTGCCACCGCAAAGCCTTCTCGCTTTGATCGCCTCATTACCGAAACCACAGCGCGACAGCAAGTAATGGAAGAAGAAAAGCGCTACCTCTCGATACCTAATAACGTCGATAGCATTAAGGTGACCTCGAAAGGCGCAATGGTAAAGCTACAGTCTCGTCGTCCTGACTTTACGTACCTTGGGCATCGGTGTGCGTCTTTGTGCGATCCACGGAATCCTCAATATCAAGGCATTGATGCTTGGTTTAGTCAAAAAGCGGATAATCATTATGTGTTTCATACTCAACAACAGGTCGCGACAGTGCGTTTATTCGAAGTACCACCTGAAGTGCCTAACGCAGTACCCCAGTATATTTCAAAAGACCTAAACCCAGTGTTGCCGGTATCAGATATTGCGCTATTACCCATAGTAAAACCGTATTTTGACCTATCCGCTAATCATATGGAGTTTGAATACCGCCAAACAACCAAAGCGGAACTCTTCGCGCTCGACAAACAATCAAGCTATCCCCCAAGTGTTATCATTAAGCAAAGGCGCAAGCCGACGCTGATCGAAATACCGCTTAGCACGTTATCAACTGACGATTTAACCCATGCCGAAGCGCTATATATAAATCAGGGTGCCTCTCGTACACTGCGAAAAATTCGTGTTTATCAGCTCGCGAAGGACACGCCTCTAACAGTTAACGTTGCTGAGAATGGTTTGTTGCCCACAGCGCTAGTCATCAAGCTATTTAGCACAGATATTGATGCCACGATCAATGTCGAAACTCAGCTTAACGCGACCAAGTCAACGACGCCAAATGCAGAATACACCATCACCAATAAGCACTTTGTACTGCATCCCGATTTGGGATCACAGCAACTGTTTTTTCATCCTGCTCATAGTGTATTGCAGGAGTACCCGAGCATTACCTTACCTATGTTTGATGATCTAACAAAACCGAACACATTAACACTGCGTTCCTCTCACTCGGTTTGGATAAGTGTATTAGAGGAACATCTTCAAGCGAATGCAACATTAAATTGGTGGCAGCATGAAATCCCTTAATCCCTTTTGGCTAGCGATATTATTGATATCGTTTAACAGCTTAGCCGTGACCCCAAACAGTGAGGTAATGCAGCGATGGTTTGCTCAACCTACTGCAATTGACGGCTGGCATATGACACATCACCAGAGTTTTTTTACACTTACACCAAGCGAGCAAAACGACAGCCATGGTGAAGTTTACTACGCCCCTGAGCAACTTCCCTGTATTGTCTCCGTGCCACACCGCTTTCATGACAAACACACGCTAACCATAGGTACACAGCTATTTAAACAAGCTTGTCAGCTACTTGTGACCAATACCAAGCACAGATACGACCCCCATCCGACAGAGAAAACCTTGGACTATGCAAAACAAGTACGCAATATCCATACTGCCGCTATTTCTGGGTTTGTAGCCTTAAACCCAACCGCTACCGTTTTTCAAATCCATGGGTTTAGCCAAAAAAAGCGGAAAACAACAGCAGGAAAACTCAGTGAGGTCATACTAAGTCAGGGTAAACAAAATAATGAGACGCTATGGAAAATAAAATCTTGTCTTGTTAAACAAGGTTATCGAGCACTCATTTACCCTCAAGAGGTAAAAGAATTAGGTGGGACACAAAATGTGGTGCATCAACTGGCATTGCCAGCATATCACTTTGTGCATATTGAGCTAAGCTATCAAATAAGGAAGCAATTAATTAATAATAATCAACAACTAGAGCAATTTTCTGAATGCGTGCAATCTGCTTTATAATTACCTTAGTGCTGTTTGCAACCGTTTCTCGCGCCAGTGAAGTTGGCATACTCACCGCCGCTCAATGGGTCGATTTATCACGAATGCAGCTGACGCAAGCTAAGGCACAGCGCCAGTTTACACCACAGCAAAGTGAATGGCTGCTGCTGCCCAGCCATGCTTGGTTAGTGACGACACCTGAAATGCTCGAACTCGTTCACTTTAGTGCAGGGGAAACCCCAAAGTTTCAGCGCCACATTCCTAAAACGGACTGGCTCTGCGCTCAAGCACGCTGCCAGTTGAGAAGTACTGAGCAAAACCGTCTCATTCATGTGACGTACCACGGCAACACGGCTCAACCTATTGCACTTTGGCAAGGCCGGATGCATCACCACCGCGACCCGTTTCGTCGTGCGCTTTCGCTACCTAGCCTTGACTCTGTAACGCTGCAACTGGCACAAGACACCGAAAAATGGTTTCACCTTTCACCAAAACAAGTGACAAGTGTGTTCTTTGAGCAGGCCAAAAAGCTTAAGTTAGCGGTCAGAAAAGACCTTCATCATGTTGAACAAAATGGCGTAGTAACTATAAAGATCAATGGCGAAGTGGTCAGTACTATCCCTGTTTCTGATCTTCACGCGGATGAGTTCCTCGAGCCTAAAGTTGGCTTACAGAACCAAGATTATATTGCAGTACCAAGTGGTAGTTATGTAACGGTGAGCAGCACAGTACCTGTTTATCTAACCCTCATGCAGATGCATCGTGGCATTTATGATGATAATGCCGGAACAAAGCAGCAAGAATCATTGTTTAACCCATACTGGAGTAAACAACTGAATACACAGCTCAGCGCTCTTTTTTTGCAAGGTGATACCACTGTATTGACGCCAAGTAGCAATGACACTTTGCTTGGTATTCAGCGCCGACAAATGCTTAACAACATAGTGTCTCGGCCCTATTTTGTAATACCAAATGCGCCTCCCGGCATCACCAACCACGTTTCGAAAACTCCAGTCATGCTTGGTAGCCGTAGCGCTTCCGGTAATGTTTTGCCTATAACCGGCCCAGTGCGACTTAACTATGTTAGTACTGAAAAATCACTGACCTATTCACTCGACGGTATTCCAAGGGTGGATAATACTGTCACATTTTATATTCGCTCTGTAAAACATGAGCAGCTCAGTGTCGTCACTGAGCATGAACAACACACCCTACTTGTCTCTCCTAGCAGCCACTTTCAAAGGCTCAATATCACACTTACGGCAGAAGCCAAGCGCTTAACGCTAAGTGGCAGCAGTGGCAGTATAGATATCGCGCTTGCCGTTAATCGCTTGCAACCCTTTCCTGATTTTAACCCCATGACACAAGCAGCATTTGGTCAACAGCAGCTTGCTCAAGCCCTAGTTAATCAAAGCAAGGGCAATCGTGCGGATACGTACAAACTCTCACTAGCAGGCCTACACGCACCGATCATAGATACCACAATCGACAGCTTTACTCAGTTCAATGCAATAAAAATACTCGCTGAATTGCGCGCGCAGTCCACACATGATCCATTACCGACCTTAAGCAAACTAAAACCTTTCCTCAATGGTTATAACGAGCAAGTAACATTAATGGCGTGGCGACTGAATATTGAGCTGTTGTTGCTATTAAAACGTCAAGGTAATGCAGAGCTACTGTTGAAGTCATTGTTGTTGAGTCAGTTCGACGCCTTGAAAACCTATGCGACTGGCACATTGCTAACAAGGTATTTAGAAGTCGGCGATTATATTCAAGCCATTGGGTTGTGCGCCGCTTATGAAAACGATGCCGTTCTACATCGATGCAACAACGTATTACTTAACTACTTGTTAGATGCCGGCTTTAAGCAAGAGGCGCTCTGGACAAGTCAACACATGCGCTTATCCTTGAGCCAACAACAGGCCATTGCGGCCACTCAAAAGAGCCAATTCGACTTACCACAGTACCGTTTGAGCCACAACGGTATGCAAACCGCTGAAACGTTAGAGCGCAGCAGCGAATTATACAAATTAGCCGCCAAAAAGCCCATTAGGATTGTTGCCGAGACCCCCCTGACGGTAAAGCTAAGTGCCCGTTCAATCTACCAAGGACAAGAATTTAAGCAGACCCAATGGCTGTATTACGAGCACAACAAAAAGACTAACATCCTGCCGATATTCAGTGATATCGCTGCGAACTTCCAGTTGTTACCACAAAAGCACCGACTGTCCGTTGCCTCCCAGCAATATATAGAGTTGGCGGCGAATGAGAGCGTCACCTTGTTTAGTGAACAACCGCTATTTCTAGATATCGCACTGCAAACGCCAACTGCAAAACAACAGCCTTTTACCGATCTGTCGGCACCATTGCTAAACTCAGCGCAAGCACTTGTCTTACAGGAAACAAACGCTAAAGCGATTGCCCTAAACGCATTATATTTATTGAGTCAGCAAACACTCAGCAATGCGTCCTATATTGCGGTGCTACACCGCTTAAAGCCCGCAATCACCGACAACGCTGTGCTCAGTGATTTGTATGACCGATTAATGCGCTATGGTCAATGGCATCCAGCCGAGCAATACACCAATTATGTTGGTACACAAAAGGTTAAAGTCGAGGCAATTGCAGCACAAAGCTATGCAGACCAAATTACAGCGCATCTTACTCAAAGTCCGCTCTCTGGACTTGTACTCAGAGCCAATGATCTGCTCACTATCGACTTCTCTCAATATCAACAAGTGCGAACTCGAGTCAAACTCGCTTTTTCTAGCGCATTACAGATCGCAGCGCCACTTGCGAAAGTTGAACTTCTTGCAGCCGGTCAAGGAGATGTTATCTCACTCCACCAAGGTCAGCCTATTTATTATGGCATTAAACCAAGCGAGGCGAGAAATGGACTGCTGCAGCTACGCTGGCTTAACCCCTTGTCGGGGCAGATGCTAACCGTAACACCACAGTATTTTACCCAAGGACAATGGCAAGATATTCCGCTCGACACCCGTCAGATATTCTATCGTGCTGCTCCTCATGCCCCGATCACCGCAACATTAGCTCGAGATAGCCTGATAAAAATCGAAACATTCGACAAAGGTGTCCGCAAAGAAGCCACTTACTTTCACCCTGCCGGACAGGTTACGCTGACAGGGCAAAATGAACCAATGCTAGCGCGTTTATCCATATGGTCGTTGAGTCCCGCGAGACATAGAGTAAACCTAACCCCTGAAGCGCCAATGCTACTTGGTAACAAATCCACAACAGCACCGGCGAGTGCGCCTTCTGAGTACCGGTATGCTCGTATTGAAACCGACGAAAGCAAAACTGCAGTCGAAGGCTTCATGATTTTTGACCATGATGACATTACCCAAACCACAGCGCCAAGCCCAAGCCGCACAACATTAGACCTCGGGCTTTCGCTAAGAATAAAGCGCAACACTAGCTGGTATCGGATAGACACCTTTTATACCTTAGATAACCAACATCAAGAAACGTTATCAATTAATGGTCAATACGATTGGCTTTCAACCCAAACGAGTTGGTTTGCCGAGGCGAAGCTAAACAACCGCTGGCAAGACAGCACCACCATCGGTGATAGTCATTTAACCTCTCGTTTGCGTGCTAAAGTAGGTCAAATACATCGCTATAATTCGGGCTTCAGAAGCATTTGGTGGTGGCAGCCTTTTTATACTTATACCAGCATCAGCAAAGATGAATTTATCGCAGACTCGCAGATCAGCCCTGATATGTATACCTTCTATCGCAATAACCATCGGCATGGATGGCGAGCTCACGGTGGACTTAGATATCAGCCTTGGATAGATAGCTATGTTGACTCGAGCATCACATTAACTTCCAACCAAGATTGGCAAACGCTCGATAGCGCACTGTTTTCGTTAGACTGGCACCAATATTATCAAGGCCATATATTCCGCGCAGGCATCACCTCTAGCTATGTATTTGCCGATGCACATCGCCCTAACCCAACTTGGCAATATTTAACGAAATTAGGTTGGCAAACCGGTTTCGACTTTAGCCACAATACCGCAGGCTGGTTGAGCCTTACTTGGACTCAAGATTGGTTTAATAATACCCATCAGGTCGGTTTCCAAGTACATTTAGGCAACTTACAACAAACTGGTTTTGCGCCATATTCACACGATGAAATCGTTTTTGAGTCGTTACAATTGAGCCACTTATTAGAGCAAGACTTAAATGAGCGCTAGTACATTAAAACAGCAATTAGAAGCCCTGTTTTTCGCCGAAACCGAAAAGTTTTGGCTAAATCTGTATCAGCATAAGTACAACGCCTTGATCGATGAGCTATGCGCCTGGGAGCTACTCCATCACCGTCCAGAGGGCGAAGAGAATACTGACTGGCTGGTGCTACAGTCGATCGCTTTTTTACGGCATAAAATAGAAACCTTACACGAACAAATTTTGCAACTTGAAGTGTCTCACACTGGCTTTGTGCAGCGGATTGCTAAATCCGAGTTCACCAGCGAAAAAGAGTTACATATTTTGGCTTATGCACAGCAGCTAGGTGCCACTAGAACTGCACTGGAGCAGGACAAAAAAGCATTTGCCCGCTGGTTTGACGAAGGTGCCGTAGTAGCTAGATACCAGCATCAGGTTGCCACTATTGAACAAGAGGTTAAGTTCCTCATTGCAAAACTTGGAACGCTCACCAACCGATATTTACAAGCTCACCCAAATACCCTAGAAAATGCGTGGCAACGCCTTGATCTCCAGCCATTTTGTTTAAACTTGCTAGAAACTAGCCACAACCGCCATATTCGTCACGGGCTGATCCGCGCGTTGGTTAATATGGTTACAACATTGAATAAGTTAGCGGGCGACCCTGAGCTTGACTCCGACCTTACAGCCAAACTGGTAGAGTTTCTTGAATCTGACAATATGCCCTATCAGGCTGTGGTTGATATCATTGCATTATTAATCCACCAGCGCCCCACTTTCACTCGCGCATACATGTGGGCACAATTAGAAGAAACCAATGACATAGCGAGTATTGAACAAATAGATGCCAACATGTTGTATATCATTAGCATGTTTCCAAAAATTATCGTCAGCCAGCCCACGCTTACCGATAAAGATCTCAACATGCTTATCGCATTAAGTGAGCATAAACTACCGAGAGTCCGCCAAGTAGTACTAGAATATACTGAGTTCTATCCCTCTTCATTTGCATTTGACCTGATCACTCAACGCTTTGAGCATGAGCAAGAGGATGCTGTGCGCTTTACCCTTATCAAACAGTTGTCGGCCGATAGATTTTGCCAAGACGACTTTGCATTGCTACTTTGGCAGCGTGTGTTTACCAAGGGCTTTAGCATGCAACTCAAGCGGTTAGCTCTTGAGCAAAGCGCAAGAATTATGCTCAACATGCAGCTCTCACAGTCAAACCCTGAACACTGCTTTAGGCGTTTTATCGGTATACTAAACGACTGTCTAGCGAATGAAAATAATGTTGCAGTCAGTCGCTACATCACGCGAACAAGGGAGCAATTGAGCAGCTTTTATCATCAAGCTGTTATTGCCCAGCTCAATGCGGCACTTGAAGCAAACGAACAACAAGACACCCAGTTAACCTGCTCGCGCGATGAGCTTGGCCGGTCATTGTCTTACCTTGCCCAACATAACCAAAGTCTCAATGCCACAAAAACCAAAACTGGTTGGCGTATTCGTCAAGGTTACCGACAAGCAAGGCGATTATGGCGCATTTTGCATGAAATGAGACAGCCAAGCACTGACAAACGACAAAGCCATTCTCACACTAAAGCCAAAAAGCCAAGTACCTATATTCATGCTCCTAGCTGCACCACAGCAGAGATCAGCGAAACGAAAGTGCCGGGGGAGCTGCTTTTTAACCTCGCTGAGCATACAAGTCGTCCGCACTTACCATTACTCGACTTTTTGTTAAGCGTTCTGGTTAATGACCAACAAAAAGAAACAGCAAAAACCTATACGCCAGATGGCATTTTGTCGGTACTGCCTCCCAAGACCTTATGGCGGCGGCTAAATGCTTACTGGGTTATCTCGTGGCAATTTGCCGAACTGGACCGAATGAGAAAAGGTAACGAACTAGAACAAGAGAAATACCTAGAGACACTCAATGGCCTCGGCTTTTCACTACAATTTAGTGCTTATGGTGCAATCGCAGAAGCAACCTTCCCCGTTGCATCAGATATAAAACAACTGTATGGCCGCTCTGGTCTTACATCTACACTTGTCACAATAGGAAGCAGCTTTAAAGAGTATGTTGACGCCATTTATCAAAATAGTATCTCACAATTAGTGTTTTTTGTGCTTGCGTTTATCAGCTACTTCTGGACTCGTCATCTTGTTGCCAGTCGCAAAATAAAATATAACCGGCAACAAATTCCAGTTTCTATTGGTGGCTGGGGAACTAGAGGAAAGTCGGGCACCGAACGACTAAAATCCGCACTTTTTAGTAGCATGGCTCTGCGCGTGGTAAGTAAAACCACCGGATGTGAGGCCATGCTTATCTATTCAAAGATTTCTGGTGAGCAGTATGAAATTCCGCTATTTAGACCCTTTGATAAAGCAAGTATTTGGGAACAAGCAGATGTACTCAATTTCGCTAAGCGGGTAAAAGCAGACATCTTTTTATGGGAGTGTATGGGGCTGACGCCAAGATACGTCAAAATTCTGGTGCGCTGGATGAAAGACAACTTTGCCACGATCACCAATGCCTATCCTGATCATGAGGATATTTTGGGCCCCAGTGGGCTTGATGTCGCAAAAGAAATGTCAGCATTTCTTGGTGAGAATACCCAAGTATTCACTGCCGAGCAGAACATGGCATCAGTACTCAATTTGGCTGCCGAACAAAAGAATACCTCTTTGATCCAAATACATTGGGGAGACGGATATCAGATCACGCCCGACGTACTAGCAAAATACCCATATGTAGAACATCCCGACAATATCGCGCTGATCTGCAAGATGGCGCAATATATTGGCATAAACAAAGATTATGTATACAAAGAAACGGCTTCAAGAGTGATCCCTGACGTAGGGGTGCTACAACAGTTCACTCAGGCAAAAGTCGGCAATATCACCCAAAGCTTTATCAACAGCATGTCTGCCAATGAAAGGCTCGCCACAATCGAAAACTGGAAACGATTACACATTGTGAAGCAAGGTCAACACAGCCAAATTATTGCCCTCATCAATAACCGAAATGATCGGGTTGCGCGCTCACAGGTGTTCGCAAACATTCTAGCGAACGACTTACACTTTGATGAAGCGGTGATCATAGGCACCAATATCGACGGTTTTTTTAAGTACTTTTTAGTCGCTTTGGAGAATTTGTTGCAGACTATCTTTGCTAATAATGACAAAAAGGCACTACAAAGCTTACTCGAACGCTTTAAACTGATTTTGCCAGAGCAAGCTTTTATCACGACATTGCAAAAGCTAATACCCACAGAAACGGAACAGCTAGATATAGATACACTGCATGCTCAGCTCAACCGCGAAGATCCCACTCATGCAAAAGCGTTAAAACGGATTGAAGCACGCTCCACAGCGCAATCATTACTCTTGATTGAACACTTACATGCCCTATTACCACAGACCCATGACATTGCGCTGCAACTGGCAAATATTAAATGTACTTTAGTCCATGATAGCGATATTAAACCGGATGCGTTAACTCAACTTATTGCCAACCTTGCCTTACCACAAGAGCACCAATTGATTGTAGGCATGCAAAATATCAAAGGGGCAGGATTGGGCTATGTTTATATGTGGCAAAAATGGCATTTATTCCACCAGCATTGTGAGCAATTAACGCATTCAAGTGTTACCCAAACTGAGTTTAGAAATGGGTTAAGTCGAGTGCTGCAACAAGAAGCATTGAGCACCCTAGAGTGTCAGTACTTAGAGGAGCACCTCAGCACTTTATCTAACTTGCCAAACGCACAAAGTGAGTATAGTCAAGCCGAATTAGCTCAGATAAAAAGTAAACTTGAGCAACAAATCGGCGAGCTAACCCACCAAAGCAACCCTAAAACTCACTCTGTGCTATCTCGATTTTTACATAAACTGGTTGAATCATTTTTAGATGCAGGTGCTGCTGTAAAAAGGAAAAAAATGGCGGTACAGGTTTATCAAGACATTGCTGACTTTAGGATCACCATTGAGAAGGCGACAACCATTTTAAGCGAGCTGAACCGTTCGCAAAAGCCCGGTTGGCTGAAGCTACAAAGCACCAAACGACGTAAATAACCTGTGCTTTAGTTACCCCGCAACCAGCATATAGATAAACTTGATGATCAACGTGATCATCAATAGTGGGAAGATGTATTTGGCATATTTTTGCATTTTATCTAGCCCTAATCGTTGCTGGTATTTCTCTAATAAAGGGATCAGTACGACTAGAGCAACGATTAAGCTGACTAATAAAATAATGACATTCATCGTGACTCCTTTTAAATCACCTACATTCGGGTAACAGCTGCCAGAGAGCAAGCTGTTATGCCGTTTTAGGTTACACATTACATTCCAGATAAGTGGGCACTATAAACGGATTTGCCGCGTTTGAACAAGTCATCTTCCTCATTAACCCAGTACAAGCAGAGGATTGCTGTGATCAACTTAAAGGGATATTCACATCTTGCGCATTTCCAGCTATGCTCATAAACACATCTGACCAGTGACATAACAATAATGAAAACTTCTATTACCGAATTATTTGGCATCGAAAAACCTATCGTCTTACCAGGCATGAGCTGGATTTCAGTGCCTGAGCTCGTTGCCGCCGTTAGTAACGCAGGGGGACTTGGCATTTTAGCAACGGGGCCACTAAGCAAAGAGCAAACACGCCAAGCGATTCGAAAAATTCGTGAACTCACCGACAAACCGTTTGGTATTGGCGTCACCCTAATGATGCCAGGTGCAAAAGAAAACGCCAAAGTGGCACTTGAAGAGCAAGTGCCTGTGATTAACTTTTCGTTAGGTAAAGGAGATTGGATAGTCAAAGCCGCCAAGCAATACGGCGGAAAAGTCATTGCCACCGTGGTGACGCAAAAACATGCCCTAGCCGCACAGAAA
Source organism: Pseudoalteromonas piscicida (assembly GCF_002744175.1). Lineage (GTDB taxonomy): Bacteria > Pseudomonadota > Gammaproteobacteria > Enterobacterales > Alteromonadaceae > Pseudoalteromonas > Pseudoalteromonas piscicida_B. The sequence continues at coordinate 25,282 of NZ_NKHF01000046.1, forward strand.
TCAGGCGTTGATGCATTGTTGGTAACCGGCCACGAGGCTGCCGCACATGGTGGTGAGGTCACTTCTCTTTGTCTTGTTCCAAGCATTACAGACATCGTAAATATTCCTGTGATTGCAGCAGGTGGATTTGCTGATGGTAGAGGGCTAATCGCAGCGCTCTCTTTAGGTGCTGGTGGTGTTGCCATGGGCTCTCGCTTTGCCACTTCAAAGGAAAGCCCGCTGCATCAACATGTTAAAAATACCGTGGTAGAAAAAGATGTTGAGCAAACCATTTATTCCAAAAACTTTGACGGCTTGTACGCTCGAGTGATGAAAACACCAATGGCCGAAAAAGCAACACGCCGTCCAATGAACTTTGTTATGGCAACGGTTAAGTCTTTCAAGGCAGCCAAGATGGTCGATATGCCCCTATGGAAACTGCTACTCGGTCTTTTATCTCAGTTTGATAAAATCAAGATGCTGTCTTTGTTTGGAGCGGCCACAGAAAAGCTGGAAGCGGCAACCATTCATGGTGATTTAGAACATGGGGTGCAATTTATTGGCCAATCTCAAGGGGTGATCCGCAACATAGAGTCAGTACAAACACTGATGGATAACATCATGGTAGAAGCAAAAGATATTGCATCTCGTAACCGCCACTACTTTGAGCAATAACCAACAAAAACCGCACAATAAATTGTATGAGCCTCTTCTGTAGCAGGCATGAGGGGCTTTGTAATAGCGCTATAAAAGCGGTATTATTCGTTGTTCCACATGGTGCACTACTCGCCCATATTTAACAAACTCTATGAGTGATATTCAATGCAAAAACACTACCTTTTTTATGTCGAGCAACCCTATAGTTTTGCGATCTTGAGACCAATTCAAGAGGCGATCCGTGCTAACGGTGATGTGGTTAAATGGTTCCTAAAAGGTAATGAAGTATCGTCGAATTCACTAAGGGATGATGAATTAGAGTTGACCCGCGTAGAGGAAGTGAAAGCGTTTAACCCACGAGCAGTGTTTGTGCCCGGTAACGTCGTGCCAGACTTTTTCCCTGGTGCTAAAGTGCAGGTGTTCCATGGTCTTGAATATAAAAAGAAAGGACATTTTGGGATCCGTGGCTTTTTTGATTTATATTGTACTCATGGCCCTCTGACCACAGCGCCATTTAATCAACTTGCTGAGAAACATGGTTATTTTTCTGTGATTGAAACGGGCTGGCCAAAACTTGACCCTTACTTTGATTACACTAAATGTGACAACGAAAAGCCGGTACTACTATACGCTCCAACTTTTTCACCAAATTTAACCTCACTAGAGGCTTTGTATTCTCACATAAAGCAGCTTGCCGAGTCTGGTCTGTATAAAATTCAACTTAAGTTTCACCCTAAGACCAAACAGCAGTGGCAGCTGATGTATGCAGAGCTTGAGTCTATCGAGGACTTTGAAATAGCAAGGGGAGATAATCTTATCCCATTGATCCAGCAAGCTGATGTAGTGATTTCTGATACTTCTAGCGCGGTAGATGAATCATTGCTTATCGGTAAACCTGTGATCACCTTTAATAACCACCAACCTCAAGATGCGCTGATAAACATTACTGATCCACAGCAGCTCGCGAATGCAGTACAACAAGCATTAAGCCTCTCAGAGACACAAAAAGCACGTATCGACCAGTATATTTTACAAGTTCATCCTTACCGTGATGGACAAAGTGCTGAGCGTGTATTAGCTGCAACGGAAACCGTCATTGCCGCAGGCTTAAAACGCAAGCCGCTCAACCTGATAAGACGCTACAAAATCCGAAAATCACTAAATTATATGAAGCTGAATTAATCAACTTTACCGTTAGCTATTTGAGTTAACGCAACTCAAATAGCTAAATCCACAATGGCATAAATTAAGCGTCTTGCTGCTTGTCCATAAAGTCTGCCATTCTTGCAAGTAATTGCTCTTCAGTTAACTCCTCTTGATGTGTCGCAAGCGTCCATACATGACCAAATGGGTCACGAAGTGTTCCCGCCCTGTCTCCATAAAATTGATCGCAAACCGGAGTTATTTCCTCCGCTCCTAATTGGATAGCAGCTGCAAACACACTATCTACATCTTCAACATATAACATTAAGCTGACCGGAGTGCCGCCTAACTCCCTAGGATCCTTAAAATGCATATCTGGACACATATCTGAAATCATAATGTACGAATTGCCAATCAAAAGCTCAGCATGGGCAATCCCCCCTTCAGGCATAGGCAGTTGTAATTTGGGGTGTGCACCAAACGCTTGGCGGTAAAACTCAATTGCTTTTGCCGCACCAGAGACAATGAGATAAGGCGTAATTGAATGATAGCCATCAGGAATTGCAGAAGTCGCCATGGTAGGTTCCTTGAAAAGTCCATTAAGTCCCTTTAAAGCTAGACGATTAATCAGGATATGCGAATTGAAAGTTTATCTTAGATACGATGCTTGCTGCACTTACCCATTAGATCCCACACATATTGATTAACGAATTGTTTACCTATATGCTAAATCCGTTTTGCTCATAAAACACACAACATGTAAGGAATCGATATGAAACCAACTTCTATTCTAAAGTTAGCGTGGACCAGCAGTTTATTGGTCACAGCCCTTCAGGCCCACGCCTATGATTGCAGCAAGCTGGCAAATTGGTCAGAACAGCAAGTCTACACAAAGGGGGAGCTCATCCAAACTCAAATGCAAGCGTTTGAGGCTAAGTGGTACAGTCAAAACGACAACCCACTGGTAAACTCAGGCCCTTATGACGTTTGGAGAAAGCTAGGAACCTGCGCTTCTGGACAAGGCCAAGCCCCCAGCATCACGCTCACTAGCCCAAAAAATGGCGCGGTGCTGGGCGAAAATGACAGCGCTGTTTTATCTGCTGATGCAAATGATGTTGACGGCGACTTAGCATTCGTCGAGTTTTTGGTTAATGATGTAATTGTTGCAACAGATAATACCGCGCCTTTCCAAGCCACTTGGAATGCAGTTCTCGGAGATCATGTTATTACTGCTGTCGCTGAAGATGCTCAAGGGCATACCACAATTTCGCAGCCAGCAAACATCAGTGTTAAGCCCAGCGGTACAAACCTGCCACCGTCTGTATCCATCAACACACCGACTAATGGCCAACGGTTTTATCAAAACGACAGCGTAAACATTGAGGTTACAGCTGAGGATCCTGACGGCACCATCTCTGAAGTGGTTATTAATGTCAATAATCAGCTCATCTCTGCATTGACAACCCCACCTTTTCGAGTTGAGTGGCAAGCCAGTCAGCTCGGTGTGAACCAACTCACAGTGAAAGTGACTGATAACCAAGGCCTGATCAGTGAGGCCAACCTCACCGTAGAGGTGCTTGCGAAAGTTGGCGGTGGTTGTCAAAACCTTAGAACATATAATGCAGGGGAAAGCTATCAAGGCGGCGAACTCGTCGCTCATAACAATCATAAATACCGTTGTGATATTGCAGGATGGTGCAGCTCAAACGCGCTGTGGGCATATGAACCTGGGGTTGGCCAGCATTGGCAGGATGCGTGGAGCGATCTCGGCGTCTGTGCCATTGCTCCTACCGTTACATTTGTCAGCCCAGTAAATAACAGCACCGTGCTATCCAATACCCCTACTACCGTTTCAATCAATGCCCAAGATGCTGATGGCAGTGTGAGTGCATTATCGCTATATGCTGATAATAACTTGTTATCGAGTGTCAGCCAAAACAGTCTCGATTATCAGTGGACGCCAACAACGACTGCACCTGTACTCCTAAGAGCCATAGCGGTAGATAATGAAAGCAACCAAAGTGAAGAAGTAATCACAGTAAACGTAACGGATCAGCCGCTTGCGGTAGATTTACTGGCACCGACTAGCGGAAGCCAACTTACTTTAGGTAACTCAACCCAATTAATTGCGCAAGCCACAGCTTTTGTGGGGCAAGTAACACAAGTTCAATTTTATGCCGATGGAGTGCTGCTGAATACCGATACAACGCCACCTTATGAATACAGCTATGCACCTGCTTCAACTGGTACAAAAACCCTTTATGCAACTGCAACCAATGATAGTAACGAGCAAGTTTCAAGCAGCGCCGTTACCATACAAGTGATCGATAAGCCTATTGGGAAAAAACATAAGCTCATTGGTTACTGGCATAACTTTGTCAACCCTGCAGGTTGTCCTATTCCGCTAGACCAAATGTCAACGGCTTGGGATATTATTGATATCGCTTTCGCTGAGAACGATAGGAATTCAAACGGAACAGTGCATTTCAAGCCATTTGAAAAAGATATTCGCTCTGACTGCCCTGCTATCGATCCCGTGAAATTCAAATCAGATATGCAAACATTGCAAGCCCAGGGGAAAGTGTTTGTGCTCAGTCTTGGAGGCGCAGAAGGTACTATCACACTAAATACCGACGCAGATGAAGCTGCATTTGTCAGCAGTCTCACCGACATCATCAAAGAATGGGGATTTGATGGCCTAGATATTGATTTAGAAAGTGGTTCTAACCTTGTTCACGGCTCTCAAATCCAAGCAAGACTGCCACGAGCCTTGAAAAAGATTGAGCAAAATATTGGCGGCGATATGGTGTTAACGATGGCGCCAGAGCATCCTTATGTACATGGTGGTATGATTGCCTATTCAGGTATTTGGGGGGCTTACATTCCACTTATTAATGAATTACGGGACACCTTAGATTTGCTTCATGTACAACTCTACAATAATGGCGGGTTACCAAACCCTTATGAACCAGGCAGTGCGCCTGAAGGCTCTGTAAACATGATGGTGGCACATGCAAAAATGTTAATAGAGGGCTTTGACCTTGCTGATGGCACCCGCTTTGCGCCACTTCGGGATGACCAAGTAGCCATCGGTCTACCTTCTGGTCCACAGTCAGCCAATTCAGGGCAAGCGCCTATTGGTAATATTATCAATGCTCTAGATTGCTTAACCAAAGGAATAGACTGTGGAACTATTCAACCGAGTAGAACTTATCCGAACTTCGGCGGTGTGATGACTTGGTCGATTAACTGGGATAAGTTTGATGGCTATAACTTTTCTCAACCCATTGGCGATAAATTAACGCAAATGAACCAAGGAAATTAAAGATACATTGGCCTGAGCTTGGTATTGACGTCAACCGTTATTCTGAGCTCAGGTTGATTAAACAACAAAATATAAAGAATAAAGGCAGGTACAGCCCTGCTCCTGCTTACTTGATTGCTAACAATTTTCAGTCGTGTAGTTGTCGCATCGAGCGCTTGTACAAAGTGCTGTGGTGATTAAATCGCACTCTTTAGTCGTGGTCTCGCAACCAATCGTGCCAGGCCTAGTTGTATAACCTCCAGCCACATTAGGCGTCGCGGCATAACCAAGCGTTTGGCTGTTTTTAGATAAAGACTTTAATTTTTTAACCGTTAATTTCATTGGTAATCCTTTTTGTTTTATTGATAGATTCAGGAACTAACTCGTAATAATTTAGTCCTGAACTTAAGTTGTATCACCTGAACAAAAAACACTCAACCCACTTAAAGCAACAATTCAATCATTAAGGTGCTATCACTATATTTTTGCCAGAACCACACTGAATAACCGAATAATTTAGGCTATGTAGCGTTCAGCCAACGACACAAGCAAACAAGGCTGATGAATAGCCAGCAGCTTTTGCTTGGAAATAAACTATTTGTCCCCTACTATTATCACGTTACAAGCAAATTCATTATGAGTCTCAATGTCGATATGAAGTCTTTCCCATCGCTCTATTTCACAAACCTGTTCTTAGTCGGAGGGACAGGCTTACTTACCACCTATTTAGCCCTTTATTTGGGTCAGCATGGTGTAAGTACTTTCTGGATTGGTTTACTGACATCATTTTATTATTTGGGTCTCTTACTCGGTGCCAAACTCGGATACCACCTGATAAAATCCGTCGGCCATATTCGTGCCTTTGCCGCGAGTACAGCAGCCGTTACAGCATGTGTAGCCGTGCACGGTGTGAGTGATAATGTCTATCTTTGGCTTGCACTGCGGCTGGTTGTTGGCCTCGGTATGATGTGTAATTTTATGGTGTTAGAGAGTTGGCTGAATGAACAGGCGGCTCCAGAGCAACGTGGCCGAGTCTTCTCGTTTTATATGCTAACTTCTTATCTTGGCATGGTAACAGGTCAATTTGCGCTATCGAATTTTCCAGAACTCGGTTATGCTCCACTATTTTTGGTCGTCGTTGCTTTATCATTCGGCATTATTCCTATCTCTACCACAAGACGGATCCACCCAAAACCACTCAAGCCCATTCAAGTCAGCTTGTTGACTTACTTTAAAAAAGTACCGCAATCTCTCACTGCGGTGTGCTTTGCAGGGGTTATCAATGGCAGCTTTTACGGTCTGGCACCTACTTTTGCTAGCCAATCAGGCTTTGATGCTGAAGAAATCGCTCTGTATATGTCGGTCACTATTTTTGCTGGTCTACTCGCACAGTGGCCCATGGGAGTGATTTCAGACCGCATTCGTCGCAGTATTTTGCTGCGCAGCAATGCCGTCATTATTGGTCTGATCTCACTGGCTATATTTTTACTGCCACTTAATCCAAGCTATAGCCTCTGGCTTACCTTTGGCTTTGGTTTATTTGCATTTACCATGTACCCACTTTCGTCAGCATTGGCAAACTCCCGCGTTGATGATGAAGACCGTGTTGGGGTGTCTTCTGCGCTGCTGGTTGCGTTTGGTGGTGGCGCTTGCGTTGGCTCGGCCGCTATCGCACAAATCATGTCCTATTTTGGTCATCAAGCCCTATACGCATCGCTAAGTGTATTAACGGTCGTCATGTTCTTACTACTACACTTTATCAACGCCAGACAAAAAGCGGAGCAACCAGAGCCTAGCGACTATGTTGCTGCGACTTCTGATATCACCAGCTCACCGCTTGCAGCAACTATGGACCCAAGGATTGAGGAAAAAACGGCCCATGAGCAACTGTTAGTTGTAGAGGAAGATGATTTTCAAGGTGAACATGAAGACTCCGAGTTCGATGCAGCTGAACCACTGGATGATACGCCCCCCGCTAAAGACACCGAAAAGACAGCTAAAAGTTAAAAGTAAGTTAGTTTTCCGCGTGTCTTGCTTAATGGGGTAAGTGTCAGCTATGTTTATAGTAAATCGCAGGCATAGAGAGAGTACGCCCATTTGCAAATAATTTGGCACGCCCTGTTGGGCACAATATTGTTTATTATCTCTTTTACAGCAAGTAGCTGCGAGCTTGCATTACTTGACGACAAGGTTGTCCTTAATGCTTCTAAAGCGCAACCTAAGTGCCGTTTCAAGCAAAACCAAATGGGTGAGCTAACTGCTGTTACAAAGTTTACCACGATGCCAATTAGCCCCACGACCAACTCAGCCATTACGGCTGTTTCATTTTCCGAAGTCAATCAGTTATGTAAGGTCAATGGCAGTAACCAAGTGATCAGCTGTAACTTTGGTACAAAAACCACCCTATTTGAGCTAACAGATAGACAACAAGGGCGCATAGCCGCGGTGAACTGGCGAAAAGGCAATCACTTTTATGTTGGTTGGACTTCAGATCAAGCGGTGCTGATGGGGTACATTGCCTTTGGCTATAACACGTCTCCATTTTGGATCCCCGCATCACAAGCGTGCCAGTATGGACTCAGCGAACATATTATCCCTCTTTCTAAAGGCGACTTACTGTGTAAAACGTACGAGCAAATTTGGATACACAGTCGTTTACTTCCCCTGCCGCTTCCATGTCAACGGCCTCAACAAATGATCCAAGATAAGGAAGGGATTTGGGCACTTGAGTTCGATGCAAGTACATATCAATGGCAAGTGTGTAAGTACAGTGAGAACATTGGCAACCTGATCACAGCTTATGACTATAGTATTGATTTAGCCGCCACATTGGCGCGTTATGACTTACAACCTAGTGAGTACACTAAGCTAAACTTTTTATTTGAAGATAACGCTAGCAGCATAGCAGACGCAGTAGAGATCACTGACGTTTTTCCCGTTGGTGATACAGCATTGGCACTTGACCCGCAGGCAATCGAGTTACCTATACAACAAATACGATATAAGTTGGTCAAGCGAGAATAGCCCTCGATTTTGACATTACTCGCTTGCCTGTACCACGTGTTCACTGTCGTCATCACGCTTTCTGAATTGATTGGGCGTAACGCCTGTTTCTATCTTAAAAGCTCTCGTAAAAGGGCCAACAGATGCAAAACCACTTTCTAACCCCACTACCAAGACCGGCCAATGTTGTTTGCTTGAGTCTTGCAGTAGCGTTTTAGCATGTTCAACTCGAAGGCGATTAATAAGCTGATTAAAATTACGTGCTTGTAGTTGCTGGCGGATCACCCGGCTGATCTTATATTCGGATTCATTGAGTTGCTGAGCCACATCGGCAACCTTCAACCCTTCTTTTAAATATGCCTGCTCGGTGATAAGAAGGCGCTCAACCCGTTGTCGTAAAACCAACTCTTGCTCTGTTGGCATCTTCTCTATTGGTTCACATGTGATTGTCTCAGCTTCCTCTTCAAAACGATACACATAACGCCAATATAATAGAGCTTGAGCGGTTAATAAGATGAGTACTGCCGCGCTCGTCACCGCCCATTCTTGCACCTCGAGATTGCCTGCATAACGATTGGCAATTAGTTTTGTACCCGCAACACAAATAAAGTAGGCTAACAAAAATACTGCTCTTTGAGCTTTTTCATGCTCTCTTGATTCTGAAAACCCTCTACACCCTTCCCAAAAGGCAAGGAGTAAAACGCAAGAAGATAACATAATGGTTAACTCAATCGCAGCGCTATTTAGCCAATCCAGCAGCAAACCGCCCGTTAGCTGAAACTGGCTGTGGACAAATAAATACCCTTGTTGCCAAATGATCAAAGCAGCTATTAATACTGCTATAGCGATATGTCGGTTAGAGATAGCATTGGTTTTGCGAAACAATGCCCGTGAGAACAGCCAAAAGCCATTACAGGTCAAACAAGCCCCTATACCAATCAGGTACTCATACCCATCTAGCGACTCTTTGGTTAATTTCTTAGTCGTTGCCAATGCAATAGAACCACACACCAAAGCAAATAAAATATGGGCTGCTCTTTTCTCTTTTACAAAAAGCTGTGCGATAACCAAAGTACAACAAAGGCCAAGTAAAAAAAGATAATAGTGTTCAATAGTCATGCTGATTTAAGGAGTAGAGATAGACACGAAGACTCTACTAGCTACACCAATAGCATTCAAATTAACTTTGTAAGTAAACTTAACACCACCATTTTTAAAATTCGGCCTACTTTCTTTGCTTTGATTTTCAAAATCAAAGCGACGAGATAGCAAAACCTTGTCATTTTATATATCAAGTTTATTGATTTATAAGGATAAGTATTTTGCCTTCGCTCAATCTAACCAAATCAACAGGGTTTTCTTTTAGTCCCTTTAGCGTATTGAATAGCGCTGTAAAAAGCTGGGTATTTGTCGCACTGCTCGGGCAATGGATGTTTGCTGTTTATATCATAGGCCTATATGCCATCCCGCTTATCGTGGGACTCACAGAGCAAAGTGCAGCCGCTTCACCGGCGAGTGGACACACAAAAGATGCCAAGGTGTTTTTTAGCCATGTTCTACCCGCTGTGATTTTGGCCACCAGCGGTTTATTACAGCTGATTCCTGCGGTGCGAAAACGCTTTCCACGCTTTCACCGCTACAACGGAAGAATATTTTTTATTCTCGGTATTTCGGGCGCACTCACTGGATTATATCTCACTTGGGTAACCGGTCTTAGGCTAAGCGATGTTGGTGCCATTGGGATAACACTCAACGGTATATTAATTCTCATTGCGATATTTTTTTGCTTGGCGCGCTGCCATACAAAAAAATATCGCCGCACATCAACGTTATGCCGTACATAGTTTTTTCTTGGTTAATGGGGTGTGGACGTTTCGTCTTTATTTGTTTGGTTGGTACATGGTCAACCAAGGCTTCAATGGCAATACCGCAACCTTAGATGGCCCTATCGATATATTTATTTCGTTTGCCTGCTATCTGCTACCAATGGTACTCGGAGAACTCTACTTTTGGGCAAAACGCCAAACCAAAGCCAGCGCACCGGTTTGGATAATCGCGGTAATGATGAGCCTAGGTTTTGTGATCACTGCGATTGGCGTCTGCGCGGCCATTGTTATGATGTGGTGGCCACGCATTTCAGCCGTCTTTTTTAGTTAAATTACAGTTTAATCAGTTAGGAGTAGAAACATGCTTTCAGTCAAAGCGAACAAAATCAACAAAGGCCTAATTACATCGGCAATCTTGCTCGTGATATTAACGCTAATGTGGCAACATTTAAATGGCGGAATAGTGAGTCACCACTTACTTCACAGAGCGGATTTTCCAGCAGTATCTAACGCATGGGGAATTATCATAATTCCCGTATTAGCTTGGCTTACTGCACTGCGGCTACATAAAGCAATTGGCACAGAGAGCATTAAAAAAACAACACCCGTGGTTATTCCTACTGAGTTTTTGATCGCATTCTTTGTGATGTTACTCTTTAGCTTGTTGCAATCAGCCCTTTGGGAGTTCGGTTATCAAAGCCTCACCATGTATACTGCCTTAGGACTTTTGATAGCTGGACTATTTTATCCAATCTACCGCGCAGAATGCATATTGGGACACGTGGTCGGTGCTAGTTTTACCTTTGGTTATGCTATTCCACTGATCGGCATTTTAGTGATGGCAATCGTTTCAGTGTTTTCTCTTTTTTGCTTAAAACCTATCTTTTCTAAATTACTTAACAAGACACAAACACCAATGAAAATGGAGTAATAGTGCTCTTGCAAAGCTCAAGACAAAACAAATAATTCCTAAGCGCTGCTATATAACTCGTTCCTTGTCGTTTTGACTCGTGGTAAATTAGCGATGATTTTTAAGCAAGGAACGAACGGTTATGCAAACTAGGTTAGTTACTTACATTGTTATCGTGACTATTTTTACATTGCTGTCAATTGGTAGCGCTGTTGCTAATAAATCAGTAGATTCGGACTCGACACTGCAGCTTTCGTCCGCTTATTTTTCGCAAAAAAGAACGGTTCATATCGTCCTACCACCAAGCTATGAGCAAGACAATACAAGCTATCCAGTATTATATCTAACTGATGGTCAGAGCAATCTTGAACATACCGCTTCAGCGGCTCGCTTCTTGGCACAACAACATAAAATACCGGAACTTATCATTGTTGCCATCGAAACCAACGAACACCGCACACGAGATCTGACCCCGTCTTATCGCAAAGGCAGCCTTGCCGTACTGGGACATTTTGCAGCTCCAACACGGCAGCAAAATCCAGGCGGTGCAAAAATGCTACTGCAATTTATCGACAAAGAGCTCATCCCTTACGTAGACAAGCATTATCGAACATCAGGCTATCGCGCGTTAGCAGGACACTCATTCGGTGGGCTGTTTGCAACCTATGCGCTACTTGAAAAACCCGATTTATTTAATGGTGTGATGTTGGCAAGTCCAAGCCTTTGGTGGGATAAAGAGCGATTATTAAATGACTTACTGGCAAAGGCGTTAATCAACAAGTGTATCTACATCAGCATGGCAGACGAAAGCGCAATCATAACGCAGCCATTTCAACGTCTTAAAGATGCTTGGCGAAAGCCAAATGGAATTGACTTCAAAGCGCAGCACTTTAGCGGCGAAACCCATATGAGCGTCGTCTACCCGAGCTATTATCATGGTCTGCAGCACCTCTTTAACCATTATCAGCCATCCTTGAAGGTAGCGACCGCCGGTGTCACTCAGTTGGAAAATCATGTCGCCATCGCTAAATCACTATATGGACTCAAGGCTTACCCCTATAGTGCGCTGACTTCGCTAGGGTATGCCGCCCTATTCGAACGTAACTTCACTGCGGCCATCAACCTGTTTAGTTTTGTGAGCCAGCACAACTCAGCGTCCCTCAGTGCACTGCAGCAATTGGCGATGGCTTATCAGCAAAAAGGAGATAAGCCATCACTATTAAAGACCTACCAAGCCATGCTTAAGCTTGAAGGGTTAAGTGAAAGCGAACAAAAACATTTGCTTTCTGAAATCAACGCATTGCAACACTTACATTGACTGATTTTTTCTAAAGTGATGATATTCACTCAAAGCAAGTGGCACGGAAACCACTGGATTTTGTGAATGCCCGGCGCCCTCGCTAATGCTGTGTCCCCAACGCACATTGGCAGGCGCATGCTGTTCAAGTGCATCCAATAAACCATGAAATGACCCGGTAATGATGTCATTCTCAGCACCACCAATGGAAAGGTAAATATACTTAGGTTTGCCTTGAATATTGGCTAGGCTTTTTGCGAATTCTTTTACGACAACCGAGTCGTCGTACCACGCAGCAGGACTAAAAGCAAAGTAGCCATCAAAAAGTGCAGGTTTAGTCACCATGGTATAAAGTACAAAACTTCCACCAGCAGAGAACCCGCTTAACACACGGTTGTCGTTAATTGAGTAGTTAGCTTCTAAATAGGGTAACAGCTCGCTTTCAACAAATTGCAAAAAACGATCTGCACGACCAAAAATGGCAGGATCATTGTCACTCTCTGGACGGGCCTCAATCGCAACATCTTGTCGAGCATAAGGCGGCACTAAATCGCGGTTGCGGGTCTGCGTCCAAAATTGATTGGGAATAGACACTAAAATGGCATCTTCTACTCTACCTTGTTCGGCAAGGCTGCTTAGTACCTCATCCCACCGCGCGAGATTAAAGTTGCCGTCGGTGCGAATAATGAGTGGATAACTATGTGCCTGGTCATATCCTTTTGGGAGGCGAATAAAGACCTTTCGATCTTCATTAAGCACTTGTGAAGACAACACTACATCAACATAGTCTGAAGTGTAAAAAGACTGATACTGGGTAAACTTCCAACCAGCGGCAGCGATGACAATTAAACCTAAGAGAGAAAATAGATATCGCTTCATAAAACTTCCTGTCATTGTTTTTATTATTTCGTACTTTTGAATACTGCTTACCTCACCCTACTGTATATTTTTTAGAAATTAAATCGCAACCGCTATTATATCAGGCAGCTAAACATAACATCCTGAAAATACTAAAATTTACGTCACAACCAAATGTAACATTATGTTTTTAAAAATAAATCACCGCTGTAATGTGGTGTAATGGATAAAATTAGAATCTACCCTACCCTTACGCTGCGCAACAAATTTGCAACCAATTAGGTTCATTTTTTTTACTTGCGCAAATCACGTATCTGCATCAGTAGTACAGCCAGATACTTCTTACACCATTTGAACAATATCTTGTCTCAGACGTGAGATTTTCCGATTAGATAATGCAAATGGTATCTTTTGACATGGAGTTCACGATGATGAAAATCTTAGTATCTGCCATTGTATTGGCAACCACAATGTCGAGTTTCAATTCGCTCGCTGCGCCTGAATCTTATGGCGTGCTTTTTTTAGACCGCAGTAGTTCAATGAACACGTTGCGCCCAGATGGACAAAGCCGATGTTCATTCTCAAAGCAACAGGCAGTGCAAAAAGTATCAAAGTTCTTTTTAGATGCCACAATTAATGGCCAACAGTTAAATGTGAAAACGTTTGCTAGTGGCGGTCAAATTCAATCTCTAACTAACGGGTTTGTCGGTTTCAATGCGGCAATGATGGCACTCTATCAACTAGATCCAGAAGGGTGCTCGGGGCTAACTGCACTTGCACAAGCTATGTGTGATGGCGCTGATGAGTTAAGAGCAAATTACTCAACGGAAGCCGCTAATGGCGCACTGCTAAGAGTGTATGGTTCTACTGATGGCGGCGAAAATGACAGTCCAGTCTCTAGCTGTGGCGGCTCAAATTGGCAAACGAGCGTAACCTCTAAATACCTGTTTGAGCTACCACCAGTGCAATTCAATGCCACAATCTATACAGGCACAGTGCAAAATATTCTGGCTAATAAAGATAAGATGTATGTATTAGATGTTTCATCTGCATCTCAGTCGGTATCTAGTACCCCTACATTTCAGTTTCTTAAACAGCTGAGTATTGACACTGGCGGTACTTACGAGGAGATCAGCGACTCAGATGGCGGCGACCCAGGCGACTGGTAACTCACCAAATACAAAAACATATAAAGGCCGATAAGGCCTTTTTCTATTGGTCGTTGAGAAAATACAGAATGTTGTTTTTACACATTATTTAAAATAAAAAAACAATTAAATTACACAAAGCGCAAATACCTTAGGATCTTCAACTACACTCTTTGTGGGCATTTGCCCTGTGCAAGTTAAAAGGAGATTGTAATGAAGATTAATGGCAAACAACCGAATTTTCTAATCATTACCACCGATGAAGAGCGTTTCCCTCCGCCCTACGAAAATTCACAAGCAAAAGAATATCGACTCAAACACAGTGCGTGCATGGCAGAAATGCGCCGCTGTGGCATGGAATTTATGAATCATAATGCAGCAGCGACGGCATGCGCACCGAGTAGAACATCCATTTACACGGGTCAATATCCATCCCTACACGGTGTGAGCCAAACACCTGGAATTGGCAAGTCGTCATTTGATCAAAATATGTTCTGGCTGGCTCCCAATACCGTGCCAACCATGGGCTCTTGGTTTCGCGAAGCAGGTTATCAAACCTATTATCGTGGTAAGTGGCACCTCTCCGATGAGGATATTATCGTGCCGGGGAGTCAGCAAGCGTTGTATAGTAACTCTGAGACCGGAGAGCCTTACCCAGCAAAACAAGCACTCTATGAGCGCGCAGAGCGTCTAGATAAGTTCGGCTTTAGTCAATGGATAGGTCCTGAACCTCATGGCGCAGCGGAGAACAACTCTGGTACATCTCGAGATCCGGGATTTGCCAATCAAGTTTGTGAAACCCTTAAACAACTCGAAAAAAAGGCACAAAACGGCGACCAAACGCCATTTTTACTGGTTTCTTCATTCGTAAACCCTCATGACATTGTATTAATGGGACAAAAAGATTGGTTTTCCAACTTTTATGCCGAAAAAGAAGCCGGTAACCTTCCAAGTGTTGCACCAGCCCCAAGCCAAACTGAAAGCTTAATGGACAAGCCTAGATGCCAAAAAGACTATCAGCTTATGTACCCGCATATGTATCTACCGCAGCCCCCAGATGAAACCTATCGGCAGTTTTATTACTACCTAATCGCAGAAGTAAATAAGCATATAGAACAGGTAGTTAACGCATTAAAGCAGTCATCTTTTTATGAAAATACTATTGTCGTTTTTACCTCAGATCATGGTGAGTTACTAGGTGCTCACGGCGGCCTACATCAAAAATGGTACACCGCGTATCAAGAAGTATTAAATGTGCCCTTTATTATTTCAAACCCTGTGCTTTTCAATCAACCTAAGCAGCTTGATATCACCACTTCACACATAGACCTGCTACCTACCCTACT
Source organism: Pseudoalteromonas piscicida (assembly GCF_002744175.1). Taxonomy (GTDB): domain Bacteria; phylum Pseudomonadota; class Gammaproteobacteria; order Enterobacterales; family Alteromonadaceae; genus Pseudoalteromonas; species Pseudoalteromonas piscicida_B. The sequence goes on from NZ_NKHF01000046.1 coordinate 40,753, forward strand.
TGGCCTTGCGGATATAGATATTGAGCAAACTCGTACTCAGCTTGCTAAAGATCACAGTGAAGCACAGCCACTCGTCGGTAGAAACCTCGCCGACGTCATTTTAGGTGAAGCGTCGCCCAAAGAAGAAGCCATTTACTTTATGACCGATGACAACATCGAGGTTGGCAGTGATATGACAAATATGCTTACTGGTAAGGCTTACAATAGCATTATCCAACCGAACCATATTGAAGCCGTAATAACGCAATTACCGGATATCAGCGGTGACACAAAATGGAAGTTTGTGCGTTACTTTGATAACGCTAGATTTTATGAGCAAGACCAGAGCTTAGTTGACCTTGGCGGTGACGATGCGCCTACCACGCAATCGCCTGTGAGTAATTTGGTTGGCGTCGGCAACCCAGACGGAATAACAACCACTCAGTTTATTCCCAGTGAGTACGAATGCTATAACTTGAGTGAAGACCCGACGGAAGAAAATAACCTGTTAAGCCCATTTTGCGAGACACCATTGGATGCGCGGATTTTAAAAGCGCTACAATTTACACTGCGTGAGCAGCGTAAAGCAAAACGTATATTACCGCAAAGTCTCAATGAAGCACCGCAAAAACCGCTCAATCAGCAAGTACCGATAAGAAGATAATCAATAAACTCTGCAAGTAGTCCTGAAATTTACGGCTACTTGCGATTATTTATACTTTTTTAAACACTGCCAGCAACTGACTTAGCACCGCCGCAATAATGACACCAATTACCGCACCCAATCCAAGCTTGGCAATAATACTCAAAAGCCAGCTCATTGCTGGGAGCAGATTTTCAGTGGCATGAACTATTTCTTCTAGCAAGTGGAACTGGTGAGCCAGAATATCAACACCCACTAAAAGCATGGCTAACACACCGGCGACCGACAAAAACTTCATCAGGCCATTGGCAAAATGAAGTAACCCCTTACCCAGCCCGCGTTTTATTGCCGCAAGCGTGGTCTTACTTGCATCCTTAATCATAGCCAAGCCAATATCATCGAGCTTTACAATCAAGGCCACAATCCCGTAAACCCCGATAGTCAACGCAAGGCCAATCAACGAAAGGACAAGCGCCTGCTTCTCAAAAGGCTGATCAGCAATCGCCCCCAACGCAATAATGATAATTTCCGCCGATAGAACAAAGTCAGTAACGATAGCGCCTTTGATTTTGTCTTTTTCAAACTCAACTAAGTCAACACGCTCATCCTCAAGCGCTTTGACAAACTCATCGGTTTCTTGCTGTTGCTCCTGACGGTGAAAAATAGCGTGGAGTATTTTTTCACCTCCCTCAAACAGCAAGTACAAGGCGCCTAAAATTAGCATAAGAGGGATCATAAACGGCGCAAAATAACTGAAGGCTAAAGCGACCGGCACCAAAATAAACTTGTTCAGCAAAGACCCTTTAAACACCTTCCATACCACCGCAAGCTCTCTATCTGGCTTTATTCCACCCGATAACTGCTCTGCATTGACGGCAAGGTCGTCCCCTAACACCGGAGCAGTTTTGGTTGCGGCAAGCTTGGTCAACGCGGCAACATCGTCAAGTAATGCGAGTAGGTTGGCTGAAGGCATAACATTCCTTATTGTTAGATTGAGAGCAATTGAAAAAATAACTATACACATTGAAGTAAAAAAGTGAATTTATATTCTAAGATGAAAAGCTTTACCGAGAAAAATAAGCAAATTGCTACAATAATGTCTCATCGGATTTGTACCTTGTTAAAAAACAATTTAAAGTACCCCTTCTGTTAACAAGGGAAAATCCATGAGTAATATAAATATAATAACCAAAACACTGATCGCTAGCTTCGCCGTTTCATCTATTCACGCTGCAAGTGCTAATAGCAACTCGGATATAGAGCGGATCGCCGTGACTGGTAGCCGTATTTTAAGTATAGAAGCTGAATCTCCTTCACCGGTAACGGTACTAGATCAGGAGTTTATCTTAGCAAGTGGTGCAACTGACATATCAGAGTTGCTCAACAAACTTCCTTCAATGGCACCAGGTCTTAGTTCAGGCACAAGTAACTATAACGGCAATGCAGGGATGAGTACGCAGGATTTACGAGGTCAAGGCACTAAAAGGACGCTAACCTTGGTAAATGGCCGCCGTCATGTTGGCTCAATCCCTGGTGAAAGTACGGTAGATATGAGCTCTATTCCAACAGGGCTCATTGAGAGAATTGAGATTCTAACAGGAGGAGCATCATCAATTTATGGCGCAGATGCCGTAGCAGGTGTAGTGAATATCATTACCAAAAAGGATTTTGTTGGCTCTAAGCTCAATGTATCGGGTGGCATAACATCTCGCTCTGATGGCGAAAAGAAAGGAGTTAATTTCCTTCACGGTCTAAACTTTAATAATAATAAGGGTAATGCAACGTTCTACGTTTCATACAATGAAGAAGAAGAAGTTAACGCAAAAGATAGGCCATATACAAACTCAAACTGGTCTTTTTATCCAAACCCAGAGCATGTAGAAAAGCGTAAAAAACTTCTCGGTGAAGGAATGAAAGCTGAAAAGGTCACTGAACTGACTGACACGGATGATATTCCAAACAACCTTACAGCCAGACGCTACTCTATAACAGCTAGCCCAACAACCGTGGTATTTATTGGTGGGGTAGCTTATACCTTTAATCCAGATGGCTCAATGAGACCCGTTAAGTTAGGTAATAGTGGAAAGCTATTTAGACCTGAAAATGGTTTAACCGGAGCGCAAACAGACGAAGGTGGTGAGCAGCTCGGTGCTTATGAATTTCAGCGTCTACAAGTGCCTGTGGAAAAGCTGATGTTTAATAATACTATTAATTACGAGTTTGACTCCGGTATTTTCTTCTCTATGGATTCAAAATACGTAAAAACTGAGTCTGAATCTCGTTTATTCCCAGCCTCTCTCTACGGTAGCGTGCCTCTCTCTAGAGACAATGCATTTATTCGTCCAGACTTAGGCGAAAAAATGGACGAGTTTGAAATGACTTCTCTACCTATCGCACGTCACTTTACTGAGATGGGGGCACAAGGCAGTGACTATAAACGCGACGTATATCAAATTGTAGCATCGCTTCAAGGCGACTTTGGAAATGATTGGCGTTGGGAGTTTTACGCTCAGTATGGCAAAGCCACAGCAGATTCAACCACCATCAATAGCTATTATGAAGATCGCTGGCTAGCTAGCTTTGATGCCGTATTAGATGAAAATGGTAATGCCGTATGTCGAGCTGCGATTGACGAAACAGCGGCACCTAAAGCAGGTAACGACTACAGTAACTGCGTACCACATGACGTCTTCAAACCAATGACGCAAGAAGTAATCGACTACATTGGTCTAGAACACACCTCTTCACAATCTCAGTCTCAACAAGTTCTGCATTTTAACACTAGCGGTGAGCTCTTCGAAACTTGGGCCGGCCCAATTGCAATGTCTGTGGGTGTGGAATATCGTAAAGAAAAAAGTGAAACCTCTCCTTCAGAGGTGCTAAGACAAGGTATTGGTCAAAGCTATGCTGTCGCACGCCCTGTTATTGGCTCTTACGATGTTAAAGATATATTCGCAGAATTTAATATCCCTTTGCTTAGAGACCAGCCATTGGCAGAAAGCTTAGATCTAAATTTATCTGCCCGCTCTGCGCATTACAGTGAAGCTGGACAAAACACCAGCTGGAACGTTGGTGCAGTTTGGAAGCCTATCGAAGATATTACACTTCGCCTTTCGCGCTCTCGCTCTGCAAGAGCACCGAATATCAATGAACAATTTACAACAGTTGGAGAAGGGTTCGAATGGCTATACCAACCTTGTAGCCAGAATCGTATTAAAACGGCAAAAGCAAATGTAGTTGAAAACTGTAAGAAGCTGGGGGTAAATGTATTTACCAATGAAGATGGAGAAACGACAAGTGATATCAGATGGTATCAGCCAGGCAACATTGTTAGCTCTGGTAATAAAGAACTCGAAGTCGAAACGGCAAATACACTAACTGCTGGGGTTGTAATTACGCCAAAAGCCATTGAAAACTTTGAAGTCACATTTGATTATTGGGATATCAGACTTGATGGCCTAATTGATCAGTTTAATGTGGCAACGGTTGTAGATGCCTGCGTAGAACAAGACTCTCTTGATAACCAATTCTGTAAGCTACTTACGCGTCAACCAAATGGTATCATTACAGATGTTGAACTTAAGACTCTAAACCTCAATCAACGTCGTACTAGCGGATTAGATATTATTACCAATTATAAATTTAATGCCTTTGCTGGCGAAATTGGCATTAATACCATTATCCAAAAACTTATCCGCCGTGATATACAGACAGATCCAACTTTAGATTTAGAGCCAACCACAGGCTTATTCGCCTTCCCTGAATGGAAAGCGACACTCAGCCTTAGCTATCAAAATGACATGTTTAGAGTCGGTTCTTCTACGCGCTATGTTGGTAAACAAAAACGTAGAAAGGATTATGACGCCTCGTTTGCTATGCCGTTTGAAACACCAACGATGATCTATACTGATTTAACAGCTTCTTATTTCTACAGTGACAAATTGCGCTTTAATATCGGTGCTAATAATGTGTTCGATAAGAAGACACCACAAATGCCAGATGCATACAGTGGAGGTGGTAACTACTACTTAGGCACTGATGGTGGACTGTTTGATACTATAGGCCGTACCTACTTTGCTAACCTAAACTGGACATTCTAATCAGCTAGAAAAAGCAAAGCAGACTTTACTATAAAAGCATGATTGGTAAATTGAAAAGCGGGCGCATGCACTCAGTGCAGGCTCGCTTTTTACTTGCTATTATACTGTGCATACTTGCTCTATTGGGCACGCATAGAGACAGAGATAGCACAGTGGTCGCTTAACATCTTGCCCTCTTCCATATCAGCAAAAAAATGAACCTTGGGTTCAATCACAGAGTCATTTGCCAGTGCTTTACTTACTAAAATATGATCAATTGGCACAGGATAACGAGGATGACAGCCTTTCAGAGGTTTTGTGGCATTGATGACTGCCCCTTGCTCGATAGCTTGATCACTAATTAGCTGATGCCAGAAGTAATTGTCGTGTTGGCTCAAGCGATGATTAAAATCACCGAGTACTATATATTGCTCATCAGCATGCGCGCTAAGCCATGATTTTAACACTGGCAACTGACGAGCTAATAATTGACACGCAGGCTTATCGGAATCTTGATAATTAGATACAAAGCAGCCACTTTTAAGGTGTACGTTGAGAATCGAAACTTCGCCCACTGAGGTATTCAAAGTCACTTCTAGGCCATGCCTTAGGCCTTCGACTCCCACCCCTAAGGCCTGAAAACTCTCTACATTACTTAGCGTAATTTCTTTTTTAATAGCAAAAGCCGTTTTTTGTTGTGTAGAAGTATAGTTACTTCCTCTACATTCATAAGTGCGGCTATTTTTTCTGTCGGATAGCACGAGCCGCCACTTAGTTGGAGAAAAAATTTGCTCTAGCGCTGCTACTGAATCCACTTCTTGCAGTGCAATAACATCGGCACTGAGGTTTTCTGCATACTGACGTAAGGCAGCTAATTCTGCTTCATCCCTTGGTCTGCAGCCAGAAGCTGAAGGATAAGCCAAATGCTCGATGTTCCATGATGCTACCCGCAATGGTACAGAGGAAGGGCCTGGCTTGGTTACAGCCGTGCAGCCCACCGCTGTGATAGTGCTTGTAAATACCAGCAGCAATGCTTTCAATGTTGTTGTCATAATACATCCAATTTATGCAATAAAGTCTAGCGTGAGCAGTAGCCTTTTTTGGTTTTGCGTCGCCTTAGGAGAACGATGTACTAATCCACGCCCTTCATTTCCAGCCCAGCGCTCACCTTTTAAAAGTGCAACATCGCCACATTCTAATGATTCAGCTATCACGTCATCATCAATAATCAAGGTATTATTTTCTCTTTTCACTTTGCTATTAGCAAGCCATTCGCTCCCAGCTCCTGCAAGGGTAGTAACAAGCCTGACAGGCACTTTATCCACATGAAATTTAGGACACATAGCCGAGTGCAGTGTTTTTAGTCTAAGGCCAACTATTCTGAGCTCAAATAGACAGCTAAACATGTCAATAATACTAATGATATGTGTTACCACTTGAGCATCAAAGTGGTGCTTTTTCAGAGATTCTGTAACTTCTTCGGCAATATTGCTCGTCGAAATTTGCGCAGTGATATCAATATCGGGTGTGGTCTCTAAGAAGTCGCGAATGTCTTGTTTTAAGTCTTGCGATAATGCTTGCTGCCACACCGCTAAATTACAGTCAGCTTGATAAATTTTTGTTAGCACCGTTACCTGATCAGCGCATTGATAATGGTTCATTTGGGTTGCACTGTTTTGTGCCAAATCATTGTTCATATTCAATTCCAAGATAATGTATTGCTAGTAGGTAACACGGCGCAGCGTATAATTTTTAAAATGGCTGTAGACCAAAGTAAGCGAGCCGGTGACGGTAAGCAGCACTTCTACTATGTCACTCACCACACCTGCTCCAAGTAACCAAGGCAGTAACAACAATGAAATCCCCACTCCCCCGGCTATCAGTACTTTTACCGACTTATGCCTCGCACAACCAAATAAAAGAGTTGATAAGCTAAGTGGTACGACAGCAAGTAATAGCCATTGATGAACCGATTCATCAACCAACACGGTAAAGCCAGCTATAGCTGGTAAAGCCATAAGCAACACGGGCAAAATTAAGCAATGAAAAATACATAACATTGACAAGCCTATCGCTATTTTATCTCCTAATATTTGTCGTCTCATTTCCTAGTCCCGCCATATTTTGATACAATATAACATACCACAAATGTAAAGTGGAATAAGCTTAGCTGGGTCGCAAAGTAATTATTGAGAAAGCTTTCGGGTTGAGAGTTATTGCAAGTTATTGCAGACACCCACTACAGCTATAGAGTTATTGAACAGCTATTGCAGACACCCACCACAAATTTGTGCATTCCAAAGGTGTCGCCTAAGCTTTAGTTCATCACTCAAAAGATTGAGGAAACCTGAGAGTTATTACAGACACCCACTACAGCAATTGCAGACACCCATCACAAATTTGTGCATTCCAAAAATGTCGCCTAAGCTTTAA
>NZ_NKHF01000139.1 GCF_002744175.1 Pseudoalteromonas piscicida
ACCTTTGTAGGTGGATATGCGAAGAGTTGGACGCAAGATCAGGCGCTTAACCTAGCGATGGCTGGTATTGGTATGGCCGTGAATAGTATTGGAAAAGAGCAGGGAGCAGTTGATACGGATGGGCATTCACATGGTGCTAAGAAAGAGTCTCTGCAATCTGATGATGGACCAGACCCTGAACCTAAGCTTACTTACAATACTAAGTCTAAATTGCCAATCGAATTATAAGGTGAGAAGTTAACAGGATTAGTAAAGTGGTCCTGTTCTGGCTCATCAGTGGAGTGTAAGAGTGCAATTGACAACTTTAATGAATTGACAGAACAAAATGGTGATATTTTAGATGTAACTCATGAACTAACTTCTGGTCAAGGTGGTGCTAAACTTGTTTTTAGAAATGGTAAAGTTGGGGATAATAGAAGTGCTATAGGTGAATGGGATCCAAGCAGCAGAACTATTTCGGTAAGTCGGCAGCATCTTAATAACTCCGCTCAGAGGAACTTTAAGCATGAGTTAGGACACGCTTATAGCCTGACTCATCAAAGTAATCACACTAAAAACTTTATGAGTTATTACAAGGTTGGTACGACGGCGAAATATTCATCTGATTCAGATGTCTCCTTTCAATTCAATCAAGAGCAAAAAAGCATGCTTAAATATTTTAATAAACCAGAGGAAAAGTCATGGTGGCAATTTTAGGCTTTAAGCTTTTGTTCATCACAAGCTTAGCTAGTGGTCCCTTAAAGTTAAGCTGTAGCCCAGAGGGATTAAACCAGAGCCATGTAAAAAAATTAAACGCGGCACTTTATCCTATTAAAGGAGAGTTTCAAGTTGAATGTGGGAACACTGTGTTTTTACAAACTCCATATTTGAAGGAAAATATCTGCATAAAAAATTTCTATAGTGTGGTTGAAAGGCTCAATTCAAAATCTGAAGTTGCTTTAACCGGCAGGCAGATATCTGATAAAAGCTGCGACTTTACTTCTAGTATATATGTAGATGAAAGGGTAGAGGAAATAGCATTTAAAAGTATTTTTAAATTTATATCAGAACTTAAATCTGATAAGTCGCTAGCATTGAAAGAACGGGTAAGTTTTTTTAAGTTCTATTTTGATGGTAGTATAAATGAGTTTTCCCATGAAGTTGGTGATGTTAAGGTGGTGAGTCCAATATACACTTCTTTTGAAATGAATAGCTTTTCAATTAAAGTCTCGGATGATAATTCACGCTGGAAAATTTACTTTTCATATGAAAAAAATAGCATTATAATAAATGATGTTGTTAAGGTGGTTGAATAATAATTGAAAATTAATTAGGTCTCACGCTTTTCAGGTCTGATTTTTACTTTTAATTATTTAGTGAAGAAATGAAAAATTTATTGATAACTTTAATTGCAATGTTTCTTTTTTCGAACAATGCTTTCGCAACGATGACCCCAGAAGTCGGTCACTTTCGCGTCTCGAGGGGTGTGCATTTTACTCAACCCGATTTTGTTGTCAACACTTAATTTTAAGTTTCTTTTCGAAGCCTCAAAACCTAAGTTTTACTTGACTCCCAACTCGCC
>NZ_NKHF01000008.1 GCF_002744175.1 Pseudoalteromonas piscicida
CCTCCCACAGGTGGACTATGCTGTTGGTAGGAGCGATTTCACATCGCGAGCTTTCCAAACATCGCCGCGTAAAGCGGCTCCTACTGAAGGACTATGCTGTTGGGTGGGAGCGAGTTTACCCCGCGATCTGTTTAATAAAAACTATCAAGGTCTTGATATTTGGATCACAACTCGGCGGTTTTTGCCACGGCCAATGGCATTCTCATTGGTGTCTATGTGACGCTTTTCGCCAAAGCCGTCGGTCATAATTTTATCTTCTTCCACACCGAGGCTTGCCATATAGGTTTTAATCGCCTCCGCACGTCTCTTTGACAATCTCAGGTTGGTGTCACGACCACCATAGCTGTCGCTGTATGCCGAAATATAAATCTGTTCGATTTTGGGGTCGTTCTTTAAATACTCACCAATCATGTCCAAGCGTTTTTGTGATGACTTGGTTAACTCACTCGAATTCTTTTTGTAGTTCATCACGGTAAAGGCAATATCTTCAAAGCTAAAGGGCAGCAAATTATCGCGGCATTGTAAAAACGCCCAGTAGGCCTGCTTAAAGTTAACTGAAGACAAAGACACCGAAATTTTATCCACATCATTGTGCCAGTCTTGGTAATAAAACGTCGGGAAATAGCCTTTTTCGAGCTCTGTCAATAGCTCCCATGCCACATCGTTTTCCAACTCACCGTCAAACTTTTTAAGGAGCTTCATTTGCCCTAAACTGCGTGCCGGCTTACCCGCTCGCCAAAGTGGAGGTACTGACTCAAGGCCAGCAAAATCATAGGTTTCAGGGCGCACCATCATGTCGAGGTTAAAAGTTAAGTCTTTATTCTTGCTAGCATTGCTAGAAAAAATCGCTTCACCATAATACGGCACTTCATGATTTAAAGCGCAGCTTAACCGATTGTTCTGATCAACTTGCCAATGTGACGAGTCTGGCTCGGCAGCATATTGCCGCATTGCAGCCTCTGCATTCAGCGTCATGGCGCATAAGGATATACTTATCCAACTTACTGATTTATAAAACTTAATCACCAAACACCTCACTACATCAACCCATCAATACGCAACCGTTGCACGCAGAGTTCGTACAATAAACAATCTACCACGTTTAACCATATAAGTTTAAGCAATAAATGTACCACTGTCAGCCCTCGTAAGCTGCTCGCATCTTGCTGAGGTATCAGTATAATAGGCCGCTAAATTTCACAAACCAAGAAGATTATGTCTGATACCGAGCAAACGCTATTTTCAAAACGCTTTCGCGGCTTCTTTCCTGTAGTTATCGACGTGGAAACCGCAGGCTTTAATAAAGATACTGACGCCCTCTTAGAAATTGCCGTCAGTATGTTAAAAATGGACGATAACGGGGTATTAAGCTTAGATCAGACGGTGCACTTTCATGTAGAGCCATTTGAAGGGGCCAATATTGAGCAATCGGCAATAGAGTTTAACGGTATCGACCCATTCTCACCGCTACGAGGCGCTGTTGCTGAAGACGAAGTTATCAAAGAAATTTGTAAAGCCGTCCGCAAAGCGCAAAAGGCCGCAGGCTGTCAGCGTTCAGTGGTGGTAGCACACAACGCTGCTTTCGACCATGGCTTTTTGAATGCTGCAATTGAGCGAAACAACATAAAACGCACACCGTTTCACCCATTTGTCAGCTTCGATACCACATCGCTAGCCGGATTAGCATTAGGACAAACCGTACTTGCTAAAGCTTGCCGCACCGCAGGGATCGAATTCGATAATAGCCAAGCACACAGCGCCCTTTACGATACCGAGCGCACCGCAGAGTTATTTTGTTATATCGTAAATAAATGGCAAGCATTAGGTGGTTGGCCACTGCCTGAGCCAGAGCCTGCAGAACAAGCCGAAGCAGAATAAGCCAAATGCCAGCAATCGTGCTGGCATTTTTAATGTTGCTATGCGATTTCGGCAGTTTTGGCTGTCGTAAATTGCTGGGTTAACTTGCCTTCGTGTAGTTTAACAAAGTGTGGCGGGTAAATTCGTGAGTATAGCTTCTTATCTTTAGCTATTTTCACCTCTGTGCCTGGGTGCATCAATTCATTAACGGTAACACGACTTAACCGTGCCAAGCGGTGTATTTTTTGCTGAACCAAGCGAATATTGCGCTGATTGCGACCATAATGCTTATTAATTTGGTTTTCACTGTGTTGCAACTTGGCAAGATAAGCATCTCGTTTTGGCGATTGAGCTGACGCCTGAGCTTTATTCATGGCTTGTTTTATCTCAATAACCTTAGACGCCAACACCTTTTCAAGCTCCACCAGCTCTCGGTGCTTATCGTGTAGACTATCCCAATCTTGTGCTAGAGAAATACGGGTTCTAGTGCCTGAAGGCGCACCAAGCTCACCAGTTTCAATGCGCATGGCATCCAACACGTTGCCGCCAATCAGTTTCCCTCTCGGTGTATCCCCTTTACCCACTTTAATTAAGCGCTTAGCAGCCAAATCACAATGTAGCGCCTGGCGCTCGATTAAAATGTCTTGTTCGCTCTCAATTCGACAATATTGAGCATAACCCAATGACACACTGCGTTTTGCTTTAATAGAACATGAAAAAGGTTCACCTTCAGTGCGTTTTCTGCCGATGGTGCCAAGCATCACAGTCACCGCACTGCCACTTTCCAAGATGGCGGATTCCACAAAGCCAATCACAGTAATATCACCGGATGCTTTAACATGCATACCATCTTTTATGTCACCGCTAACGATCACACTGCCATCAAACTCAACGTGGCCAGTGGTGACATCAATGTTGTCATAGCACAGCACATCGTCCACACGCATGCCTCTAGGAATAGCCACCGGCACCCCTTTAGAGTCAGCAATAAGTAAATTGCCGTCGTTTGGGTCGAGTTTAGTGCCTTCAGAGACTTCGAGCGGCGCGTCCTTTCCTGGTTTTGGTTCAATGATATCACCAAATACTGTATATCCGGGTTCACCTTCTGTTGGCGGCACTTTCTTCATCAATGGGCTGCCTGGCTTTACGGTAATGATAGCGCCTAAGTTACGCATATCTACCTTGCCACCGCTGGACTCTTGGGGGCTTAGCACTCTGTCTTGTGCTGTCATACATAAACGTACAAACCGAGCATCGTTACCATCTTTGGCACGTTGACCATGGGCAATAATGCCGCCGTAAGTTTGTCCGGGAGGTAATTCAAGTTGTTGACCCAGGAGGTTATCTAAGGCTTTGGCGCTGACGCCTTTTTTAATACCAGCTTGCTTTAATGCTTGCTTGGCTTTACTCATACAAACAAGCTTGCCACCTCTGGCTGTTGTGATCCTTGCTTCAGCCAGCATATTTCCTTCTTCAATGCGCACCGATATCGAGGCATCAATGGCGCGTGCGACTATCAATGAGTCTTGCTCAGGCGCTTCGCTTGCAGTAAACAGCTGACCGATATTGGCATGAATGATTTCAAAATCCGCAAATGGCGAGTCTTCGATCATCTCAATTAACTGAGATGAGCTCGCTGGGAAACCTGATTCCACAGGATGCGAGAGCAAATAAACATAGCCCTCATCCTCATCAAAACGAAATAGTGACATTCATAAACCCTGATAAAGTATGCACAATCTTATTGTTATTTGTTATTTTTAATGCAGCTTGCCCATTTGAGCATAAGTTAACCAAATTGTTAAGCTTAACATTACCTGAATCAATACAAATTATAAATGAATGTAAATAAGCCTGTGCAATAAAAATACAACTTATTATTTTCCTTGAATTTATCGGCTTTACACTGCAAAGCTTTAGACAAACTTTGGGGTTTCGAGCCAAATAGCATCAAATTAATAACTTAGTCTTACTTTTTAACGTAATTTAACACTTGGTGCTATATAGGGTAAAATTATCCCAAGCAAAAGGAAAATGAATTTTTTTGGAAGCTTTAGGAAAAGCCATGACCAAACACATACATATTAGCTTCATCGACAGTAATTTTATTAATACACTCACCCCCGTCCTAGATCACAATATTGACTCCGACGAAATTCTCTACCTCATCGAAGCACAACAACGTACACAATTAGACGATATAAAAAAGGTACTTAGCCCAAGAGGCATAAAAGTACATTATGCAACTATTCCAACTAGCCGTGACAGTGAAACCTTAATCGACGGCTTTCATCAGCTCATTGATCAACTCGTCAGCGACCAACCCACTTGTCAGTTTGTCTTCAATGCTAGCTGCGGCGACCGTCAGCATTTGCTGGCAATGTATGAGGTGATCCGCGCCTATTCAATTGAGTGCTTTATCATTGAGCCCGAACGTGACGAACTGCACTGGTTGGTTCCAAGCGAGCGGGCCAATACGTCACTGGCAGATAAACTAAAGATCCGCGATTTTTTTAACCTAATTGATGGTGACATTACCGACATTGCCAACGCTGGCGTCGTCGATATTCGATACCGACAACTTGGCGCAAAGTGGGCCACCAGTAACACCGACTACGGCCATGCTCTTGGTCAGCTCAACTTCCTTGCAGCAAGCAGTGAAGACAACAACCTGCTGAGTGAGCCGATGAGCCGCAGCCAATTAAATAGCGCTGCGCTACAAACATTGATTGATGATTTAGAGGACGCAGACGTCGCCACCAGACAAGGCGATAGATTACGATTTGCAAACCAAGACGCCCGCTTTTTTGCCAACGGCGGCTGGCTCGAAGAATATGTTTACGCCACCCTATTAAGCCTGAAAAAAGAGCTCACCATTTTACAAGATGTCGCCCAAGGCGTGGCCATCAAGCGCCGTGTTGGTCAAGGTTATGTAAATAATGAACTCGACATCGTGGCACTCGCCAATAACAAACTTCACCTGATTGAATGCAAAACCAAAAAATTCAACAAAGGTGAAGGCAATCAAGTAATTTATAAGCTCGACTCGCTCAGTGAGCTCTTTGGTGGCGTACAGGCCAGAGGCCTATTGGTAAGCTATAAAGGGATAAGAACTTCGGAAAGACTGCGAGCAAAAGAACTTGAGATAGGCCTGATCTGCGAAGACGACCTTAGCCAACTCAAAGACAAGCTCCGCAACTGGCTGCGCGAAGCATAGAGCTAAAGCCTTGGCGGATAGCGCTACATTTATCCCCCACAAACAACCGCAGCTTCGCAAAATAATACGCCAGCTCTTAATCGCTGGCGCTTTGTTTATTGGCGGGTGGTCATTGCACTTTTTGATTCAATCGGGAATACCGCGCTGTTGTCTGTATATCGAGCTAAAAACGCAATGGGGGTTGTGGAGAGGAGGATAAATCCGTATTTCTCTGAGGTGGTTGCCAGCTCAATTGCGGCTTGATGTTGTATGGAGTGAATGGGGGCGATGTCACCATGGCTTTTTGAGTCGGCAGCTATCCAATAATGTCCGGTTTTACTTGCTGTATATCCGGCTAAGGTTTTGTAATGCCCTACACAATGGTAAATAATAAAGTTGCCTTCAGCTGCGAGCCAGTTGGCGATGTCTGCCGCTGGTATTGTTGCCAGCATATCGCCGGTTATTAATGCGGAGTAAGGCGTTATCGCTTTGCTGGCGCATACACTGTTAAACAGTCTGATAATGTCAAAATTGCTCATCCCTTTTGGGTCTACTAGCGCGAGGTCTTCCTTCGCGGGGTTGGCTGAGCTGCTGACTTTGCGCTTGGTGTAAAACCCGGCATTAAACTGTTGATGAAAAGCATCTTGGGTAAAGCTTTCATCGAATAGGGTATTAACCACAGCAATTAATGAGCAGATCCCACAAAAGTTTTTATATTGCGGCTGAATAAAATGGGTAAATATTCCTTGATCAAAATAACGCTGTTCAGTGATGGTATTCACGCGTTTGCTTCCCGTTAATAGAGATAAATATCTTGGTTTGATTTGTTGAGCAAGATGGCTGAGACTTCCCCTGCGAAGAATAAGCCGCCACAGACAAAAATTATGGCATTATGCTGCTGCGCATAGGCTTTGGCATCTTCAACCGCTTGTTTGAGATCGCTCCACATACTTGCTGCAACGCCTTTGTTCTTCACCTTGTTATACAGCAACTCAGGCTCTGCCCCTTTAAAGCTCGCTTTACTCACCACGCAATATTGTGCCAACTCGCCGATCCGTTCGGCCAATACGGTTTGGTCGCGGCCTTTTGAGATACCAGCTAAAATGACGATATGCTGCGTTGGAAAGTCCTGCTTTATTGAGTCAAATAGCATGGTAAAAGACTCATCCGTATGGGCGCTATCAACAAAAATCTTTGGGGCGTCGCATACTAAACTTAGGCGGCCATCATTGATAAAACCGTCGATTGCTCTGGTGTAATCATCCGCCGTAATAGCAAACCCCAGCGCCTTAGCCATCACCTCTGAAATAGAAATCGCGGTTTTAATATTTTCCTCAGCAAACTGACCAAAGGTTTTAGGCGCAATGGTAAAGTGCGTGTTATTACTTAAACTTACCTTATATTGGTTAAACGCATTTGCTTGCTTTTCGAGGCGCACGTCGCTGTTAAAATGGCACTGGATCTCTGTGAGCTTAGTATACGCTTTCACCTTGCTTTTTAGGTGCGCATCCACATTCCCCACCACCAGCGTGCCACCATGCGCACAGCCGTCGATTTTATCAAAGGCGATAAGCTCTTTGCTGCTCCCTAGTATGTCGCAATGCTCTAAGTCCACAGACGTGAGCACAGCAAAGTGAGATTTAAGCACGCGAATTGGGTCGTACCTGCCCCCTATTCCCGCTTCCATAATGATTAACTCAACTTTTTGCTGCTTAAACACGCAAAGTGCGACTAAATATAAGAATTCAAAAACACCAAACTTTTCATTTAATGTTGCTTCTACTTTGGCAAGGTGCGGCACAATATCCTGGGCAATTTGGTTCAGGGTTGCGTAGTTAACATGTTCGCCATTTACCGTAAAGCGCTCGTTAAACTCTAAAAAGTGGGGAGAGGTAAACAAGCCCGTTGACCTACCCGCTTGGCATAAAATTCGATTACTCAGCTTAGCTACCGAGCCTTTACCGTTAGTCCCGGTGATCACTAACTTCTCAACAGATTCTATATATGCTTCGAGCGATAAGTACGTAATGGCAAGTTGCAGCCGCTCTAAACAGATCCCTGAACCAAATTTAGCGAACGATTTGGTCAGCGCTAAAAACTGGGTTTTATCTGTCATTGTTAAAAATCTCTTCGATGATAAACGCCCATATTCTCGTCACAATCTCTGTGGTGGAGTGTTTTTCTGCCGACTCTAGGCTTGGGTTTCCGTTTATTTCTAAAATGGTCAGTGCATCAGCTTGGTTGATATCGTCGCTTTGGCTATAAACATCCAAACCAAATACGCGCAAATTAAATAACTGGTAGATCTCGTGAGTAAAGGCATTGAGCTTGTCGCTAAAACACTCTGAATAGTCAACCACTTCGCCACCAAGGGCAATATTCATTGCAGGAGAAAAGTTAAACGTAGTGCCTTGTGGTGGGACCGATTGTAACGTTAACCGATTGGTCGCTAAATATTCTCTAATATAGCTGCTATCCATACTCAGCGAGTTATGTCCGTACTGAGATTGCGCGGCCATTAATGCCTGTAAATGGGCCTCCACAGTGCGGCTCCCATCAAATGTGATAAACGGCGGGCGTCGTTTGTAGCCAAACCAGATCTTGCCATCTACCACAAACAGACGGTATTCATTGCCTTTTAGTGGCTTTTCTATTCTCACGCAACTGAGTCTGTTGGCGTTTTTGTCGATGTAATTTTGTAAATCTTGATCGTTATAAATCTTTTCAATAAACGCGCCTCGCGAGCCGTCATTGGGTTTGATAAATAATGGATAACCCTGGCGCTGAGCATAATCTAGGGCATCTTGTTTTTCTTTTCCGGCGCCTCGGTACATAGAAAATGCACTTTGCAAAAAGAAGTAATCTCCTTCTGGCACTTTAAAGCCGCTTTCTCTTAGCACGTTAACCGTATGAGATTTGTCTTTCGCTAAAAAGGTAGAAGTCGCTGAATTGATCGGAAACGAACAGATGTTGCCAGCCCCAAATATAAAGCCCTTCCCCTGGTAGTTCACCTTTAAAATTTGCTCAGAGAATGGATCAAGATTTTGGTAGTCTATACCTAAGCTGTCGCATGCATTTTTGAGAGACTGGATTTGATGCGGCGTTTTGAATTTGGATGCTTGGTTCATATGGGTTAATTCAGGCGTTTATCGTTAGATGGCAATTAGATGTTCCCCACCATAGAGGCTTTATTCGCAAAGCCTAAATAGCGAGCATAGTTGAGCCGTAACTGTATTAGAAAGCACGCGGCTTGTCGAGCTTTCGTTGCTATTCTGCAGGCCGCGCAATTCGTTGCAGCTCAATGTCTTAATTAAGATTATTAATCCAGTTGTAAGCGTCCCACTTTGTGCTTTAAATAAATCAAAACCAGTACTAAAACAGACACCCCAAGCGACCCTAACACCGGTGGCGACATTAACTTAGAAAGATTAAAGATAAGTGTGTTTTCTTGGACGCTGACAAACGAAGCCGAAAACAAAGTCAACGAGATAGAGCCTGCGCTTAATAGCAATAGTAAGCCGTTGGTTTTTTCTGAATTAATTACCTGCTCAAGACTGGTGTAGTTTTCCAAATGTTGTTCAAACGACTGATGCAGCTGCTTGGCATCGTCGAGCTTTTCTTTTAACAAAAACTCCTCGTTATTGACCAGATCGTCGCAAAACGCTTTTACTTCACTGTTTTTAGTTCTATTTTTTGTAAAAATAAAGCGTTCTATATTCAACAGCTTTATTCTGGTATCTAGGATAGACTTGGTAAAGTGATGCTTCTCGCCAGTTCTTTTGGGCCTTAGCTCCATCGACGTTTGCACTCGGTTGATACGCTGTAGCATTAGCCAAGCCGTGGTATAAAACGCAACCAAGGTAAGTTTACTCTCGTTTAATGCATCGGCTTCATCACTTTGATAGCTAAGATCATAATACCAATTAATACCGATAAAGCTGTCGCTCTGTTGCTCTGCACATACCTTAAGCGCGTCACCACAACTAAGGTTACCCAGCGCATCAATTAGGTTTTTACCTAGCCTATACCCTTTTGGGCTAGAGGCGAGCTTAGTCATAAACTTATCGCCTGCAATTATATTGATGCACACAAACGTATTCTGTTTGCCAGACATAAAGCCTTTTTGGGTTTTAAATACCGCGACTTTTCTCAGCTCGACGGTTTCGTCAAGAAACCGAATAGACAAGTTACCTTCAAGCTTGGGCAGGCTGATCGCGGCAAAAACACTATACAAGGTTTGCCTAAATCCCATTGTTACATAACTTGGAAAATCAGATTCAGAAGACGACAGAGTCTGCCCTTCTATGGTGGCGAGGTCCAGTGGCCGCTCCCCCAAACTAACGCACAAATATAAGCTATTCATTTTCTTCTTTTTATTTTAGATTGTGATGATCAAAGTGAAGCTTTATTTAAACACACTTAAGCAACAAGTTGTAAAGATAAAAACGCTTACAGGTAAACCACCACTTAATACCTAGCGGTTAACTTTTGCTCGTAAGCGTTAAACCGCAGCTGCAACCAGCAACTCGGGCCTTATTGTGCGCCTTAATTAGCCACACCGAGCGGCACCACTTTACGGTCGCCCTATTTACTAAGGCAGAGCTAAGAGCTCGCTTTGTGTTTTTAACCTTCTGAAATGGCTAGTTATTAACCAAACGCATAGCGAAGGGTACGAAATCGCCATCAAATGCCATGATAAGCCATTGTAATGACATTAATCCTATGTATAATGCAAAACATAGTTAGTGATTTAACAATCAAGTGCTAACACGTACTGAATTTATTCAGGGGCTGATTAGGATTCGACGGGATTCAAGAAGCCTGAGGTGCATGTCGAGGTGCGGTTGGCCTCGTAAAAAAGCCGCATTTAAAGTAATCGCAAACGACGATAACTACGCTCTAGCGGCATAATAGCCCGCTAGCACTCCTCCATGATATTCTTGTGGATCTGGTTCTGGAGTGTCACCCTACACAAGATCGCTACGGAAACCCTGGCCGGGGTTGAAGGGCTAAAACTAAGCGGCCTCGCCTTTACTTATCGTGTTCGTCCGAGATTTAAAGGTTAACCAATAGACGATACTAAACATGTAGGACCGAAGGTCGACGCTTTCCGGACGGGGGTTCAAATCCCCCCAGCTCCACCAAATTTTAGCGTTTTAAATCAACCAGTTAGAGAGATTTTCTTTAACTGGTTTTTTTACGCCTGAAGCAAAGTGTCCACATTTCATCCACATTTTTTGGAAATTCAAAAAGTGTTCCTAATCGCGGCCAGCATGAAGAAGTAGATCCATTTAAGCCAAAAGAGATTTAAGCAATTTTAAATGCTTGCAGAAACCAGCCCGAACGCCATTTACTCACTGCACTGTTTTACACGGGTATTAGGACGTCAGAAGCAGCACTGCAATGGATTGATGTTGACTTGATCAACGAAGAAACAAAAATGTGTGAAGCTGTGATTTGGGACTCCACCAATAAAAAGGCCATTACCAAAGGCACTAAAACATCATCAGGTAATCGCGTTATTGAACTCCCCCCTTTGGCGCTCGAAGCACTCAAGTTACAAAAGAAGTTACAGGACACGGAAGTTGTGTGTTTATTGAGCTACGCAGCAAAAAACAGTTAACCGGTGCTGCACAACTGCGCAAAAATATTTGGATCCCCGTACTTAAGAAAAGCGGCGTTGGTTACCGCCACCCATATCAAGCAAGGCACACTTTCGCCACCATGCTGATCAGTAAGGGGCGCAATTTATGGTGGGTTGCTGACCAAATGGGATACGATGGGCCCGAAATGCTCTTTAGACATTATGGTATTCACATTAAAGAGTATGATTTGAACTTATTGACTCATTCAAACTCCTTTATGTCTTAATAGCTACGAACTTTTTAAAAAATTGTATATGCGAAATGGGTATCTTGTATTCGGTCTGAAACGATACAATTATCGACTAAACTTACTTTTAGATCTTTTTCATACTTTCTAACTTTTTCATATATAACATCAGGCTCTACATATAAATGTACGCCTAAGTTCCAGATGCTTCTGATATCGTCAACACTTCGTTTGATGATAAAGAGCTTATGTATGTCATTCATCATTGCTCTAATGCAGCTATTAGCACTTTTATTCTGTTTCATCTCTAGCGCTATATATCTATATGTTGAGGAGTGCTTTTTTCGGAAAGTAAAATCTACCGCAATTAAAGTTTTATTCTTGGTTTTACGCCTATCAACTGAGTACATATATTCTCGATCCCACCTTGCTATATCAGAATGTTCATCCAAGAAAATAGCAAACTCGATTTGTAACCATATTTCCCAGCCTGTAATTTCTTTCTTTCCAATTAGATCCAAACGCTCAATAATGTGTGTTTGATTGAAAAACTCATCGGCTAACTCTTTCACAAATTTAAAATCTTTTTGTAGCAAACCTTTGCACTTCCATTATGCCCTAAACCTTAAGCATCTAATAAGTATAAGATTTTATAGATGCATATAATATTTACCAGTCATTATTTAGGTAAGGAACTGAACTCACGTCCGAAAAATACAAATAAATTTGTATGGAAATATGACACCAAGGTGCTTCGCTCACTCTTCAGATAATGATTTAACCATTTAAAATCAATCAGATAACAAATTAGCTAACGCATATAAACTGGGGTGAGCCTTCAAAGCTAGCCTCCTGCATCAACGATTATCTCACCTAGGAGAAGGCGACAGTCTTCCACAAAAAAGCACTACACCTTTTTATCAAGCAATCTATTGCCCTTGTGCTTCAGCAGCTCGATGGCGCTTAGTTGCAAATTTTCTAACTGGGTTGGTGTGAAAAAGGTGGCAATGGCCTGTTTGGATTGATCGGCATAGATAGGCGAATGACCGTAGGTTTGGCTGTCTATTTTGGCCAAGCTCTCTGCGCTTTTGGCATGCTCTGTAGCATACTGTTGCATATCTATTTTGGCATTTGGGTCTAGCTGCCCTGTTGTCATTTGCACTTCTAGGGTGATGCGAAAGTAACCAAGACCTTCGATTGCATGCTTATCCCCTTCGCCCGTTTCGTTGTGTAATTTACTAATATCAGCGATAAGACTAGTAAAATCATGGGGAGATATGTGGTTGATGTCGACCGTTTCTAACGAGAGCAATGCGCTAAAAGGACTGGAAGCCAGTGGCTCACTCTGTGACGAAGCGCCCCCATACTTGGAAGGCTGCTCTTGCTCCTCGGCATATCGACTATTTTGCTCAGGTTTTGGGGCTGTTAACTGAACTTGAAGTTTGCCTAACTCGTTTTGTAATTTCATCAATGTTCCTTATTTAACCTAAACTCGGGATAAGAAATGAGCTAGCTCATTGTTTTTAAAATGGCATTAAATTATTTCCGTATCTAGCCAGAGAGTTTTGGGGATAACCGCTGCTAGAGAATAAGTTGACATCCCGATTTTAGGTAATTTATTACCTAGTGGTTATCTATCGGCCATAACAAAAGAATGTTTAATCGCTGATAAATATCACTAAAAGTAACCAGCACCTAGTTAGGCTAGGTAGTTGTTAGTATTATGATTTCGGGCATAGATTTGGGTTTACTTTTCTCTACATGCGCGCATCTAATCTCTGTTAATTTAATGCTTTCTCGACTACTATATTTACGTAGATTAAAGATGTAAGGAATATAATGTGCCGTTAGCGCCTGCCCGTAAGTTGCATGAGGCTAAATTGCTGCCATTGATAGCCGCACTTTTGGTGTTAATAGGCAGTATGGTGTATGGGCTTGTGTTATACGAGCAAGAGAAGCAAAGCCATGCACAAAAGGTGTCTTCTGCTTTGGTATTGCGCCTTGATCATGTCACTGAAGGCGTAAACGAGCGGGTAACTTTGTACTGGTACGGAATTTTAGGGCTTCGCTCTGCTATTTATGCAGACCAGCAACAGCACTTCGACTATCAGTCTATGCAGCGCTACATTCGTTCTTTTGATTTTCAAGCAGAATATCCAGGTGCTCGCGGTGTGGGAATTATTAAGTATGTGCCTGTCGATAGGGTTAACGCTTTTATCGCGCAGGCGCAAGCCGAGCGCAGCGATAGGCCTTTTGCTATCAAAACACTTAACCCCCACAACGATAGCAAGTTTGTCATTCAGTATATAGAACCGGAGCAACCAAACGAGCAGGCAGTTGGCCTAGATATCGGCTCTGAGGCAAGCCGCAGAATTGCAGCGCTAGATGCGGCTGCCAGTAATGAGCCAAGGCTCACCGCACCAATCACGCTGGTGCAGGCCGATAACAAAGTAAAGTATGGCTTTTTGATCCTTGCCCCCATTTATACATCAGTGGATGTTGCAAGTGATAGCCAAACGCGAATTGAAAATCTGGTGGGTTGGACCTATTCACCACTGCTAATCGACGAAATTCTTACTACCTTGCTGGCATTCCGACAAGATATTGCTATTCAAATCTCCGATGTAACCAACCGCGACGACAAGATCGCTTTTTACCAAGCTCCCCATCAGAGTGAGCAAACGTCCAGCGTATCAGCCGCGAAGAAAATCTCACTTTTTGGCCGGACTTGGGAAATCGAAACCAAACCAACCGCGCAGTTTATTCGCTCGCTTAACTTAGTCTCGCCCAATGCTATTTTACAAGTTGCTCTGCTGGTTTCTCTGTTGTTGGCAATTATTATTTATATCTTACTGCTAAGCTTTACCCGTCAGCGCCTAGCCGAGAAAGAAAAACTTGCAGCAGAGGAAGAAAAAGCCCAATCACTTACCAAGGTAAATTCATCGCTCGAGCAAGAGGTAAAATCGCGGACTAAAGAAATTCTCAAGTATAGTCAGCTCCACACCAGTATTGTTGAAGGTTCGGGGTACGCCATAATCGCAACCGATCCGGACGGCATTATTACCCAGTTTAACCCCGCCGCAGAGCGGTTGTTGGGCTATAAAAAGAGTGAGCTTGTGGGTAAGTCCTCCCCTGCTATCTTCCACCTTGAACAAGAGGTTGTAGCAAAAGCGAACACCTTAAGCACGGAGCTTGGTCGTACTATTGAACCGGGCTTTGAAGTTTTTGTCGCCAAAGCCAAACAAGGGGTTGTTGACACTAGCCGCTGGACATATGTCACTAAGCAAAATCGTCATGTGCAAATTAAGTTGAATGTCACCGCGCTAACCGATGACCAAGGTCATATTGATGGCTTTTTAGGTATTGCCTATGATCTCACTGAACAACTTAAGCATGAGCGAGAACTCTCTCAAGCCAAAGACGCAGCAGAGCAAGCTGCAAAAGCTAAGTCGGTGTTTCTGGCAAATATGAGCCATGAGATCAGAACCCCCATGAACGGCCTATATGGTACATTACAGCTACTAAAGTCAGAGCCGTTGAATAGCACGGCCAGCAATTTGTTAGAAAAAGCCACCTATTCGGTTAAAGCACTCAATACCATCATTAATGACATTCTTGATTTTTCCAAAATTGAAGCTGGCCGCATAGAAATCGAAGAGCGCCCTTTTAATATTGAAGTGTTGGTAGAAAATTTACGCTCCGACTTTTTGGTACTGGCAAAAAACAAAGGGCTGCAGTTCAAAATTCATGTTGAGCTCGATCACAAGTATTGGCTTGGCGATGAAGTTAGAATAAGACAAGTCTTACTCAATTTATTGTCTAATTCCATCAAGTTTACCGAGGCAGGTAGTGTCATCACCCATATTCAACCACTTGCAAACAATACAGGGATGCACATTACTGTTTCAGATACTGGCATTGGCATGACTCAAGCAACCATTAACAAGCTATTTTCGCGCTTTGAACAAGCAGACAAGTCAACCACCAGAAAATTCGGTGGCACCGGACTTGGCCTTTCAATCACGCGCTCTTTAGTGGAGTTAATGGGTGGCACAATCCGAGTAGAAAGTCAGCCCGATGAAGGTAGCGTATTCATTGTGGAGCTACCGTTAGCGCTCGCAGAGCATACCTGTGAACCTCACCAGGATATTACTTTAGAAGCAGCAGACTTAAGCGACGTCTCGATACTATTAGCAGAAGATAATCCTGTAAATCAGCTTGTGGTCCGCTCTATGATCAGTAAGGCCAAGGGCGAAGTAGCCATTGCTAATAATGGTAAAGAGTCCATTGAACAATTCGAGCTAAACAAACCCGACTTAATACTTATGGATATTCAAATGCCTGAAATGGATGGCGTTGAAGCCTGCAAGCGTCTCAAAAGAAAGGATCCCAATATTCCAATAATCGCATTGACTGCAAATGCCTTTGCGGAAGACAAAGCCTTGTATGAGCGCGTTGGGTTTGATGGTTATGTTGCCAAACCCATAGAGCAGCTTGAGCTTATCAATACCATAGCGACCGTACTCGCACAGAGCCGCAATGTACAATAATAAATTAAGAAGCAAAAAACACTTTGCGGATACATTAAACGTTCTTAATCGTTTAACAAAACACGTGTACCAGTCTTCCTTTGCTGATAAAATAAGCATGCTTTATAAAACGCTCAGAGATTTACGCCATGAAATGTTCTATATCACTTTTACTTAGTTTACTTATCACATTTTGGGCATTTGAAACTTTAGCGAAATGTAGCAAAACTTTGCGCATAGGAATGAACGAAACACTGTGGCCTCCTTATATTTCCCGTAAAGAAGGTAATGTCTCTGGTTTAGAGATTAATGCGCTAAACACCTTGTTTAACGACTCATCTTATTGCTTGGAATATGTCTTTTATCCCACTTCAGCGAGAATGCTAGCAGAGTTAAAGGTAGGTAAGGTAGATGTACTAATGGCTGCGACCAAAACGGCATCTAGAGCTAAGTTTGCTTACTTCACTACACCTTACCGCCAAGAAGTCATGGCATTATTCCAACATAAAGAAAAACCAAAAATTGGCGGCGAAGTCGAGTCGTTGATCCTTGCAGGAAACACATTTGCTCTGAATGCCGGCAGCTACTATGGAATTGCCTTTGAAAAACTGATCCAAGACTTTTATAACGATCAGCTGGTACACCTGCCCAATGCCGCTCGCCGCTTTAAAATGTTGGGTAAACAGCGAGTTGATTATGTTGTTGAAGATAAGCTCGCGGGCGAGCACTTTATTCAAGCCAAAGAGTATACCGATGTTATCTATTCTGGTATCGAGGCGAATAGAACTCCGGTTAGCTATATGCTTAGCAAAGTCAGTTTAACCACTGTAGACCTTGAAAATATTAATCGGCTAATTGAATTGCACCAGAGTGAACTCAACAATTTGTTTTCTTTTCATCACGTTTCCGATCCCCATTTATAATTGAAGAGGTAACCTCAACATTGTTGCTTATCTTTGTATAATGCTGTTTGTCGTAATTGATTTGGAACTATTTGTTACTGCCGACTACAGTTAATAGATGCGCAAAAATGTGGTTGGGGTTTGCTTGGTTCGGTTTTTACTCTTTGTAACTTGTACATTTTATTTTTGCCAACATGCGTTGGCGAAAGACTTCTCATATTTTGAAAGTAAGCTAGACGAGGCCAGCGACTATTTAACGGTTAACCCTGCACAATCCTTGATTATTCTCGACAGTTTAGAGCAACTGCAAGATGTACCTGTACCGTTATTTATTCAGTGGCATTTGCTGAGCGCTCGTGCATCTGTACCAACAAACAAAGTTGATAGGCTCTATACCTCAATAAATGCGACCTTTCTGTATCCAGATGACATGTTTTTTAAAGCCAACCTCCCTACCATTTTGAGTGCGCTAGGGATTTGGTTACGCCGACAAGAATACCTTGATGATGCTGATACTAGTCTTAAGTGTGCCTACAAATATGCAGAAAATGACCGCCAACGACTTACGCTGACTAACAGTATGGCGCTAGTTGCCCGCAACCAAGATGACTACCAAAAAGCGAGAACATTGTATGCCAAAGCACGCAAATTAGCTGAGGAGTTAAAGCAAACCCCGGTACTTGCGATGATCGAAAGCAATTTGGGTAGCCTCGCACTTGATCAAGGTCGAGTATTTGAAGCCGAGCAGTATTTTCGCCATGCTCTGTTGGGCTATCAAGCCGTTGATAAACGCTCGGGTCAAATCTCAGCGGGGATTAACTTGATGTTTGTCTTTCTTATTCAAAAACAAATCGTGAACTACGAACGTTTACAAGGGCCCACGTCTACCCTAACCACAGCCTTTCCAAACGAATCAAAACAAGCTTGGCTACAATGGCTTGAGGCGCGCTATAAACAACTCGAGGGGGAGATGCCCAACCAAAGCACTAAGCAAGCGTTACAACTGGCATATACCCAGTTAGAAAGCGACAAAGTAAAGCTACTAGTACATAGATATTTAGCAAAAGAGTTAGGCGTCGAAGTAACGGCTCCCCTCCCCATCACAGCCAAGTCTTTTTCAAGCCCTTGGTTTGATAGAGTGAAGCTGTGTAGCTGGTAAGCGAATACATTCGTTCCTAAACGCAAAAAAGCCGCTCAATGAGCGGCTTTTTCAAATTGAATTTGCTTATTCAGCAGCCTTAGAGACCATCACCATCGCAGGGCGCAATAGACGACCGTTTAAGGTATACCCTTTTTGCATCACAGCAAGCACAGTATTTGGTGATACATCATTGCTCGGCTGAATTGACATTGCTTGGTGTAGCTCTGGGTTAAATGCTTCACCCTGCGGGTTTACCGCTTCAACACCAAATTTAGCAAGGGCATCAGCAAATGTCTTGATAGTCATATCAATACCTTCAAGCACTGGCTTTAAAGTTTCGTTTTCTTTGTCAGAAAACTCAATTGCACGCTCGAGGTTATCGATCACTGGTAGCAATTCATTTGAGAACTTTTCAAGTGCAAATTTATGCGCTTTTTCAACATCTTGCGCTGCACGACGACGAACATTTTCTAGCTCTGCAGCAGCACGAACTACACTGTCTTTCTGTGAGTCAATCGTTTGCTTAGCCGCTTCAAGCTCAGCGTACAAGCCTGCAATTTCCTCTTCTGGGCTCAACTCAGCCGCATTTTCTGCTTGCTCTTCCTGAGTGTCTTGCTGCTCTTGTGTTTCAACAGCTTCTGCTTCAACTTGCGTTTGTTCTTGTTCAAGCTCTTGCTCTGGGGCTTTTGTCTGCTCAGACATGTGGTTATTCTCCGATTCTTTACAACTGCGGTAATTATGGGGATTGAAACGAGAGTTTCAACCCTTTATTGAGGCAATTTTTTGAATTCTGCCAAGATAGCTTCGATCTTTGAATCTGCGGGGCATATCACGCAGAAACGGCTCTGATATTCGCCCTTCGAAAAATAAGGCACACTCAATACAACCACGCGGTTGAGCCCGAGCATGCTTAACTCTTCACCAAGTAGCACTGAAATACCATCTCGAAACGCCAAACGATCTTCCACTTGATCTAAAAATCCTACGCCTAAATTAATCTCTTTATCTAGCTCCAAGCGGTTATATAGGTATCGCTCACCAACCACAATGGCGTTATCAGATCCTAGTTGCTGACTCAACTGTTTGGTCCATTGCGCTAGAATATGATGACAACTCGGCGGCGCACTGTAAGCCATTGCACGCATTCGGTGCAAACCTTCAACCAGCGTTTGCTGACTAAACACAGTGTTCATCCAAGCAGCGAACTGATAACGAAGTGCATCAGTGTCATCAATGGGTTTATCTATGCAAATGTTTTGTGACTGCCCTGCTCTGTCGATTAATAACACTAGCCAGTTTTTGCGATCAAAATCGAGCACTTCAACTCGGAACATTTGTTTGCTGCTTACTTGTGGCAAGCCTACACAACAACATACCTGAAAGTTTTGACTCAATAGATGCGCAAAAGAAACGATTGCAGACTGATCTGGTTGCCAATGCACCGCAACATCTGCCAGTGGAAAAAACTCCTGCAACCAAAATTTTACACCTTCATCGGTAGGCACTCGACCGGCCGACGTGTGTGGCGAATACAACAGGCCTTTGGTTTCTAGCCGAGCCATTGCGTTTCGCACCGTTGCTGAGCATATAGCAAGGCCGTCCTGCTTTGCTATTTTGCTGGATGCAACGGGCTGTCCGTCGCCATTACAATAATGACGCATGACCGCGCACAGAATTTGTTCATCTCTGGGATTTAGTTTCATATTTATTTTTATATGGGTGTCAATTGCCAGTTTCAAGCACTACGCTTTTACGATAATCTTGCTACAAAGATACCAAGGACAAATGACTGAATGACGACCACGTTTAACACCATCGGCTTAATTGGCAAACCCAACCACGAAGGCGCGGGGACGACCTTACAACGACTTTACACATTTTTGCAAGCATTAGGATACGAAGTGCTAGTAGAAGATAGAGTTGCAGAGCAAATAAAATCTCTGCCTGACGACGCCGTGGTGGAATTAGTTGAGTTAGGAAAACGGTGCGATTTGGCGATTGTTGTCGGCGGTGACGGCAATATGCTAGGTGCAGCCCGAGTGCTGGCTCGATTCGATGTTGCCGTTATTGGTGTAAACCGAGGAAACTTAGGCTTTCTAACAGATTTAAACCCAGAAGGTTTCGAAGCCCAACTAGAGGCGGTCTTAAGCGGCCAGTTTATTGAAGAATCGCGATTCTTGTTGGAAGTGGCAGTATACCGACATCATCAACTAAAAAGTGCAAATTTAGCAATGAACGAGGCCGTGCTTCATGCCGATAAAGTAGCTCATATGATTGAGTTTGAAGCCTTTATTGATGATGAATTTGTATTTTCACAACGTTCAGATGGCTTGATCGTCTCGACCCCTACTGGCTCAACTGCTTATTCGTTATCAGGTGGTGGCCCCATCTTAACTCCTGAGCTCAATGCCATCTCATTGGTGCCTATGTTTCCGCATACGCTCTCAAGCAGACCATTAGTTGTGGATGCCGAGAAAGAAGTAAAACTAAAGCTAAGCTTAGAAAACACTGATAGTTTACAAGTTAGTTGCGATAGTCACGTAGTACTTGCTGTATTACCAGGTGATGAAGTAGTGATAAAAAAGGCGGAGAAAAAACTCCGACTTATTCATCCCAAATGCTACTCCTACTACAATGTGCTTAGACAGAAATTAAATTGGGGCAGTAGGCTTTACTAAGTGCGTAAAGTTACGCAAAATAACCTTGTTTGAATTTTCTATTTTAGGTAAATAATAAAAAAATGGCTTACGTTGTATTTTTCACATTAGCACTACTCATTACCATACTTTCGGTTTATTTAGTGATTGAAAATAATAGAAGAAAAGCCCGTGAAGCTGAAAAGAAAGCGCTCAATGAGCGCTTAAAAGTTATTACTACGCATTTTAAAGCTAAAGTAACCGAATTTGTGGACGCTAAGATTTTACGCCCAAAATACGCGCCACCCATTAATGCCATTGTCGGTAATTTTTTTGTGGTGCAGTCACACACTGAAGAAAACTTAACGCAACTCGAAAAGGTGTCTGAGCTTTTTATTCATTCAGTGACCAACGAGCTAAATAAATGTCGCTTAAATGGCAATATAGATTTACTAGCCGAGCAAATGCAGTATTTTGTTGCCGAATTACCTTCTGCTGGGATTGCCTATAACCGCACATTTTATCACGAGATCCTACCTGCGCTGATCGCCCGTATTCAAACCCCTGACACTCCAGCTATACAACCTGATGAAGAAGCTGATGGCGAACAAGAGCCTAGTGCAGAACCTCAAGAGCAGCAAAACCAGCAAAAAGTACAAGCTACGAAGTTGGTAAAGGAGCGCGCATTAAGCTAAACCTCAGCAACATTTTTCTCAGAATTTTGTGATATGAGTTGATAAAACACAAAATACTGTATAAATTAACAGTAACTCTCTGTTAAGGTGTACAGTATGCTTTTAGCTTTAAATGTTCAAAATTTTGCTATTGTTAGTGCGCTAAATATTGACTGGCATTGCGGCATGACCGCAATTACAGGTGAAACTGGCGCTGGTAAATCCATTGCAATTGACGCACTTTCACTTTGTTTGGGTGAACGAGCCGATCCTTCCGCTATTCGCCCCGGTACTGATAAAGCCGATATCTCAGCGCAGTTTGATGTATCTGACCTGCCAGCTGCTAAGCGCTTTTTAACCGAACATATGCTAGAAAACGAAGAAGATGAATGTATTTTGCGCCGCGTTATTAGTAAAAGCGGGCGCAGTAAAAGCTATATTAACGGCTCTCCTGTCACCGCTAGCCAACAAAAAGAGTTAGGTCAGCACCTTATTGCTATCCATGGCCAACATGCTCATCAACAGTTACTAAAGCCTGAGTACCAATTACATCTGCTCGACGCCTATGCCAACCATACTACCCTGCTACAGGCCGTTAAAGGGCAGTATAATCACTATCACAAGTTGCAAAAGGAATACGTTGAACTGCAAAAATCGCAGCAAGCGCAAGCGGCTAAAAAGCAGCTTCTTGAGTACCAAGTGGCAGAGCTCGACGAATTTTCGCTGCAAGAAGGCGAATATGAGGAGGTGGAAGCCGAACATTCTCGCTTAAGCCATAGCCAAACCATTCTAGAGCAATGCCACCGTGAGTTATCTCGTCTGTATGAAAACGACGAACAAACGGTGTTGTCGCAATTACAACAAAGTGCTCAAGTATTCTCTGAGCTCACCGGTTACGACAAATCCCTAGAGAATATCGCCCAAGTACTTGAAGAAGCAGCCGTTCAAGTAGAAGAAGCCAGTAGAGAGATCCGCAATTATTCGGACTCGGTCGAACAAGACCCTATGCGACTGCAGGAGCTTGAAGACAGACTCTCACAAGCACTTGACTTGGCCAGAAAACATCAGGTTCAGCCAGAGTTATTGTATCAACACCATCAAGCACTACAGCATGAACTTGAGTCTATTAGTTCTGACTCAGCCAGATTAGATGCCTTAGAAGAAGAAATTGCAGAAGCTATCAATGCCTACAACCAAGCGGCACAAGGGCTTAGCCAGAGTCGTCAGCAGGCCAGCGAATCTCTTAATACCCAGATCTCAGCGAGCATGAAAGAGCTTGCGATGGGAGATGGGCAATTTGAGATCCAATTAACTCCACATTTAGGTGGTAAGCCGAGCCCATTGGGCTATGACCACATTGAGTTTTATGTTTCGACCAACCCAGGTCAACCTTTGCAGCCTATGGGGAAAGTTGCGTCTGGCGGTGAGCTATCGCGCATTAGTTTAGCGATACAAGTAATTATAGCCACACGCGTTACCACACCCACGTTGATTTTTGATGAAGTAGATGTAGGGATCTCGGGCCCAACGGCAGCAACGGTAGGTAAATTGCTGCGCCAGCTTGGCCAATCTACGCAAGTTATTTGTGTTACCCATTTACCGCAAGTGGCTTGTAGCGGTCATAACCAATTTTTTGTCGCTAAGCGAGTTGAACATGGTGAGACCTTCACCAAGATGACACCAATGGCAGAAAACCAGCGTATTGATGAAATAGCAAGGTTAATTGGCGGTGATAAGATCAGCGACACCACAAGAGCCAGTGCGAAGGAGCTGTTGCAAGTGCAAAGTGCTTAACTGTTATCAGGCTGATTGCACCTGTTGATTAACGCGCAGCGTTATACCGAATTGCTGCGCGGATCAATGTACAGAAATGAGCTTCATTGATGGTGTCCTGCTGTTTTATATCAATCGCCCGTCGAGTGTTACCTGCAAACCCTGTATTGAATAACTGGTGCTCATCTTCAAACTTTGCACCGTATGCAAAGGTAAGTTTGACCTTATCTTTGTATACTTCGCCCGTGCAGATCATGCCAGCTTTTGACCAGACAGGCACTCCTGTTGGATTGCTTGGCTTACGCCACTTGATATCTTCTTCTACCTCTTTATCAACACTTAGGATCAGACTTCTGACCTGCTGCAATACCACTGCACGCCAATCGCTTAAGCTCGCTATCTTTGCAGTGACCGCATCAGCGCCTGAGTTTATTGTTTCATTCATGATCTTTCCTTAATACTATTGATAAATATATGTTGAGTAAAATTAAGTTAGTGGCTAACAAGGGCCTGTTGACCTTTGCTGTTTGATTTTTGTTCTTCTGAGTGCGTTTTGGTCGCGACGCTCAACTTGCCGCCTAGTAATCTAGGTAAAAGTTGAGCAACAATGAACAAAGCACACTCAGGTGAACCCAAAGGGCAGCGCTTGATTAGCATTTCTACTGTGTTATCGCCTGACTCACATAGAACAACTATGCTACGCAGACTCTGCCTTGTATAAACACCAATCAAACTGCTGCAAAAACAAACTTAAAAGATAAACAGTCCCTACGCAAAATTCAAATAAAAAAACCCCAGCTACAACGAATGTAGTTGGGGTTTGTGAACGACAAAAGCGTTAAACTTCTAAATAATCCAAAATGCCTTCTGCAGCGTTGCGGCCTTCAAAAATCGCCGTTACCACTAAATCAGAACCTCGTACCGCGTCGCCACCGGCAAAGATCTTAGGATTACTTGTTTGATGGGTAAATGCGCCTTTTTCTGGTGCAACAATACCGCCCCAATGATTTATTGCCACATCGTATTGTGCCAGCCAATCAAGGTTGTGGGGCTTAAAGCCAAATGCCATGATCACGGCATCAGCTTCTAGTGTGTGTTCAGAACCTTCGACGATTTCAGCACGACGGCGGCCATTTTTATCTGGTTCACCGAGCTGAGTTTTTGCCATTTTTACGCCTGTCACCTTACCTGCGCTGTCAACCTCAATGCCAACCGGCTGTAGATTGAATCTAAATTCAACCCCTTCTTCTTTGGCATTCTTAACTTCTCTCACCGAGCCTGGCATGTTTTCTTCGTCTCGACGATATGCACAGATCACTGATTGAGCATTCTGCCTCACAGAAGTACGCACGCAGTCCATCGCCGTATCACCTCCGCCAAGCACGACTACGCGCTTCCCAGCCATGTTCACATATTGATTCTGCGTTTCGTCGTAGCCCATTACTCGATTGGTATTGCCAATCAAAAATGGCAGTGCATCATACACACCTTCGGCATCTTCATTTTCAAGGTTGCCTTTCATGCTTTGATAAGTTCCAACCCCTAAAAACACGGCATCGTACTGAGACAATAACTCATCCATTGAGATGTCACGGCCCACCTCAGTATTCAATTGAAACTCGACTCCCATCTCAGAAAAGATCTCGCGACGATTCTCCATTACCGATTTTTCTAACTTAAATGAAGGGATCCCAAAGGTTAGCAACCCCCCTATTTCAGGGTTACGGTCGTACACAACAGGGCGCACACCGTTTCGTACTAAAATATCTGCACAGCCTAGTCCAGCAGGTCCTGCACCTATGATTGCCACTTTCTTATCTGTCCACGTCACGTAAGAAAGGTCCGGCTTCCACCCTTGCGCAAAGGCGGTATCTGTAATGTACTTTTCAATATTGCCTATGGTAACCGCACCAAACTCTTCATTTAGCGTGCATGAGCCTTCGCAAAGCCTATCTTGAGGGCACACTCGGCCACACACTTCAGGCAAACTGTTGGTTCTATGCGATAGCTCCGCTGCTTCAATGATCCTGCCGGTTCGAATTAACTTAAGCCATTGTGGAATATAGTTATGAACTGGGCACTTCCATTCGCAATAGGGGTTACCGCAATCTAAACAGCGATCAGACTGCGAATGCACTTGCTGCTCTGAAAATGGCTCATAAATCTCAACAAAAGACTGTTTACGCGTAGAAATAGGCTTTTTGCGCGGATCTACACGTTGTACATCGATAAATTGGTAAACGTTTTCGCTCATTGCTTGCTCCTACTGCGCCTGAATTCTTAGCTCAGCGCTACTACGCGCTCGGTGGCCAAGTAAACTGTTTAAATCACTCGACTTTGGTTTTACAAGTTTGAACATAGGTAAATACAGTTCAAAGTTAGCCAAAATCTGCTCAGCGCGAGTTGAACTGGTTAAGTCTAAGTGCTCCGCAATTAGCCCACGTAAATGCTCTTGATGTGATGCAAGAGCCGTAAGTTCAACAAGTTCCACCAGCTCAGGGTTAATGCGTTTATCAAAATCCCCATCTTCATCGAGTACATAAGCAAACCCGCCAGTCATTCCTGCGCCAAAGTTGACACCAACCTGACCAAGCACGCAAACAACACCACCAGTCATATACTCGCAGCCATTGTCTCCAAGCCCTTCCACTACAGCTTGCACTCCAGAGTTACGCACAGCAAAACGTTCACCAGCACGGCCTGCGGCAAACAACTTGCCGCCGGTCGCGCCGTATAAACAGGTGTTACCTATAATGGCTGCCTGATGTGACGCAAAACTTGAACCAACAGGAGGACGAACGACGAGCTTGCCTCCAGCCATACCTTTACCAACGTAATCGTTTGCATCACCAACTAACGTCATTTCAAGGCCACCGGCGTTCCATACACCAAATGATTGACCAGCAGTACCATGCAACTCCAATGCAATGGGGTCAGCGGCCATGCCTTGATTACCGTGCTTACTCGCAATATACCCCGACAACATAGCGCCAATAGCGCGATCGGTATTCGAGATACGACTCACCAAGGAAGTGCCCGTCATTTCATCGATCGCTGTTTTCGCTTTTGCCAGTAAGCTTTCGTTTAATGCTCCACTGTAATGTGATGGATTATTGTTAGTGCAATATAACGCCTCATTTGACGGATTATTTGGCTTAGCCAACAGCGGACTCAAATCCAGCTTTTTCTGCTTAGCAGTGTTACCTTCAATGACTTCAAGCAGCTCGGTGCGACCAATTAAATCCGTAAGCTTTGTAACTCCTAACGAAGCCATCAGTTCACGGGCTTCCTGCGCAATAAACTTAAAGTAGTTCATCGCCATTTCTGGTAATCCGTGATAATGCTTTTGACGCAGCGTATCGTCTTGAGTTGCTACACCGGTGGCACAGTTATTAAGGTGACAAATCCTTAAATATTTACAGCCAAGCGCAACCATTGGACCTGTGCCAAAACCAAAGCTTTCAGCACCAAGGATCGCAGCTTTAATAATATCCAGGCCCGTTTTTAAGCCGCCGTCTGTTTGTAAGCGAATACGGTGACGTAAACCGTTTTCAACCAAGGCTTGTTGCGTTTCGGCAAGACCAAGCTCCCAAGGGCTTCCAGCATATTTTACCGAGGTCAAAGGACTCGCGCCGGTGCCACCATCGTATCCAGCAATGGTGATCAGATCCGCATAAGCTTTGGCTACACCCGTTGCAATAGTGCCAACCCCA
Source organism: Pseudoalteromonas piscicida (assembly GCF_002744175.1). GTDB lineage: Bacteria > Pseudomonadota > Gammaproteobacteria > Enterobacterales > Alteromonadaceae > Pseudoalteromonas > Pseudoalteromonas piscicida_B. Next base: position 26,254 of record NZ_NKHF01000008.1, read on the forward strand.
GGCTCAGACACCAACTTCACTGAAATCATCGCGTCAGGGTTGACCTGTTTAAGGTCGAAAATCAGCTGTGCTAAATCTTCGATAGAGTAAATATCATGATGCGGTGGTGGCGAAATCAAGGTCACACCAGGTACGGAGTAACGTAATTTAGCAATATAAGGTGTTACCTTTTCGCCAGGTAGCTGTCCGCCTTCGCCCGGTTTTGCACCCTGCGCTACTTTGATCTGAATGACATCAGCTGAGCGCAGGTAGTGTGGCGTCACGCCAAAGCGGCCCGACGCAACCTGTTTGATCCGCGAATTCTTTTCGGTGCCAAAACGCAGTTTGTCTTCCCCACCTTCACCAGAGTTTGAGCAACCACCTAGACGGTTCATAGCAATGGCCAACGCTTCATGGGCTTCTGGTGATAATGCACCGATACTCATTGCTGCCGAGTCGAAGCGTTTATATAGCTCAGTCGCAGGCTCTACATCATCAATATCAATGGCTTGCTGTTCAGAATTGAGCTTTAGCATGTCACGCAGATTTGTGATCGGGCGATTATTAACCAGCTCTGCGTATTTAACGTAGTCTTGGTAATTACCCGAGCGCACCGCAGTTTGCAGCGTCTGCACAACATCAGGGTTGTAAGCATGATACTCACCACCATGTACATACTTTAACAAACCACCATGTGACAATAGCTTACGTTTACTAAAGGCAAGTTTATTCAGTTGTTGCTGCTCTAGTGCAAAATCATCAAAACACGCACCTTTAATACGGTTAGCTACGCCTTTAAAGCACAGTTCAACCACTTCATCAGACAAACCAACCGCTTCAAATAGCATCGAACAACGGTAAGAGGCAATCGTGCTGATCCCCATTTTCGACATAATTTTATACAGCCCTTTGTTTATCGCACCACGATAAGACAAAGTAACTTCACGGTAGGACTTTTTAATGATTTGCTTGTCGCACATGGCGACTAAGGTCTCGTAAGCCAAATATGGATATACCGCAGTGGCACCAAACCCAAGTAGCACAGCAAATTGGTGGGGATCTCTTACGCTACCCGTTTCTACGATGATATTAGCGTCACAACGCAGGTTATCATTCACAAGACGTCTTTGTACCGCCCCTACTGCCATGGCAGCTGGAATAACCTGTTTACCTGCAGCAATTTCTCGGTCGCTTAGCACTAACATCACACAGCCAGTGCTTGCTTTAGCTGCGGCTTCGTCGCAAACTCGCATAATTGCTTGTTGCAACGATTCTTCCGGCGCATAAATTAATGAGATTTTGCAAGCACAATAGTGGTCGTCGTCAGCATGAAGTAGCTGTTGCATATCTGAATAAGTCAACACTGGCGAGGCAAATTGCAGCCGTTTGGCATGCCCCGTAGTCTCGTTAAAAACATTTTGCTCACGACCAATACAGGTTGCCAGTGACATCACGTGATTTTCACGGAGAGGATCGATAGGTGGGTTAGTAACCTGAGCAAATTTTTGACGGAAATAGTCAAATATTGACCGATGTCCTTCAGATAATACAGCAAATGGCGTATCGTCGCCCATCGACCCAGTTGCTTCTTGGCCATTTTCACCCATGATCCGAATAACTTGATCTAGCTCTTCATTGGTGTAACCAAACTGTTTTTGATAAGTCAGCAAGGTTTCATCGCTAAGGTCGCGTTTGCCAGCCGCTTGTTCATCTAATGCTTCGAACGGCGTAAGGCGTTTTACGTTTTGCTCAAGCCAGGTTTTATACGGATGTCTTGATTTTAGGTCTTGGTCTATCTCATCAGACTGCCAGATCTTGCCGTGAAGCGTGTCTACGACTAGTAACTCACCTGGACCTACACGACCCTTTTCTATCACTTCATCCGGTGCGTAATCCCAAATACCCACTTCCGAGGCAAGCGTAATAAAGCCATCTTGGGTGATCACGTAGCGAGCTGGACGCAGACCATTTCGGTCAAGATTACAGGCAGCAAAGCGACCGTCCGACATGACGATCCCGGCAGGACCATCCCACGGCTCCATGTGCATCGAGTTAAAGTCATAAAACGCACGAAGATCTTCGTCCATAGCCCGGTTTTTTTGCCAAGCTGGTGGCACTAACATCCGCATCGCACGGAACAAGTCCATACCGCCTGCAAGAAACAGTTCTAGCATATTGTCTAGGCTAGATGAATCCGAGCCCGTTTCATTAACAAATGGTGCCGCCGATTGTAAATCTGGCAATAAAGGCGAAGAAAACTTGTAAGCCCGCGCCCTAGCCCACTGCCGGTTGCCTTGAATGGTGTTGATTTCACCATTGTGCGCCAAATAACGAAATGGTTGCGCCAACGGCCAGCGCGGCTGCGTATTAGTTGAAAAACGCTGGTGGAACACACAAATGGCGCTGGTCATACGAATGTCAGCAAGATCGGTATAAAAGGTAGGTAAATCTGCAGGCATCATTAAGCCTTTGTAGATGGTTACCAAGCCCGACAAGCTACAAATATAAAATTGTTCATCCTGCTCTAAGCGCTTCTCAATACGGCGCCTTGCAATATATAAACGACGTTCCAAATCTTTTGGACGCCACCCTTCCGGCGCGCCCACAAATACTTGCTTAAACTGCGGCAGTTGCGCTTTGGCGATAGCGCCAAGCATGGATGGATCGGTAGGAACTTCACGCCAGCCAATCAAAGTTAGTGTTTCTTTTTCTAATTCTTCACTAATAACCTTTTCAGCTGCGCCGGCTAGCGCTTGATCTTGATTTAAGAAAATCATACCAACCGCATAGTTTTTACCAACGTGCCAGCTATTTTCAGCTGCAATAGCACGGAAAAAACTATCTGGTTTTTGCAATAACAGTCCACAGCCGTCACCAGTTTTACCGTCAGCAGATATACCACCTCGGTGCTGCATACGATCTAGACCAGTAATGGCTGTTCGGATCAGTTTGTGGCTCGGCTGACCGCTAACATGCGCAATCAAACCAAACCCACAGTTATCTTTTTCTAATTTTGAGTCGTATAACATAGACTCCTCCCCTTGCTACAACGGCCAGCTCATGACGGTACAACGAAATGCTGGCAGATATTCAAAATTAGCCTTGATTGAAAGTAGAGTCAACAGAAAAATGAATACATATTCATTAACTTGAATATTTCTCATTGGTAAGACAAGTTACCCAAAACAGTAATATTTTTGCCAATTTGAAAATGTTGAATATAAATTTGTGAAATGACACCGGTATCAGATGTTAAAAAAAGCATAAGCAACCTCCAGCAAGAATACGTTTACGTAAACGTAAACAAGCAATAAAATGAATAATTATTCACAAATAACTATTTTACGAACTCAAGATTAGAGGGCCCTGTGTTTAATTATTTATATAGATATGCAATTTGCGTCTGACTTTTGCTTGACGTAGACGTCAACCTAACAGGGTGAAATGACAATATTAGGAAGAATAAAAAACATGTAATAAGTACAGATAATAGAGGGGTAAGCAACAGTGAATAAGGAAGTGAATTCAGTAGAGTGCAGAGCTATTTAAGCTGAACTCGGGATAAGAAGTTAGTTAATCAACTAATAAAATACCTAAGCTCAAAAACATAGTACCACTCTAGCCAGAAGTTATTGCTTAATACTTGTTCAACTTGAGGAAGTAAACCTGAGCTAACGGCGTTAAAAATTTCTTGTTTAGAACAAGCAGCTGCTAGAGGACAAGTTGTTATGCCAAATTCTGGTTATTTACGAGCAGTATTTTGCGATAAGTAGAGCGATGCGCTTAGAGGTGCAAACAGCTATTGGGGCTACGTTTGATTGATATAGCTGGCAGAACTTGCGTTCTGCCATAGGCGGATAATTTACTCCGCTGCGGCTTCGTCTTTCTTATACTTAGCTGCTGTTTCAGCAATAAGAGGTTGAAGCTCACCTTTTTGGAACATCTCAATAATGATGTCACACCCACCGATTAACTCACCTTCAACCCAAAGCTGAGGGAAGGTTGGCCAGTTCGCATAATGTGGTAATTCAGCACGGATATCTGGGTTTAATAATACGTCAACATAAGCAAACTGCTCACCACACGCCATTAAAGCCTGAGATGCTTGCGAAGAAAAACCACAGTTAGGTAGTTTCGGTGACCCTTTCATATATAGAATGATTGGGTTTTCTTCGATCTGTTGTTTAATCTTGTCAATAGTTTCCATTAGTTACCTCAAAATGACGTTTTGTCCGATACTTATCTTTTATTGCACCGGTACATTAGCTTGCTACTCATCTTAACAACACGAATTGCAACATAATTATACCAAGCCATCGAGTGTGTTGAAATCTTAGCGACTTGGCTAAATTAAACACAATAAGTGTTGTCGATGTCCTACACTTAGACAGCCATTCGGCATATGTTCACAAAGAATGTGTATTATAAGTCATTAAGTCACTGGCACGCATTGCTGTTTGCCAAAACTTGAGTAAAATAGTCAGGAATTATAGTATCACTATATAAGCCAATGGTATAGAAAAGTGGGCCCTTGTTAGCTTGCTTTCGTATGCATTATTGGCAAATCAACCAAAAAAATGGAGATTAATATGGCATTTGAACTACCGTCACTACCTTATGCACTAAATGCGCTTGAGCCGCACATCTCTCAAGAGACGCTAGAATTCCACCACGGTAAGCACCACAACACTTACGTTGTAAAGCTTAACGGTCTGATTGAAGGTACTGACTTCGAAGGTAAATCACTAGAAGAGATCGTATGTAGTTCTGAAGGTGGTGTTTTCAACAATGCTGCACAAATCTGGAACCACACTTTCTACTGGCACAGCCTTGCGCCAAATGCAGGTGGCGAGCCTACAGGTAAAGTTGCTGAACTAATTAATGCTAAATGGGGCTCATTCGCAGCATTCCAAGAAGCTTTTAACGACAAAGCAGTAAACAACTTTGGTTCAAGCTGGACTTGGTTAGTACAACTTGCAGACGGTTCTTTAGATATCGTTAACACATCTAATGCAGCTACGCCGCTGACAGAAGAAGGTGTTACACCAATCATCACAGTTGACCTTTGGGAACACGCTTATTACATCGATTATCGTAACGTTCGTCCTGATTACCTGAAAGGTTTCTGGGCGCTTGTTAACTGGGACTTCGCTAATAGCAACCTAGCTTAACATCAACTATCAGTATTGATGCAATAATGGGGCGCGCAAGCGCCCTTTTTTATGCCTGTAACTCAACATTAATACATAAAAAATCTAGTTTTTTTTGGGTATTATTGCATATCGCGACTAAGCTTTAAGTAACCTTTCCAAATCTGTGATCCGCAACCCACGCAAAGTAGCTTATTGGAGGTCGTCATGACAATATTTGAACATTATCAGGCCAGATATGAAGCCGCGCAGGAAGAAGAGTATACCATCGCGGAATTTCTTGAAATTTGTAAAAATGACAAATCCGCCTATGCCAGCGCACCTGAGCGACTCCTGATGGCAATTGGCGAACCAGAAATGATAGATACGTCGAAAGACGCTCGGCTTAGCCGCCTATTTTCGAATAGAGTCATCGCTCGATACCCCGCTTTCGATGACTTCTATGGGATGGAAGATGCGATTGAGCAGATTGTGTCCTACCTTAAACACGCAGCCCAGGGGCTTGAAGAGTGCAAACAGGTTCTTTATTTACTGGGTCCTGTAGGTGGTGGTAAGTCATCTATCGCAGAGAAACTCAAATATCTGATGCAGAAGGTGCCTATTTATTCGCTAAAAGGCTCTCCGGTTAATGATCACCCACTGTGTTTGTTTAGCCCGCAAGAGGATGCACAACTTTTAGAAAAAGAATATGGCATTCCTGCGCGCTACATTAAAACAATCATGTCGCCATGGGCTACCAAGCGCTTGCACGAATATAACGGCGATATAACTCAGTTTACCGTGGTTAAGCGCTACCCCTCTATTCTTGACCAGATAGCGATAGCCAAAACGGAACCTGGAGATGAGAATAATCAGGATATCTCCGCACTCGTTGGTAAAGTAGATATTCGTAAATTAGAGCACTTCGCTCAGAACGATCCCGATGCCTATGCATATTCAGGTGCCTTGTGCTTAGCCAACCAAGGCCTGATGGAATTTGTTGAGATGTTTAAGGCCCCTATTAAGGTATTACATCCCTTACTTACTGCCACTCAAGAAGGTAACTACAATGGCACCGAGGGAATTTCGGCACTCCCCTTTAGCGGCTTGATCTTAGCGCACTCCAATGAGTCCGAGTGGCAAACATTCAAAAACAACAAAAACAATGAGGCATTTTTAGACCGCGTTTATATCGTTAAGGTGCCTTATTGTCTGCGCGTTTCGGAAGAAGTTAAAATCTACGAAAAGCTCATCGAAAATAGTGAGTTGAGAGAAGCTCCTTGTGCTCCAGGTACACTTGAAACCTTAGCTAAGTTCTCTGCCCTTTCACGCATTAAAGAGCCTGAAAACTCTAGTATCTACTCAAAAATGCGAGTGTATGATGGCGAAAGTTTAAAAGACACCGATCCAAAAGCAAAATCCTATCAAGAATACCGTGATTACGCGGGAGTAGACGAAGGGATGAATGGCCTTTCAACTCGCTTTGCCTTTAAGATTTTGTCTCGTGTGTTCAACTTTGATCACAGTGAGGTCGCTGCCAACCCAGTTCACTTATTCTACGTATTAGAGCAGCAAATTGAGAGGGAGCAATTTAACCCAGAAGTGCAAGAACGCTACCTAAGCCACTTAAAAGGCTACCTTATCCCTCAATATGTTGAGTTTATCGGAAAAGAGCTACAAACCGCTTACTTAGAATCCTACTCCGAATATGGCCAGAACATTTTTGACCGCTACGTCACTTATGCCGATTTTTGGATTCAAGACCAAGAATATCGAGACCCAGATACCGGTCAATTATTTGACCGAGCCGCCTTAAATGCGGAGCTTGAGAAGATTGAAAAGCCAGCTGGGATATCTAACCCCAAAGACTTCCGTAACGAAATCGTCAACTTTGTATTAAGAGCCAGAGCTCATCACAATGGTGATAATCCAGTCTGGACCAGCTATGAGAAGTTAAGAACCGTGATTGAGAAGAAAATGTTCTCTAACACCGAGGACTTACTTCCGGTTATCTCATTTAATGCAAAAACCTCTGCGGAAGACCAGAAAAAGCATGAGGATTTCGTCAACCGCATGGTTGATAAAGGCTATACCCAAAAACAAGTTCGCCTACTTTCTGAATGGTATTTGAGAGTTAGAAAGTCCCAATAACTTGTTAGTGTAAAGAGGGTGTTATATGGCGCATTTTATCGACCGCCGTCTTAACGGCAAAAATAAGAGCACTCTGAACCGCCAACGTTTTATTCGCCGCTATAAAAAGCAGATAAAAAAAGCGGTCTCAGAGGCTATCAACAAACGCAGTGTCACTGATGTTTCGAGTGGAGAGAGTATTTCTATTCCGCAAAAAGATATCAGTGAGCCCACTTTTTCACCAAGGAAAAGGGGGGGATAGAGAGCTTATTCACCCAGGTAATGATCAATTTTCAACTGGTGACAAAATCCAGCGTCCACCATCAGGCCAAGGTGGAGGCTCTGGTGAAGGCGAAGCCAGTAATCAAGGTGAGGGACAAGACGATTTTGTATTTTCGATTTCAAAAGACGAATATCTGGACTTGCTATTTGAAGACTTAGAGCTGCCAAATCTAAAGCAAAACCAACTCGACAAGTTGATGCAAATGAAAACTCATCGAGCAGGCTTTTGCAATGACGGCATGCCCAGTAACTTAGATATTGTACGCAGCCTAAAAGGCTCAATGGCAAGACGCATTGCCATGACCTCAAGTAAGCGTCGCGAGTTAAAAGAGCTGGAGGAAGAACTTGAGAGGCTGTTAGCAGAGCCGGTGCCACCACAGCAAAAAATTAATGATATAGAGCAACGTATTGAAGTACTGAAAACTCAAATTGCGGCTGTGCCTTTTATTGATAATTACGATTTACGTTTTCGTAATTATGAGCGCCGGCCACACCCCACCAGCAAAGCTGTGATGTTTTGTTTGATGGATGTATCGGGTTCAATGGATCAGGCCACCAAAGATATGGCCAAACGCTTTTATATTTTGCTGTACCAGTTCTTAACGCGCACGTACAAAAATATAGAAGTAGTCTATATCCGCCATCACACTCAGGCAAAAGAGGTGGACGAGCAAGAGTTTTTCTATTCGCAAGAAACTGGGGGGACCATAGTTTCAAGCGCATTAAAGCTGATGGATGAGATTATTCAAGAGCGCTATGCACAGGGCGATTGGAACATATACGCAGCACAAGCTTCTGATGGCGATAACTGGGCTGATGATTCACCACAGTGTACCCAAATACTTTCTAGCAAGCTTTTAAAAATCGTGCGCTACTACGCATATATCGAAATAACGACTCGTGCACATCAGAGCCTATGGCGAGAATATCAAGGAGTCGCTAGCACGTTTGATAACTTTGCAATGCAACACATTCGCAGTGTGGAGGATATTTACCCTATCTTCAGGGAATTGTTTAAAAAGAACAAAGATAAGCAAAGTGCGGCATAATTTTTGGGAGGTTGCGCGATGACATATCAGCCAATTGACGATGGTCCTGATTGGACCTTTGATTTACTTGATACTTATCAGCAAGAAATTGCTCGTGTAGCAGAGCACTATAAACTTGATACCTACCCTAACCAGATTGAGGTGATCACCGCTGAGCAAATGATGGACGCATACTCAAGTGTGGGTATGCCCATAGGTTACGCCCATTGGTCTTACGGTAAAAAGTTTATTCAGACCGAACAAACATACAAACGCGGGCAAATGGGGCTTGCTTACGAAATCGTGATCAATTCAGATCCTTGTATTGCTTATCTGATGGAAGAAAACACTATGCCGATGCAGGCATTGGTGATGGCTCATGCCTGTTATGGACATAACTCCTTCTTTAAAGGCAATTATCTCTTTAAAACCTGGACCGATGCTTCTTCTATTATTGATTACTTGGTATTTGCCAAAAACTATGTCGCAAAGTGCGAAGAAAAGTATGGTATTGATGAAGTAGAAAATCTGATTGATTCATGTCATGCGTTAATGAACTATGGAGTTGACCGATATAAACGGCCACAGCGGATCTCCATGTTTGAAGAGCAAAAACGGCAACAAGAACGAGAAGACTATTTACAATCGCAAGTGAACGAGCTGTGGCGAACAATTCCCAAAGGGGAAGACGAAGAGACGGATAATCGACCACGCTTTCCGTCTGAGCCACAAGAAAATATTCTTTATTTTATTGAGAAAAACGCTCCTTTACTTGAGTCTTGGCAACGTGAAATCATTCGTATTGTGCGTAAAGTATCACAGTACTTTTACCCACAAAGACAAACACAAGTCATGAATGAAGGCTGGGCAACATTTTGGCACTACACCATTTTGAATCATCTCTATGATGAAGGAAAACTAAGTGATGCCTTTATGTTGGAGTTTTTACAAAGCCATACCAATGTTGTTTACCAGCCTCCATACAACAGTAAGTTTTACTCTGGTATTAACCCCTACGCCCTTGGTTTTAACATGATGGTTGATATTCGCCGGATCTGTGAAAATCCAACGGATGAAGATAAACAATGGTTTCCTGAATTTGCAGGAAGCGATTGGCTCGAAACGCTTCACTTTGCCATGCAGAACTTTAAAGACGAGAGTTTTATTAGCCAGTTTTTATCGCCCAAGCTGATGCGAGACTTTAAGTTATTTACCATCGTAGATAAACAAAAGTCACCGCATTTAGAAGTGGGGCCAATACATGACGAAATGGGTTATCAGCAATTACGTAGCGCCCTATCCGCTCAGTACAACTTGAGTAATCATGAGCCTAATATTCAGGTTTATGACGTTGATATCAGAGGGGACAGATCACTAACACTGAGGTATGTTCCTCAAGGCGGGATCCCTCTTGCAGCTTCAAAGCAGGAAGTAATTAAACACCTTTATCGCTTGTGGGGTTTTAAAGTCAAACTTGAGCAGGTAAACGAGGATGGCAGCATTGAACAAATAGCGGCATGTCCAGAAGCCGAAAGTGAACAATAGCTTTAATGTTAATCCGAAAAAATTTGTTTTCAAGGGAGTGAGTAAAACACTATTGAAAGCGGCCTATTTATACGCTAAGTCGCTTTCATTAACCACCATGCACCGTTGTACCATTTTGCTTTACCTACATATACGCAAACACCTTGGCGATTTCAGGATACAGTAGCGACATTGTCGACAAGGTTTTCTCGCCACAGAGCAGATCACTTCATGAAGCAAATGGGTATTACTTCCCAACAATTTCAATCGCTAGGTAATTAACCTGGGGCTTGGACAAAGAATTAGCTAACTTATTGTTTTAAAATCACATTAATTTATTTTCTTCTCTGACTAAACTGAACTCGTGATAACAAGTTCATTAATTACCCGAAGTTCAGGTTAATTAGACCTTCTCACCTAACTTAAAGAGTGCAAACTCACCAGGCTCTAGCTTTTGCCATTGCTCATCATTGGTAAGTGGCCGAGTTGCAATAACAGTAACCACATCATCAGGCGTGGTTTCTTTTTGAAAATCAACCACCATGTCGGCATCTATTAGCGTCGCTTTGCCAAATGGTGCTCGGCGTGTGATCCAATGTAAGTTATTGGTGCAATATGCTAGTACATAAATACCATCGGTGATCAGCATATTAAATACCCCTTTCTCCCGAAGCGTGTGTGCAAGCTTAGCAATATATCTAAATACCGACACCATATTAGAAGGGCGACTTGGATATTTCTCTCGTACTTTGTCTAAAATCCAACAAAATGCCAATTCACTATCGGTATTGCCAACTGGGCGGTAAAAGTCTGTTTTTAAATCTTTATAATCGGAGAGTTGGCCGTTATGCGCATAGGTGATCTCTCTTCCCCATAGCTCCCGAGTAAATGGGTGCGTATTCTCTAAGCAGGTTCGGCCACGGTTACCTTGACGAATATGGCTTATTACCGACACACTTTTGATTGGATAGGCTTTTACCAATTTAGCAATTTCAGACTCGCAACTCGGCTCAGGATCTTTAAAGGTTCTACATCCCTTCCCTTCATAGAAAGTGATCCCCCAACCATCTTTATGCGGCCCAGTATTACCGCCTCGCTCTAACAAACCAGAAAAGCTAAAACAAATATCCGTCGGCACGTTCGCTGACATTCCCAGCAATTCACACATAAGCTAAATAACCACACATATCAATAGATTATACTGACCTAAGCGCCCCTCTAACCAACAGCGGCAGAGAAAGTATTGACGCCCACGTTATATTATAATTTTTGATATTATACACACTATTGCTATTCGCACAGTCCGTTTTTATTTACTACGTACATTTGCTCAAAGTTAGAAGCGTTGAAAGCTTCGATGTTCGTTTCTATTTAAACTTAGATTTGGATAAAAAACAAACTAACCCATTGTTTTTAAAACCATATTAAATTATTTTCTTATCTAGCCAGAGCTTTTTTAGGGATAACTCCGCTCTCGCGTCCTGCTACCGCCCTGATACCTACATCCGTGTAGGCAAAGCGAATTTATGCACCAATAGCTAACACGAGAAGCGAATTCAACGCAGTTAGCGCTAAAACTGGCTGCTAGAAAGGCATTAATTATCCGAAGCTCAGGTTATTTACGTTAGTTTCGCAACGCGAGAATGGCACATATCTATATTAGATAGAGACGGCTTGAGTGACATCACACCACGATTATATGCCATTGATAGGCAAGGCTAACTCCAGCTAAAGACAGTGCAAAAACAAAGTTGATGACTTCTTTTGAATTCAAGGAGCGTTGCTCTCGAGAAAAGTGTTTAGCATGAAGACGCATACCTAACGGCTGCAGTTCTTTATCTTGTTTTGGTAGCGCGATTAAACCAGATAATATCATTACTAGACACAACATGTAGGTGCCTTGCGCAATAAAAAACAGAGATAAAGAAAAAGCAGTAACTGAGAAAATCCAGGAGATAAACTTAAACATAGCAGCTCCGTTTGCTATTTACTAAGGCCAATTTGATCATGAGAATCATCAAGTTGGCTTGATATAATATATGATTGGCAAAGTCTAGAGTGATTAGTTTAAAAAAACAAGCACTCTCAAGCACTAGCCTTTATTTTCGAATATTGCCTTTAATGCATTAGCACAAATACTGATAGTGTTTACTATCAGTATCCTAGCTATATATTATCGCTTTGTGTGAAAGTTTAAACTTCAGCCGCTGTCTGGTTATGGATGCTTACCTACCCAGTTTTAGGTGATTTCTGCTCTCTGTGTGAGATATTTCTGCATCCATATTGCAGCGTATGATTTATGAGAGGTTAATTGATGATAAAACGTAGGGGGAAGAATACCCTCCCCAATACCATAATTAGAAAAACCCTAAAGGACTGGTGCTATAGCTCACCAGTAGGTTTTTGGTTTGCTGGTAATGATCTAACGCTTTTTTGTGTGTCTCTCTACCGATCCCTGACTTTTTATAACCGCCAAATGCCGCATGCGCTGGATACATGTGGTAGCAGTTAGTCCACACTCGGCCAGCTTCAATTTGACGACCAAACTGATACGCTCGATTCATATCTCTTGTCCATACCCCTGCCCCTAAGCCAAATTCGGAACTGTTAGCCAGCTCGAGTGCTTCGGCTTCATCTTTAAAGGTACATAAAGAAATGACCGGACCAAAGATCTCCTCTTGGAACACCCGCATTTGATTGTGGCCTTTCAACAGCGTCGGCTGGATATAAAAGCCTTTGTGAAAACCCTCACCAAGCTTTGCGACTTCACCACCAATTAATACTTCTGCGCCCTCTTCTTTGCCTATTTCAATATAACTAAGGATTTTATCAAACTGAGCCTGTGAGGCTTGCGCACCAACCATGGTCTCGGTGTCTAATGGATTTCCCCGCTTGATGGCTTTGGTACGCTCAATAACTTTGACAATGAAATCATCGTATATGTCTTCTTGTACAAGCAATCTTGAAGGACAGGTACACACTTCACCTTGGTTAAAGTAGGCCAATACTGCACCTTCAATACACTTGCTTAAGTAGTCATCGTCCGCTTGCATCACATCACTAAAGTAGATATTCGGGGATTTACCGCCTAATTCGACGGTTGAGGGAATAATATTCTCTGCCGCACACTTCAAAATATGTGAGCCAACGGGGGTTGAACCAGTAAATGCAATTTTCGCGATGCGTTGGCTAGTCGCCAGTGCTTCACCTGCTTCTCGGCCAAAGCCATTAACAATATTGACCACACCACTTGGCAGTAAATCGGCTATCAGCTCCATTAATAATAATATAGAAACCGGCGTTTGCTCTGCCGGTTTGAGGACTACGCAGTTGCCAGCGGCGAGTGCTGGTGCCAGTTTCCACGCAGCCATGAGTAATGGGAAATTCCATGGGATGATCTGACCAACCACCCCTAACGGCTCGTGAAAATGATACGCCACAGTTGACTCGTCAATTTCACCTATTGCACCTTCTTGAGCACGAATACACCCAGCGAAATAACGAAAATGATCTGCCGCAAGAGGCACATCGGCAGCTAGCGTTTCGCGCACCGCTTTTCCGTTATCCCAAGTTTCTGCTACTGCTAAGTATTCGAGGTTTGTTTCTATCCTGTCCGCAATTTTAAGCAAAATGTTGCTGCGCTCAGTCACCGATGTTTTCCCCCAAGCCGCCTTAGCTGCATGCGCCGCATCGAGCGCAAGCTCAATATCAGCCGCGTTTGAACGCGGGATTTTGCAGAAGGCTTCGCCGTTTACAGGACTAATATTGTCAAAGTAATGCCCTTCGACTGGGGCTTTCCACTCGCCACCAATAAAATTTTCGTATTGCGGTTTAAAGCTGACAACTGCACCTTCAGTATTTGGATTTGTGTATATCATTTTGACCTCTGCAACTTGTGTTATTTATACCGGCCCCAACTGGTCCAGTTTTGTTTTCTATTTGACATTAGCCAAATTCACCATTAAAAACTTAACAGCGGGTCTTGGAATATACACACACAGTCCAAAAGTATTGGGTAAGGAGAGTATTGCTTGCAGATTGCCAAACATCGTAACCGCATTGAGCGCTTGGTCGAAAACAAAATAAGTTTTGCCGCTAATAATGTAGAACTCAGTGTTTATGACACATACGAAAGTGCCAACAAAGTGAAAGTCACCTCTAGTGAAGTGCTGTTTTGTGCGATGGTAAGCGGCAAAAAAGTGATGCATGTTGACAGTTGTGATTACCATCACCCCTTTTTGCCTCATCAAAGCTTTGTATTAGCACCTGAGCAAACTGTACATATCGACTTTCCAGACGCCAGTTTGTCTTCTCCAACCACCTGCTTAGCCATTGAAATTAGTCGTGAAAAAATTAATGCCGTTAGCGAAAAGCTAGCACTTTCGCTTCCCAATGATTTTAATTATCAACAGCAGTTAGTTCACACTGAGCACAACTGGCAAACCCAGCACTGCTTAGGGCGGCTGCTTCACTTGTTTAGCGAAAACGAAAATAACCGTGGATACTTTATTGATTTAGCAATGGATGAGTTAATAGCGAGGCTGCTTCAACAGCAAAGCCGAGACTTACTGTTAAATGCGGTAAAACATACTCCAGATCACAACGGGCTATATCAAGCTGTGCATTATTTGGAGACACATTTGGACCAACCGCTAGATGTAGATAAACTCTGCAAACTCAGTTGCATGAGCCGAAGTCGATTTTTTAGTCAATTTAAAAAATCATTTGCAACCACACCACAGCAGTGGCTGCAAGCAAGAAGACTCACAAAAGCCAAAGCTAAACTAAAAGCTGGTATTCAAATCACCGCTATTAGCTTCGCACTTGGCTTCAAACACCCAAGTCAGTTTAGTCGCGCGTTTAAAAAAGCCTTTAATATCACCCCAAAGGACTATCAGCTTCAAGCGCTAAAAGTTGATAAAAACGACTGGTTACTCCGTTAGTCCAACCAAAACCCTGTTGAACGACATACTCTCCACCGCTGGCCTGCTTATTGGGTTCTACTACATTATACTTTTCGAGTAAGCAACCCAACTGACTAAAACCAGTTTCAACGGCATAAATCCACGCTTGCATAATTTCAGTTGCGAGTTGATCGAGACCATATGATCTCAGCCCCGCCACAGCGAACCACTGCAGTGGCGCCCAACCATTCGGACTATCCCATTGTTGTGAGGTAGACGTTAGCGTACTAACCAGGCCGCCTGGCTTTAAAAACTCCCGCGCTAACTTGTCAGCCATTCGCTGTGCTTGTGCAGCTGTAACCAGCTTAGCAAACATGGGGACGACCCCGGCAAGTGATGCAATAGTGGTCGGTTGATAATCATCAAGGCTAACATCATAAAACCAGCCTTGTTCGTCACACCAGCAGTATTGTTGGATCAGCGCACTGCGCTTTGATGCCAACGAATCATAATGCAAAGCTTGTGCTTCATTATTTAATTTTTCTAAACAGCGAGCAATTTGCGATTCAAGCAGTACCAATAGCGCATTTAAATCTACAGGGATAATTTGTGTAGTACGAATACTCGCTAAGTCTTCAACGTTCGCAAGCCAACGACTGCTAAAATCCCACCCTGACTCGCATGCAGCCCGAATATTTTGATAAAGCGCACTTGGGTTTGCGACTGTGTTTGCCAACTCAACATCTTCAACAAAAGACTCAGGACGTGGCGCTGCCAGCGGATCCCAATAGCGATTAAGGGTGCCGCCACATGGCATTTTTACCACACGAAATTGAGCTTTTTGTTCAATGTTGTCAACGTCACCACTTGTTTGCCAAAAGCGGTGTTCTTTTATTAGCGCTTGGGTGACGCGCTCAAGCCACTGCACGTCGTCAGACTTATGCTGCCATAATAAATCTACCATCAATGCTGTTACAGGTGGTTGTGAGCGACTTTGGTAGTAGTCACGGTTGCCGTTTGGCACATGACCAATGCGGTCAATCAAACTGATGAAGTTATCTAGCATGCCTTCAACGAGATCGCCTCTATTCGCGTCTAAAAGCCCAAGTGCAGTAAAATAACTATCCCAGTAATAGATTTCATTAAAGCGCCCACCCGGCACTACGTAAGGGTGAGGTAAAGGTAACAAAGAGCCTTTAGCAACCGTGCTCGGTTTTCTTGATAAACGGGGCCAAAGCGCACTGATATATTGCGCTGCACTTGCTAAATCAGGCAGAGAATCTAACTCTTGGTTTGCAACAAAATCAAAGTGCGCATGCACAAATCTGATCAACGCCTCTCCTGTCGGCCTTTGCATCACATACTGGTTTTCTATTTCAGCCAGCGGAATTTTGGCGATGGCGTCGGCAAAGACTTTACTATCAGAAAACAAGCCTGCGCTTTGCACCGCGTTAAAAATTTCTGTGTTATAGAAGTTGGATTGATACTGCATGGAAAACCTCAGCTCACCTTTTGTTGACTGGCAGTGTGAGCATGTTCTGATTGGTTAGACTCACTCATCGACTTGAAAAAATATAAACATACAGCAATCACAAACATGGGAATAAGTGCGCCATAAAACGCTTGCTGACCACCAAAGTGCTGAAATACCACCCCAGTGATCATAGAGCCAGTGCTGCCACCAAGGGCTGAAAATACCACAATCAATCCGGTCATCGATGCATGCTGTATCGTCGGT
The DNA here is from genome assembly GCF_002744175.1 of Pseudoalteromonas piscicida. Classification (GTDB taxonomy): domain Bacteria; phylum Pseudomonadota; class Gammaproteobacteria; order Enterobacterales; family Alteromonadaceae; genus Pseudoalteromonas; species Pseudoalteromonas piscicida_B. The sequence continues at coordinate 42,968 of NZ_NKHF01000008.1, forward strand.
AAACTGCTGAGCATCACCGAATTAATTACCGGATAAATAGGCGCCATAAAGAGCCCAATTAATGGCATTAAAAAGGCGACCAATGGCGCATCAAATAAAGATGTAATGGTTGTGTTTTCAATGCTTTCTGTCATAGGTAGGGTCAAAATAACGAGCGCAGCCATGGCAGCAAGACACACATTTAACACTACATACCAATGCACTTTGGTAAGTACAACCCCGGCCCCGAGCCGACCTAATGCTAAACAGGCTGCAAAAACACTGGTAATTTGAACGCTAATGTTCACCGGTAACGATAAGATCTCGTTATTAAATGTAGGTAGCCAAGTTCCTATACTTTGCTCTATCAAGACGTATAAAAACGCAGAAATAACAAACACCAACACCAGTGGTTTTGCCACCAGCTTCAACATTGCCATAAAAGCTGAAATACTAGATTCTGTTGCCTGTGTCGGTTCCGGCTTTGCAATTGGCGAGATCCAAACAACCAAGGCAGTAAAAGCGCTCAATATTGCCAACACAAAATACACGTTTAGCCATCCTAAAGAGTTATCACCACTGTCGATAAAGGCCGCAAAGATCCAGTACCCGCCAAGGACACCCAACATAAACACACCTTCGATAAAATTAAGTAGGCTTGAATGTTGGTTACTTCCCTCGGTGACTTGGCCCACTAGCGCGTAAACAGACACTTTCACCACGGCAAAGGCAGCCCCCACCGACGCAAATACCAGTTTTAAAATCCAAAATTCGGCCACCATGGGAGTAATACTGCAGATCAAAGCAACAACGGCAAGTACACTGGTTAAGGCAATTTTAAATCCGACTCTGGGGATAACAGAAGCAACTAGAAATGACACGATGGCAATGGGAAGATCTTTGAATGCCTCTAATGTCGCGGCTTGTGGTTTAGTGATCCCAAAGGTATGGATTGACTGTAATATGACTGTTCCAACACTGTTGAGCAAAATAGCAAACAGAAAGTAACTAACAGCCATAGCAAGTATGATACGTGCTCGATTCATTGTTATTCTCGTTAAAACACTGTGATTCCTTTTTAGTCTAGACAGACTTTTTAACTTTTGCAATCGTTTGCATTTCAAAGCCCAGTAAATACATTTAACATGATGATTGCTCTAGTGATTGTATTTTTTAACTGGACTGTCGTACCACGAGCGAAGAGGCAACCTCTTGAGAAGCACAACTCTCACCGCTTAACTGTGAGAGCAGTTTTTCTACCAAAAGCTGGGCCGCAGCACTGGTATCTTGCTTAATAGTAGTGAGCGCCGGAAAGCTGATCTGCGCCATGGCGATATCATCAAAGCCCACAATCCGGACATCGTTTGGCACACTGACATATCGCTCTTTTAGGGCTTTCAACGCCCCAAGGGCAACCATATCGCTGCAGGCGAAGATGCCATCAAAGGTCAACCCATGCTCTCGCAACATAGTATTAATGCAGTTGTAGGCGGCATCCGAGGTGATATCAATCTTCATCATTTGTGCGTCAACTCCGGCTTCTTCTACTCCATGACAAAAGCCGCGGTAACGCTCGCCCAGTTCCGCGTGCGCAGGGTCGCCCATAAACAGCAATTTAGATGCTCCCTTGGCAATTAAATGTTCAGTTGCAGTCAAGCCACCGATAAAATTGTCACTACCAACAATCGGATAGTTTGCGAAAGTCTTAGGGTCCCCCCACACGACGATAGGAGTGCCCGCCTTTACCGCTCGCTCTATTCTTGCCTGCTCTTTGCCTTGCCCTACAACTATTACCCCATCGGCTCGACGACCAGAAATAAAATAGCCATACCAATCTTCACCAGCCATATATGAATTAGAGAGCAATAACTCATAGCCTTGGCGGTTCACAGCGCGATTGATATCACTGACTACTTTTAGTAAGAAAGGATCATCAACCGACTGCTTTGTTTCGGCCTCTAGATTAATGATAACAGCGATGACTTTGGTTTTTTGCATGCGTAAACGGCTGGCCGCAGTATTGATGCTAAAGTGATGTTCTTTTGCAAGAGCCTGAATACGCTCTCGAGTTTCTTTTTTTATCAAGGGGTTATCATTGAGTGCTCGGGAAGCTGTCGAGGTTGAGACTCCGGCTAGCTTTGCCAAATCCGATAACTTTAATTGTGTTGAAGCCAAGGTAACCCCCTTACTCACGCCCATAATTAGAGTACTATTCTTACAATTTTTTTGCACTTAAACCATAACTAATTGAATCCCCTACGCTAACTAAGTAAAAAAGACAGTCAACCAGCCTATCTTTGTAACGTATTGCGCAATTTTATGACAAATTTTTAAATAACATCATTGCAAACGTTTGCATTAAGTTCTATTTTAAAAAATAGACAGTCGTTAAATACCAGTCTATGACAACAACAAGAGGGCTTTAGCCGTGATAAAAACTAACTCGTTAAGCTTGATCGCTGCTGCTGTAACGCTTGCGTTAAGCACATCAGCTCAGGCTGAGCAACAAACAAACAAGAACAAAGAAAAAATAGAAACGATTATTGTATCTGGCACGCCAGGTGGTGCTGGGATCAGAAAAATTGATGCCAGCTTTGCGGTAACCAACATCGATGCCGTACAAATCGATAAGCTTGCGCCAAAAAGTACAGCGGATCTGCTTAAAGCAGTGCCTGGGATCTGGGTTGAAAGCTCAGGTGGCGAATCTGGTGCTAATGTGTTTGTTCGCGGTTTTCCAGGCGGCGGGGATGCACCATTCTTGACGGTTAGTTTACAAGGCAGTCCAATTTACCCAGCGCCTACACTTTCCTTTTTAGAAAACACCTCAATTTTTAGGCTGGATGAAACCATCAGCGTGATGGAAGGTCTGCGCGGTGGACCAAACCCTGTAGTTTCGAATGGTCAGCCTGGTTTAACCACTAACTTTCAACTTAAACGCGGTCAAACAGACACCGAAGGGACTTTTAAGTACACCACAACGGACTATGGTCTCAATAGAGTTGATGGTGTGCTAAGTGGTGAAATATCAGATGACCTTTATTATATGGTTGGTGGTTATATCAAACGTTCTTCTGGGATCCGTGATGCCGGATTTACCTCAGAAAAAGGCCATCAATTTACTATTAACCTCACCAAAGAGTTCGCCAATGGTGAGTTTAACCTCTATACCCGTCAAACCGACGACACTGGCGCCTGGTATCTCCCGACTCCGCTTAACGTTGATGGTGTTGACGCAGGCTTTACTCAATTAGGCACAAACAACCGCAAAGCAACTATTTATTTTGGTGAACACGACAGTGCGATGAATGTTGACTTGGGGGATGGTCGTGGCTGGAAAGGTCATGTATCTGGCGGTAGCTTGAAGGTCAATTTCGATAATGGTTGGCAATTAATCGACCGTTTTAGCCTCACGCAAGGCGATGCAAATACGATAGGTTTAGTGCCTGCCGGTACCGCGATGCGCTTAAGTGAGGTAGCGGATAATGGCGAAACGGCTACTGGGAGCGTCACCGGTGATGAATATACTGGCGATACTATGGTGCAACAATATGGTCGCTGGGTCGTGCTCAAAGACATTGAAGCCTTTACCAATGACTTAGCCGTAAATAAAACTTTTGGTGATTGGTCGAGTGCCTTTGGTATTTACACTGCCACTACCTCAGCAAAGGATTGGTGGAGTTTAGGTAATACCGCCTACCATGTTTTAGAGCAAGGTGGTGAGGCATTAGATGGCATTGCTTGTAATAGTGATGTCGCTGGCTGCGCATTTAACTATGACATTAGCAGCTCAGGCGATGCTACCACGTGGGCGATTTATACCACGCATAGTTACCAAGCCACCGAAGCACTCAAGTTAGACTTAGGTCTGCGCAGTGAACAACACGAAGTTGACTATTCCGTAGATGAGGATTTAGACGGAGTGATCACCAAAACGGTTGACTATGATGAACGCAAAACCTCATGGACACTCGGTGCAGACTATAGCTTAAGCCTAGATTCCGGTGTCTTTGCTCGTATGAACAAAGGCTATAAGATGCCTTACTTCGACGATTTTAGAGACAACTTTAGCACTTATGAATCGGGTGAGTCACTAATTAAAGAAGTCACACAAGCTGAGCTTGGATACAAATATATGGGTGAAACCGGAGATCTATTTGTTACCTTATTTACTAACGAAGTTAAAGGTGACACATTTGTTCGTCGCCCAGGTGTACCCGCAGAAATTTTAACCAATGAAGCAACCGGCGTGGAAGTAGATTACAGCTATAACCATGAGTCTGGTTTATCGGTAAATCTGAATGCGACATGGCAAGATACTGAGATCACAGAAAGTCCAACCAACGAAGGCAATAAAGCGCAGCGCCAACCAGATTGGATGCTACGTATTACGCCAAGTTATGATTTTGAAATGTCGGGCATGTACGCCACCCTATATGGCACACTTTCAGCTGTAGACGACCGATTTGGTGATAACGAAAATACTGTGGTACTTGAAGGCTATGAAAAACTTGATATTGGCCTGATTGTGGAACCTACAGAAGGGGTAAAACTGCAGCTGGCTGTAGATAATCTTACAGACAAGCAAGGGATCACCGAAGGCGATCCTCGAAATCCAAACTCACCCAATGGCCGCTATATCATGCCAAGAAGTGTAAAGTTTAGCGTTGCGTATTCATTTTAATTACGTCCGCTAACGCTATCAACATAGTGCTATCCGCTTAGAGCAAATATGCCTGGCGGGTAGCACTAAAAAGATCTAACACGTTTATTGTAGAGTAACTTCCTGTAACTGCACTTCAGAATGTCGCCTGCTATCCTAAACCTTAATTATTGTACCAAGAGAAACCGCCACCAACTTTTCTTCCTCGCCGCTTTTTGCATATACCTTACATTCACACGTTGCTTGGCGTTTACCTGAATGCAAAACGTTTGACCTAGCCACTAATATATCCCCTATCGCAGGTCTTACATAGTTCACTTTATATTCTGAGGTCACACAGCTGCCAAGTACAGATGCGCCTGCGAAGGTAATGCAGTTATCAGCCAAATAACTAACCACTCCACCATGGGCAAAGCCGTTGTTTTGCTGCAAATCATCTCGGATCTTAAGACTTAATTCAGCAATGCCTGTCTTGTAAACATCCAGCTCCGCACCTAGTAGTAAACTAAAAGACTGCTGTGACAGGATCTCCTTCCCTTTTTCTAACATGTCGCTCAAGTTTCTTCTCCTTAAATTGGTTTTAAACAAGTAATGCTATCCTACAGCAACGAGTGTATTAATTAACGATACGCGCGCTGCTCTTCTCACTAGGAAACTAGACAAACAAAAAAGCCGCTTAGTAATGAAACTAAGCGGCTTTGTTAGAGACTTTCAAAAAGTTAGATTAATCCAACCAAAACTCTTTTTTGAACTTAATACCAAACTCACTTCTGTCGTTACTACGCATTACACCAACAAAGCCGCTTTGCTGTAAACGGCCAACATCGTACACTTCGTTTAGTACGTTTTCACCGTATAGGGTTACTTCCATATCGCCGTCAGCGTTCGTGTATGAGACATTAAAGCCAAGTAGCTCTCGTGAGTCAATATGTTCACTTGCACGGGTAACAGATTGACCTTGCATATCTGAGCGGTATGAATAACTTGCGTTAACCGCAATTGTTGCACCATGCGCTAAATCATAGAAATAAGAGGGGGCTACCATCACAGTCCAACGTGGTGTTAGTGCTGGCGCGTCGCCCTTACCAATACCGATAACCCCTTCATCAACATGGGTGATTTCAGAATCTAGGTAGCCGATTGAACTGCGAACTGAGAAATCATCGGTAATTGCAATTGTGGTCTCAAGCTCTATACCTTGTGCCTTTGACTCACCAGCATTCTCCACGATGGTCACAAAACCGCCGCCAGCAGTTGGGTCGTTGAAAGGTAATGCAAGGTCGGTGTAATCCGTGACAAAGGCAGCAACCATCATAGATACGTTATCATGTACTTGGCCTTTGAAACCGATTTCGTAGTTAATCGCTTTGGTTTCGTCAAATGCCGCGAATTGATCAGGGCCACCAAATGGACGCGGTGGGAAACCACCACTTTGATATCCTTTTTGAACTTGTGCATAAACATTGATGTCACGCGTTAGCTGATATGACGCATTTACGTCCCACGTCACTTCATCAAAATCGGCACTGACATATTTACGAGTACCAAAGCTTGGGAATAACGCATCTGCTTCTTTTTTGTCCTCAGAGTAGCGTAAACCACCACCAATACTGAGCAATTCAGTCACATCAAAGCTGGCATTAATATACGCCGCATAAGCGTCTGTCTCTTGGTTGATATCGAAATAACCGTAATCACCGAAAGACGCTGTCTGGCCATCATTTAATAGACCGTCAGGCGTGTTCCAAGGACTAAATACGAATGGACCTGAGCTGGTAAAGCCTTCCTCATTGAAGTAGTAAAGGCCAGATACAAAGTCCCAAGAGTCATAAGTACCATTAAACTGTAGCTCAAATGAGTATTGATCCGCGCCACCCTCTTCAGGGAACTCAGAAAGGTTAAGTGCAACCGCGTCATCATCGAGGCCTCCTGTATATTCAGAGCTGCGCTTGCTCGCGATAAACTTAACCGAGTACACGTCACTTGCTTGCCAATCAGCGGTAATTGAACCACCCCAACCAGAGTAATCAGTGCTTTCAATACCAGCAACCGTTGTTGCCAAGTCATCTGGGTTGTTTGGCAGCATAGACTCATCTAACAATGGAAAGTCGCCATTATTAGGATCATTCGGGTCAAGCGGCTCTGTTAATTCGATAGTATAAGGTGATTGTCCCGACTCGTTTTCAACGCCGTCAAATGCCGCCGTTATAACTAAGTCGCTCGTTGCTTGCCATCTTAATGCTAATCGGCCACTGAACTCTTGCTCTTCACCAATTTCTTTTTCTGGGTTTTCAAGGTTAATCGCTTTACCGACACCATCGCGCTCTTTGTAAGATGCGCTCGCTGAAAAGCCTAGCGTGTCAGTCAATGCTTGGCTGGTGTATAAATCTGTCGCCAGACGACCGCGTGAGCCAATTTTGGCTTCTACGCGTGCAACTTCTTCAAAGCCTGGCTGTTTGGTGATCACATTTACCGCTCCGCCTAACGTGTTACGACCGTACAGCGTACCTTGGGGGCCACGTAGTACTTCAACACGCTCAACATTTGGCAGGGAAAGGTTAGAACCCATTTGGCGGCCAAGGTATACACCATCGACGTAAACACCAACCCCTGGATCTGTGGTGATCACATGGTCTTGAAGACCAATACCACGAATAAATACTGACGCGTGAGCCGCATTACCCACACCGTAGCGGGTAATATTTAAATTTGGAACGAATTTACCAATATCGTCTAAGTTGCTGATGTTTGCTTTATCTATGTCATTGGCACCGATAGAGGTAATAGCGGTGGGCGTTTCAAACAAGCTTTCTGTACGCTTACGAGCAGTCACTTCTATCTTTTCAAAGACTTGTTTTTCTGGCTCTGCATTTGCTTGCTCAGCAAAAGCTGTATTAGGAAGGGCTACCGCTGCTAATACCGCAGCTGATATCGCAGATAAACCAAGGCGAGGTAAAACTGTAATCATATAATCTCCAAAGGAATCACCGTGTGTGCTAGTTGCGAGAGGTCGCAGACTAGAGAAGCAATAAACTCGGCGTTATTACTTCTAACCCTGTAATCAATTAAGTCATAGACTTGAAGGCTACAAATTTTGGGCATAAAAAAAGATGCATTAGACGCATCTCTTTCCTCTGGAGGGGCATTATAGTCACAACTGGATAAAATTGAAATAATTATTTAATAAAAATACTTTATAAGGTTTTTGTAACCAAAATAAAACCAAACGTAGATAATTAATTTTTATAAAAATTCGTTACAGAACAAATGATTATACTAAAAACCGCACCAAAAGTTACAAAAATGAAATATTAGCAATTCGCGGATGAGAGTAAGTAAAATGTAGACGAAAAAAAAACCAGCCTAAGCTGGTTTTTTTATTTGGTGCGAATGGGGGGACTTGAACCCCCACGGCCGAAGCCACCACCCCCTCAAGATGGCGTGTCTACCAATTCCACCACATTCGCAAATTCGGTGTTTTCCCTAACTTCTAGTTAGGCACATCAGAAGCTGGATTTTCTTCTGAAGCTGGCACATCGCTAGTTGCTGGAACCGTTGTTGCAGCAGCTGGTGCCTCTAGGTTTTCCCATTCACTAGTCTTTTTAATTTGACCAGTTGTTAGGTTACCCAAAACAATACTTAGTACAAAAAATACTGTTGCTAAGATTGTTGTTGTTTTGGTCATAAAGTTGCCTGCGCCTGATGAGCCAAACACTGTCGCCGATGCGCCTGCACCAAACGAAGAGCCCATGTCTGCACCTTTACCTTGTTGAATTAGCACCATACCGATAAGCGCTAAAGCGACAATTAAGTAAACAACCATTAAAATTTCGTACATTTACTTATCCTTTTGCACTTCTGCATATAGCTGCGAAACTTTCTGGTTTTAAGCTTGCGCCACCTATCAGTCCACCGTCTATATCATCTTGTGCGAATAACAATTCACTATTTTTTTCGTTAACACTGCCACCATAAAGTAATCGCAGTGCTTGTGCAATTTGCTCATCATATTTAGCAAGCAAATTACGTATAAATTTGTGTACTGCTTGGGCTTGTTCAGGTGACGCAGTTTTACCAGTACCTATAGCCCAAACTGGCTCGTATGCTATCACAGAGTTGGCCAACGCTGCCACACCTAATTTGGTGATAACTGCATTTATTTGTCTTGCGACCACTTCCTCTGTTTGCTCATTTTCTCTTTCTTCTTCGCTTTCACCAACACAAAGAATAGGTGTTAACCCTTGCTCTTGAGCATGTGCAAATTTGTTTGCAACATCAGCATCGCTTTCGCCATAAATCGCGCGTCGCTCTGAATGACCTACTAAGGTATATGTTGCTCCTAGCGATTTAGCTAGGGACGCCTGAATTTCTCCAGTGTATGCGCCCTCTTTATATTCCGAAACGGTTTGCGTTCCGACAGTAAGCCCTTTATTTGCTGCTTGCTCTATGAGCATTGCAGGAGGGAAAACAATTACTTCTGCTTGAAATGATTGATTGCTTACTGCTTCTGATATTTGTTCAATGAGCGATTTTGAACCGTTCATCTTCCAATTACCAGCAACAATTTGCTTTCTAGTTGTCATACGACACTCCGCAGTAGAAAGCGGGTGAGATACTAACTCCACTCACCCGAAGTTACAAGAAATAAATTTAATTTTTAGTTTAATTGCTCACAGATTCAACAACTTCAGCGATTTTTTGAGCAAAATCGATCACTTGCTTCTGTTGTTGCGCTTCAACCATCACACGAACAACTGGCTCAGTACCAGATTTGCGTAATAGTACTCGGCCTTTGCCGGCTAGCAGTTCTTCTACTTCAGCAACAACGGCTTTCACTGAGTCTTGCTCTGTTGGATCATTTTTAGTGCTATAGCGTACATTAATCATCTTCATCGGGTATTTACTAAAGCCCTCGCCGAGATCTTTTAATGTCTTGTTTTGTGCAACCATTGCCGCGAGCACTTGCAAACTGGAGACAATACCATCGCCAGTACTAATAAGATCTAGGTTTAGAACATGGCCCGAACTTTCACCGCCGATTTTCCAGCCTTTCTCGCCAAGCAACTCCATAACATAACGGTCACCGACTTTACTACGCTCAAACTCTATACCTCTTGCCTTAAGCGCATTTTCGAGTCCCATATTTGACATAACAGTACCAACAACCCCACCACCTAGCGTACCATCAGCATGGGCCTGACAAGCAATGATATAAACAATATCATCGCCATCAAAAACATGACCATCATGATCAACCATCATCACTCGATCGCCATCACCGTCATAGGCAATACCCACATCAGCTTGATGCTCAAGTACCGCCTTTTTCAACGCTTCCACATGTGTTGCACCACATTTTTCGTTGATATTTACACCATTCGGTTCACAAGCAGTGGTGATCACATCTGCACCGAGCTCACGCATCACACTCGGAGCAATATGATAGGTTGCACCGTTGGCACAATCTAACACTACTTTTAAGCCTTCGAGAGATAATTCTCGGGGAAATTGGCCTTTACAAAATTCGATATAACGACCATCTGCACTTTCTAGCCGCTTAGCTTTACCTAGCTTTTCTGATGCAACACAAGTCATCGGCTCATCAAGCTTAGCTTCAATTGCAAGCTCAACGTCATCAGGCAATTTTTTACCATCGCCACCAAAGAACTTGATACCGTTATCGTGATAAGGATTGTGGGATGCACTAATAACTATGCCGGCCTCAGCTCTGAACGTTTGAGTCAGATAAGCAACCGCAGGAGTTGGCATGGGACCTAACAATACAACGTTAATGCCTGCTGCAACTAACCCTGCTTCTAAAGCAGTTTCAAGCAGGTAACCCGAAATCCGAGTATCCTTACCAATAATTACCTTTTTGGTACCACGCTCAGACAAGACTTTACCTGCAGCCCAACCTAATTTCATTGCAAATTCAGGCGTGATTGGGAACTCGCCCACCATACCTCTTACACCATCTGTACCAAAGTACTTTCTTGTTGTCATTGAGTAACTCCATTAACCGACGCTAACCATACGTTTAGCACGTCGCTTGTTTCTTTTACATCATGAACACGAATAATATGGGCGCCTTGCTGCGCGCATAGTAATGCACCAGCCAAGCTTGCCGCCACGCGTTCATGTGTATCCCGAGTGAGTAATTGTCCAAACATGGACTTTCTGGATAGGCCAGTTAAGATTGGTAAATCAAAAGTCTTAAACTTAGCCAAACCACCTAAAATTTTAAAATTGTGTTCTAGCGATTTACCGAAACCGAAGCCAGGGTCTAGAATCAATCTCTGTGGATTTATTCCAAATTGCTCGCACGCGCTGATTCTAGCTTCGAAAAAATGACTGATGTCTGAAAATAAATCACCATATTGCGGATTATTCTGCATTGAGCGAGGCTGCCCCTGCATGTGCATTAAACAGATTGGAACATCTGCATACTGTGCGGCCACCTCTAGTGCTCCCGGCTCCTGTAGTGCTCGGACATCATTGATAATATCGGCCCCTGCTTCTAGCGCCTGTCTCATCACTTCTGCCTTACTTGTATCCACCGAAATAACACAATCAGACTGCGAGCGGATAGCCTTAATTACCGGAATAACACGCTGCAACTCATCCTCTAATTGAACATCAGGGGCACCAGGACGAGTTGACTCTCCACCTATATCTAAGATAGAAGCACCTTGAGCAAGCATCATTTCAGCTTGTACAATTGCATTGTCTAGATGGGTAAATTTTCCACCATCAGAAAACGAGTCGGGAGTGACATTTAAAATCCCCATTACTTGAGGCTTATCTAAGGAGAGACTGCGGGCTCTTGGTAAGCGTAACTCGTACATTCCATACCTACTTTTTGTAACGTAAACTTGATGAACTCGAAAGGTTTGCAATAGATTTAAGTTCTTCACATCAAGCGGGTAGGCTCTCCAAGTTAAAAAGCCTCTACCAATTTTCCTAATTAGCAATCTACTTTCAGGTCAGAAAATCTTGTCGATAACAAGGCTAAATGGTATTAAATCTATTGATACAAAAAAGCCCCGATCGCTCGGGGCTGCAGTATTCTACCTAAACTTACGATTTGTCATCAAGCTCTGAGTTTGATGAGCTGTCATTAGACTGGTCGTCAGCTGGCTTTTCAGCTTTCGGCTCAGGTTTTAATTCCGTCACTTTTTCAGAGTCTGACTTCTTCTCAGGTTTTACGTCGTGGGCATCCCTAGGTGGACGAACATCACGGCGCTCCATCAAATCATCAATCTGTAATGCATCAATCGTTTCATACTTCATCAGTGCATCTTTCATGGTGTGAAGGATATCCATATTGTCTTTTAGGATTTGCTCCGCGCGCTGATAGTTTCGATCGATGAAATCTTTAATTTCTGCGTCGATAAGCTTGGCTGTTTCATCAGACACACCTGACATGCGATGAGAGCCACCGCCCATGTACATCTCGCCCTGCTCTTCTAAATACATTTGAGGACCCAGCTTTGGACTTAGACCCCACTGCGTAACCATCTTCTTAGCAATGTCGGTAGCACGTTCGATATCATTGCTGGCACCGGTAGTTACTTTGTCATCACCATAGATTAGTGCTTCAGCAATACGACCACCATAGAGGCTAGACAGCATCGACTCTAGATGTTGCTTAGAGTGACTAACACGGTCTTGCTCTGGTAAATACATAGTTACACCTAAAGCACGGCCACGAGGGATAATCGACACTTTATAAACCGGATCATGTTCTGGCACTAGGCGACCAACAATGGCGTGACCAGCCTCGTGATAAGCCGTCATTTCTTTTTCTTGCTCGCTCATCACCATAGATTTACGTTCAGCACCCATCATAATCTTGTCTTTCGCGGCATCAAACTCCGCCATGCTGACTTTGCGCTTGTTACCACGAGCAGCAAACAGTGCCGCTTCGTTTACCAAGTTTGCTAGATCAGCACCAGAGAAACCTGGCGTGCCACGTGCAATCACAGAGGCTTCAACATTGTCATCTAATGGTACTTTACGCATGTGTACGTTTAGGATCTGCTCTCGTCCGCGAATATCAGGAAGCCCAACAACGACTTGACGGTCAAAGCGTCCTGGACGCAACAACGCAGGATCCAAAACGTCAGGACGGTTAGTCGCCGCGATAACAATAATACCTTCGTTGCCTTCAAAGCCATCCATTTCAACTAGCATTTGGTTAAGTGTTTGCTCACGCTCGTCGTGACCACCACCCATACCTGCTCCACGCTTACGACCTACCGCATCGATTTCATCGATAAAGATTATGCAAGGTGCTGCTTTCTTTGCTTGTTCGAACATATCACGTACACGTGACGCACCAACACCCACAAACATTTCTACGAAATCTGAGCCAGAGATGGTAAAGAATGGTACTTTTGCTTCTCCCGCTACAGCCTTGGCTAATAGTGTCTTACCCGTACCCGGAGGACCAACCATCAACACGCCTTTAGGAATGCTACCACCTAACTTTTGGAACTTAGACGGATCGCGTAAAAAGTCTACAAGTTCAGTCACGTCTTCTTTTGCTTCATCGCAGCCTGCAACGTCAGCAAATGTCGTTTTAACTTGATCTTCACTCATAAGGCGCGCTTTACTCTTACCGAATGACATCGCGCCCTTACCGCCACCGCCTTGCATTTGGCGCATGAAGAATATCCATACCCCGATAAGCAAAAGCATTGGGAACCAGGAGATAAAGATGTTGGCTAGGAAAGATTGTTCCTCAGGTGCCACACCTTTGATGTTTACGTCGTTCTTAAGTAAGTCATTAACCAAGTCTAAATCGGTTAATGGAATTACTGTTTGAAAACGATCTCCGCTAGAACGAACACCACTAATAACACCTGTTTGACGGTCAATACTGACTTCTCTCACAGAGCCATTGCGCACATCCTTTACGAATTGTGTGTAACTCGTTTGGCGATCATATTGTTCGCCACCGTTAAAGCTCTGGAACACAGTCATAAGTACCACTGCAATTACTAACCAGAGTATTAGATTTTTAGCCATATCGCTCAAGGAGTTAACCTCTTGTATCCAAAAAAATTCAAATTCAACCTGATGCTATCCAACTGTACTACAGTTTGTAGCCCGTCGCCACTACATATACTTCACGCGACCGAGGACGAGACGCTTTTGGTTTACGGATCTTTACGACCTTAAAACAATTACGTACTTCTTGTACAAATTGATCAAAGCCTTCTCCTTGGAAAACCTTTACTGCAAATGCACCGTTTGGTTTAAGCACTTGGTGACACATATCTAATGCTAACTCGACCAGATACATACTACCAGATTGATCAGTAGACATGTTACCACTCATATTCGGAGCCATATCTGAAAAAACAACATCAACATTTTTGCCATTGATTCTGTCGAGCAGCGCATTTAATACCGCTTCCTCTCTGAAGTCACCCTGAAGGAAGTCGACTCCAGCTAACGAGTCCATAGGCAAAATATCACAAGCAATTACCTGCCCGTCAATATCAACTTGCTCAGCTAAATACTGTGACCAGCTACCTGGAGCCGCACCTAAGTCTACAACAGTCATTCCTTTACGGATCAATTTATCCTTCTGCTGGACTTCTTCCAGCTTAAATACTGCACGAGAACGATAGCCACGTTTTTGGGCTTCGTGAACATACGGGTCCTCTACGTGCTCTTTTAACCAACGTTTTGAACTGGCGGAGTGTTTTTTATTTGCCATATTAACTATAACTCATTAGTAATATTGTCTAGATGGCGTTAGAATATCGATAATTCAAGCCTTTTAATAAATAAGATTGTATCAATATGACCTTATCAAATAAACAAAAGCAGTTCCTAAAAGGGCTCGCTCATAACTTAAACCCTGTCGTTCTTCTTGGCGCAAATGGCCTAACAGAAGGCGTAATGGCTGAAATCGAGCAAAACCTGAACATTCACGAGCTTATCAAGGTAAAAGTACCAACAAACGATCGTGAAACTAAGCAACTGATTTTCGAAGCAATTGTACGCGAAACTAACGCGCACAAGGTACAAACAATTGGTCACATTATTGTGTTGTATCGTCAAAGCGAAGACAAAAAGATTCAATTACCACGTAATTAATCTTCATTGTTTGCGACGTTTTCATCAGAAGGCGTCGCAATTGCTTTTAATAAATTCGCCTCTTCTTGCCTTATCTTCTGAATTTCCTGCTCACTCAATACCGGCATCAACTGCTTCTCTAATGCGATTGCATCCACAATAAAGTCATTGGTCAGTTTATTAATAATGCCACTTTCTGCATTGAGCAACAGACTAAAACCGATACCCTGCTCCGGCATAATAACAACGTCAGTACGATAGCCTTGGACCCAACCACTGTGGTAATAAAGTAGTCGGCCATCATAGCGATAAATTCGCCATCCGAGTCCATAATAGGCCTCTTCTACATGGCCTCGCCAAATTCGTCTACGCAGTTCCCGTTTAGTCAAGGTGTAAGGCACCGATTGTTTACTTAACGCATCGGGAGACAACACGCTAGGATAAAGCCCTAGTTGTGCCTTTAACCACTGTGCCATATCTGCGGCACTGGCATTTACACCCGCTGCGGGTAGTACTTTATAATAGTGTTGTTTTAATTTTGCCGTATGCCAACGCTTTCGACCTCTAACGTGTGGCCAAGCAAAGTTGCTGTCTTGCGTCATCTGCTCGTAGCCAAGACCCGAATCTCGCATATTGAGTGGCGCAAAAACAAACTCTTCCATCCATGTTTGATAAGGTATTTTAGTTGCCTGCTCGATAACATCACCGATCAAACTAAACATCACATTTTGATAACCGTAGCATTCACCGGGTGCGCACAACGCTTTGACTTGTAACAGCCGCTCGACGATTTGCGGATAATCCATTCTCGATTCAATTAAATTATCATAGGCATTGGGAACTAAGCCGCTAGAATGGCTTAATAAGTGATAAAGCTTGAGCTGACTGTAATCCCCTTCAGCCACTCGTGGTAAATAAGTACTGACATTATCGTCAATATTAAAGTACCCTTCACTCGCGAGTTTTGCGGTTAAGCTACCCGCGAAAGTTTTCGACACCGAAGCTAAACGAAAGCGTGTGCGCTCATCAATACTTGTCCCCTTGCGGCTTTTTGTTCGCCCAAATCCTTCGGCATAGCTACCATGTTCGACATGCACGATGGATAAAGCAGCGCCGGGAACCGATTTTTCTTTTAGTTTGCGTTCGACTTGCTTAGAATAGCTCTTTAAAAATTGTGACCATTGCTGGTTTGGAGTTTTAGCAAACGTTATTTTTGAATAACTAATGCAAACCAAACAAACTAATGTGAGAATTAGCGACTTCATAATGACTCATTTCATTAACACTCGCCCGCCATACTAACATGATGAATCGGCGGAACTCACTAAATATAAGAAAATAACTGTTTATTTGAGGTATTTTAATGCGTTTAGTGCTAGCAGCTCTATGTACAAGTCTACTTTTTGGATGTGTCACCACAGCGCCATTAGCGCCAAAGTTAGATGTACCTAAAAAGCCATTACTAAAAAAATCTGTCTATCAAATTAGCTACAGTACTGAACTTAATTCTGCACGAATTAAATCTGTGCAGTTACCAGCTCACCCACTCACCAAAGGTGACACGGTATTCATCAGCGCAGATAAAGTCAGTCTAACTGATACACTCAGAAAGCAAATCAATGCGCTACTAGAGAAAAAGGGCCTAAAAGTAGTTGCCACAAAAGGGGCGAATTACGTTCTGACTATTCATCAGTTAGATTTAGAATTTGCAGCGAACAAAACGTATGCCCTTGATAGACCAAGAAACCCGCATCCACATATTGCGGAACTTGCACAGAATTCACCAGCATTTCAATGTACTAACATTGTCGCTTCGGTCAGTATGCGATTGGCCCATCAACAGTCTTCTGACGTGGTGTGGTTTGCAAAATCGTCAGTAGATAGTGCGGGCTTCCAAGGGATCCCACTGCAATTTACCTTTTCAGAGGTAGAAAAGATAGCCAATGAGCACGAGGTGCTATCCTTCATTGTAGCTCAAAATACTGAGGAAGCTCGTCGTCAACGTGGCGAAAAACCGGTAGACATACCGCCGTATAAAATAACTAAGACAGTATCACCCCTTGAGAAAACAGCTGGTGCCTGTACACAAACGGAAGTTTCGGCACTCACTGCTGATATGCAAAAACACTTGGCCGAGAGTTTAATAGAGAAGCTAAATGTAAAATAACGCGTTGAGGTCGGCTTGAGTGCCGACACTACACTTATTTACAGACAATAGCGCTTCTGGGATTATACTCGGCAAGGAAAAATAAAAGTTCGGAGTTAAGACATGGAGCAATACGGTACTATATTATTGGTTGAAGATGATACGTCTCTTGCGCAGTGGGTAGCGGAATATCTGGATAATCAGGGTTATAAAACACATTGTTGCTATCGTGGTGACGAAGTAGTTGAACGTGTAAAGTCTCTAGATCCAGACCTTGTATTGCTTGACCTTATGCTGCCAGGGAAAGATGGTATCAGTGTGTGTCGAGATTTACGCCAGTTTTATAATAAACCGGTGATCATGCTCACCGCTAAAGATGAAGAAATGGATGAGGTGATCGGACTTGAGGTTGGCGCGAGCGATTATGTTATTAAACCCGTCCGTCCTCGAGCCCTTTTAGCAAGGATCAAAGCAAACGTCAGAGCAGCACAGGAAAAGCCTCTCGATCATAAAACTGCTAATCATGAACTCGTAGTTGGTCAACTTTCTATTGATACGCAAGCTCGCAAAGTCAGTGTGAGTAGCCAAGAAGTCATTGTATCTAGCGCAGAATATTTATTACTGCAGTTTTTAGCCAGTCATGCCGGCGAAGTCGTTTCTCGCGACGCTGTATTTAAAGCCACCAAAGGCCGCGAGTATGATGGCCTAGATAGAAGTGTGGATGTGCTAATTTCTGCACTACGCAAAAAATTTAATGACGACCCACAGAATCCTGAAAAAATAAAAACGGTATGGGGTAAAGGCTACCTTTTGGTCCCTTCCGCTTGGTAACCCTAACGCAAATCTATCGTGAAAAAACTCTATATCTATTTACTCGCCGGTGCGTTGATTTCTATCTTCGCACTCGGCTGGGTTATCGACACATACAATCAACAAACCGCTCCGCTTGAAAACAGTTTTGAGTGGCAAAGTAAACTTATGACTGGGCTTGCTCAACAAGTCAGTGATATTGACCCTAACAAACGTGCTGAGTTTACCGAATTACTTTCTACGCAATTTAACATCAATATCACCTATAAAGATGGTGATACTTTGGCAATGCCTCCAGAGCTTAAGCAAAAGATGGTACAGCCAGATGGCCTAGTAATTGAAAACGAAAATGTATATTTACTAAAAACCACCCATGAAATGGCCCCTGACTACATTGAGCTTGAATGGCAACCAGAGGTAGAACAAGCAGATTATGACGTCTTACTGACACTATTCTTTTACGGCGGAATATGCGCCATTTTATGGTTTATTCTATCTCCGCTTGTGAAGCGCCTCATCGTCCTCAATACCGCTGCAAAACATTTTGCCAGTGGTAATCTGAGCGCTCGCATTGCACCAAATCACTTTACCTATATTCGCGACTTGGAAAATACATTCAATCGGATGGCTAGCCAAATCGAGAAGTTGATGGCGGAGAATAAATTGATGGCTTCCAGCCTGTCTCATGACATTCGCACACCGGTTGCCTGCCTTAGATTTGGCCTCGATGCAGCGTTAGATGAGAGTGACATCGGTGCTATTCACGACTATTTAGCACGAATGGAAAAAGACTTAGACCAAATGGAAGATATGTTATCTAGCTATCTTTCTTTTGCCACACTAGAGCAGAAGTCTCACCTCCTTAAACATGAAAGCACAATGCTGGCACGTTATGGCCAAGACCTGATGACTCAGATGCAACCTAAACTGCAAAAGCATCAACTATCAGGTCGTGTCGAGATCCCTGAGAGCCTAATGATCCATGGTGATTTACACTGGCTTGCACGAGCAATTAGCAACTTAATCAGCAATGCCTGTGATTTTGCAAATGGCACTGTGTTACTAAGCGCTCACCGTACAGAGCATTGGTTGATTATTACGGTGGAAGACGATGGCCCAGGTATCGCCAGACAAAACTGGGACAAAGTATTTAGTCCATTTTTCCAAGAGCAAACCCACCGAAACAGAGCAGGAAAGAGCTACGGACTGGGCTTAGCAATTGTTGCCAAAGTGATGGATTGGCATCATGGTAAGGCCTCAGTGAGCCAATCAGAGCGATTAGGAGGCGCAAAATTTGCTCTATCACTCCCCTGTAAAGAAAAATAATCTTTGTAAATATGTCGCTACACGTCCACAATCTCTGTACAGAAATAATCGTGAAAACATTGGCTTATAAGCTAAGCTTAGCATTTTGGCTGCAACATCTTAATTACGCTGAAATATCAGGCTAAACCTTGCGTTAAATCAAGGTAATTTACTCTTTTTATTTCTTTTTAATTACAGTAGATTGTCAGCGCCGTTAGCAATTTTTTAGAGAAGTATAATAATTATGAGCAATGTCCGAGGAGAGTTCAGCTCTCGCTTTGGTTTTATTATGGCTGCCGCAGGTTCGGCGGTCGGACTAGGAAACATTTGGGGGTTCCCAACACAAACCGCTTCAAATGGCGGTGCTGCGTTTGTTTTCGTGTATCTCGCCTTGGCCTTTTGCTTAGCGTATCCTGCTTTGATGGCTGAGCTGGTTATTGGCCGCCATGGTCAAGCGAATGCGGTGTCTTCACTACGTAAGTTAACCAATACCGCGTGGCAGAGTAAACTGGCGTTTGTCGTTGGTTTTGGCGGAATAATTTGCGCAGGTCTTATTTTAAGCTTTTATGCTATTGTTGCTGGGTGGATGTTTAGTGCAACCCTTGAACCTATTGCAGAGGTTGCAAGCCTAACGCAGACACAAACTTGGCTCGCAGACTCTTCAATGTCTCGCAATATCGCCTTTACGGCAGCCTTTATTGCACTAACTGTGCTTATCATTAGCAAAGGTGTTGAAAACGGTATTGAAAAGTGGTCAAAGCGTTTAATGCCAGCTCTTATCGGTATTTTATTTTCCTTGATAGCGTATGTGTTGACGCAAGACGGTGCAGTGGCAGGATTAAAAGTTTATTTAGTCCCCGATTTTTCTTCACTACTCAACCCACAACTACTTGTTGATGCGTTAGGACAAGCATTTTTCTCTCTCTCGCTTGGCACCAGTGTCATGATTATTTATGGCTCGTATATCAGTAAAAGAGAAAACTTGGTGTCCCTTGGTGCTATGGTTACCCTGATTGATGTATTTATCGCATTTGTTGCTGGATTGCTGATCATCCCAGCGATGTATGTAGCACAAGCTCAAGGGGTTGAAATTTTTGCTGCTGACGGTTCGCTGTTAAATGAAGATACGCTTGTTTTTCAAGTCTTGCCTGCGCTTTTCGATAGCATGGGCAGCATTGGTTTGCTGGTAAGCTTTGCATTTTTCGCGCTGATGAGTATTGCCGCACTCACTTCTTCTATTTCAATGTTAGAAGCACCGGTATCTTATGCGGTTGAGCGATTTGCGTTAGGTCGCGTGCAAGCTACTTGGATCATCGGCGCCCTAATTACTGCCGTAAGTTTAACTATTCTAGTCAATATCGAGACACTATTTGGTTTTACCGTGAGCCTTACTACTAAGTTTGGTCAGCCGCTACTTGGTATGTTGTGCTGTGTGTTCGTTGGTTGGATTTGGCATCGAGCGAAGTTACTTAAAGAAATTGAATCTGGCTGCCCTGATGTGGCAGGAAGCTTTTTCTGGAAAGTCTGGCCTTGGTATATCCGCTTTGTGTGTCCAATTGCGATTGCCGCTGTATTTCTCAACTCGCTTTAACACGCTATAATAGAGGCAAGTAACTTGCCTCCTTTATACCAATTTACTTAATTAAATTTGAGGTAAAGTGGTATTGCTCTTTGCTAACAACATATCCTGATGGGGGATCCCATCTTCCAGATATTCTTCTCCTTGCTTAATAAAACCAAGGCTTGAATAAAACTTATCAAGATAACACTGCGCGGAAATAATCAAACGTTGGTGAGGTATTTTGGATTCACAACAAGTGATTGCTCGTGTCATCAACTCGTGCGCAATCCCTTTTCCACGAAGTTTTGGTGATACAATAACTCGCCCTATTGACGCGACATCATCAGATTTACGGTAACAGCGCGCATAAGCTACTATCTCTGTATCTTGTTGCAAAAACAGATGCTGCGTGTCTTCTGCACGGTCGATATCATCAACCTCAGGGTAAGGACAGGCCTGCTCTACCACAAAAACATCCACTCTTAACTTGAGGATTGCGAACAGTTCATCTTTACTGAGCGCATCGTAGTCTTTTAGTTGCCAATTCATAGTCTTCTCTATTTGTTGTAGATAATAAACCTAGCTGGTGTGTTAAACAAAAATGCCCAGGCTAAGCTGGGCATTTTCCACATCTCAAGTGAGTTATGAGAATAGCCGCTCCAGCTGATCACAAAGCTGAGAAATGTTAACGTGATCGTGTTCTATCGTCAGATCAACGTACCCATCTCCTCGAAATGCTCTATCCAGCTCAATTAATACATGCGTTCGGTGCGCCTCCGGTACGAAAGAAAGCTCGATTTCCTGAAGACCAAACAACGCACGAGTATTGGGTCGGTATTCTAGCTCTTGATAACAACCAGAAACTGATTGAAATTCAGATGCCCGTAAGTAGCCCTTTTCTACATCAGCTTTTACTAAATGAAAACCTAATCGCTCCATCGCCGTCATGCATGCTTTTACCGCTTCATTTGGGTAAATGTGTAACGCGTCTTTATCAGATGGATCGAGTGCTAAGTCTATATCTAGCCCGGTTTCAATCCATACATGACAACGATTAAACCCTGCGTTTATCTCTGTAATAGGTGTTTCAGAGTGAAGTCTGGCTTCGAAAGGGATCACTTTTTGTTCGCCAGGCGCAATTGTGAAAGTGCCACCGACACGCCAGCGGTCAATAACGTGATTAGTAAAATATTCGCCGTCTTCTCCTTCAACTTTAACTCTAGTCATGAGCGCAAGCTCAAGCCCACTCACCTCTTGGCTAACATCGCCACCCTTTACGACTATTTGCGCTTGAAACTTTTGTCCCGGGTGCAAATGTTCTGTCTCTAATACAGTATCTACTTTTGCCGCACCGATACCGACTGATGCTAGGATCTTTTTAAACATTACGTCTCCTGTCCGGTATGTCCTTATCTGCATCATAACCATATTTTTTCCAACTTGTCAGCGAAAATTTATAATTTATATATCAGGAGGTTTTGATACACTGCTGTTATCTTGGATTAAAATTTGAAGTTATGGAACTGCTCTATTTTGCTGTCGCGTTTGCATGCGGATTTTCCGTTTATCAATTAAAACTGCCACCTTTAATTGGTTTTTTAATGGCGGGTTTCGTGTTGAACCTACTTGGCCATAAAACAACAGATCTACTTACTCAACTCGCAGACCTTGGCGTTACGCTACTACTATTTAGTATTGGTTTAAAACTACGTGTTGGTAACCTAATCAAACCACAAGTTTGGGCCCCTGCAAGCATGCATATAGTTACCAGCACAGCTTTTTTTGCTGGCCTACTATTAATGCTAGGAGCCATGAGCCTGCCTTTATTCACCGACTTAGACTGGCAAAGTGCATTACTAGTGGGGTTTGCATTTAGCTTCTCCAGCACAGTATTTGCGGTTAAAGTACTGGAAGAACGAGGTGAAATGGCGAGCTTACACGGCAAAATATCGATTGGTATTTTAGTTATGCAGGATATTTTTGCCGTGATCTTCTTGGCTGTTAGCACAGGTAAAGCGCCAAATATCTGGGCATTGGCACTGTTGGCTATTTTGCCTTTGGTTCGCCCTGTTATGTTTTGGATCTTAAGCCGCTCCAAGCACGGGGAATTACTGCCTTTATTTGGGTTTTTCTTCGCTTTGGTGGCAGGATACCATGCCTTTGAATTTGCGGGCCTCAAAGGAGACTTAGGCGCACTGATAATGGGTATGATCTTTGCGCCTCACAAAAAAGCAGGTGAATTATCCAAATCTCTACTTAATGTTAAAGACATCCTATTGGTTGGGTTCTTTTTAAACATTGGTTTGAACGCAACAATCACATTGGATGCCCTATTGATCGCATTCCTGCTATTGTTTGTACTACCAATCAAAGTAGCGCTTTACTATGTGTTTACCAACATGTTTAAACTCCGTGCTCGAACATCTCTCTTAAGTGCCTTTACTCTCACTAATTACAGTGAGTTCGGCCTTATCGTGTGCGCTGTTGCATCTGCTTCAGGTGCTGTCGCGGCAGATTGGTTAGCTGTGGTTGCGATAGCGGTTTCCATCACTTTTGTAATCGCATCACCACTGAACAAACGCTCAAACGAGATTTACGTAAAATTGGAGCCGTGGCTGCTTAAATTTGAGAGTCAGGACCGCTTAGAAGAAGAGTTACCGGTGAATCTCACTGACACTAAAATTGTTATTTTTGGTATGGGGAGAATTGGTACAGGTGCCTATGAAACCATTCAAGCTAGTTATCCAAATACGGTTGCTGGTGTAGATATTAAACCCGAAGTCGTCGAGAAGCATGTTTCTCGTGGTCGCAGAGTACTTACTGCCGATGCCACTGACCCTGATTTCTGGCAACGTGTTAACCACTCTGAAGTAGAGATGGTGATGTTAGCAATGCCCAAACATATGCAGAATATTTATGCACTTGAACAGCTTAAAGCGTCAGGATATGAGGGACAAGTAACTGCGATTGCAAATTACCCCGATCAGCAAAAAGAATTAGAAGAAATGGGCGTAAATTCAACCTATAACTTCTACTTAGAAGCAGGTAGTGGTTTTGCAGAGCATGTGAAAGAAAAATTATTTACTTAAATTAGATAATGGCTTCTCAGTACCATTATTGGTACTGAGAACTATTTTCATATTCAGATCATCATGTTACGTCTAGACGTCTATTCTATTGTTTTACTCCTCTCATTAGTCGATTTACAAAGCTTTACATCCAAGATGGTAATTTGCATCTACTTCAGAGTAAACTGACCACATCGGATAAGTCGTAAGTATCTATTTTATGAACATAAATTGATAACTAACGGCGCAAGAACTTTTTGTCACTGGATTGTGAACACGCTATACCTTTGGGGGTTTTATGATTAAGAATAAATCAAATGGTCAATTTTCTGCAGTAGTGGATGATGTCAAGGCTGCGCCTTTTTCGGACCTCCAAGATAGACTAGATGCAATTCAGGACAATGGCATGACAGCGCTGGCAATTCGGAATATTTTATTTCATAAAATGCTGGATTTACATGCCGTACCACGAGATCACTTCTTGCGAGATGAAGAAACACCATGTGCTTTTGAAGACCCTCAGAAGCTGGTAGAAAAGCTGAATGAATTAGGCTTTGTTCGAAGTAAATCATCTTCGCGACTACACTAGCAAAGATTTAGGGAGCCTACTCTCCCACATAGGCTGACAATGCCCGTCGTCAGCCTATTTTCCCCTTTTATACCAAATGCATTAAGTAAATAAGCTATTTCATCCTTCAAATTGATTAGAGAATGAATTCAACTGGTATTTAACCTCAACCTTGAATATTAAGAACTAAATTGCATATTTAGTCACTTTACTGCGGTTTTAGCGGTGGGTTGCCCTTGTTCTTTTTAGGTAATATGGCTCTATAGGCCTGTTTAAACGGCTTCAAATAAATCGCGGTTAATGAGTCATGACCCGCATCATATTGACCAACACCAATGGTGATTTTGCCAGCACTAGAAGCTTTGATTAACGAGCCATACATACGATCCCAAATTGCCAGCGCAGACCCTAAGTTAGTATCAAAGTGAATAGGGTTATCACTATGATGTACTTGATGTTGCGCAGGACTAATAAACCAGCTTTCAAGCTTATCTCCCCAACTTAGCCAAATATGCGAGTGACGCAGGTTTGAACCAAAGATATTGAACAAAAAGACAAATGCATTAGCGCCAAAAATATCGTACATACTTAGGCTGCTGCCAAATACATAATAGCCAATTCCTACGACAATTCCCTGCGTTAACGCCATTCGACAAGCATATAAATAACTCTCAATCGGGTGAGAGCGATAAATCGTAAATGGCGTGAGTACTTTTGCAGAATGATGCACCTTATGGAACTCCCATAGAAAGGGAATTTTATGGAGCATCAAATGTAATAGAAAACGGGTTAAGTCATCCACCAAGAACAAAAAAAGCGTAAACAAGGTAATCACCAACCACTGAGGGGCAGACAAGTGCAGCGCTGGACCAAAAACCGCTTCCAAGCCATTAGATAGCCCTAGGGCTACTGGCACCATAGTAAGTACTATAGGCGTAAACGTGGCTGCTTTTATCAATCTGTTGGTAATTAATAAACAATAGTCTAGCTTAGCACTTTGGCACCACCACACGTGCTTTGGAAATAGAAACTTAAAGAACCCTCTACCCGTACGAACTTGTTCGGTAGCAAAGTACACCGGAATTGCCATTAAAACGGCACTAAACAAGTATGGCAAATACACTCTCTTATTGGCATCAAATAGATAGCCTGGAAGCTCGATAATGCTTTGCCATAATTGCTCTAACATAGTTATTTCCAAAAATGTCGATATTACTAGATGTATAGATTTGCGGCTCTGATAGCAGAGCCGCAGAACCATTCATTAGAACTGATATTTGTACCCGAGACTAAACTGTCTTGGTTTGCCAGGACGTGCACCATAAGGGCGACGACTAACAATTTCAGCTTCATCAAATAGGTTGTCAACTTTAGCGTAAACTTGGCCGTATTGGCCTAGTTCATAGCTTGCAGACAGGTCGACAATCGTTGAGCTAGGTACTTTTGCGCCTTCAAGCACAAGTTCAAAGTCTTCCGAACTGCGTCCTGCCGCTTCTGACATATCGCTGATGTACTTTATTGCAAGATTGATCTTCCAATCACTTGCCGCTAACCCAATATTGAATGTGGCTTGATGAGTCGGTAGGTAAGGCAACTCGTCACCGCTTTCAATATAACCCCATTGCACAAACTGGGTTGCACGCTCGTTTTGGAACTCACCTTTGGTGTAGGTGTACGTTAAGCTGTACGGGATATCCAGCTGCAAATTGAGAGGATAACGTTGGGCAAATTGCATTTCCAACCCATACACATCAACTTCACCACCACTAAATTGTAGATCTTGCTGCGCAGTGCCACAGTTAGATTGACCACAACTTTCATTTAAGTTTTCGTAGTCATTGAAGAAGCTTACAACCTCAAATTGCGTCACGCCATCATTAAAACGGCCACCGAATTCATAGTTAACGCTTTTTTCTAGCTCAAAGTCTGGATCTTGCTGTGGCGACGAAGGAACGAACCCTTGGTGTACACCGAACAATAGGCCGGCGTCATCAGAGAGCTGATAAAAGCCGCTCAAGCTCGGGAGCCAGATCCGAGTTGTCTTATCAATCCAAACGTCGGCGTTTTTATTGTCCTGATATGACATGTCCATCAATTCACCGCGGATCCCGACCCCTAGCGTCAGCGCGTCAAGTTGTACCTTATCTTCAAGGTAAACTGACCATGCCTTGGTGTTTTCAGTATTCAGTGAAGTAAATTGTTTCGAGCCTTCTAACAGAACCGGTGTACCATTTTCCATCGCATATGCTTGCTCGAAATGTTTACGCTCAATTTCGTCTTCATGAAAACGGATCCCAGCTGCCACCTCATGAGTGAGGTTAAATAAATCGAAGCTGCTGTTAGCATCAATTTGTAAGCCTTGAGAGAAGTATTCTCGGTCGTTAGTACCCATATTTAAGAAAATGTTTGAGCCTGCTACTACTGAGTCTCTAGCCCCTGTGATCACAGCATATTCATTTTCAAATTCTTCGGGATTTGCCATGATTTTTGACAAAGAAGCACTACCCTTTGTACCAACACCATTGAGCTTTAACCAGGCGCGTTCATAATCATTACGATAGAGCCGAGTGGTAACGTTAAAGTTATTGCCATCAAGCACATGCGATAGCATCACTTGCGTATGCTTGGTGTCCATTTCTGCAGGTTGAGAGGCAGCATAACGACGATATGGGTTCTCAGCAAAATCTGCATCGGTTAAACCAAGGTAGGTTTCATCAGACAACTCGTCGGCATAGCTAAGCTTTAACCCAAAGGTATGGTTTAGATCACCTTGAGAAAGTTTATAATTAAACTTGGCTAGTATATCGTTCTTCTCAAACCCCGTATCGCCACCGCCATCAAGCTCTTTAAAGCCATCGGCTTGTAGATTAACCGCCTCGAATAGAAAGCCGATATTATTTACTACTGAACCGTAGTAACCGTGCGCTTTTGAATAACCATCGCTGCCAGCCGCAACATCAATACCGCCTTCTGTAAATTCTGGGACTTGGCGAGTCACTAAGTTAAGTGCGCCAGCAACAGTTTGCGGGCCATGTTTAATAGCAGATGGACCTTTAAACACCTCAACCGCAGTCATACGAGTCGTAACAGGAAAATAATAAGCAGCCGGCGCTGAATAAGGTGCAGGACCAATTAGCACCCCGTCTTCCATTATGGTGATTTTTTTACTGCGCTCTGGCGTTACACCACGAAAACCGATGTTTGGCCTTAAGCCATAACCGTCTTCCTCACGAATATTAACGCCCGGTACATTTGCAAGAATACGATGAATATCATCGTATTCATATTCAGCTAATTGCGCTTCAGACAACAAAGTCGCCGAGCCGGCTTCTTTTCTTAGCTTATCGTGATGGCTAATGATGGAGATATGTTCAATATCTTGGTCGCTATCCGCAGCATGTGCGTATGGCATCGCCACTATCACTGCCGCCGCTAATAAGGATTTTTTCATAATCATGGGCTTAGTCATTGTCACCTGCCGAAGTTTGTGGAAGTTCTAGTGCCAATTTTTCGATAAATTCGGTTTTCAAATCATCCGTCACTTTTTTAACATCAGTATGCAGTTGAGTAACGTTCTCAGGTGAAGCTGCAAGTTCAGCCTGCAAGCTGCCATTCATCGCTAATAAGGTCGCTTCAGCCTCTGCAAGCCCTGCAAGCATTCTCGCTTTTACCTCAGCACCTTCTTCAGCATCAAGAAAATCATCAAAGCCAAGCGTATTGTCGGTATCTTGACCAGTACCGGTGAAGATATTTCTAAACGCACGGATGTTTGCTAGTAGGTTTTCTTTTGAATGTTCAGCTATTGGTGATTCAACCGCTTCAGGACAAGCATCTAAACCACAAGCATTGGGAAAACCTAAGCCAAGTGGCGTTGCAACTTTGCCATCTTTCAGCTCTTCAGTCATATAGAATAAAGCTTTTGATATTTCGTTTAACGCGAGGTGAGGTGTGTCAAACACTGAGCCCGGCTGACCGGCATTTACAAGTTTTGCCGCATAACCATCGCTACCACTCCATTGGGTTAGCAATGTGTTGCTGTGTGCTTCAATGTCTTTTGCTACCTCTACTGCAAACTCACAACGAGCGATAACTCTTTCTTGGGTAGGACGACTGTTCCAAGGTGCCAGTGCGTCATTTACCGATGAACAGTTGTGGTCTAGGTTGGTGCTAAACAGCAAATGCTCCAGCGCTGTTAAGCCCTTACGATTTGCCGTACGCTGGGTAATATCATATGGATTACTAGCATTACCATTGATCACACCGTCCTCAAAATACACAACATCCAAGTCAATATCACACAGAGAGCCAGTTGCAGGCCACATATATATATTGTTTTTTAGCTCTTTGCTGTTCGCCGTGAGCGGCCCCATTTGCATCAGCTCTACATACTGCCACCCCATCATGGCAGCGCGCCAGCTGGCTTGTGCGTTTTGCTTTAAGGATGAAGCATTTTCAGCTGCGGCCTTTTCGCCGTCACAATAAGTAGTGATTTCCAACTGCTGCGTCATAGCTAACTCATTAAACTGAGTAATTGCTGGCGTCAGCACGTTATTCACTAAGTTGGCAACTAATGCTGCCTCATCAAATTGCGTAGGGATAGTTGGGTTATCAGTTCCAGAATTATCGTTGTCTTTTACACCCGGCCCTTGACTGCTTGACGTACTCTCTCCGCAGCCCGACAACACTAAGGCAACTGCAACGGCTGCAGCACTTAAACGTTTAGATACTTTCATTAGAATTCTCTATGTTCTTTATACAACAAAAGGTTAGCGGATATCTCGGCTAACCTTTTAACGTTATAAATGAAAATTTAGATTACCAGTTGGCAACATTCTCAGCATCAAAACCATAGGCACCAGCAATGATCTCACGTGCTTTCAACAAATCAGCCTTATAATCTGCTACTTTGTCAGCTGCAAGCTCAGGCTTATCACCCATTAGATTATGGATTTCAGCGAAGTCAGCTTCTTCTACTGGAGAATGCGGATTAAACTGGAAGTTTAACGCGAAGCCTTTCATCTCAGACCAATGTTTAGCTACGGTATAAAATTGCTCAGCAGTAAAGTCACCTGATGCGATATCGTCTAAATCTCCAGCATCATCAGAGATTGTATCATTGATGTAGTGAACCACTGTCGCTGCTATTGATTTTTCCCAAGCCAGCAAAGCTTGATTACGTAACGCTTCTAAACGCGCTTTGTCTTCATCAGACCACTGAGCACCATAGCTGCCAATATTCGCTTGAATAAGTTTTCGCGCTTCAATAAATGCCAATTGTGCTTGAGCTGTAAAATCTGTTGGGTTAGCGCTAGACACTGTGCCAAGGTCACGTTTTGCTGCATTGGTTGAGTTGCCAAAGTTAAATTCAGACAGTAGGTCAATTTTGCCATCGCCATCTAAATCATGGTATCCCTCAGCATACGCCTCACGTCCACCTTTACCTGCAATCTCTTGATCCGTGTAATCTAGATAATCAACTGCGGCACCAAAGTAGCCATAGCCTTCGTCAAATTTATGTTCTAAATCGGTATAGCTGCCGCCTGAATTTGTGTTATCTGCATAAGGCTTGCCTTCATCATTAACACCAAACAGCATTTTATCATCAAGATAATCATCCGCAGCCTGCGACAATGATACCGCACCGTTTAAGTGCTTTTGTACTAGCTGAACAAGATCTAGGCCTTCAGGAGTGACATAGAAGTTGTTCAGGGTTACTGATGTGCCATTATGCTCAGCTTTAATTGTAGCACCACTTTCAATCTGCTTAAGTTGACCCTCAAGCAAATCTAAATAATGTAATACTAAGCCTTCTGGGGTCTTTGCTTGAGTGCCAAAGTCAGTCCACCCAACCATAACCCCCTCTTCTTCCCACGCTTTATGCATATGAGAAGTATCACGACCGGCGATTTTACCGCCTTCACCCATCACTTTTTTCAGGGTATTAGAAATCTCACCTAGAGTGGTTTGCTTAGCACCAGCTTGGTCTGCAAAAGCGAGCTTTTCATCAAGTACAACCGCATCTGTTGGCATTAAAAACGCTTTAATTTCAGCGATTGTTTCTTCTGGTGTATTTTGCAGCTCACCTTTGAGCTGACCCATTAGTCCTTTTACATGAACCATCGCTGCGTGACGCGCGATTTGGCCCGAATAAGACACAGAGGGTTCACCTTGCGTATTGTTGAAAGCATAACGGTTTACACCCGCTTTGTTTTCTTCAGCAATTGGCTGTACTGTGATGTTAGTTTCAACTTCAGTTTTTTCACCTTGGCTGTCTGTCGCAGTAATGGTTACCGCAATTTTTCCGCCTTCGATTTGTTCGAAGTTTAGTGCGTTTGCACCTTTAAGCTTTACCGCACCATCAACTATCTCAAAACGCTCATCTGAGATTGTCAGTGTCAGTGCACCTACTTCATCGCTATCGTCTGAGAAAGAGATATTTGCAACCGTAGCACCAAGCGTATCTTCAGAGACAGCAGCGCCCTCTGCAGTGATAGTTGGTGCTACGTTAGCAGCAGGAGTTGTAGTGTTATTATCATCGTTGTCGTTTGAGCTACCACCTGAGCCACCACATGCAGTGAGACCTAGCGTTGCAGCAAGAATAGCAGTCGTTAACAGAGACTTTTTAAGTGCCATTGAATTGTTCCTTTGAGACTAATTATGTTTATATTTTCATAACTAGGCGTAAAGTATACACACACCTAAATAGCAATCAATATTATTTGCATTGTATAAATAACAATTTTTATAAAAATGCTACCTAAAAGACGAGGTACAAGATAGGAACGATGGACAGGTGAACTTTAAATAACCATTTTAAAACAAAGACATAAACTCATACACTTGAGTTTATGTCTATAATAAAAACGAGCTTGCAACAAATTTAACCGAATCGAACATTCGATAAATTCGAAGCATCTTTTGCGCTAAATCAAATGATTATTTGTTAATTCCAAACATCTGTTACAAACAAATAACCTTGACGCCAAATTGTTTTAATCTTTTCGGGACGACTTGGATTGTCGTGGAGCTTTTTCCTAAGACGTGAAATACGTACATCTATTGTACGGGTATCTGGTCGGTAGTATTTACCAAGAATTTGCTCATAAACAAACTCTCGTTTCACTACTTTGCCACCGTTACTGGCAAGTAACCATAGTAATTCAAACTCATGGGTAGTCAGGTCGATACGCTCTTGCCCGTAACTGACACGCCTAGTGTTTTTATCAATATGAAGTTGACCAAACGTGAGTTGATCAGGCTCTTCATCAAACTGAGAATTAGCAGCTTGCCTTCTCAATAAAGCATCAAGCCTCGCTCGCCACAGTCTAGGCTTGGCATCTTTAGAGATAACTTCATCAGCGCCAAGCTCTAAAAATAAGCTGTGAACATCTTCGTCATCGCTGTCTAGGCTAACGATCACAGGGGCCTTAAATCTTTGTCTGAATTGGCTGATTGAATCACAGGTAGGCACCGATGCGATGGCTTGATCCAACACGATACCGTTAATAGATTTTCCAGAAAAACCGTTCAATTGACCTAATTCTCTCAACAACTCAACAGTATAACCTTGCTCTTCAAGCATTTTCTGTTGCGATGTCAATATATTGTTATTGCTTTGTGCAACCAAGATAGTGGACACGGACGCACCTCATTCATTCAACGTGGATGGACACAGTGTAGTCACGCAACCTGAATGGATGCTTTACAACTTAAATAATCCTTTTGCCGTATCCCAAAGTGCTTTAACAACTGGGTCATATAATCGTTTATTCTTAGTTACAAGTCCGATCTCAATTTCATCTGATCGCAACTGTAGAAGCTGTACTTGGTTTTTAAACGGACTTTGACTGATAACAATTTCAGGCACACATGCAATGCCAAACCCTAAACTCGCGAGCGCAACCATAGCTTCATGGCCAGAAACATGGGCATAAACTTTAGGTGAAAAGTTGTGTTTTTTGCAAAAATAATCAATACGATCTTTTAACACACCTTGTTCTGGCATAATAAACGAAAGGCTTTGCCAAGGCATTTCACCCTGACTGTGTTCATCAATAACCGTTTTCAGTGGACAGTCCATGGTCGGCCCGATAAAAACCAATCTAGAACGCCCAATCGGTAAATATTCTATGCCACTGGGGAGGTGCTTGGGTTTCACCGCAACCGCAACATCTTCCTTACTACTGGCCACTTCAGCTATAGAGTGTGCAGGGTCTCCTGTGATTAAATTCAATTCAACTTGAGGGTACTGATGACGAAACTTAGCAAACAGATCATAGATAAAGCTATACGTTGCCGTAACTGAACAAAATAAACTTAACTCACCAGTCAGGGGCTTATCGTCGTCTAAACATTCCGTTTTAAATTGCCGCCAGTTAGCCAACGTCGATTGGGCATAGTGGACAAACGCCTTTCCCTGCTGAGTGAGCTCAACTGTTCGGTTGTCGCGAAGAAACAATGCTGCGCCAACTTCTTCTTCTAATTGCTTGATCTGACGGCTCAGCGTTGGGGGGCTAACATAACAGCGCTCACTTGCCCGAGAAAAATGTAATGTATCAGCAAGCGCCAAAAAATATTTCAGTTGTTTATGATTCATAGACTCATAACGTTTCATCTTTTGAAATACTATAGTGCAAATATATCATTTTACGCAATCAAAAGTTCGCCCTACTCTGACATCAATCTATTTCTACTTGGATCAGGAAATATCATGTCGAATTACTTTAATACTTTATCTTTACGTGAGCAATTGGCTCAACTTTCTCAATGTGAATTCATGGACCCAAAAGAATTCGAACAAGGTGTCGACGTTCTGATTGGTAAAAAGCTCGTTATTGTTGGCTGTGGAGCACAGGGCTTGAATCAAGGTTTAAATTTACGCGACTCAGGCCTAAACGTAAGTTACGCTCTACGCGCTTCGGCAATCGAAGAAAAGCGCCAGTCATTTTTGAATGCATCAGAAAATGGCTTTATTGTTGGCACTTACGAAGAACTTATTCCAGATGCAGATCTGGTCCTGAACCTCACTCCAGACAAACAACATAGCTCGGTTGTTAATGCGGTAATGCCACTAATGAAAAAAGGCGCCACCCTTGCCTACTCTCACGGATTTAATATCGTCGAAGAAGGCATGCAAGTGCGTGAAGATATTACCGTGATTATGGTTGCGCCAAAATGTCCAGGCACCGAAGTTCGGGAAGAATACAAGCGCGGCTTTGGTGTACCAACATTAATAGCGGTACATCCTGAAAACGACCCTGAAGGTAAAGGTCTAGCACAAGCCAAAGCTTATGCTGCTGGCACAGGTGGTCATCGTGCAGGTGTACTTAACTCTTCATTTATTGCAGAAGTAAAGTCAGACTTAATGGGCGAACAAACCATCTTGTGTGGCATGCTACAAACTGGTTCACTGTTGTGTTTTGATAAAATGGTAGAAGAAGGCATCGAACCTGGATATGCCTCAAAGTTGGTTCAATATGGCTGGGAAATCATCACCGAAGCATTAAAGCACGGTGGTATCACCAACATGATGGATAGACTGTCTAACCCTGCAAAAGTGCGAGCATTTGAACTAAGTGAGCAGCTTAAAGACATTATGCGTCCGCTCTATAATAAGCATATGGATGATATCATCAGCGGAGCGTTTTCTGAGGGCATGATGGCCGACTGGGCAGAAAATGACGATAAGCTACTTACTTGGCGTGCCGAAACCGCACAAACAGCATTTGAAAAGCAAGCGAATACTGATGAAGAGATCTCAGAACAAACCTTCTTTGATCAAGGGATCCTCATGGTTGCTATGGTTAAAGCTGGGGTCGAGCTTGCATTTGAGACCATGACTGCGGCAGGCATTATCGATGAGTCGGCCTACTATGAGTCGCTTCATGAAACGCCACTTATAGCAAATACCATAGCGCGTAAGAAGTTGTTCGAAATGAACCGTACTATTTCTGATACCGCTGAATATGGCTGCTATTTATATAATCATGCGTGCTTACCGTTATTAAAGCCATTTATGACATCGATCACTAAAAGTGAAATTGGTCAAGGCTTATCAAATAACGACAACTACGTAGATAACCAAAAGCTGATTGCTGTTAACCGTGCGATCCGCAATCACCCGGTAGAAAAAATCGGTGAAACATTACGCGGCTATATGTCAGACATGAAAAAGATTGTTTAAGTCGATTGTAAGTTTGCAGTCGACAAAAATATAAAAGTTCGCTTGTTAGTAACCAAGGCCACCTTCGCTCCCTGAGAACGTGGCCTTTTATCCCCATTTTCTCAACATTAATACTCACTCCACTCATCTCAAGTTAACACTAAATTCTGATATTAACTTTTTCTTATAATCAAAAATTATTTTTTCATTACGGGTATTGTTACTTGTTCCGAGCTGGTTATTTACTATGCTAGAATAGTCGGTTCCACGGGATTACACACACATATCTAATGCAAAACACAGGCTTAACAATTACACAAAGAATTACCCTTTTGGGTAGTATCATTGCGATAGCTGTCGCTTGTTTAATCGGGTTTACCTCGCTTTACAGCGCCAAAACACTGATTAATGAACGCATGATGCAATCTGAATTACCTAGTAAAATAGAGAACATCAACCAATCATTAAGCAAGCAGATTGACACGCTCAAGAATGCAGCACAACAGCTCTCTAGTAACTTGATGCTGACACAAAGTGCTGAACAAAATACACTAGATGAACAACTACTGGTTAATGAGCTGAAACGAATAGCCAACCAGTATGATCTCGTCACTGCTTCGTGGGCAAACCGCAAAACCAACCAGTACTGGAATCAAAATGGCTTTTTGCGAGTGCTAAATAAAGAGCAGGATGGCTGGTTCTTTGGCTTTACTAATAGTGGTTCTGCCTACTCGATTAGTATCTATCAAGAAGCGCCTGGCGATGTGAAGATGTTTGTTAACCACCAGCAGTTACATGGTGTTGGTTTAGCAGGACTGGCGAAAAGTATTGACGACATGCAAGCCATGCTTGCCAATATGAAAATCGAGCAAACCGGGTTTGTCTTTGTCATTAACCGCCAAGGTACTGTGCAATTACACCCAGACGCCAGTAAAGTCGCCCGCTCTTCTATTAGCGACTTTTACGGTCAACACAGTCAAGATTTCTCATCAGCACGCCGTTTCGTGGTAAAAGAGCTGGAAGTGAATGGCGAAACCAACTTAGTGGCGGCTAGCCCCATTCCTAACACTGATTTATTGGTTATCGCTCAAGTACCTACAAGCGAAATAAATAGCGGGATCACAACACTGCAATGGCAAATTATTGGCTTTGCGTTGCTCATTGCTTTAGTGGCAAGTTTTTGCAGTATGTTACTTGCAAGAAACCTCAGCGCACCACTTAAAAAAATGGCCGACCTATTTGAGCAGCTTGGTAGCGGTGACGCTAAGCTTAACTATCGTTTACCCGACTCAGGCCAGCCTGAACTACAAGCACTTGCCGGTGGATTTAATCAATTTATAACCAAGATTGAAACCGCGATCCGTATGGTTGCGGAAGAGAGCCGCTCCATTCGTGTAACCAGTGAAGCAGTATTTAAGCAAAGCCAGCAAAATTCTCAGTCACTGGATGAGCAAAAGTCTCAAACCATGTCCGTCGCAGCAGCAATTAACGAAATGGGCGCGACCGTTCACGAAATTGCAAGCAGTGCAACCAACACCGCCAAATTAACGGAAGAGAGCAAAGCCTCCACCAAACGCAGCAGACAAGGTGTCCAAGAAAGCCAAGAAACGCTGCATTTACTCGCCGGAGATATCGATAGCATGGCGGAGCAAATCGCTACGCTTGCCCAAAAAACCCAGTCGATCGCTAACATCGTCGATGTGATCAGGGGCATTTCTGAACAAACCAATTTACTCGCGCTCAATGCTG
Source organism: Pseudoalteromonas piscicida (assembly GCF_002744175.1). Taxonomy (GTDB): domain Bacteria; phylum Pseudomonadota; class Gammaproteobacteria; order Enterobacterales; family Alteromonadaceae; genus Pseudoalteromonas; species Pseudoalteromonas piscicida_B. The sequence goes on from NZ_NKHF01000008.1 coordinate 79,065, forward strand.
CTATCGAATCTGCTCGCGCTGGTGAGCATGGTCGAGGGTTTGCGGTTGTTGCTGACGAAGTTAGAGCCTTGGCAAGTAGAACGTCGCAGTCTACGGATGAAATTCAGGCTACGATCTCTGAATTAACTCAGGTTTCAGATACGGTTGTTAATCAGATCCAGCAATCAAGCACGCAAGCAGAGCAAAGCGTGCAAACCATGCAATCTTCTGTAGAGTTGATGTTGGAGATCTCAGAAACTGCGAATCAAATTAATGATATGACCGCACTTATCGCAACCGCAACGGAAGAGCAAAGCAATGTGGTGGCTGATGTTGGCCGTAATATCGAGCAAATCAGTGAAATTAGCGACGCCGTAATGAACGAACAGCTAGATACCGAACAAGCCATTCAACGTCTAGCAGCATCCGCAAAAACACTCGATGACCTAGTAGCGAGCTTTTAGCTCCAGCTAACATACTCAAGCCTGCACCTCAGCGTGTGGGCTTTTCTTTCTTTGACCACCTTTACTGTTACATGCAGTAACAAATACCCCCGCGCAAAAACATCGCTTTTGATCTAAATTTATATAATAGGTAATACTGGCAATACAGCAAAGCCAAAGTTCGCAAACCCTGTTTGGAGGTGGTATGAAAGTATTTACTCAGGTTTTGATGATCGGATTTATAATCCTACTCAGCGCATGTAAAAGTACAACCAACGAGACCATAGACCAATCTATACTCAACTCGGAACACCAATTTAATGTACAAGAAGTGGAGTCATATTCTGATGTCTTTCATTTAAATCACGAAATACGAACTAAGCTAGCAAAGTTTTTTCAAAATGATGACGAAGGGATTAAGCGCGCTAAAATGTTGATGAAGTTTTTAGTGGACAGCGGAGACAACTCACTTTCTTACTTATCCGGGGCTAACCTCACCGCCAACCAAACTTTCCGTAACATGAACGCGAACTGTTTATCGTTATCTATTCTTACCCATGCTATCGCCAAGGAAGCAGGGTTAGGAACGCAATTTCAGCGCGTACACATCCCTGAATATTGGGATGAAAGCCAAGGTTATAGCTTACTTACGGGTCATGTGAACATCAAAATTTATGAGCAAGATGAAAAGCAAAATGCGGTAAAAAAGTTTTATGTGAAAAAAGCCTCTGTCACAGTTGATTTCGATCCAAATAGTCGCGCAAGAAATTTCAGCACGAGTTCAATTACCACCGATACTATTCTATCAATGTTTTATAACAACAAAGGCGCCATGGCAATGATAAATGGTGACCTTGACTTAGCTTATAGCTACTATAAAGCAGCGGTAGAGCGTGATCCATATCATGATGGTGCATGGGGTAACCTCGGTATTCTTTATCGCATCACCAATCAATATCAACTCGCTGAACGCGCCTACAATCAGGCTATTGCTATCAATCAGAGTAACCGTAATGCTTTAGGGAATTTAGCCAAACTTTATTACTTAACTGATCGAGATGATAAAGCAAAAATTATTGAGAACAACATTCATAACTTACGGAAAAAAAATCCATATTATATGTTGGTTCTGGGCAATGAGGCATTTAAAACAGGGAACCTAGATAAAGCTGAGCACTACTACCATAAAGCGCATGATCTTGATAGCAGCATCCACGGCAGTTTCTTTGGGCTAGCAAAAGTTGCTTTTGAAAAAGGCAACGTCAAAAAAGCAGAATACTATTTAAAGAAAGCACATAAAACCTCTATCTTTGAACACGACAGAGTTCGTTACGAAAGCAAATTAGCACTGCTTAAAGGAATTGCTAGTAACCAAAAAAACTACGATGAGAGATAATAACAATAATGGCCAGTCACCTTTTTAAAATAGCTTGCGCAGCGCTACTACTTATTAGCACTGCGCCTCAAGCTAAGCTAAACGAGCAGCTAGTTGACAGCGAGCTTTTAGTTGATTTGCAAACGCTTTCTAGCGCCCGCCATCAAGGCAGAAAAAGTGGCGCAAAAACACCAAACCTCAGTGCACAGTACATCTTTAATACATTTGCAAAGCTAGGCGCTAACCCGGAGTATCAACACTTTACATTTAGAGCTGGTATTTTTAGTAAAGATGCAGGGCACAATGTCACTGCATCTTTACCTTGTTCTCAAGCTCGATGTGATAAACCAATTGTGATCAGCGCACACTATGACCATTTAGGCACGACTGGGCAAAAGCATTACCCTGGTGCAAATGATAACGCGTCTGGCACTGCTGCAATGTTGTACATAGCGAGACAATTGGCCAAGACCAGCCGTTCAAGAGATATTCTGTTTGTAGCAACCGATGCCGAAGAGCGTGGTCTGCATGGTGCAAAATACTATGCCAAACACTTGACTCAAACAGTTAAATTCAACATTAACTTAGATATGTTAGGCGTCAATAGAAGCAACCGGTTGTTTGCCCTGTTTTCGCCTGGTTTTAAAGAGTACAAAGCACAATTAAAAGCGCTCACTCGTGACCCAATAAAACTCACGCTTATTTCTTCTGGGAGGCAGCTTGAACGCTACACTAAAAATCCCCGAATAAACTGGCATAAGGCCAGCGACCACTATGCGTTTTATCGCCAAGGGATCCCGTATATTTACTTCGGGATGGGTGAAGACAAACATCATCACACCACAAAAGACACGCCTGAAAATATGGACATGGGAAAATATCAGGCAAGTGTGGCGCTCATTAACGACTTTATTTTGTCATTAACGCGCTCCCCATTAGATTCAACAAGCTGAATTTTTTGCGCTTTGCTAAGCTGCTTAACTTGCCACTCTAGTTTTGCAGCTTGTGATTTACTACCAACAATACATTGGTACTTGAGCACCAGAGGGGCTTTTCCTCTAAGGTTTTTAGCGCCCTTTCCTGCTTGATGCTGCTGAAAGCGCCGCTCAACGTCTGTGGTTATGCCCGTATACCAATGACCCAAGCGAGTTTCTACAATATATAAACTCCACAAAGTCTGTTGTTTTGATTTTTCATTCTTGCTAAGTAAGACTTGTCCGAGCAACTTTATTTTCTCCAACTACCTGAATACACAGCGCGACCCCGTGACTATTGCAACTTATGTGCGAACTTTTTACACTTAACGCAGTCCAATTCCGCTAAGAGGCTTTACGTTCTCTGTGCAATCGGTATCATGCAAACAACTGATAATAAGGATACACAATTTCATGCTGTCTAATAAAACCCTTTCTGTTTGGCTCAGTGCTGTAGTTATGACGGTGTTTATGTCCGGCTGTTCTAGTTGGATTTATCGCATCAACGTGCCACAAGGTAATTTCTTAGAGCAGTCAGATGTAGATAAACTTCGTGTACAAATGACCAGAGAACAGGTGTTATACGTGCTCGGAACACCACTTGCAAAAGATGCTTTCAACAACGATATCTGGCATTACCAATATGTATTTAACATTGACAGAGAATCAGAAGTGAGAAAGTCATTTAGTGTGTATTTCGAAAATGACAAACTGGTTCGCGTTAGTGGCGACTTTGAAGCGCCTGAAGAGTTCAATACGCCGCTTGATTCATAATTTCGTAGTCAAAGGGGAATTGGATTCCCCTTTTTTATGCGTAAAAATCACGAAAATTAAACTTGGTCAGCTAGTCTTTATCGTCTCCAAGAGATACTGGGCGGCCACCTGTGACCTTACTCGCACGACCTTCTTCTTTGGCCTTTTCTGCGCGGCGTCTGCGCGCCTCTTTGGGGTCTGCAATCAATGGACGATATATTTCTATTCGGTCCCCATCGCTTACCACTTGGTGAAGTTTTACCGTCCGATTCCAAATACCTAGCGTTAAGTCATTGGCGTTAATTTCTGGACACTTCTCTAATATCCCAGACTGCAACACAGCTTGCTCTGCAGAAGTACCTTCGGGTACATCAACCGATAGAGACGTTGCTTTGTCTGGTAAGGCAAAAACAACTTCAACCTTTATCATTATCTTGCTCCATAAACCACTTTAGCGCGTTGGGTAAATGCTGATACCATATTCTTCGCAACTTCATTAAACAATTTACCAAACGCCATTTCTATCAATTTACTGGCAAATTCAAATTCGAGCTTTAGGCTCACTTTGCATGCCTGCTCATCCAGCGCGGTAAACTCCCAATATCCATGTAAAGATTTAAACGGCCCATCAACTAAACACATTTTTACGCGATTGCCGTCAAACTCGTTTTTTGTTGTAAACCACTTTTTGAGCCCGGCTTTTGAAATTTCAAGGCTCGCCGTCATTCCCTCATCATCGCTGTTGATCACCTTTGCATTCGAGCAGTGAGGTAAAAAAGCAGGATACGCATCAACATCATTGACCAATTCAAACATTTCTTCGGTGCTATACATCACCAAAGCACTTTTTTCTATCTGTGGCATAGACACTCCAACTCTTAATACGAGGATTTTACCAAGGTTTTGCAGATTTATCTTGTTTGCAGCCACCGACTAAGTAAAAATACGTCACATTAATGAAAAAGCGCTGTCTTAAAACAGGATTTATAGGTAGACTAAGCCATTATGGCAAAGAAAAATTCAAGTAAATCAAATAGCAATACCATAGCGCTGAACAAAAAAGCGCGTCATGAGTATTCACTACATGAAAAGTTCGAAGCAGGTATCGAGTTACAAGGCTGGGAAGTAAAAAGCATCCGGGCCGGAAAGGTCAATATCTCAGATACTTACATCCATATCAAAGACGGTGAAGCCTATTTGTTGGCCAGTCAGATCCAACCGCTTAATAGCGCTTCAACGCACGTGATATGCGACCCGCTTCGTTATCGTAAACTGCTACTCAATAAACGTGAGATTTCACGTCTTATCGGAGCGACTGAGCGTGATGGTTACTCTTTAATTGCCACCGCAATGTACTGGAAAAAGTGCTGGGTGAAGCTAGAGTTCTACCTTGCGAAAGGTAAAAAACAACACGATAAGCGTGCAGATATAAAAGACCGTGATTGGTCACGTGACAAAGAACGTTTGATGAAACATAAAGTGCGTTAATACGTACATAGTACTAAAAAAGCAGGCCTAGCCTGCTTTTTTGTGTTTGACCTAAAGTTAAGCCTTAAAGCTTAACTTTTGTACTTTTGCATCACAAGTGTGGCGTTTGTACCGCCAAAACCGAAGCTGTTTGACATCACTGTGTTAAGCGGCCCATCACGGCGCTCGGTTACAATGTCTAGGCCTTGAGCTTGCTCATCTAGTTCATCAATGTTGATCGATGGTGCGATAAAATCATTGTCTAGCATTAGCAAAGAATAAATCGCTTCATGCACGCCTGCAGCACCGAGTGCATGGCCTGTCATTGCTTTAGTTGCGCTGATGGCTGGTGAGTTATCACCAAATAACTCTTGAATTGCACCTAGCTCTTTTACGTCGCCAACCGGAGTAGACGTACCGTGAGTGTTTAGATAGTCAATTGGTGCATTAAGATCTTGCATCGCTTGTTTCATACAACGTACTGCGCCTTCACCAGAGGGTGCAACCATGTCGTAACCGTCTGAAGTTGCGCCATAGCCAACGATTTCAGCGTAAATGTGTGCACCGCGCGCAAGCGCATGCTCAAGTTCTTCAACAACAACGATACCGCCACCGCCTGAGATAACGAAACCATCACGATTGGCATCATAAGTACGTGATGCACGTTCTGGTGTGTCGTTATACTTAGTCGACAAGGCACCCATCGCGTCAAATTCCATCGCTAGTGTCCAGTGTAACTCTTCACCACCACCTGCGAAAATCACGTCTTGTTTGCCAAGCTGAATTTGCTCAACCGCGTTACCTATACAGTGCGCTGAGGTTGCACATGCAGAGCTAATTGAATAGTTCACACCTTTGATTTTAAATGGTGTTGCCAAACATGCAGAAGTCGTGCTTGCCATGGTACGTGGAACCATATAAGGCCCTACACGCTTTACGCCTTTTTCACGCAGAATGTCAGCAGCTTCAACTTGGTATTTAGACGAACCACCACCAGAACCTACAATGAGGCCAGTACGTTCATTGGATACCTGATCTTCTGATAAACCTGAATCTTCAATTGCTTGCGCCATCGAGATATAAGAAAACGCAGCTGCATCCCCCATAAAGCGATGTGCCTTACGGTCAACGAGAGATTTTACGTCGATATCTATTTTACCAGATACTTGGCTACGTAGGTTGTAGTCTGCAAATTCTTGGTTAAAAGCAATACCGCTCTTACCTGCTTTTAATGACTCTAAAACTTCTTGCTTGTTGTTGCCGATGCTCGAAACAACACCGATCCCCGTAATAACGGCTCTTCTCATGGGTTTATTCCCTTCGATATTACAAATTATGCGTAGTATACGCTGAATTTTAGTGCCAAGTGGTCAGCTTTCCAGCGTACACATGTACTCTGAACCTAAATAACTAAAAATGCAACCAGACTATTGAGTCGAAAGACAGTAAAATAGTTCCCAAATAGTCGAATACAGAGTCTTTCATGATAAAAAACGCTCAAATACACTTCAACGATGCTGGTACACCTGTTGCCGATAGTTTTGACGATGTCTATTTTTCCAATGATGACGGGTTAGCAGAATCACATTACGTCTTTTATACCCAAAACCATATCGACGAGCGGTTACAAAATCATGGCAAAGACCGATTTGTCATCGCAGAGACAGGTTTTGGCACCGGCCTAAACTTTCTCAATGCTTGGTATCAGTTTAATCAGCGTAGCAAAGACGCGAATGTTAACCAACTCCACTTTGTGTCTTTTGAAAAGTTTCCCATTCATATCGACGACTTAGTTAGAGCACTACAAGCTTGGCCTACCCTGGCCCCTCTTGCCGAAAAGCTCTGCCAGCAATATCCAATGGCCCTCGAAGGGTGCCACAGACTTGAATTTGATCATGGCGCAGTGACGCTAGATTTATGGTTTGGTGACATTCACGATAATCTACCGCAAATAAGTTTCGAACAAACTGGATTTATTGATGCTTGGTTTTTAGATGGCTTTGCGCCTAGCAAAAACCCAGATATGTGGCAACAAAGTCTATTTGATGCAATGGCGAATATGAGCCGCAGCAATGCAACTTTTGCCACTTTTACAGCCGCAGGCTTTGTCCGTCGCGGACTACAAGAAGCCGGATTCGAGTGCAAGAAAGTAAAAGGGTTTGGCCGCAAACGGGAAATGGTCGTAGGTATACTCAAGCAAGCTAATCACCGCCATAATACCCCTGATTATTATAATGTCTCACCACGTAATTTAGAGAATATCGCGATTATTGGCGGTGGTATTGCCTCAAGTTGTTTGCTCTATCACCTTAGCAAGCGCAATATAAATGCAACACTATTTTGCCAAGATGATGCGCTAGCCAAAGGTGCATCACACAATCGCCAAGGCGCGGTCTATCCAAACTTGCAAGCCGATAATACGCCACCGAGTGAATTCTATGCCCATAGTTTTTTATACGCTAAACGTCTATACCAACAGGTAGCGAGCAGTGGCTATCAATTTGCTCACGGCTGGTGTGGTGTACTACTGCAATCGGTAACCGACGCTAAACAAGCACAGCACCAAAATTTGGTAGATAAATCTGCCTGGCCACAGGCTTTAATATACCCAGTTAACAGTGAACAAGCATCGGCTATTGCCAACACCACGTTACCCTACGGCGGGCTATTTATTCCTGAAGCTGGCTGGTTAAACCCTGCAGAAGCAACACAAGCGGTATTTGACGCAGCTCACGCGCTAAACCCAATTTCAACGTTTTTCAACACCGACATCAACAAGCTAGAAAAAACCGCTCAAGGTTGGCTGCTTCATAGTAAAGAAGATACGTTTGGGCCTTATTCAGATATATTTGTGTGCGGTGGTGAGCATTCCGATCGCTTCGAGCAGACTCAGCACGTGCCACTGCATGGTGTCCGTGGTCAAGTTTCTCATATCGAAGCTGGAGAATCATCCAATCGGCTGAACACTGTACTGTGTCACAAAGGTTATTTTACTCCTGCGATGGACGGACTCCATTGCATGGGAGCAACGTTTGATAAAAACAGCAAAAGTCGTGCGATAAAGAGTGAAGACAACATAACTAACCGCGCACAACTAGACCGTTTTTACCAAGGCACGGACTTAGCGACCAGCCTAGGAAACATAGTGTCTGAAAAAGCAGCGGTGCGTTGTTGCTTTAACGACCATTTACCCATGCTTGGACAAGTGCCACACCACGATGAATTCTGCTCAGCCTTCACTAATTTAAGAAAAGGCAAACATTATGGCTTTGATACTCTCGCTCAACCTTATCTGGGGCTACATATTGTTACTGGGTTTGGCGCAAGAGGGTTGTGTAGCGCTCCACTTGCTACAGAACATTTAGTTGCGAGTTTATTGGGTGAGGCAAGACCACTAAGCGAACGTGTGCATCAAGCAATTCATCCTAATAGGTTTTTAGTTCGAGACTTAATTAGGAACAAAGTGTAATAGTGGAAGATAAGGTATCCGAGAAAACACCTCTTTCGGATACCTTCAAACAATTGATTTAGTGCAATATATGATTGCACTACTGGTTCATTTTAATTAAGTGACTTTTCCACTTTATTAAATAGTGTGGTAATTTCTTTACTAGGTTCCTTCGTCGCCAAGCTCACCGCAAAAATTGCGATTGTTGCGACAATGAATCCCGGTACGATTTCATATAATGTTGCACTCAGCGGCGCACCATTGTAGGTAAATGGCCCATAAATCCACACTAGTACAGTCACTGCACCTGAGATCATACCAGCCAGTGCACCCGCAAAGTTCATACGCGACCAGAACAGACTAATAAGTACCAGTGGACCAAAAGCCGCACCAAAACCAGCCCATGCATTACTAACTAAGTCTAAGATAGAGCTATCTCTGTCATAGGCAAGATAAATTGCGGCAAGTGCTACGACCAACACGCTAATACGTCCTACTAGCACCAGCTCTTTATCAGTGGCTTCTCTGTGCACAAAAATCTTGTAAAAGTCTTCTGTTAACGAGCTTGAGCTTACAAGTAGCTGAGATGAAATCGTACTCATAATAGCCGCAAGAATAGCCGCTAATAAAAAGCCTGCTATCAGTGGATGGAATAACAACTGAGATAGAATTAAAAAGATAGTTTCAGCATCATCTACTACTATTCCTTTTTCATGAGCATAGGCTGCACCGAACAAACCAGTACCAACCGCACCCAACGCAGCCACAATCATCCAAGTCATCCCAATGCGGCGAGCTGTTGGCATGTCCTTTACACTACGAACAGACATGAATCTTACAATAATATGAGGTTGACCAAAGTAACCAAGACCCCAAGACATCGCTGAAACAATACCAACTGCACCTGCTGATCCAACCCAGGTAAGCATTGATGGGTTAAGTTCGTTTAACGTTTGCGAAAGCGGATTGTCTAGCAACGAGAATGTCACTAACGGCACTAAGATTAAGGCAATAAACATGATGCAACCTTGCACAAAGTCGGTCAGGCTCACAGCCAAAAAGCCACCAAACAAGGTATATAGGACAACCACACTGGTAGTGATATAAAGCCCACTTTCATAGCTTAATCCAAATGAGCTTTCGAATAATTTACCACCGGCCACTACGCCTGACGAAGTGTATAGGGTAAAGAAAACAATAATAACTAACGCTGAAACAATCCTAAGTGCATTGCCTTTATCTTCAAAGCGATTTGCGAAATAATCAGGAATGGTAATTGCGTCATTTGCATATTCGGTATAAACACGTAAACGCGGTGCAACAAATAGGTAGTTTAACCAAGCACCAATTACTAAGCCAATTGCAATCCATGTACTGCTGAATCCAGTTAAAAACATGGCACCGGGAAGACCCATTAAGATCCAGCCACTCATATCTGACGCGCCAGCAGATAAGGCTGCTACGCTTGGCGGCAAACTACGTCCACCCAACATATAGCCTGACACATCACTGGTCGACTTCTTATATGCATATAACCCTATTCCCAACATCGCAATAAAGTACAGTGCGAGAGAGATTATCGTACCTATCTCCAAACTAGCCTCCTAAAAGTAAGTTGGGCCCTTCTCCAAATGTGAGCTTTACTAAAATTTACTTATTGATTTCTAACTCACTTTGAATAAAAGCCAAAACATAAAGACCTCACTATAACACGCAGAATCTGTACACCCAACCTCCTGCGACCACTGACTAAAATCAAATTTTTAATGTTTTTATGTTAATTGCTGGGGATTTACACACTATTTGTTCACTCACCATCCAAATGGTGTAAAGCCAACGTGACCTTATGGCACTTTTACCTTATATTAAACTCAATAGCTTTTAGTTTAGACGGTAGTATCTATGTACTTTTACACAGCTCGTCAGCCCATATTTGATGTTAATAGAGAGTTGATTGGCTACGAACTTTTATTCCGAGACAGCCTAAATAATGTGTTTCCAGAGATCGATGGCGATGAGGCCACGAGCCGTCTGGTCGAAGGCAGTCAGTTTACCTTTGGCCTTGATGATCTCACCAATCAACACCCAGCCTACATTAACTTCACCCTAGAAACGCTATCCAAAGGCTATGTGCAAATGTTGTCTCCAGAGCAAGTTGTGGTTGAAATACTGGAAACTGTGCAGCCTGGCAAAAGGCTGCTGGCCTGCGTGAAAGAGCTGAAGGAGCAAGGCTATACTCTAGCGTTAGATGACTATCAGCACCAAAATGTATGGCGCCATTTCTTTCCTTATATCGATCAGATCAAAATTGATTTGCTGGCAACCAATGCGGCACAAATTGAAGTGATAAAGTCCGCGATACAAGAGTTTCCGCAAATTGCTCTGGTCGCAGAAAAGGTGGAAAATTACGAGCAGTTTGAGCTCGCAAAATCGCTTGGCTTCAAATACTTTCAGGGCTTTTTCTTCGCCAAGCCTGAGATGGTTAAAACCAAAGCATTAGCACCGTCTGAACTTGCCATGGCCGAGTTATTATACGAAACCTCCAGCATTGAACCAGACCTTGCAAGGATCACTCAAGTTTTTGAACGTGATGTAAACCTAAGCTACAAATTGCTGCGCTATGCAAATAGTGCTGTATTTAAACGCCGAGCAGAAATATCAACGATAAAACAGGCTTTAGTGGTGCTAGGTAGTACTGAACTTAAACGTCTTATCTCGTTGCTTTTTGCCTCACAACTCAGCACAGAAAAACCAAAAGAGTTACTTTCTCTATCGCTTTTGCGAGCTCACTTTATGGAAGCGGCTGCAACCGAAGCCAACAAAATTTCAGATACTGGCAGTACTTTCTTAATTGGCATGATGTCCCTTATGGATGCCATTTTAGATGATGATATGGCAGAGCTACTAACAAAACTCCCGCTCTCTCAGGAGATAAAAGCCGCTTTGCTTAGAAAGCCGAGTCCATTTAGTATTTATTTGGACCTTGCTGAATCCATGGAAAAAGCCGATTGGGAACGTGTTGAAACCCTCTCGGCATCTATTGGTGTGTCTCCCCAAACGGTCGCTGAATTATACCAGACCTCGCAAGTTTGGAGTGATACACAAATTAAAGCCATAGAGTGACGCACGTGGCTGCGACAATCTGTCGCATCCCGCTAACTTCATGAAACAGCTAAAATAAGTTCACTGAAACAACAATGAAGTGAACTTATGAAACGCACACTCCTCTCTCTTAGTATTCTTTCTTTATTTTCCCATGCTCAAGCCGATGAGATTGAACGGATAGTGATTATTGCTCCGATGCAGACTCCGATTTCACTCTCAACAGATACTAAGGCGGTACGCCAACCTTTGCCAGCTCAAGACGGTGCAGATTTACTTTCATCAATCGCTGGGTTTTCACTGGTTAAAAAAGGAGGTGCAAGTGCAGATCCAGTGTTTAGAGGCATGGCAGGCTCTCGTATCGCCATCATTGCCAATAATGGGCAGACGCTTGGCGGCTGCGGTAGTCGAATGGACCCTCCCACCGCCTATATCACTCCACAATCTTACGATACACTAAAGGTCATTAAAGGCCCTCAAACGGTGTTGTATGGACCTGGCAATAGTGCGGCGACCGTTGTATTTGAGCGAGACACCGAGCGGTTATCTAGCCAAGCGCTCGAAGGCTTTGCTAATGCCGTGTTGTCCAGTCAGGGTCGCCATAGTATCAATACCGATATTAAAGCAGGCAATGAATACGGCTACGCACGAATAGCTGCCAACTATAGTGACGCGGATGATTACGAAGACGGCAGTGGCATAAAAGTACACTCAGCATACGAGCGCTGGAATGTAGACACAGAATTCGCTTACACCCCTGATGATGATGCATTTTATTCTCTTACTTACGGGGTAAGTGACGGTGAAGTTGCCTATGCTGATCGCATGATGGATGGCAGCTTATTCGACCGAGAGAATATAGGTCTGAATATAAAGCTTGCCTCGCTTAGCCAAGCCGTCGATGAGTTGAAATTCAACGCCTACTACAATTATGTCGATCACATCATGGATAACTATAGTTTGCGCCCTTTTGTTGCAAATATGATGATGAAAGCGCCAACGGCATCGAATCCAGACCGTAAAACATATGGCGCAAACCTCAGCCTAATCACCACCGTGAACACTCGACATACGTTGACATATGGTGTTGACTATCAAAACAATGAACATAGAAACCGAGTGAGTCGAGATCAACTCAATGCACCAGTTGAGGGCATGTTACGTCACAGTGATGGTAAATTTAGACAACTTGGTGTATTTGCTGAGTTTGAATATGAACTGAGCAATGCCAGCCAATGGGTAAGTGGCTTGCGTATTGATGATTGGCGTGCTGAAGATAAGCGCGCTACGCTCACTGCTATGATGTCGACTAAGCCCAACCCAACTGCCGATCAAACTCGAGATGATACCTTATACAGCGGCTTCACCCGCTACCAAGCGCAATCAGAAAATAGCAGCTACTTTATCGGCGTTGGTATTACTGAGCGTTTTCCTGACTATTGGGAGTTAATTGGCAGTAATCGAGGTAGTGAAACCACTATTTCTGCGTTCAATGTCAACCACGAAAAAACCACACAGTTAGATGCAGGTCTACTGCGCCAATACAAAAACCTGAATATCAGCCTGTCAGCGTTTTATAATCAAATTGATGATTACTTGCTGATCGACAATCGTTTCCCAAAAATGGCAATGCCAGCAAAAGTCACAAGAAATGTCGATGCGGAAACCTTGGGTTTTGAGGGCGAGCTAACATGGCAAGCCAACAAAAAACTACAATTAACCAGCAGTATTAGTTATGTGAAGGGCAATAATCTCACAGATCACCGTGCGCTGGCACAACAGCCCCCCCTGCAACTTCGCTTCGCTACAAATTATCAAGTCAACGATAATTGGCAATTGGGCGGGTTGCTAAGGTTAGTGCAAAAACAGCATAGAGTAGCAATAGGCCAAGGCAATATTGCAGGTCAAGACATAGCTACAACGGCAGGCTTTGGCACGCTAGCATTGAACACTAACTACCAATACAGCGACTCCGTACAACTAAGCGCGGGGATTGATAACTTACTAGATAAGACCTATGCAGAGCATTTAAGCCGCTCAGGTTCTGCAGTCAGTGGTTTTGAGCAAATTGCTCGTATCAATGAACCGGGCAGAACTGTTTGGGCAAATTTAAACTGGCGTTTCTAATACCAAATGTAATAAGTAAATACGCTATTTGAAGCTATTTCGTCCTTCAAATTGATTAGAGAATTAATGCAATTGGAATAATATCCATCAAAAAGGTCGGCTGCTGCCGACCTTTTAATATTACAGATTTTCTAGGAAGTCTTCATCAAAGTCATCCGGCTCTTCTTCCATTGGCGGATTTCCATCGTATAGTTCATACAATTGCCGTTGATAATAAACATCCTTTAAGAAGGTATAAGGGTCCAATGACTCGTTAAGTAGTTTCTCTTGCGACATTAACGCAGCTCTTGCTTCAACCGCTCGTAATGCAAATACCAACACCGTTTGTGGCGTCGTTAATGCAATCTCAGGCAACACCACATTGTCTACGATGTCTCCGGTTAAATTTCTGGCTGTTGTGGGCCCCATTGCAGGGATCATTAAATAGGCACCATCACCCACGCCCCAAACGCCTAACGTTTGTCCAAAGTCTTCATCTTTTAATTCAAGACCTAGCGTTGTTGCCACATCAAATAGACCGAAGATCCCGACCGTCGAATTCACTAAAAAACGTGCGACATTAATAGCCATATGATCCGGTTTACCCTGTAGTGCAGCGTTTACAGCGTCCGTCGGAGCTGCAATATTGGTGGTAAAGTTGACAATACTACTACGAACTGGCGCGGGCGTAACGGCAACATAGCCCTTAGCTACTGGTCGCAAAATATAAGCATCTAACACATCCATATTGAAATCATATAAAGGACGGTTGATTGATTGCAGCGGATCACGAGGATCCTTTTTCTCTTCCGGGACTTGCGCACAACCAACCACGGTTAGCGCAAGTAAACCTGTAAGTACAGCTTTAAGCATTTATTTCCCTGTATTTGTTAAGACACGACTAATCTCGACATTGACCTGATTGTCACCTTGTTTTAGCGTTACAATACTCGAAACGCCCTCAAGTTCTCCATCTGAAGGCATCACAGAGCCGTCATTAGAAATCCGAGCGGTGATCGTAACTTGAGAAAAACTAGACAAGGTTAATTCAGGCATCATTGCCATACTATCATTTAGGCTCACCGTCATTGGCAAGTTAAAGTTTGTAATTTTCGCAACCGCCAAAGGCATAGCTGGTCCTTGTGCCGCCTTTGCAAAAACGAACAGCGTACCATCGGCTGGGATCTCATCTTGTAGCGAGCCTGCAATGCTTACTGTTGCCGTAATGCTCGCTTTGATTGCAGCAGGTTCTTCACTTTGCTCTCCAAGCTTCTGCTCTATCTCTGCTATCCGCCCCGCAATCATCTCATAACGCGGATCGTCTTTGGTCAGTTGAGATAACAATACCTCAAATGCCGCTTTAGACTCTTTCCAGTCTTGACGTTCATAAGCGATCAACGCCAACAAGCTAATCGCATCAATGTTAGTCGGATCGGTGTTTAATACCTTCGACAACATTCTTGCGGCCCGATTCATACTCGGCTCCGATCCTTCAATCAATAAGGCTTGGCTATAGTTCACCAGCACATTGTTGTTATCCGGTTGCATCGCTAGCGCTTTATCAAAAGCTTGCATCGCCATTTCGAAGTCGCTGAGCGACATTGCCACACGACCAAGTAACATCCAAGCTACCGCATCGTCCCCAGCTGTCGCCAGCTTGGTTCGTAAACCCAATGCAAATGCTTGCAATTCATTAGCGTTGAGTGGCTCACCTGTTTGCATTACCGCACGCTCACCGTACTCAGGGAGCTTTTCAATCGCTTCGTTCCAACTTGATATTTGCCTATGGCTGCCAGTGTAATAGTAAAAAATACCAGTGACCAGAACCATAAAAGCAATACCTGTTAGGGCTAGCACTCTGTTGTCGCCGCGGCTGGTTAAAGACTGCTCTGGAGACAATTCGTTTAATAAACGACGCTTCAGTTCAATGACAGACTCATTATAACTGTCTTTTTCAATCCGCTGGTTACTTAGCTCATCTTCCAACTCTTCTAGGCGCTGATGAAAAATATCAATACGCTCAGCGTTTGCGTCATGATCAACTGTAAGTCGCTTTTCTTTTTGGATGAATGGAAAAACGACAAACAAACCTGCAAACACAGCGAGGAGCAGAAACAAAAACCACATTTGTGTTAAATCGGTCGAAAACTCGCTCACTGCACACGCTCCTGACGTTGATATTGATTAATCAGTTCGGCCAGCTTTTGTTCATCCGCTGCATTCCAGTCTTGTTTTCTGGCTGCCCGCTTTTGACGAAATACAATAAACCCAAAACCAAGCACAATAATAACGACAGGTAACACCCATAGCACAATTGTGGCGGGCGTCACCGGAGGCTGATAATGAACAAAGTAGCCATATCTGTCTATCATATAGTCGATAACGTCTTGTTTTGATTTGCCTTCATTAACAAGCGTTATTACCTTGTCGCGTAGGTCTTTTGCCACAACAGCATCAGAGTCTGCGATATTCTGGTTTTGACATTTAGGACAGCGCAGCTCGTGCGTTAACTCACGAAAAGTCTGCGCCCGTTCCGCATTTGCAAAGTCATATTTATCCTCAGTGGCTTGAACAGAGGCAGACACCCACAACAAGATCATAGCGATTATGTATTTCATTGTATTAACTCCTGGTAGATGGGAGCAAACTTACTACGCCACACACGTTCATTAATATCACCAGTGTGGTGTAATAGAATTTTACCCTGTTTATCAACCAAAAAGGTTTCAGGTGCGCCCGATACACCCAGATCTAGTGCCAAAGAGCGTTCTAAATCAAGAATATTAAACTGATAAGGGTTACCTGCGCGACTCAGCATAGAATTCACCTCTTCTCGCAGCGCATTGATATCAAATTGATCTCCGAAATCAGGATCATAGGCTTGTTCATAATACAAACCAATAATTCTTACGCCGCGCTCTCTGAGTTGCGTCAGATACCCAAGCTCCGCAATACACGTTGGGCACCAAGTGCCCCATACGTTCATTAAGTACACCTCTCCTTTTAAGGAGTCTGCCGTCCAAGTTTTATTACTATCCATTAAATCAGGCAATGTGAATTCAGGCATGGTTTGCCCTAGTCGGCCCGTTTGAATCTCTCTTGGATTGCCAAAAAGACCTTGGTATAAAAATACACAAAGAAAAATAAAAATTAAAAAAGGCACTAAACCCAGTAATTTACGGTTCATTCTAAGCCTCCACTTGGGGTGATTTTTTGACACGGCCACGGTAGCGTTTGTCTGCCAGTACAATAAAGCCAGCAAAAGAAATAAGCAGACCACCTAACCACATCCAACGTACATATGGCTTATGATAAATTCTAAGTGACCAAGCGCCAGCTGACAGTGGCTCACCCAGTGCCAAATATAAATCGCGGAAGAAGCCATCATCTATCGCAGCCTCGGTCATAAATTGCATACCCACATCATAGCGGCGCTTTTCAGCATGTAGCTCGGTCACTTCTTTGCCATTTTTGAACACAGTGACTACACCCGCGTGACCGCCATAGTTAGGACCGCGGATCTCTTTAACACCATCAAATCGGTACTCATATTCGTTTAACATCGCTGATTCACCCGGCTTCATACTGACTGAGCGCTCAACAGAATAAGCCGAAGTCAAGGTCACCGAAGCAATGACAAAAGCGATACCAACATGTCCAAGTACCATGGCCCAGTAACTTAGACCCAACTTCTTAAATCCTGTGACCAAGTTTGACTGAACAGTGACTTTATTAAATATATCTGTTGCTGTCGCTACACTAATCCAAACAGCAAGTGCGGTGGCGACGAAAGTCAATGGTGCAACCACTTCAAAGCTAGAGTACAACCAAGCTGCAGTGATCACTAAGCTTACCGCGATAAGCAGCGCCCACTTTTTCACCAATGGCGGCATCTTGTTTTGCTTCCAACGCAACATCGGCGCAAGGCCTAGCAATATTGCAAAAGGTACGATCAAAATAGCAAACATTTGATTGAAGAACGGTACACCAATAGAGATAGAGCCTAAGCCTAGCTCTTTGTGGATCATAGGTAATAAAGTACCCAATAATACAATTAACGTCGCGACCACTAAGAATATATTGTTGATCCACAGTGCAACTTCACGGGAAATAAATTGATATCGCCCTTCGCTATAGACCTGCGCTACCCGTGTTGCATACAACGCCAAGCTTCCGCCCACTACAACCGCTAAGAATGATAAAATATATAAACCACGATCAGGGTCCGTTGCAAAAGCATGCACCGACACAATGATCCCTGAGCGGACGATAAAGGTGCCTAGCAAACATAAGCTGAATGCCGTAATTGCCAGTAAAACCGTCCATGATTTAAATACACCACGCTTTTCAGTAACCGATAAAGAATGTAGTAACGCCGTTGCCACCAGCCAAGGCATCAAGGATGCATTTTCGACGGGGTCCCAGAACCACCAGCCACCCCAGCCCAGTTCTGAATAGGCCCACCAACTACCAATGGTGATCCCAAGCGTTAAAAAGCCCCATGCAGCCATTGTCCAAGGGCGTGACCATTTAGCCCAAGTATTATCCAACTTTCCAGTTAAAAGTGCCGCGATGGCAAACGAGAAAGACACTGACAGACCCACATAACCCATATATAAAAGTGGTGGGTGAATGATCATACCTGGGTCTTGTAGTAGGGGATTTAGATCTCGCCCCTCGACAGGGAAATAAGGCAGCAAACGTTCAAATGGACTCGACATCCATAATGTGTAGAGCATAAAGCCCACACCTAAAAAGCCCAATACGCCTAACACTCTGGCTCTGAGAACCCAAGGGAGTGATTTAGACATGAGTGCCACCAACATGGTCCACATCGATTGCATCACCAACCAAAGTAGAATTGCACCCTCATGGCCTCCCCACGTTGACGTCACTTTATAGTACCATGGTAACGTGCTACTTGAGTGATGCGCCACATAGGCAACTGTGAAGTCATCCATTAAGGTAATATAAATCAATACCATAAATGAAAACACGACTAAAATACACTGACCTACAGCCAGTGAAGGCGCAGCTTTCATTAGTCTCAAGTTACCTGTGTATGCTCCCCATAACGGGAAAATACACAGTAACAAGCTTAATGCCATCGCCAGAACTAAGGCGAAATAACCTATTTCTGGGACCATCTTAATTCTCGCTGTTTAGGTTGTATTTAGGTTTTTCGTGTTTAATGCCTTTAACCGCCTCAGCCACCTCTGACGGCATGTATTCTTCATCATGCTTAGCAAGGACTTCAAATGCCTCAACCACATTAGGCTCCACTAAAGTTCCTTGCGCAACAATACCTTGCCCTTCACGAAAGAGATCCGGCAGTATACCTTTATAGCGGATCGTGACCATAGGGCCCGTATCGATTAGCTTGAACGAGACATCCAATGACGACTCGTCACGGACCACAGAACCCGGCACAACCATGCCACCAATACGTAACTTCTGTCCGATTTGTGGCTTTTCTTTCAGCTCGCCTTTACCCTCGACAAGCTCACTTGGGGTATAAAACAAGTTGATGTTTTCTTGCAATGCATACAGCGTCAAGCCCACTGCTGCCCCAATACCAAAAATGACGGCAACAACGGTAAATAGTCTTTTTTTGCGTCTAGGATTCATACTTGCGACTCCTCTTTTGCTTTTTTAATGCGCGCTTCTCGTGCCATTTGCGCTTTAACCGCTAGCTTTAGTTTTTTACCATCAAGCATGGAGCTTACTAAAATTCCCACTAAGATGAGCGCACAAGAACCAAATGATAGCCACACATAGAAGCCATAGCCGCCCATTGCTAAAAATTCACTGAAGGATTCAAACTGCATAATTAACCCCTATTGACTAACTGACGGACCCAAGGACGGTGCTGCTCACTACGCAAGATTTCATTCTTCAAGCGAATTAGCGTTACCACACCAAGCACACCTGCAAACGCTACAATATTGATGAGCAATGGCCACAGCATAGAGGGGTCAATGGCTGAGGTATCAAATTTAGTGATAGTCGAACCTTGATGTAATGTGTTCCACCATTCAACAGAAAAGTGAATAATAGGCAGGTTCACAACGCCAACAATGGCTAAAATACAGGCAGCTCTACCGCCCGATTTTTTATCTTCAAAGGCATGATACAGCGACAATACACCAAAGTATAAAAACAACAGGATAAGCTCAGACGTCAGTCTTGCATCCCAGACCCACCAAGCGCCCCACATTGGCTTACCCCAAGCGGCACCGGTGATCAAGGCAATGGCCGTCATGGCAGCTCCAATTGGTGCAATGGCAATTACGGCGAGTTCGGCGTTACGAATTTGCCACACTAAAGCAATGATGGCTGCAATAGCCATAGAAGAGTATGCCCCCATAGACCAAATGGCCGAAGGTACATGTATAAAGATAATTCGATAGCTGTCTTTTTGTTGATAGTCGGCAGGCGCATAGGCTAACCCCCAAACCCATCCAACAATTAAACCCACTACCGCTATCACGGCAAAGTAAGGAAGCAAGGTGTTACACAGTTGGTAAGCACGCTCCGCTTTGGCATAAGGATGTAACCACTTCCACATTTTAACTTACACTCACTCTTAAAGCTGACGATATGGCGATTGGTGCGGCGACAATGGCAACGGCAAGCATCGCACCAAGGATTGCAAGCTGACCACCATAAGCTAAAGACATGCTGCTTGTATCTATGGCGGAAGTTGCAAAAATTAATACAGGGATATAAAGCGGAAGGACAAGCAGACTCATTAAAATGCCACCCTTTTGCAGTGCAACGGTGAGTCCTGCGCCAATAGCCCCAATAAAACTCAATAACGGTGTTCCTATCAGTAACGTTAATACAGTCGCATTAAGTGACTGCGATTCTAGATTCATTAGCAGTGCAAACAAAGGTGCTAACAACACCATAGGTAGACCGCTAACAGTCCAATGGGCTGCCACTTTTGCTAATACCGATAGGGATAATGGATAAGGTGAAGCTATCAATTGCTCCAAAGAACCATCGTTGTAATCATCACGAAATAATTTATCTAGCCCTAACATAGTCGATAACAGTGCTGCCACCCAAATTATACCGGGTGCCATTCTGGTCAATAATGCAGGCTCTGGTCCAATCGCGAGGGGAAATAACGTGATCACAATAAGAAAAAACAACAAGGGATTGACGATTTCCGCACGCTGCCTAAACGCTAACGTTACGTCTTTTGCATAAACAGATTTAAATGCTAACCAATAAGAATGTTGAGTCTGCATTACAAACGGTACTCCAACGTCAAAGTTTGTAACTGTGTAAAGTGTGCGGTCAGATCTTGGTGTGTGGTCAATAAAATCGCCCCCCCTTTGTCCAAATGATTTTGGAACTGGGTCTGTAGCATGGCAACCCCTTTCTTATCAAGTGCCGTAAAGGGTTCATCTAATACCCACAACTTGGCATGATTTAGCCATAACCGAACTAGTGCAACTCGGCGCTGCTGCCCTGCAGATAACGTGCGTACAGGCACGTCTTCTAACCCAATCAAGCCTAATTTTGCCAACCAAGCATACACTTCATCTTCATCTGCAGTGGCACCGTGTACTTGCAGCCAATGTTGTACGTTTTCGTAGGCACTGAGCTGCTGATTCACACCGGTTTTGTGACCGATAAACAATAGATCTGCTGCGAACGAATCGTAATCATCACGAATATCTGTGTTGTTGTAACGGATCTGCCCTTCGTCGGCTCTCGCAAACCCTGCGATAATTCTAAGCAGGGAGGTCTTTCCGGCACCATTTGGGCCTTCAATTTGCATGATCTGCCCCGAGTGGAGAGTGAAACTTAATGAGTCAAACAAGCATCTGTCTTGTTTGGTACAAGTGACGGCGTCTATCTCTAGCAAACTTGGGCTTCTCTTTACCTAAAATTGGGCGTTAGTCTAACATAATGGTATGGTAATACGAATAATCCGATGCGACCGATTAGCGAAAATTTGATTTAAAATAATGAATAAGCTGCCAATTACATCAAATACTACGACGGCATCTGTGATAAGCACAGATAATAGCGAAGTATCAAAATTAGACTTAGCTGGTAACCAACCGTTCGCAGCAAAACACATTCAGATCAGCAATGATAAACTGAAGATGGATGTGGCAATTGACGGCCGCTGGCAAACTATCCAACTTGCGCTCAAACCACCAACACAGCCAAAGCAAATTGCTGAAGCCCAAGTTAGTATTGATGAAACCGGTAAAGTGGTGACCTTTCAGACCCCAAAACTACAGGCGCAAGTCACCCTGACAAAGCAGCTTTTTGATATTTTAAGTACACTGAAAGTACACACACAGGGCCCTGTGCTGAACGTTCCGGCAACGACCTCCCCTGACTCTATGCTACACATCAAATCGCTTGACTTAAAAGTACCTATCCCACAAGCCATGACGCAAATGCTCACCAATGAGGGCAAGTTATTTGCGCAGCTTAGTCCACGTCAAGGCGACTTCGCATTGCAGATAGTGAACCAGTTTAACGACCCTTTGTTTAACACTGTATTACCTAAGTCAATGGTTGCAAAGCTTATTTCAACCCAGCTGAGTCAAGTTGAATTCAAGCAACAAGCACAAGCTATCACTTTAAATGTGAATGACCGCCCAATTGCATTAAAGCCCGTGGCAAGCAATTGGCCTGTCTCTTCAGCGTGGCAAAAAGGGGAAGTAAAAACTGCATTCAATGGGCTGGATATCACCAAAGCCGCGCAGCTAACTAAAGTCGAAACCATTAAGCCCATTTCAAGTTTATTGCAACAGGTAACACCGATATCGAGTAAAGCAAGGCAATTGTTGCCCCAGAGTATGACTTCTGTTCATACTCTCGCGTATGAAAAGCCCTTATTAGAGGTCAGCTTGCAGCAAATAAAGTCACAGGTTGTCAAAGCCTTACAGGTGCTTCTAAGTAGACCTTTTGGTCAAGCTCAAGCATCACAACAGACAACACCTGCAATACCCGCAGCTTCAATTGCACAAAGTGCAAAGCCAAATAACAACACCATGTTGCAGCCCTTACAAACTGAAAAAGTGAGCGCTCATAATAGAAACCAACTACAATCACCCCTGCAGCAGCTGGTTAGTAACCTCAAACACAGTGTCAACACATTGATAGATAAACCGACATACCTTACAGAAAAAGGCGCACAGCCAGCTACACAAGCAAAGTTGGCCAGTTCAATAGCGCATTATCTGCAAAATCAAAGCAATACCGTAGCAAAATACTCAGCACCACCTGTGGATTTTACAAGCAAACTAAAAGCAATCTCGTTGCTGCTAGACTCAGTGACGGCTCATCGTCCGCCGCTCAACACCCAGCAGGTTGCGCAATTGGCGCAAGTACTACAAAAACCTCTCTATTATAAAGCAGAACAAGTTGCACAATTGATAGCGCAAACAGCAGCAAAACCTACTTACCTCAAGGCACAAACCAATATTGATGCCGCAAAACTCTCTCAGCCGATTGTAGATGTAGGTAGCCAAGCCAAGCAAACCAATACACCAGCATCGAGCGTTCCTGCAAACCCCAATACGTTGCCCGCACTCCCCCTAACTAGTGAAAAACTAGCGCAGGTAACACACAAAGGCCTCATTGAAACTTTGCTCAATGCCGCGCCGCCTAAACCGACAGAAAGCGCAACTACCACAACATCAGTAGAGCAAGTGTCTAAAATAATACAAGCACTCAGTAAAACGGAGTCGCAGCCATCCAATCCTGCGCTTCAGAAATTGGTGAATCAAGCGTTCTCTAGACTGCTCGATGAGCGCACTATCAATGCATTATCGGTAAAAAACCAACTAGAGAGCCAGCTTGGTGCAATTCCTTTTACTAACGCACCAACAAACTTAAACCAATCTAGCTTTTCTCAAATGCTAGAAAGACTGATAGTTTCTCTGCTCGGTGGCCAAGCTACTAGCAGTAATACAGCAGGCGAGCAAACGGCGCATAAGGTACAAGCGTTACTAGATACACTCTTACCTCAATTGAAAACACTCTCCCCTAAGCAAGCTGCTGAAGCAATGCAACAGCCGCAAGCAAGAGAGCTACTTAACGAGCTTGGCCAACTTCATAATCAATTACAACCGCAACAGCAGCAAACGTCGAGTGCTAACATCGCAAAACAAGATAGTGAAGCTCAACTACTGATAAACTTGTTATTTCCCACTAAAGTTAATCAACAGCAGCAACAAACACAATTGCAAATCGGTGAATACAAAAAGGCTACAAAACCAGGCATGCCAGAAAAGTCTGTGTGGTTTATTCGCCTATGTTTCGATTTTGCCGAAAAAGGTCAGATCCATGCCCAAGCCGAACTCATGGACAAAGCGCTTGAGTGTGCCTTAGTCGCAACTTCCAATCAGGTAAAACAACTGGCTGAACCGCACTTGGCAACATTAAGACATAAGCTTGCGTCGCACGGGTTACAAGTGGCGGAGATCGGGCTAAGTGAAGAAGCAAGCTTTCAAGACAAGTTCTTTTCTGAACACGCCATTATCAATATTAAGGTATAAGTAGCTATGACACAAAAATCAGCCATTGGATTACTTTACGAAGCTGGTAGCGCACCTCAGGTAACCTTCAAGGGATACGGAGAATTAGCGGAAGAGATCATTGCGCTTGCGAAAGAGAAAAACATCATGATCCATGAAGATGAATCTTTGGTTCAAACCTTAAGCGCCCTTGAATTACATCAAGAGATCCCGAAGGAGCTCTATTATGTTATCGCCGAGCTTATTGCTTTTTCTTACATTATGCGTGGTAAGTTTCCACCGGGTTGGGAAGGGTTCCGTGGCAAGTTGGATATTAAGGCATAACCTTAATCCCTAACTTGCGACGGCTGCACTATTTTGATTTGTTATGCAAAGACATTAACAATTCCGCTTCTGCTCGAGGCAATTCGCACTCGCGCATGACCTCTTCAATATCAGCACCGAGCTCAACCATTTTCACCGCTCGGGAATAAATTTTTGCATCTGGGTCATCATATTTCTGTGCAGCTTGCTGATTAGCAAGTTCGTGCAGATCTTGCTCAGTTGTCACTACACGCTTTCCAATGCTCATGATACTCGCACGAAGCTCAGCAACTTCACTACGCAATATAGCAATCTGCTGCTCAGAGCCTTGCGACGCTTCTGACAGCTGCACAACTTTAGCTTGTTGTTGTTGTAATTTTTTACCCAGCACAAAAACAAACCTCAAGCACACTAATGCCAGTACGCTTGAGGTTATTGATATGACGAGTAAAACGATTTTTGCGTTTACTACTTCCAGCATCTAAATATGGCTCAGCTCATCCCATTCGTCGTCACTTAGTAACTTGTTAAGGTCAACCAAGATCAATAGCTCACCTTCACGGTTTGATACCCCTTGGATAAACTTAGCACTTTCTTCAGTTCCAATGTTTGGCGCACTGTCGATCTCAGAGCTGCGCAGATAAACAACCTCTGCAACGCTATCCACCAAAATACCAATTACTTGTTTTTCAGCTTCAATGATCACAATTCTGGAGTTGTCTGTTACCTCTGCACTTTGCAGACCAAATCTTGCTCGAGTATCAATTACGGTCACTACGTTACCACGTAGGTTGATAATACCAAGTACGTAGCTTGGCGCTCCCGGGACCGGTGCAATTTCGGTATAACGCAGTACTTCTTGCACTTGCATTACGTTAATGCCGTACGTTTCCTCTTCTAGCTTGTAAGTAACCCACTGCAATACTTCATCATTACTATCAGCATTTTTGTCTGCAGAAAGTAGTCTATCTTGGCTCATGGTTTCACTCCATCAACATACTAGTTACTGCTCTCGACTATCGAGGCCTTGTTCTAGCAAACGGTTTAAATTCTCTACATCAATTAGCGCACACATTTTCTCTTTAATGACGCCGGCCAACCATGGTCTCTTGCTGTCATTTGTACGCCACTTGATGTCTTCAGGCTTGAGTGTCAAGTTATTGACTAGCTTCTCAGCTAACAGCCCCCAACTACTATCCCCAAGCATAATTAGATATTGATAATCTAGGCTCTGCTCCAATTCTGGTGTTAGCTTTTCTGGCATTACCCACCGCGCCGTGTCAACCACATTGAGCTTTTCTTCGCGGTTTAGCATGACTCCTTTAAACCACTTTGGTTTACCAAACAACTGGTTAACTTCACCTAGTTGATGTATTCCACCAAGAGATTTAAGTGGAACCGCTAACGTCAATCCTGCAACTTCAAAAAACAATGCCTGAAATTCACCTTCCTGATAGGCTTCTCGTGCAGACACAACCTCAATCGTTGCCTGTTCTTTGATAATAGATGTATTTTCAGTGACTTCAAGATCTTGAGCCAATTTAACTGTTGTCGGCTCAGGAGCTTCGACCGTCACCTCTGGCGCAGGTTGAACAACTTCAACAACAGCTTCACCCGATCCTTGCTCAGAGTCGGGCTCTTTAACTTGTTCAAGTAGCTTTGCAACTGGCGATAATTCACAGTGTTCCATCTCAGGCTCTTCTTGTAACAAAGCACCAAGATACTGTTTCATCACCTTTTCATTTGCAAATAAATGCTTACTCATTATGTTCTCTAGTTTAACTGCTTCAAATAATCCAATAGTGCACGATAGGCAAATACCCCTCGCGACTTCGGACAAAACTGCACAGGAACTTGCTGTGCCAAACTTGCGTCTCTGAATTTAGTGTCAACCGGTACAACACCAGGCCAAACAGCCTCTTTATAAGTGGCTAATAGCGTCTTATAGGCTTCTAATGATGCTTTTGTCCGTTTATCGTACATGGTCGGAATAATGGTATATTGATACTGCTTCTGTTGCGAAGATTGCATCAACTCCATCGTACGCATCATTCTATCTAGGCCTTTTAGCGCTAAAACTCAGTCTGAACTGGCACTAAAATTCGCTCGCTAGCGGCTAACGCATTGACCATCAACACACCTAAAACAGGGGGACAATCTAAAATAGCATAGTCATACTGATCCGCTATTTTTTCTAGAGATTTTTTTAAGATAAGACCCATACCAGTCTTATTTCCCATACTCCTGTCTAGTGTCGCTATTGCCATCGTAGCAGGTAATATATCTAGGTTATCAATAGTTGACGGGCAAAGAGACTGCAATATCTCCTCACTCGTCATACTATTACCGCGTGCAAAAATATCGTATACACTCACCTCTAGCTCTTCGGAGTCAATTCCAAAGTAATAGGTTAGTGATGCATGCGGATCGGTATCAATCAGTAACACACGGTGCCCCTGTTCAGCAAGGATCCCACCTAGGCTAACCGTAGTTGTGGTTTTTCCTACCCCACCTTTTTGATTTGCTACCGTCCAAATTTTCACTATATATTCCTTCGCTTATGGCTATTGTTTACATCCAATTGCCACTATACAAACTCAGTATTATTTATTGTTGTAGAAGTCTGATCTATAAGCTTCCAGCAAAGCAACCTTTTATTTTGTGTTTATTGATTACCCGCTTCTTTATTTATTCTTGCAGCAAAGTCATTTAAAGCGATACTGTCTGACGCCAGACCAGAACTGGCAACCGCTTGCGGCATACCGTATACCACACAAGTTGCTTCATCTTGAGCCCATATCGTTGCACCAGCTTGCTTTAACATACGCGCACCATCTCTACCATCAGCTCCCATTCCGGTAAGCACTATGGCTAATGTATCACCACCATAAGCCTTGGCAACACTGGCAAAGGTAACGTCAACGCTAGGCTTGTAGGTTATTCTTGGACTGTCGTCTTCAAACACCTTTAAGGTTTTGCTACCGCCTCGGTTTTCGACCATCATTTGCTTCCCACCTGGGGCCAAATAAGCCACTCCAGGCATCAACTATCCCCTTGTTCCGCCTCTTTAACTTTTATCTGGCACAAGCTATGTAAACGTGCAGCAAAAGCTGGCGTGAAGGCTGCGGGCATATGTTGAATAAGGAGTATAGGATGTGGGAAATTCGCTGGTATCTGCGTCAATATGGTCTGCAGAGCAACCGGCCCTCCCGTAGAAGTACCAATCGCCACTAACCCATACTTTTTACCCGATGCTCTCGCTGCTGATGCACTGGTTGTAGTACCAGTCGTCGGGCGTTGAAAGCTTCTATCTGGCTGAGAAATAGCGGGCCTACCAGACTCTGATCGGGTGGGCTTAGCCTCTGGTCTTCTCGTTGGCGTCGCAATGCTTGGTCTGGTAAACCGACTGACACGACGGCGGCCAATTTCTTTTACCTTATTCTGTAACGACTTGATCGCATCTTCACTATTACGAGCAATATCTTCAAACTTCTTCGGTAAGAAGTCGA
This sequence comes from Pseudoalteromonas piscicida, assembly GCF_002744175.1. GTDB lineage: Bacteria > Pseudomonadota > Gammaproteobacteria > Enterobacterales > Alteromonadaceae > Pseudoalteromonas > Pseudoalteromonas piscicida_B. The sequence goes on from NZ_NKHF01000008.1 coordinate 107,038, forward strand.
CAGCACCAGCATCAAGTGCATCTAGCGTAGCACTTGCTCCCTCTCGGGTAAGTGACGAGAACATTAAAATTGGTGTGGGGGTTGCCTGCATGATCTGCTTTACAGCACTAATACCATCAAGCACAGGCATCTCGACATCCATGGTGATCACATCTGGACGCAATGAAGCGGCTTTTTCCACCGCTTCTTTACCATTGACTGCAAAATCTATTACTTTGATTTCACTGTCTTTTTCTAAAATTTCACTAACTCGACGACGGAAAAAACTCGAGTCGTCTACGACTAACACTTTAACGGCCATTGGCAACGCTCTTTTATTTGCTCTACAGCAGAGCAGCTGTAGCTGCTCTAGAATTCAAACTACGCCCTATAAAACTAGGCGTAGTGTTTTAATAAGTTTGGTACATCAAGAATCAACGCAATACCACCATCTGAGGTAATGGTTGCGCCTGCCATCCCAGGTGTCCCCTGCAATAACGCATCCAGCGGTTTAATCACGACTTCTTCTTGACCAATCAATGAATCCACAACAAAGCCGACTTGTTTAGTGCCTATTTGAGCAATAACAACATGGCCTTCTGCTTTTTTCATGCTTCGGTCTGCACCTTTGACCAACCAATGCTCCAAATAAAACAAAGGTATCGCTTTCTCACGGACAATAATGGTCAGCTGACCGTCAACTACATTGGTCTTAGTTAAATCAAGGTGGAAGATTTCACTCACCCCTGCAAGTGGCAGCGCAAACGTCTGCTCTCCAACCACAACCATTAGGGTTGGCAGAATCGCTAACGTAAGAGGTACTTTGATTTCTAAAACAGTACCAACACGAGCTCGGACTGGATGTTCACAGAGCCGTTGAGCTGAGTAATTTTAGTTTTAACAACGTCCATGCCCACACCACGACCAGATATATCAGAGATCTGCTCTTTGGTAGAGAAACCAGGCGCAAAAATTAGATTGTACGCTTCGGTATCAGACAGACGACTAGCTTGGTCAGAATCAATGACGCCTTTGCTTATCGCAATCTTCTTGAGCTTCTCAGGATCCATACCTGCACCATCGTCACGAATGGTTAGTAGAATATGATCACCTTCTTGAGAAGCCGATAGCGTAACTGTACCTGTTCTTGGCTTACCTGATGCTTCACGTGCGTCAGGCATTTCAATACCATGATCCACCGAGTTTCTCACTAAGTGAACCAGCGGATCGGCCAGTGCCTCAACGAGGTTTTTATCTAAATCTGTATCTTCCCCTTGTAATACAAGGTTAATTTCTTTTTTCAGACTGCGGGCCAAATCTCGTACAACTCGCGGGAAACGACCAAATACTTTTTTGATCGGCTGCATCCGCGTCTTCATTACTGCGCCTTGCAGATCTGCTGTCACGACATCAAGGTTGGAGATGGCTTTACCCATGCTTTCACTGTTAGTGTTATTCGCAAGACTCACCAAGCGGTTTCGAACTAAAACGAGCTCGCCAACCATGTTCATAATTTCATCAAGACGCTTGGTATCAACTCGAACCGTTGTTTCAGCCTGTGCCGCCGGCTTCTTAGCAGCTGCTGGCGCTGCAGCCGCTTTAGCGGGTTCAGGCGCTTTTTGTGGGGGCGGTGTTACCGGTTTTGCTTCAACCTTAGGTTCAGGTTTAGGCGTCGGTGTAGGCTTCACTACGTTTTCAGGCTTAGTTGCAGGAGCGGGCTCTGACGATTCTTCTAATGTCTTTGGTGCGCCCCCCTTGCCATGCAGCTCATCCAACAAGGCTTCGAATTCATCATCAGTGATCTCTTCATCACCTGCTGAACTGCTAGGCTCACTCTTTTTAGGCGGAGTTGCTGGTTGCTCTGGTTCGGGCGCTGCTGCATCAGCACTATTAGGTGCTCCCCCAAACTTCCCAACACCGTGCAGTTCATCTAACAGGTTGTCAAATTCGTCGTCGGTAATATCACCGTCATCACTGCTTGCAGGTGCGCTATCAGTTTTCGGTGCTGGGGCTACAGCTGGGCCATTGCCTGAGCCATGCAATTCATCTAATAAGTTCTCAAACTCTTCTTCGGTAATTTCATCAATGCCAGAGTCGCTGCCATCACCGGCATCGCTATCAGCGTCAAATAAAATATCATCAGCGCTAATATCTGGAACACTAGATTCTGTTTCTTCAATAACGGGAGGAGCTTCGACGACGGCTTCCTCGTCTTCGGAGGCTGGCTGACTGAGTTTGTGCAGTGTTTCGAGCAACACCGGATCTGCGGCTTCCGGCTCTTCACGGTTCTGAATACAAGCAAACATTTCGTTTATCGTATCCAAAGACTGTAAAATAACATCCATTAATTCAGATGTTACCTTCCGCTGCCCTTGTCGTAACACATCAAATACGTTTTCCGCACCATGACAGGCATCTACAAGCTCTGTCATGCCTAAAAACCCAGCTCCACCCTTAACGGTATGGAACCCTCGGAAAATCGCGTTAAGAAGCTCTTTATCCTCAGGGTTATTTTCTAGCTCAACAAGCTGCTCAGATAAAAGCTCTAATATTTCGCCTGCTTCAACAAGAAAGTCCTGCAAGATATCTTCATCGACTTCAAAGCTCATACACACTCTCCAATTAGAAGCCTAAACTAGATAGCAAGTCATCGACTTCATCTTGACCAGAAACCACGTCATCACGTGATTCAGCGTCAATAATTGGACCTTCAGGTCCAGACAATTCTTCACTGATAGTCTCTGTTGTTTTTGTTTCGTTTTCATTCGTTTTACTCGCTGCCTGCACTTCATCAGAAGCACCAAATACAGTAAGGAGATGAATGAGACTATCTTCTACTTCCCTAACAAGTTCGATAACACGACGGATAACTTGACCAGTTAAATCTTGATAGTCTTGCGCCATCAATACATTGGTCATCAAACCTTGCAATTCGTCTGTACGTGTTTTTGAAGTCTGCATAAAGCTATCGAGATCATGACACAGCGATTTAAATTCACCGAGCTGAATGTCTCGGCTCATTAATCGATCCCAAGTAGGCTTTATCTGTGCCAATTCATCGGCCAGATTTTGAGCTAAAGGCAGACTTTCTTCGACTGCGTCCATTGTTTTATTGGCGGCGCTCTCAGTCATTTCCATAACATAGTTGAGGCGCTGTTTAGCATCAGGAATAGCCTCTGTCGTGAGGTCTGCTAGACGAGTGTCCAGTTCAAAGTTTTTCAAAGACTCGTGTAGTTGCCGAGTGAGCTTTCCAACTTCTGCAAATAACTCAGATTGCTCTTTGTTAGCAGCTTCTAAAATCAGCTGGTCCGCTTTTTCTTGTTCACCTTGCTCTAGAAGCTCTACCAATTGTTTGGCTTGTTCAAGTGTAATTTGAGGCGCAGCGTTTACAGACATAGGCCATTTCCCCTTGCTGTTAGCCTAATCGCTCAAATACTTTTTCAAGCTTGGTTTTAAGTGTGCCTGCGGTAAATGGTTTAACAATATAGCCATTCACCCCTGCTTGTGCAGCCGCAACAATTTGTTCTTTCTTCGCTTCAGCTGTAACCATCAATACCGGAATGTGCTTGAGCTTTTCATCTGCGCGTATTGCACGAAGCAGATCAATACCCTGCATCCCTGGCATATTCCAATCGGTTACTACAAAGTCAAACTCCTGATTTTGTAGCATCGGAAGTGCTGTACTACCATCATCAGCTTCTTGAACATTGGTAAAGCCTAAATCTCTTAATAGGTTTTTGATTATTCTTCTCATAGTAGAGAAATCATCAACCACGAGAATCTTCATGTTCTTATCCAAAACTTCCTCCAGTGAGGTTCGAACCCAACTATTTATATACTCTAATTTATCCAGTCATTGATTTTAGCTTTTAGCTTTATCATTGCCTGACCGTGAATTTGACTTACTCGAGACTCGCTCACATCTAAGATGGCACCGATCTCTTTTAAATTCATTTCGTCGTTATAGTAAAGCGACAATACCAAAGCGTCTCTCTCTGGTAACGATTTTATCGCTTCCACTAATGACTCGTTAAAACGTTCATTTTTAACGTTATTAAACGGTTTGTCTAGCGCAAAATCGCTGTTTGCAGGGGTTATCACATCTTCATCGACCCCAAGGTCCTCAATGCCAATAACTTTACTTGCATTTACATCATGTAAAATATGATGGTACTCATCTAGAGATATATCAAGTTTTTCAGCGATTTCAGTGTCTTTTGGTTCTCGACCAAGGAAAGATTCTAGCTCAGAAATAGCTTCTGCAACCATTCTGCTATTTTTATGTACTGAGCGGGGGGCCCAGTCACCACGGCGAATTTCATCTAACATGGCGCCACGGATACGGATCCCAGCAAAAGTTTCAAAACTTGCACCTTTAGTAGCGTCAAAGTTTTTTGTCGCCTCGATTAATCCAATCATGCCTGATTGGATTAAATCATCGAGTTGCACGCTCGCCGGAAGTCGTGCGATTAGGTGACACGCCACTTTTTTGACAAGTGACGCATGCCTCTCGACCACCTTGTGTATGTGGTCGGAAGTTTGATATCCCGCAGCTCTATTGACCGGAGAAGCCATAATCACCCGTTTACAAGTTGTTCAATGAAAAATTCTAGATGACCGGAAGGTTGATGAGGAATAGGCCATTTTACCGCCTTGGCAGCCAACCCTTTAATTGCAACCGCGGCTGGCGAGCTTGGGAATAAATCAACAATAGCTCTTTGTCTACGAGAGGACTTTCGCATGTTCTCGTCAAACGGTACCGTCGCCACTAACTCCAACGCCACATCAAGAAAACGATCCGTAACCTTTGAAAGTTTAGCAAATAATTCCTGTCCTTCACGCAAACTACGCACCATATTGGCAACTATTTTAAAGCGGTAAACACCATGTTCTCTACTCAATACTTTTATCAGTGCGTAAGCATCGGTAATTGAAGTGGGTTCATCACAAACCACCACCAACACGTCTTGTGCGGCGCGAGAAAAGCTCAAAACCATATCTGAGATACCCGCTGCGGTATCAACGATTAAAACATCAAATTGGGTATTAAGCTCACTGAATGCACGAATAAGGCCAGCATGCTCCGCGGGGGTCAGTTCAACCATATTTTGTGAGCCTGATGTGGCGGGTACTATTTTTATACCTGCGGGCCCTTCGACGAGAATTTCGTCTAATTCGCACTCACCTGACAAAACATGGGATAAATTCTTTTCGACTCGAAGTCCTAGCATCACATCACAGTTTGCCAAGCCCAAGTCCGCATCTAACACGAGGACACGCTGTCCTTGTTGGCCCATAGCAATAGCGGTATTCAGTGAGACGTTGGTTTTACCTACCCCACCTTTTCCGCCGGTCACGGCTATTACTTTTACACCCTGGTTGCTAGTTTGACTCATTCTACGCAGGCCACTTGCTTGATCTAAAACTGTGTTAATCATACATTCCTACTGACTCTGACGCTACAGGTACACGTCGAGAGTGCTGTGCTTTTATTCTTTTTAAATACAATTGCTCAGCCTTTTTTACTAGCTTTTGAGCATTTGCGACGCGAATGTCTTCTGGCACTCGCTGACCGTTAGTAAGATACCCTATTGGCAAGCGATTTTGAATCGCTATGCTAATTATCTCACCTAAACTTAGACTTTCATCAAGTTTTGTGAAAATACAGCCACTTAAATTTACTTTTTTGAAGTGTCTCACGGTTTCTTGCAACACATTCATTTGCGCAGTCGCACTCAATACTAAGTAACTACGAATATCGACCCTTGCGCTACGCATAAGTGTATTTAACTGTTCAGTTAAGCGCAAATCTCTTTGGCTCATTCCTGCTGTATCTATTAATACTAGACGCTTATTACGTAAATGATAAAGCACTTCTGCAAGTTCATTTGCATCTTTTACTTGTTTAACAGGACAGCCTATGATTCTACCATAGGTTGCTAGTTGCTCGTAAGCACCAATTCTATAGGTATCGGTAGTAATTAACGCTACTTTATCAGCACCATACTTTTGTGCACCCAGGGCAGCCAACTTTGCAACAGTCGTTGTTTTACCCACGCCTGTTGGTCCCACCATGGCAAACACCCCACCTTGACGTAAAATATCATTGTTAGTGGTGTGCATTTGGTTTATTACCATATTTAATAATGCATTCCATGCTTCTTTACGAGATACGTCATCAGGAATGAAACAAGCCATCTGCTCTGCAACATCTTTGTCTATTCCCATGCCTTCTAGACGGTCAACAAGGCATGCTCGGGTTGGATCGCGACGCGCCATTTCTTGTTTCATCAATCCCGAAACTTGGTGCTCAAGCAGTTGGCGAATAGCGTTCATTTCTTCACGCATTGCACTCATTTCATCAGTTTTGGCATGCGTTTGAGGTAAGTCGTCTCCAAAGCCATTGTCTAGCTCATCAGACTCTCCCCATTGTTGCGGCTGCTCAAATGCATCATCGTCAAAGTCAAAAGATTGGCGACGCGGTTGCGCTTTTGATTGGTATGTTGGTTTTGGTTCGGCAGGCGCTTTACGTTGGTTATTTAACACCTGCTCAGTGTCAATACCAGACTGCGAAAACATAGAGGCCAGCTCAGGAGAGCGAGGACGTGGCGCTTGACGTTCAAGTAATGCAGCTAAGCTGTCTGCCACTTGTGCCTGCTTAGCTGGCTGCGCTGTACGAGGCTCAGGGCGAACAAAGCGTGTTGGTGCAGCTTCATGTTCTGTAGTAGCTCGGCTTGCTGGCGCTTGTTGTTGCTGCGGTGCAGCAGCACGGTCATTGTCCACAGCAGCGACGATTTCAACGCCATCTGCCAACTTCTTGTTAGACATAATGACAGCATCAGCGCCCAACTCTTCTTTTACTTCGTTTAAAGCCGTACGCATATCTTTTGCGAAGAAACGTTTAATTTTCATGTTACAGCCCCTTTATCCTCTATTGTCCAACCGAGCTTACTATCTTAATTTGTCTTTCCTCTGGGACTTCTTGATATGACATCACTCGAAGACCTGGGATAGTATGTTTAACAAATCTCGACAGTACACTTCTCAACATACCTGAGGTTAACAAAATGGACGGCTCGCCTAGCATTTCTTGATTGTGATGAGCTTCTCTTAATGATTCTTGAAGCCTCTCAGCTAAGCCAGGTTCAATGCCTGCCCCTTCGTCACCTGCGTTCTGAAGTGACTGATGCAACATCTGTTCCAACTCAGGCGCCAATGTTATGACAGGGATTTCTTCTTCACCTCCAACCGCGTCTTGAACTATCAATCTACGCAATGAAATTCGCACTGCAGCCGTTAGTACATCAGGGTCTTGGCTACGTGGACCATACTCAACTAAAGTCTGTACAATCGAGCGCATATCTCGAATTGCGACCCCTTCGTTTAATAAGTTTTGTAGTACTTTAACAACCGTTGTCAGTGGTAGAATATCGGGCACTAACCCTTCAACTAGTCTTGGATGGCTCTTAGCTAGCATATCTAATAAGTTTTGTACTTCTTCATGACCCAGTAATAGTGAGGCATTGTTAGTTAATAGCTGACTAATATGAGTCGCAACGACAGTAGCAGCATCAACGACAGTGTAACCTAGTGAATGGGCTTCATCTTTTTGATCTGGCTTAATCCATACGGCATCTAAACCAAATGCTGGATCCTTAGTTTCCACTCCCTTAATCGGTCCAAACACCTGACCAGGGTTAATAGCCAATTCATCACCATGTTTTAGCTCACCAGTACCAGAAGCAACGCCCATTAGCGTAATATTATAAGCATTAGGGTCTAATTCTAGATTATCGCGAATGTGTACTGGTGGTACGAGGAAACCCAGTTCTTGTGAAAGTTTTTTACGCACGCCTTTGATACGGCTCAGCAATTCACCGCCCTGCGCCTGATCAACCAATGGGATTAAGCGATAACCCACTTCTAGGCCAATGACATCAACAGGTTGTACGTCATCCCAGCCCAGCTCTTTTTGCTCTTGTTGTTGTCCGCCTTTTGCTGAAGGTCCGTTTGCGGCCTGCTCGGCTTTTTCTATTTCTGCCTTTTTCTTTTGTTGGCTGGTGTAATATGCGATATAACCCATCAATGTACCTAGCCCCAAAAAGGCAACATGTGGCATACCTGGTACTAACCCCATGGTAATAAGAATGCCTGACGCAATAGACAGCGACTTCTCGTTACCAAGTTGATTCTTGAACTGATCGCCCATGTTGTGCGATTCATTTTGGCGTGTGACGACAATTGCAGTGCCGATTGAAAGCAGCAATGATGGGATTTGAGCCACAAGGCCATCACCTATTGTCAGCATGGTATATACTTCCATAGCGCGACCAAAGCTCAAGTCGTGCTGAATCATACCAACAAATAGGCCACCGATGATATTAATTGCAAGAATAACGATACCCGCAATTGCATCACCTTTAACGAATTTACTAGCACCATCCATCGAACCATAAAAGTCAGCTTCTCGGGTTACTTCGTCGCGGCGGTTTCTTGCTTCATCTGCTGAAATAAAACCGGCATTCAAGTCTGCATCTATCGCCATTTGTTTACCCGGCATCGCATCGAGAGTAAAACGTGCCGATACTTCAGAAATACGGCCAGCACCTTTGGTGATTACCACAAAGTTGATGATAATAAGGATCAAGAAGACTACGAGACCAACAGCATAGTTTCCTCCGATCACCACGCTACCAAAAGCCTCAATTACTTTACCGGCGGCATCTCCACCATTATGCCCCTCAAGCAAAACGACCCGAGTACTCGCCACGTTTAGCGCCAGTCGCATGATAGTTGCAATGAGTAGTACAGCAGGGAACATTCCGAATTCTAGTGGCTTCATGGTGTAAACGGTAACCAGAAGCACAACAAGTGCCAGTGCAATATTAAAGGAAAACAAAATGTCGAGTAAGAACGGTGGCAAAGGGAGAATAACCATGCCTAAGGCCGCTAATACCAATAAAGGCGTTCCCACCCCTTTGGCATATTCTTTTTTATCTCGATTGAGTTGCTGTAAAACCGCTTTAAATTCCATAACTTAACACTGGCAGAAAATTGACACAGCTATACTATTGCAATATGCATTCCAAAAAGGTGAGAAGGTATGATTTGTACTAAGGCCAGTGGTGATGTTAGTAGGTGATGTTGCACGCGCTAGTGTTTCAGATCATCCGGAATAGGTAAGTCTCGGCTTAATGCCGTTGGCCTTTTACCCTTGCCTTTTTGGAAACGATTAAGTTGAAATACATAGGCCAGTACTTGAGCTACTGCCGTAAAGAGTTGCTCAGGTATTTGGTCACCCACCTCTGTTGTATGATAAAGAGAGCGTGTGAGTACTGGAGATTCAACAATGGGTACATCTCTGCCTTTGGCAATTTTCCTAATCTGCATCGCAAGTTCATCAACCCCTTTAGCAAGCACTATTGGCGCACCGGCTCGCTCGGTATCATACTTTAATGCAACAGAGTAGTGAGTTGGGTTAGTTACCACGACATCGGCATCTGGTACATCCTGCATCATCCGCCGCTGAGACATCTCTCTTTGAGTACGACGGATCCGTGCTTTGATTTGCGGATCACCTTCAGAGTTTTTATACTCGTCTTTCACCTCTTGTAGCGTCATCTTCAACTGTTTGTGGTGATTATAGCTTTGATAAGGAGCATCAATTGCAGAGATGATTATCATGGTGCAGCTTAATGCCAAAAACATCCAAGCAATAATTTCTAACGCATGCTCAATGCTTGCGGGGATCTGCTCTATACTCAGGTGCAATATTTCATAGAAATAGATATTAATAAGCAGGATGGCAAATCCAGCCACCAATACAAATTTAAGAATGGATTTCAAAAGCTCAATGGCAGCTTGTGGGCCAAGCATACGCTTAACACCTTTCATTGGCGACATTTTACTGGCCTTCGGCGCTGCTGCTTGCCAAGAAAAATTAAAACCACCAAGCAAAGTGTTACCAACGATACCAGCTATTGCGATGATAAAAACAAACATTGCCAATGGAAAGATTAATTCCGTCGCCACATCCCCCCACACCGCAAACATTTTTGTTGTGTCGTAGGTCTCATTACGATTAAGCGTCAGCATTCTGCCCATCACATTATAAAGCGCTTTACCTATGCCTGGACCATACATCAACAAAGCGATCGCCGAGAATAACAATACGAAAGTTGTACCTAATTCTTTTGATCGGGCCACCTGCCCCTTTTTCCTGGCATCACTGATCTTTTTACTCGTGGGTTCTTCCGTGCGTTCTTGACCTGAATCTTCTGCCATTCAATCACTCCTACAACGTGCAACCAATTAGGTCACACATTAACTCAGTCATCTTGAGCCATTGAAACTCAAATTGTGCTAAGAAGTTCCCAAGCGTCGCCCAAATAATAGTAAGTCCCGCAACTAGAGTGAATGCAAACCCCACCGAAAATATATTCATTTGCGGCGCGGCTCGAGTCATAATACCGAATGAAATATTGATCACTAGCATAGCAGTTAATGGTGCTAGGGCGAGCGCTAACGCTGTTGAAAACATCCACCCCCCCCAGTTTACGATACGCCAAAAGTTATCGACTGCCCACCAATCTCCCGCAATAGGAAAGCTCTTAAAGCTATACACCACCATTTGGATCATCATCAGATGACCATTAAACACAAAAAATAGTAACGTTGCCAAAATCAAATAAAACTGACCTACCGCAGGGACACTTAACCCATTGGCGGGGTCAACAACCGAGGCGAAACCAAGTCCAGTTTGCATTGCAAGTATTTGGCCGGCGATTATAAAAGTATTTAACAGAAGCTGAGAGGCTAAACCAATCGACACGCCGATTATCAGCTCTTGAATTACGACTAGTATCATAGAAAACGAAAACAGGTCGGTAAATTGTGACTTTGGCAAAACTGGGACGACAGCAAATGTGACAACAACAGCCAGTGCGAACTTAATACGTGCAGGCACGCTCTGAGCACCTAACCCCGCCATCACCATTATCATCGAACTAATCCTCACCAATGGCAATAAAAAGTCACTGAGCCATTGTATGATTACCGCAAAGGTGAATTCCATGGTTAACCTGCAATTTCAGGAATACGCATCACTATCGAAGTGAAATAGTCCATCAGCTCTTGAGTTAGCCAATGCCCACCAACAATCAGCGCTAAAATCGTAATAATTAAACGTGGCAGAAAGCTTAACGTTTGTTCATTGATGGAGGTCGCGGCTTGAAACACGGCCACAACAAGGCCAATAAGAAGCCCTGGAACCACAATAGCAGCTACTAGCTTAATGACTAAAAAAAGTGCATCACTTAGTATATCGACAAAAACTTCTGGTTCCACATCACACTCCCAACCCAAAGCTTCTGGCAAGCGTCCCCATGACGAGCCCCCAGCCATCGACGAGAACGAATAACATTATCTTAAACGGTAGAGACACAATCATGGGCGATAGCATCATCATACCCATCGCCATTAAGACACTGGCAACCACCAAATCAACTATCAAAAATGGAATAAAGAACATAAAGCCAATAATAAAAGCGGTTTGAAGCTCTGAAGTTACAAATGCAGGAATAATGACAATAAAAGGAGTGTCCTCTGGACTATCCAACTTGTCATACCCGGCGATTTTGGCAAATGTTTCTAGGTCTTTAATCCGAGTTTGTGACAGCATAAATGCTTTCATCGGCTCTTTTGCACGCTCCAGCGCCTGAATGGAGGTCAGTTCCTCTTTAATATAAGGTTGTACAGCTTGATCGTTAATTTGGGAAAAGATTGGCGCCATAATGAATAAAGTTAAAAATAACGATAAGCCAAGTAGAATTTGATTTGATGGTGACTGCTGCAACCCTATTGCTTGTCTTAAGATTGCTAGAACAACGATAATACGCGTAAACGAAGTCATCATTATCACCGCCGCTGGAATAAAACTCAGCGCCGTCATGATGGCTAAGACTTGGAGTGTTACCGAATATTCCTGTGAGCCGTCTGGATTGGTAGTGACATTAATAGCTTCAATGCCCTCAGCAGAAGCTATACCTGAAAATAGTAATAAACAGAGTGTCAGCAATCTAATCATGGCTTTTCTTTTTTGTTGTTATCGACTGCTCGCCCTTTACCCGCTAAAAACTTTTGTAGTTCATTAGCAAACGGACTCTGATCCACATTGGCAAGCGGCGTCTCTAGTTGATATAAATAATTGATATTATTTGGCGTTACCCCAAGAAGGTGGTGCTTGTTATCCAGTTCAATCACGAGCAGACGCTCTTTTGTCCCAAGTGAAATACTGCGGATCACTTTAAAATCTTTTTGATTAACTATGCTTGGATTTAATCGCTTCAGTACAAATGCCAGCCCTAGGATCAATAGGATAACTAAAACCAATGAGAGCCCCATAGAAAGGAGCTCTGAGCTTAACCCTGCCGTGCCAGCCCCCACTGACGATTTCGTCATTGAGCCTGCAGGCGTCGCAAAAGCAGGCATCGATAAGGCTGCCATTGCGCACATCGCTAAGTACCAACCCCGTTGCATTAACGTAACTTTTTAATACGCTCAACTTGACTGATCACGTCTGTTAAGCGGATACCAAACTTATCGTTAACTACAACGACTTCCCCGTGCGCAATCAGTGTGCCATTGACTAACACATCGAGTGGTTCACCCGCAACGCGGTCAAGTTCAACAACAGAGCCTTGGTTTAGCTGAAGTAAGTTACGAATATTGATTTTAGAGCGGCCCACTTCCATCGAAATCGTAACCGGAATGTCTAAAATAGTATCGAGTTTTCGCTTTTCATCGGACGATAATGCAGGCGCTGAATCTTTGAGTTCATCTAACTCTGCAACTTCTGGCTCTCCGCCATTTTCTGAACCCTCGGCCTCAGCTAATGCTGCCGCCCATTCGTCCATAGTATCTTGATCATCGCTCATTGGATTACTACCTGATTAAGTTAATTTGTTGTCCACAATTGGCGTTACTATCATAATAAAATATCATTTCGTCACTACCAATCTAAATCCACACCCTCTGACAGGTGAAGATCTTCCTCTAATTCCGCCAACTCAGCATCTGAATCGAGCTTCTTACCACCTTTGGTAAACACATGAAGTTCAGACTTAACTGATTCTGGACGTTTAATCTTTTCACTGATCTGCAAGGCAACATTGTCACGAGAGCGCCCCATTTTCGCTCTAAAGGTCGGCAACTCTTCGACAAAAACCGTCACATGCTCTGGCATTTCGACGGGGATCACATCTCCAGCTTGCAACTTCATAACCTGCTCAAGAGATAAGTCCACTTCGAGCAGCTGTGATGAAATCTCCACTTCTACATCCATAATTTCATCGCGCAGCGCTTTACTCCAGCGCAAATCAGTATCTTCTGTATCGGATTGAACACCTGCATCGAGTAATTCTCGAATAGGTTCTAGCATTGAGTAAGGTAGTGAAATGTGGAAATCACCGCCACCACCATCTAATTCAATATGGAAAGAGCTTATTACTACCACTTCGGTTGGCGACACAATATTCGCCATTGCAGGGTTCACTTCGGAGTCCAGATATTCAAACGATACATCCATTACCGGCGCCCAAGCTTCTTTATAATCTTCAAAGATTATTTTAAGTAGCATTTGCACAATTCGACGCTCAGTAGGTGTAAACTCTCGCCCCTCAATTTTAGCGTGATAACGGCCATCACCACCAAAGAAGTTGTCCACAAGAATAAATACGAGGCGTGCTTCCATGGTAATAAGCCCCGTGCCTTTAAGCGGTCTAAATCGCACCATGTTTAAGCTGGTTGGCACAAACAAAGTGTGAATATATTCACCAAATTTAAGCATTTGTACGCCGTTGATCGACACTTCAGCTGTACGACGCATCATATTGAACAGACTGATCCGCATATGTCGGGCGAAACGCTCATTAACGATCTCAAGCGTTGGCATTCGCCCACGAACGATGCGGTCTTGTGAAGAGAAATCATATTGCAGGGCACCAGTGCCCTCCCCCTCTTCACCATCGGCAATTTCGTCTTCTTCGACTTCATCTACACCATGGAGTAGCGCGTCAATTTCGTCTTGGGATAATAAGTCGCTCACAAATACTACCTTATTGCATCACGAAGCCAGTAAACAGCACTCGCTCGATTACTTTACTACCTTCAACCCCTTCCATAGCAGCTTGAACTTTATCAAGTGCAGTTAACCTTAGGGTTTCTTTTCCTGCACTGGTACTTAGCTCATCTGCAGTTGTTGTCGAAAACACGCTTAGTAAGGTGCCTTCGATTAAAGGTATATGTTTCTTTGCAATTTCCTCATTAACGTCACCTCGCACTAATAGCTGTACTTTAATTTGCACAATTCTGTCTCTACTAGCGCCTGGGACATTAAATACGAACGGTCTTGGCATCGCGACATACAGCGCACTGCCAATTTGCGCTGAATTCCCCTGCTCAGCTCTTACCTCACTTGCAGTGGTTTCTTCTGCCAGCGACTCTTCTGGTGCATCTGAACCTGAAAACAAGAAAAATCCAGCTACGCCACCTAACACTATGACAACAGCAGCGATAATTATTATCAGCTTTTTCTTAGAGCCACCTGTTTCTTCTATTTCTAAGTCGGTTTCTTCAGCCATAGCAAGCCCTTATATTCTTTATTATCTACAATAATAGCAGGTGTTAGGCATAGTAATCTATTGCAGAATCAGTATTTCTCTTTTGCGTTGTACTAGAACCATTAGAAATCTCTTCTTCATCCCCTTGAGCTAGCTGTCCGCCTTGGTTTCCAGCTCCCCCTTGAGAGTCAGATTCAGCATCACTTTGTTGCTGATGCGATATTTGACTGTCACCTAGCTCGATCCCCTGCTCAGCTAACATTTCTCTTAATCGAGGCATAGATTGTTCTAACAACTCTTTAGCCTGCTGATTCTGTACGACAATGTTCACTTGGGCTTGCTCAGCATCGCTTTTTATGCGGATCTGCATTGCACCAAGCTCTGGTGGATCTAACCGTATTTCCGCCTCTTTATTATTTAAGTTCAACATCATACCAACTCGTTGGTGCAGCTCTTTTGCAGCATCTTGACGAGCAATATTAATCGCTTGCTGGAGATGAGGATCCACAGCTTGTTTTGCCTGCGCTGCTGTATTAGTTGTTGATTGTGACTGCTGTACTTGCTGTACTTCTTTCAGAGTTTGATTTAGTGACGTGTCATCCTGCTGTACAGCATTAAGCGTACTAACTTCAGGCTTGGCGGTATTCGGTGTTACAACAGCAGATTGTTGGCGCTCCACTTTCACGGTTTCTTTTGCCATACTCGCTTCTGCTTGCGCTAATTTGCCAAGCTCTTTGTCTGTTAGCTCTTCACTAGCTTGTTTCTCAATATTGGCTTTTTCCGCTAGCGCCTTTTGTTCGTTATCTGAAGGAGGTTGCTCTACCTTTTTTTCCTTCATTTCGACCGTTGACGTTGGTGTTGACTTAGCGGGTGCTTCTTTGGGCTCAGCATTAGCCGGTACATTGGATAAATTGACCGTTTTCACATCGGATTTAACCTCGGAAGTCATCGACTCTGACTCATCAGTGCCGACCACTGCCTCAGCCTGAGTCGTCATCTTGAATTGACTCAAACTCGTCATATCCATGCCTTTGCCAATGAGTTGCGCTACTGCTTTTTGCACACTAGGTGATGCATCAAAGATATCCAACTTACCAGCCATCACCGCTTTTAGCTCCTGTTGTTGGGGAACCGTTAATTTTTCAACAACCGTTTGTACATCAGTGACATTTTTAACTGTAGATGGCTGTTTGTCAGGATTCATTTTGGCGTCAACCGGTGTATTGGCTGGACCTTCAGCTTTGACCTGCTGAGCAGCTTTGCTTTGGTTAGCGACAGCTATTTCAGGTTGTGGCTTCGCTGTTAACTTAGCGTCTTGGTGCTCTGCCACCGCTATTTTATCAGCCTCTCTTGCCTTACTTGGCTGATCTGAAATGGTTTTAGGCTCTGTCGTAGCCGTCTTCGCTACTTGCTCTGTAGTTTTATTACTCTGCTCCGCGGTTTGACGTTGCTTCATGTCCATCACAATCTGGTCTGCATCGCCTTCCGATTTGTTATCCAATGGAGGCGACGGCACCGTTTGCGCATTGCCAAGCTTAGACTTTACGTCTTGTTTTTCTGATGTTACACCTTGTTGATCAAACGATTTTACGGGTTGCTCAACTTCAGTACCTGATTTAGAAGGAGTTTGTTTAACCTTTTCTTCCTCAGCCGAAGATAACTTAACCGTTACGGTGTTTTCCGCTTCCTTACTTAATTGATCAGATTTTCCCGTTTTTAAACCTGTTTCTGACAGGTTTTGATCTTCAGCTTGCTCTCCTTTGGCGAGCGCAGGACCAACTTCCGCTTCAGCAGCATCAACTAGCGCCTCTTTTACCGACTGCGCTATCACACTGGGGCCTTGAGATAGAGAAGTGTCTTGCTTCTTCGAGGCTGTGATTTGGGCATAAAGATCGTTATCTGGGGTATCAGGATCGGCCCATCCATAGTCACTAAAGTGTTCCCATTATGACCTGCAGGTAAAGGCTCCGCTTGTTTTGGGTTTTGGGGAGAACCGTCCGTTTCCGACTCAGCTCCATTCAACTCAGGGCTATCGCCCTCACTATGCTCAGTAATAAGTTGATTTTCAGCAGTACCAGTCTCTTTTGCAGCGACGTCTTTGTGCTTTGCATCATGCTCTTGCTGAGCAAGTTCGGCCATAAGAGCACTAAACCCAGTCCCGCTTTCTTTACCCTCAGCGTCCATCTCTTGGGCTTTTTCTTTAACCTCAACCTCATTGCTGCCACGTTGCAGCATGGATGCAAGCATTAAATTCATCTTGAAACTACCTCTATCAGTGGCAATGTGCTGCCGCTATAGTCCAACTGAAAAAGTTAATATATTGAAATATTGAAACTTTCTCGAAAAGGCTACACAAATAAAAACTTACTAAACCAATTACTGCATATTTCGCGCCAATCTACCAAGCGTGTTCTCTGCGAACAAATTGGTTAGTGGCAAACTCGTCCAACATTTTTTGCTCAGCTTTAGCAAGCTTTTGTTGCTTTGCTAGTGCTTGTTTCTCAATTAGCTTTTCGATAGCCTTGGTTTTAGCCTGTTGCGCTAGCCACAATTTACGGCGTTGCTCAACTACCTGTTTAGCGGTATTTACAGTCTTTGATTGCTGTTCAATGGCCTGCTCAATCTTATTGATAAAGTTATGGTATTGATTAAAACCACCACTCGAAAGACCTGCTTGCGCCTTGCTATGAAGCTGAGTACTGTACTCCAAACGAAAATCGTTAAGTCCAAGCAAGCGCTGTTCATTTGTGGCAAGGTGTTGCTGTGCTTGAATAAAGTTCATCCGCAGATTATCTTCTTTGTCTTTTTCAAGCTTTAGTAGTAGCGTCAGTTTGTTATTTGCCATTATGCTTGTCCTAGTAGTCTAGCAAGGCTTTGCAGACATTCGTCGTAGTTAATAACGTCCTTCATGCCTTGCTGCAAGAAGCTATTCACCGCAGGCATCATATTAATTGCCTGATCTAGCATTTGATCAGTGCCTTTTTGGTATGCACCAAGCGTGATCATATCTTTGTTTTGTTGATACATAGAGTACACTTGCTTTAATACTCTGGCCTGCTGCATATGCGCTTCAGAAACCACTTGAGGCATCACTCGACTGATGGATTTTTCAATGTCAATTGCGGGATAATGACCACTGTCGGCAAGCTCTCGCGACAATACAATATGGCCGTCTAGAATTGCTCGAGCAGCATCAGCAATTGGGTCTTGCATATCATCCCCTTCGCTCAACACAGTAAAGAACGCGGTAATAGATCCTTGCCCTTCACCGCCATTACCCGCTCGTTCAACCAGCGCCGGTAACTTAGCAAACACAGAGGGCGGATAGCCCTTTGTAGCAGGCGGCTCACCAACCGCTAACGCTATTTCACGTTGTGCCATTGCATAGCGTGTAACTGAATCGAGCAACAGCAGTACATTCAAACCTTGGTCACGGAAGTATTCCGCAATGGTCACTGCACTCTCACAGCCTTTAAGTCTCATCAACGGCGAAGCATCCGCAGGCGCAGCAACAACCACTGAGCGTCGACGTCCCTCCGCACCTAAAATCTCGTCAATAAACTCTTTAACCTCACGACCACGTTCACCCACCAGTCCAACTACAATCACGTCAGCCTCACTGCCTCGCGTCATCATGCCAAGCAAAACAGATTTACCAACGCCACTACCTGCAAACAAGCCCATACGCTGGCCTTGCCCAACAGTGACGATGGAGTTTATAGCTCGTACACCGACATCCATCGGTGCATTTATTGGCCGTCTCGCAAGTGGATTAATCGGGGCTGCAGCAAACTTTAAATGCTGTTCGGCGTCAATGGCACCGAGTCCATCAAGAGGACGACCTAGGCCGTCAACGACACGACCAAGTAGCTCCATGCCCACAGGTAACCCTGCGTCTTTCACTTTAGGAATAACTCGTGCTCCGGGAAGCACGCCAGTAATGTGGTCGTTGGGCATCAAGTAGAGGGTTTCTTGGTTAAATCCGATAACTTCTGCATCAATAAAACCGCCTAAAGTCTCAATTTTGCATTGGCTACCAACCGGAGCATTGAGTCCTCGGGCTTCAAGCGTCAGACCAACGACACGAGTAAGACTGCCCGCCACGGCAACTCCATAAGGTTTTACAAACTTTTTATATTTACTGATTCGCTCACTCATGGCAGCAGATGTAGACATTTTTGCAGTTACCTTCTTTAGGCGCGCTCCTTATCTAGTCGTTCGTAGAGTTTTAAGAGCGCTTCACCTGTATTTACTGGTTTATACCACCATCTTGCAAAAATGATTCCAACACTTCGCTGATGCGATTTTTCAGTGTCATATCGATAGAAGACTGCGGTGTTTTTACCTCACAGCCACCTCGGTCTAGAGTGGGTTCGGGGACGAGTTGCCAGTGCTGTGCTTGGATGTGTTCCTCGCCATACATAGCTTGCACGAGTTCTAGATCTTCTGGGTGTAGATGAATTCGGATGGTTTGTTCTTTTACAGGCAAGGCGTCCATAGCCTTCTTCAACGCATTCAAGATCAGTTCTGGGCTGGTCTTTAATTCTTTAAAGATAACCTGCTCTGCCAATAAATTGACGAGTAAAATAAGCTGTTTCTCACACTCATCGTCTACTTTTTTGAGTGGTGTTTGCATGCCATCTAAGATACTCGATAGTGCCTTCATTCGTTCTTCAATAATTGGCTGCGCTTCTTCAAGGCCCTTTTCTTTTCCTATTTCAACGCCTTCTTTATAGCCTGCTTCTTTACCTTCGGAAACACCTTTATCAAAGCCTTCAATGTAGCCCTGTTCATGGCCTTGTTTGATCCCTTCGTCGTAGGCGTCTTGACGGATCTGCTCTAATTCTTCGAGTGTAAGTGTTGGAAACTCAGGCTCTTGCGGCTCTGGTTCGGCACTAACCTCTTTTTTAGTATATAGCTCTTCTAGCGGCGTACCGAAGGCCGTCGAGCGACCACGGTACTTCTCGGGTTTATCAGTAACATCTGGAATTGGCCAGTTTTCTAGCAATTCATCTACGGCTTCGGTGCTCACTGGGCGACCTTTATACAGCTTTTTATCGACCATGGTTTATAGGAACTCCTCACCACCACCGCCACCAAGCATAATTTCGCCTGAATCAGCTAACCGTCTTGCCGTTGCCAGAATTTCTTTTTGTGCAGCTTCAACTTCACTGATCCGTACCGGAGGCATTGCTTCTAAGTCATCCATCATCATTTCAGCGGCCCGTTTAGACATGTTCTTCATGATCTTGTCTTTTAACGAATCATCAGCCCCTTTGATGGCTTTCATCAATACATCTTGCTGAACTTCACGCAAAATTGCCTGAATGCCTCTATCTTCCACATCCATCAAGTTTTCAAAGACGAACATCAAGTCTTGGATCTGTTGCGACATTTCTTCGTCATGTTCACGTATAGAATCCATTAACTGACCTTCAATATTGGTGTCTAGGTAGTTCATGATATCCGCTGCGGCTTTCAAGCCACCCATCTTCGCCGCTTGTGCACCAGCTTGACCTGCAAATTGTTTTTCCATGATCTCGTTCAATTCTTGCAATGCTGCAGGCTGAACTTCTTCTAAGTTAGCAATACGCATGGTTAAATCTAGGCGCACTTTCTCAGGAAATTGAGACAGTATTTCTGCAGACTGCTCCGGTTCAAGGTAAGACAAAACAATGGTTTGGATCTGCGGGTGTTCATTGCGAATGATATTTGCAACCTGCTTGGAGTCCATCCATTTTAATGAATCTAGGCCTTTAGCGCCCGAGCCCATCACTATTTGGTCGATTAAGCTTGCAGCTTTGTCCTCACCTAACGCTGCCGTCAGGGCTTTTTTGATAAAGTCTTCAGATTGGAAACCAATGGTACTGAAGCTTTGTATTTGCTCGATAAACAAGTTGTGTACAGCTGCAATTTTGGCTTGCGATAAGTCATCCATAGACGCCATCGCCATACCCACCTTTTGTACTTGCTTAGGCTCTAGGTGCTTTAAAATTTGAGCTGCATCCTCCTCAGTTAAGCTAAGCAGTAAGATGGCGGCTTTATCAACGCCATCTAACTTATCAACGTCAAAGGAAGCTGGTAATTGTTTTTGTTCTTCATCAGTCATCTTCTGTCAACCACGCTTTCACAACTTGTGATGAGAGTTCAGGTTCATTAGCAACAAGGGCGCGTACAGCTTTAAGTAGGTCCTCGTCACCATGTAGGTCAGGCAATTGTAATCTACCGTCTGATGAGAAGCCAACCGCAGACTCATCGAAATCGTTATTTAGCATATCTAGTGTGCTATCGCCTAAATCTACACCACTGGTTAACGCATCTTCATCAAACTCTTCTAGCGTATCATCTGGGTAAATTAGACGTTTAAGCATAGGTTTCACTACCGCTAAGATTAGCACAATGATAACGAGCGTACCCGCTGCAAGGCGAATTGTTTTTTGGAACCAATCCTGCTGCCATAATGGTAGCTCTTCCATTTCCATTAGGTCTTCACGAACAAATGGAACGGTAACAACTTCTAGCGCATCGCCTCGCTGCATATCAAATCCAACACCACCTTGCAGTAACCGGCGAATATTGTTTAACTCTTCTTGCGTACGCGGCACCATAGTCATATTACCTTCAGCATCTGGCTTGGACAGGTAATCTACCGCAACACTCACGCTGATCCGACGGATCACACCGGTTTGTTGACGTTTATGACTAATCGTTGTATCTAACTCATAGTTACGTGTTGCTTCTTTTTGATTGCTACTTGGCGTTGTGCCTTTACCATTACCACCTTGACCGGCCACTTCTGGAATATTCGAATTAACCGGAGGCTGATTTGTTAATGCACCAGGGATCCCTACGGCAAGACCACCAATATTATTTTCTTCATAGGTAGTTTCACTGCGTACCGCTGGTAAATCTGGATTATAGCGTTTTTGAGTTTCTTCAACTGCGCTGAAGTCCATCGTTAAATCGACTTGCGCGGTAAAATTACCTAAACCAACCGTTGGGATAAGAATACTGTCAATTTTTTCTAGGTACTCTTGCTCACGCTTACGCTCGATATCGTATTCTTTTCTAGAGCGAGCAGCGAGAGAGTCTTGAGAACCCGAATTAAGTAGGCGTCCGTTTTGATCGGTAACCGTTACACGCGATGGCTCAAGTCCTTGGACCGCTGACGCCACGATGTCTACGATAGAATCAACCTCTTCACCTCCTAGGGTTCTGCCACGTTTTAACGTGATCACCACAGTTGCAGATGGCTTTTTCTCACGACGTGCAAATACGTTTTCTTTTGGAATAGCCAGTAGCACTTTTGCGCGGTTTACATCCTGTAGCTCTTCAATCGTTCGAGCCAGCTGTTGCTCACGGCTATGCTTTAGACGCTCTCTTTCAAGACGCTGACTTACGCCAAAGCCCATATCCTGCATTAAAATATCAGTACCTGAGCTAGGTGATTGGCTAAACCCATCGCGCGCCATGCTCAATTTAATATCTTGATAATCTGACTCAGCAACTAAAATCGTATTACCGTCTAATTGATACTCAATTTTTTGTTGATCTAGAAAATCTAGCGTTTCAACCAGCTCTTCCGTTGGATATTTACCCAATGGACGCATATCTGGTTGACGTGCCCAAATAATGATGAAGATTGCAATTGCTAAACAAATAGCAAGGGCAATGACCAGAGTAACCTGGCGCAACATATCGACACCGCTTAGCGCACTGAAGTAGCCAGACTTTTGCTCTTGTTGCTCATCCGAGCCGCTGTCGTTATTCAGCGCAGCATCGGAAAGTGTAAGATCTGTTGATTGATTAGTAGCCACGATTACTCTCCACAGTCATTCTATTAAACTGGCATGCTCATAATTTCTTTATAGGATTCAACAAGCTTATTACGCACTTGCACTGTTGCCTCAAAAGCTACCGAAGATTTTTGTTTAGCGATCATCGCCTCAGCAAGAGAAACACTGCGATCACCCATCTCTACTGCGGTGACTTTTTTCTTTGCATCTTGTTGAAGACCGTGAACGGAATTGATTGCGTCTGAGAGTAAATCGCCAAATTGAGCTGACGAAGACGCAGCTGTTTTTACTGGTTGTATTGTAGGCTGCGTATTTCTGGTCGCCTCAGCGGCCATTGCCTGCATTTCTTGGAATAACGCTGATGATTGTACTTTCATGATGCTTTACTCAAAATAGTTCTTGTTGATAGTAGTAAAGCAGAAAGTGTGCCAACTTAAAACCCTTTAAATACAATAGGTTAATCTGTATTTTTGGGCGTCGAAAAATTGGCAGTTTATAATAAACGAAATTTAGGTGCCAATTTAAGGCACCTAAATGACTGGTAGGTTAATATGATACTGCTAACTTAAGCGGGTAATGCAATCCCTAAGTCTCGCATTTTTGCTAGCTTATAGCGTAACGTTCTTGGGCTCATGCCCAATACCTCAGCGACTTCTTTACGCTTACCGTTGAATTTAGCGAGCGTATCCAAGATGATTTGGTGCTCTTTGTCCTGTAATTCATCTTTGTAACTTATGATTTCACTTTCATTTGGCGCTGTCTCAAACATAGTAGGCGCTATTGGCGCTGAAGGCTCCACTAGTGACATCGGTGAAAAGTTCTCAATGAAGATATCATCTTCTTGGATCTCATTCCCCTGAAATAATATCAAGGCACGTTGGATAACATTATCAAGCTCACGCACGTTACCCGGCCAACTGTGAGAGTTTAACTTTTGCTTAGCGCTGTTGCTCAGTGTTGGTGTTGATTTACCTGCTTTTTGCATATGTCTTGATAACAAGTGTTCAGCCAATACCGTTATATCTCCCGCTCTATCTTTAAGCGGTAGCCATTCCAGCGGAAACACGTTGAGTCGATAGTATAAATCTTCTCTAAATACACCATCCTCCACCGCTTCTTTAAGATCTCGGTTACTGGTCGCCAAAACTCTGACATCTAACGCGATGGTTTTCCTGCTACCCAAGCGCTCAACTTCTCGCTCTTGCAATACGCGAAGTAGTTTAGCCTGTAGTCCTAGATCCATCTCAGTGATTTCATCAAGTAGAATCGTGCCTTTTTGAGCCTGCTCAAACTTACCTGGACATGCTTGGATTGCCCCTGTAAATGCTCCTTTTTCATAGCCAAAGAGCGTCGCCTCCAGCATATTTTCAGGAATTGCAGCACAATTTATCGCAATAAATGGCTCTTCGGCTCTGTCTGACTTATCGTGAATGTAGCGTGCTAACACTTCTTTACCCGAGCCACTTGGCCCAAGCACCATCACGCTTGCATCGGACTTCGCTACTTTTGCGGCCAATTCTAGTAATTTTATACTCTTAGGATCGGCTACAATTGGACCTTCTGTTTCTTTTTCCTTCTCAGGTAAATAACGGCCCACCATGTTCAGCAATACTTCTGGCGCAAAGGGCTTAGCCATATAGTCAATGGCGCCCAATCGCATAGCTTCAACCGCATCATCAATGGTGGCGTAAGCGGTCATCATCAAAACGGGCAAGTCTGGGTAGTTGAGCTTAATTGTTTTAAGCAAGTCTAACCCACTCATTGTGCCCATCTGTACATCACTGACCACTAGCGAAAAGGACTCTTGTTTCAGTAATACCACAGCCTGTTCTGCGCTATTCGCTTCTACGCACTCAATATTTGAAAGCTGTAATGTGTCAATGAGTGCTTCTCTTAGGCCGGCATCGTCTTCGACAACTAATACTTTATTACTCATAGCTCCTCCGCTTCAATTAGTGGTAGTACTAGGCTGAACCTAGCGCCTTTATCAGCTACATTCTCAGCCTGAGCGAACCCTTTATGCGCATTTGCAACCGAGTTAACAACGGCGAGACCTAATCCAGTACCCTGTGATTTAGTGGTGAAGAAAGGTTCAAACAACTTTTCAACCAAGTTTTCATCAATACCTGGACCATTGTCAGTAACCGAAATGCGAACGTATTCGCCACATGGCTCACGTTCAGCTTTGAGCTCGATATGGGCTGCACTGCCAATTATTTGAATACTGTTGTGAATTAAGTTTTGAATAGCGCTTGCTAATGCAGTTCGGTTCCCTAAGATTTCAATATCTGGCTCGGGCAAGCAGGCTTCCAAACTTGCCTGATTAAGCTCAACCATAGCGTCAGCACCCGCTTTAACTTCGCTTAATAATTGTTGCATAGAAACTCGTTCTACCACTTGTTGCTCACCACTTTTCGCAAAAAGCAGCATGTCATTCACCTGATTTTCCAAGTCTTTTAATCTTGACATTAACTTATCGTGGAACTTCTCTCGAGAAGCGGCTGGTAAGTTTGCTGCACCCAAATTTGCGCCATATAACATTGCAGCAGACAAAGGTGTGCGAACTTGGTGCGCCAAAGAAGCCACCATTTTTCCTAATGCACTCAACCTTTGCATATGTGCAACTCGGCTTTGTAATCTACGAGTTTCGGTGAGATCTGTCATTAAAATAAGCTGACCCGGCTCTGGCGTGAGCGCTGTAATATCCAACTTAATACGTCTACCATCTTTTAGAGAGACTTCATGACCATCATCTTGCTGTGGTCGGAATGAACGCTGAATAACGCTAAACCACTTCTCTCCTTCGAGAGGCTCGCCTAACATATCCATCGCAATTTGATTCGCTTTGGCAATCATACCTTGACCATCGAGTACCACCACCCCTGCGGGCATCGTATCTACCAAATGGCTCAACCAACTTGCTTGCTGTCTCAGATCGCTTAGCTCACCCACATATGCCTCTTGAAGTAGACATGGATTATAGCGATTAGTCGCTGGCACAAACTGAGGATTAATAACATGTGCTAATGCCATTTTTCCGCTCTCTAAAAAATAAACTCAATTGATAAAAGCAAAAAACGAACCAACTTTATATTTCTTTAAAAACATAAGGTTATAACTAAGATTTCAAGAACAATTTATTGACACTGTATTTATGTACAGCTCCATGCTAGAGTCTTTAAAAAATCGAACGACAAATAAACAACAAGTAAGTTGGAGAACACTTCAATGAATAGAAGATGCAGCTGGGTTGATGAAAGCAAACCCGATTATATTGAGTACCATGATAAAGAATGGGGAAAACCGGTCCTTGATGACCAAAGCTTGTTCGAGTTTATCACGTTAGAATCTGCGCAGGCCGGTTTGAGCTGGTACACCATACTTAAAAAACGTGAGGGTTACCGACAAGCCTTTCATCATTTTGATGTGCAAAATGTCAGTCAGATGACAGAGCAAGATATTGAAAGGCTGTTAACATTTGACGGTATTATTAGAAATCGAGCAAAAATCACTGCTACAATCAATAACGCAAAGCGTTTTATTGAGATCCAACAAGCCTTTGGCAGTTTTGCCCGTTATCAGTGGCAGTTTGTTGATTATCAACCTATTGTGAATCAAATGCGTGATAAACAGGACGCCGTTGCCACCAGCGAAATTAGCGACAAGTTTGCTAAAGACTTAAAAAAGCGAGGGTTTAAGTTTCTTGGCTCGACAACGGTATATGCGCACATGCAAGCCTGTGGTATGGTCAATGACCATGCAGACGATTGCTTTTGCAAACAAGCCATTATTGATGGCTATACAAATTTGGATTTTTCGAGCATATAGTAGCGCTCGGTTACAAAGCCTAAAACCTGAAGAAACTATCGAAGTTAAGCGCAAAACTCGCTAACTTCGATATCCTAAATTAATCTCTATTAAGGTTATATTTCTTCATTTTTTCTACCAGTGTAGTGCGTCGAACACCTAGGATTTCTGCAGCACGGGCAACGACATAGTCATAACGCTCAAGCGCTTGCGTGATCAGGTCTATCTCAAGCTCAGCCAAGTATTCTTTGAGCTCAATGCCTTCATCTGGTAGCAAACCAACATTGGCCGTTTGCGGCGCAAAATCGTCCGCTATCAAATCATCTTCATCGTCACTAAAACCTTCACTAAACAGTTCATTGAAAGCATCTTTTTCTAACAATTCTTCTGGATATTCAGGCTCAAATGCCTCGACTTCTATATAGCGATATTTTTGCGGTAAATCGGTAACATCGACCACTTTATCGGGGAACATGATCACCATGCGCTCAACAAGATTAGCAAGCTCTCGAATATTTCCAGGCCATGCATGCGCTTTAAGACTTTCCACGGCTCTATCGGTAAACTTAACCGAATTCCCCGTTTGCTCGTTCACTCGACGCGTTAGCTCTTTCAGTAGCAATGCGATATCTTCTGCTCGCTCATTAAGTGACGGGTTCTCAATTGGAAAAACATTGAGTCGGTAAAATAAATCTTCTCGAAACTTACCTTCTTCAATCATGGTTTCTAGATTGCGGTGAGTTGCGGCAATCACACGAACATCTGCTTGAATTGGCTTTGTTCCCCCTACACGCTCATAAGTTCGCTCTTGAAGCACTCGCAGTAGCTTCACTTGCATTTGCAGTGGCATGTCGCCTATTTCATCAAGAAAAAGCGTGCCGCCTTGTGCAAGTTCAAAGCGCCCTTTTCGAGCCGATATTGCACCAGTAAACGCGCCCTTTTCATGACCAAAGAGCTCACTTTCCAACAATTCTCCTGGAATTGCACCACAGTTTACTGGCACAAACGGACCTTGGGCACGTTTGGATAATAAGTGTACATTTCGTGCAACCACTTCTTTACCTGTGCCAGACTCACCTAAAATCAGTACGTTTGCATCTGTTTTTGCCACTTGAGAAATTAAAAAGCGTACATTTTTAACCGCCTCAGTTTCACCGACTAAACCGTCAAAGCTTTTATTTTGCAGCTTATTTTCTTTATTCGGAAGCATCCGTAAGTACTGTTGGCAGTCATGCAGCAACTGCATAGTTACTTCTTGGCTAAAAGGCTCAGTGATAAGCCCGATAACATTGGGGAGTGAAAGTAAGGGTCTGAGGGTTTCCCCAATCAATAAAAAAGGTACAGCAGGGTGAGACTTTATCAACACTTCATGGGAAAGAGTTTGCAGTGCGCCCAACACAAAGATCGGTTCTTGGTTTTTATCAATAATACTTGGATCGTACTGCTCTTCGGCTAGCACATCATTTGCCTGACCGACAAAGCTAAGTGCTGCGCCTAATCCGATCGCTCTTTTATTGTTGTTATCTAAGATCAAGACCATTGCTTGAGAACCAATCTACTAAAATTTCCAATAGTTAGATTGTAAGAGAGAATAAAGGGGATGCAATACCTAAGTGGCAACTTTTTGACATAAACGCCAAAAAATCGCCACTCGCACTGTTCTATATCAATACTTTGGTATTAATTTATAGTAAACCTAGTACCGATGATGCCGACTGATTAGCTTGACCTCTTAACGCGATGGAAGCCCGCGACAAAATATCATTAGACACTTGGTCACTGACAGCCTGTGCATAGTCAGTATCTTGAATTCGGCTTTGGCTTGCTGCGATATTTTCTCGTTGGTTGCTCGCTGAACGTATCGTACTCGACACTGCATTTTCAAAAGCACCTAGCTGTGCTCGCTGACTATTTAATTCTTCCGATACGGTGTCTGCCGCGTCAATTGCCGATTGAGCACCTGCTTGAGTAGAAATATCCACACTTAAGATAGCACTTGCAAAGCTGCCATCCGTTTGCTCTAGCGATTGCGTGGTATTGGCATCAGGACCAACTTGAAAGCTGCGTGATTCGCCGTCAAATAATTGAGCACCACCAAAAGAGGTATTCTCAAATGTTTCGCTAATTTGTGTTTGCAGCTGCGACACTTCTTCCTGCAAAGCTTGGCGGTCACTGTCTGTCAGTGCACCATTCCCAGCTTGAATAGACAGCTCTCTAATCCTCGATACTGCATCATTCACACCAGACAACGCAGAATCAGCCGTTTGCGAATAAGAGATACCATCGTAAGCATTGCGGATCGATTGACTGTAGCCATCTTGCTGAGAGGTTAACCGATTGATGATTTGCAACGCAGCAGCATCGTCAGCAGCTGAATTAACACGCTTACCCGAGGACAACTGTTCGTTTAACTTGTTTGCCGTCTGCTCTGTTCGATTAAAAAAAGCAGTACTTTGTGACTGGATTTTCATATATACCCCCATTCACTATCATTAGTTTAAAACTACTCTATTTTGGATAAAAAGTCACCATAGCTGTGAAATTTCTCGCAATGACTGGCATAAATACTGCAAATTACAGAGAAGTGATATAAAGTATTGAGTAGTAGATAATTTATAGTATGAGTATAAAATCTAGGTCAGTTTCAATACTCGATACTGTAAAGTTTTGATTGCACCTGTAGGTGGGCATCCTATGTTTAATAATAAAACCATTTTAATAACCGGTGGCACAGGCTCTTTTGGCAAAAAGTATGTTAAAACCCTGCTAGAAAGATACAAACCAAAGAAAATCATTATCTTTTCTCGCGATGAGCTAAAGCAGTTCGAGATGCAACAAGAGTTTAACCAGCGATGCATGCGCTACTTCATCGGAGACGTTCGAGATAAAGACAGGCTGCGTAGAGCCATGCAAGGCGTCGATTACGTGATCCATGCAGCAGCATTAAAGCAGGTCCCTGCTGCTGAATATAACCCGATGGAGTGCATCAAAACTAACATCAATGGTGCTGAAAATGTGATTGAAGCAGCTCTAGATAATGATGTAGAAAAGGTGATTGCGCTTTCTACCGATAAAGCGGCAAATCCTATTAATCTTTACGGTGCGACAAAATTAGCCTCTGATAAACTTTTTGTTGCTGCAAATAATATGGCTGGTGGCCATAAAACCAAGTTTTCTGTTGTAAGGTATGGCAATGTGGTCTGCTCTCGTGGCTCCGTCGTCCCCGTATTTCAACGTTTTATTGATGAAAACAAAGGGCACATTCCTATTACCCATGAAGATATGACACGGTTTTGGATAAGCCTGCAACAGGGCGTTGACTTTGTACTCAAAAACTTTGAACGTATGCTTGGCGGTGAAATCTTTGTGCCAAAAATTCCTTCAATTCGTATCGTTGATTTAGCGACAGCGATGGCTCCAAACTTACCACAAAAAGTCATAGGTATTCGTCCGGGTGAAAAGCTGCATGAAGTCATGTGTCCTCAGGATTTAAGTTTTGATACCTTTGAATTTGCAGACCACTTTGTTATTGCCCCAGGAATTAAGTTCAGCAGTAGGAGCAATTCATTTGATCTTAATGCACTAGGTGAACAAGGCGCAGCCGTTCAACCTGGGTTTGAATACAACTCTTTAACCAACCCTGTTTATATGAGCGTTGAAGAAATCAAAGCATTTAACATACAAGCACTATTATGATCCCATACGGAAAGCAATCAATAGACCAAGCGGATATTGACGCAGTGATCGATGTACTGCAATCTGACTGGTTAACTCAAGGCCCCAAGGTGCCAGAATTTGAGCAAAAACTTTGTGAGTATACCGGCGCAGATCGTGCCGTTGCGGTAAACAGTGCGACGTCTGCACTGCATATTGCTTGCCTCGCCCTAGATGTTGGTCAGGGTGATATAGTTTGGACATCACCAAATTCATTTGTTGCTTCATCTAATTGCGCCTTGTACTGTGGAGCGAGCGTCGACTTTGTCGATATTGATCTCGATACCGGCAATATGAGTATTCAAGCGCTCACTTGCAAACTAATGCAAGCCGAACAACAAAACCAGCTTCCTAAAGTAGTAATACCGGTACATTTTGCAGGGCAGTCGTGCGACATGAAAGCGATTCACCAGCTCTCTCAGCAATATGGCTTTACAATCATTGAGGATGCCTCTCATGCCATCGGCGGTTCCTTTGACGAAAAAAAGATAGGCTCCTGTGAATACTCTGACATCTGTGTATTTAGTTTTCACCCTGTCAAAATAATTACTTCGGCTGAGGGAGGTGCTGCACTTACAAATAACCCAGAGTTGGCCAACAGAATGGCAAAACTCCGTAGCCATGGTATCACTGGCAATACCGACGAGTTTACTGAGCCAAGCCATGGCGTTTGGTACTATCAACAACAAGCGTTGGGTTTTAACTACCGGATGACAGATCTTCACGCTAGTCTAGGCGTCGCCCAGCTAGCCAAAGTAGATACCTTCGTTAAAGTGCGGAATGACCTCGCCAAGGTTTATGATAAGTTATTTTCAGACTATCCATTAATAACACCGTTAACCTGCAGCAATAAAGTAATATCAGCTTACCACTTGTATGTTGTTCGGCTTGAGAAGTGTACCGCTGAACAGCACCAATTTGTCGTCAATGCACTTAGAGAAAAAGGCATTTATGCACATGTCCATTATATTCCAATTTACCTACAGCCTTACTATCAAAACATAGGGTTCAAAGTGGGCAGCTGCAAAAACGCTGAAGCATACTATCACGGTGCAGTTACTCTACCATTGTACCCTGAGCTCACTCTAGCTCAACAAGAGTACATTGTAAGGACTTTAAGTAATCTCTATAGCGAGAGTGTAGACACTTATGAAAGCAACGGAAAAAATTATGAATAATAAGCCATTACAGCTAGCTTTTATCGGTGGCGGGAGCAACTCAGCGGTCGGATACGTACACTTTTCTGCGGCACATTTGGATAACAAATTTCAGGTAGTCGCTGGGGCTTTTAGTAGAGACTCCGCTGTCAATCACAGCACGGCGACACAATGGAACATTAGCGCTGAACGTACCTACGATTGTTGGAAAAAAATGATAAAGGCAGAGCAAGATAATGTCGACGCCTTTGTTATTTTAACCCCTACCCCTCATCACACTGAAGTGCTCAAAGCGCTGCTAAAACAAGACTTGCCTATTATCTGTGAAAAGTCACTGACCTGCGGATTAGCTGAAACAAAAGATATCGAATCATACTACGACCCCAGCAAACACTTTTTAGCAGTGACTTTCAACTACAGTGGCTATGCCATGGTAAGAGAGCTGAAACATATTATTGCGAATAAAACACTGGGTGAGATACAAAAAATACACCTTGAAATGCCACAGGAAGGGTTTAAACGCCCACCGGATATTGCAGGCAAACCCAGTCAACCTCAATCTTGGCGCTTAAAGGACTACGATGTGCCGACGATTTGTCTTGATCTCGGTGTCCATTTACACCACTTATCAAGCTATTTACTAGAGATAGAACCAGAATCAACCTGCGCACAATTTGCTAATCACTCTGACTTCAGAGGCTTGGTTGATGACGTCAATATGCTACTAAAATATCCAAACGGTATCACTGGCTCAATGTGGATGTCTAAAACAGCTATCGGCCATAGAAATGGACTATCAGTCCGGGTTTATGGCACAAAAGGGAGTGCTCGTTGGTTTCAATTAAATCCCGACGAATTGGAGCTTAACTACAATGATGGTCGCCGAGAGGTGCTAGATAGAGCTGGACAGTGCCAGTATGCCAACCAGTTTCGCTATAACCGCATGAAGCCAGGTCACCCCACCGGCTTTGTCGAAGCATTTGCCAACTTATATACTGATATTGCTGAAGCACTGCAATATCATTTAAACAAACAATCTAGCAGCTCTGAGTATGTCTTTGGGTTCGAGCAAGCCAAACACGGATTAGCACTATTCGAAGCCGCAAAGCGTTCTGCAGAGAGTGGGATATGGCAGCAGGTGGAATAACTTATTTCACCTGCTTAGGTAGGTGGTACTCTCAGCTGAACTGTGTTTTAACATCATTGCGAAGTACTTTGCCCATTTGATTGCGTGGTAAAGCATCCACCAACTCTATAAATCTCGGCTGCTGATAGTCAGTCAGCTCCTGTAAACAAACTTTTCGAATCGCAGCGGTTAGCTCCTTATCTTGGTTTTGCTCCACCACTAATTTGATTACTTCTCCGAGTAAGGCATCCTTAACGCCAAATGCCACGCAATCTTCCACTCCATCAACTGATTTAACAATGGTTTCTATATCTTGAGGGAACACATTGATCCCACCACTAGAAATTACCTCTTTTTTGCGGCCGACATAGTAAAGATATCCTTGTTCATCCACATAACCAAGGTCTCCCGTTTTAAAAAAATCCCCCACATAAAAAGCTGCTCGGGTTTGTTCAGGCATTTTTAAGTAACCACCAAAAATGGTAGAGGTATTACAGCATATTTCCCCTACTTGGCCCGTAGCAACTTCACACCCTTGATCATCTGTGATTTTCAAAGACACAAATGGCAACGCTTTGCCCACACTGCCACTTTGCTCAGGATTCTCTGAAACCGCAAAATCAGTGACCACTCCCACTTCTGAAGCGCCGTAACACTCATGAAAGCGACAACTAAGCATATCGAGCAGGCGTTTTTTAGTTGCCCCTTCCAATACTGCTGATGACGATACAAGACACCTGAGAGAACTTAAGTCACTTCCAGCAGCTCCTTTCACTACCAAACTCTCTAATTGAGCCGCTACAGCGAACAAAAAGCTCACCTTATGTGTTTCTATCGCGCTCAACCATTGCGTAAGGTTAAACTTAGGCAGGACCACCGTAGTGGCACCAAGAATAAGTGGCATCAATACGCCTCTTTGAGCAAGTGAGTGATACATGGGCGTTGCTACCAACACCACATCCTGCTCTGACAAACCGTAATAATGGATCGTCGCATCCGTGGCGCGGTTTATTTTACAAGCCTGACTCAACACTATAGGCTTTGGTTGCCCCGTTGACCCTGAAGTCATTGTCAAAATAAAAGGGGCATCAAGGTCAACATCATGTTGTAAGTCATCTATTACCTCGCCGGATTGAACAGCTTCCCAACTTGGCTCTTCACCCACAGGTTTTCCAAGTGTCACCAGATTATCAGGCTCTATTAAGTTGGCATCAAGTAGCACTTTGCCTATCGTCGGCCACGCAACAACCATAGCAACAGGCGTTTTCTTCAACGCTGTTATTAATGCATTGCCTTTGAGGCTGATAGGTAACGGGACAGCCGCAATTCCAAGCTTGGCAATAGCAAGTAGTGTTACGACAAATTCGATACCGTTGGGGGCAAAAACCCCTACCCGCTGACCAGGGGTAAGGCCAGATCTTACAAAGTGTGTACTTAACTTTAATACTTGTCGGTTCAACTCCTCATAGCTCACCTGCTGTTCTAGGTAGATAACAGCTGCTTTTTTAGGGGTTTTCTGTACGTTTTTTTCGAATAACTTGTAAATACTCGGCCTCATGTATTTACCTCTTTGCCAACATAATTAAACTCGGTAAGCGATGCTTTTGGAAACAACTGTTGCGTTGCACGCATTTTCTTTTCGTCTTGCTCAATGGAAACAAAGCCCGCACGTTGGTTAAGTAGATTCACAAACTTATTTTCTTTATTTATTACCGCAAGCCAAATGGCTTTAGGGTATTTAGCCGCGGTTTCACCTAGCTGCCACTCCAAAACCATTTGTGCGTGGGCAAAGTTCACCTCACCAGATGCAGCAAACCACCCACCAATCAGATAGTCTTGCGATTCAATGTTATAAATCTGATGCCAAACGTATAACAATGGTTTGCCATTAGCTTCCATTACAAATGACTCTCTGCTATTGGAAAACCACCACTGATAATGCGCCAGCACGTCAATGTCTGAAGTAATTGTCATACGCCAAGTGTTATTTGGTAAATTCCGCGCTGCAAGATATCTATTTATGTCTGAGTCGTTACATTGACGGATCTGCACCGATTCGGTTAACTGCCAAATATTTGTCTGTTGGCTATGTAGAGTTCTTTGTGTCACAGAAGATTTAATATCGTTCGCTAAAATCATCTCTGCAACTCGAATTGCACCTCGGCCATCTACCTTAATCGGTGCAGTTTCTCGCGCTTTTATTATTCGTTTGGACTGTTTCACTAGCGTCAATATTAACGCGACAACCTCACTAGCCTTTCGCGTCAGAAGATCTGGCACATGAAAATAATGGCCTAAGTCATCTAGCGCACCTTGTTGATTGGCTTGATTTGGGGCAATCGAAAACGTTAATGCCGGCGTATTTGTTGCGGCCAACTCGTAAAGGGAAGTGCCAAGCGCTCCCACAAATAGACTACAACTTTGATAATAAGGCGCAAGAGTAGCTGGTTGCTGAACTAGCTGCAATCTACAAGTTGTATTAGCTAGCTGAGTTAGCGATTCTACTCCTTCAGCCATTGGTCCTATAATCACGTCAACTTCAACTTCTGGTGCTGTGCTTAGCAACAGTGCTATCAGATCAGCAGCTATACACCAATCCCCTCCGCCGCCAAGAGAGAACATCACACGATTTTGCTCTCTTTTTCTACGTGAGCAGTCGTGGTATTCTGGCGACAACATAGCAAAGTCGGGGCCTAAAAGTTTGTTGTCCAAGCTTGCGTAGCGCTCACCAGTTTTGTCACCACACCACTTACTATCAATAAGTAACTTAGCACTATGCGCTCTTTCTAAATCGTCCACTACGATGATGGAAGGGATCTGTTTCGCAACTTCTACTTCCCACTCTGAATCAAAACGGTAGCTGTCTACGATAACGCTTTCAACCTGCTTTTGTATCTCAGAAAGCGCCTTCAAGGTATTATGAGCATCTTCTTTATGAGTTTGCGCGTAAGGTAAAATTTTTATTTCGTTCATGCATTCAAGTGATAAATGCTCAGGAACGGCCTTATCGACTAGAAACACCACTTCTTTGCCATACTCGTGAAGCGCTAACGCTAACCACTTACAACGCATGAAGTGGCCAAGGCCACATAAGGTATCAACTCTTATCGCGATCATTGACAAGCTTAGCCAGTGAATTTACCAAAGTGCCTACATTTGCGTTTTCTGGATCCAGTAGTAATTCTGGCGGTACCGAAACACGATAATCACTTTCTAACTGCATAATTAACGTTAGTATTTCAAACGAATCTAGTGTCCCTTCCTTGACAAAGTTATAGCTATCAATGTTATTGTCGGCGACTATTACGCCTCTTTCTAGCAAAAACTGCTGAATAGTTTGGGTTAGCATTTCTTTGTTTGCGTTCACGATAAATCACTCCATGCTAACTGCTCACCACAGCGCAGATCTCTGTTCACAGTACGGCCAACTAGTCTTGGTAACTCTTTTGGCATGATTTCGCCACCACCAGGTCGCATCTGCCTTAGATGCTCGGTAGTCAAGCGCTCGCCTGATTTAATATCTTTTATAATATAGACACAGCGACGAGCTTTTGACGCTTCAGTAGGGTAGTTAACCTCTCCCATCGCTTTTTCAATCTGTCTGACACCATGGACTAGCGCCTTTAATTCATCCGGAGTCATGGAGAAAAAACTATCAGCAGTGTCATCACTCTTATCCAGCACAAAGTGCTTTTCAATCATGCATGCCCCTACCGCAACTGATGCCAGAGGTACATCATTACCAAGTGTATGATCGGATAGCCCTACAGGGCACTTAAACGCTTCTCTCATATGTGGAATTGTGCGCAAGTTTATCGTCTCAGCAGGGGCTGGATAGGTACTCGTACACTTCATCAGCCCAAGCTCAGTTACACCCGCCTCTTCAGCTACTCTCACAGCCTCAGCTATTTCTGGTAGCGTCGCGCCTCCGGTAGACATAATCATAGGCTTGCCTGTTGCGGCAACATCTCGGATAAGCTGGTGATCGATCAATTCTGGCGAAGCAATTTTATAGGCTGGCGCATCTAGCTGACTTAATAAGTCCACCGCCGTTTTATCGAATGGCGACGAGAAACATGTTAAGCCAAGCTTAGCGGCCAACTCAAATAACTCAAAATGAAAGTCCCACGGCATGTAAGCTGTTTTGTATAAATCATGAAGATACTGACCTTTCCAAGGTCCTGTAGCTTCAAAATGCGGCAACTTGCAGTCCATTGTTAACGTGTCTGCAGTATAGGTTTGCAATTTAATAGCATCAGCACCAGATTCATATGCTGCATGTACTAACTCCCTTGCTTTGTTGATACACTGCCCATGATTTGCTGACATTTCAGCAATAATGTAACAAGGGTGTTCGTGACCTACAGAACGACCAGCGATATTCAACACCTTTTTGAAACCCATGTTGTCCCCGAAAAATAAGATAAATATGATTTGGATGAAGCAAAAATAACACCTATTTTACCTTTTCTGGTAAATATTGAATAAAATCAAGCCAGTTATTTGAGCTTATCGATGTTAGCCTTTGTCTTTGAGTGTAATCCTTTGCTATATTGAACTCAAATTAAATGAGAACAACGGTGCCAATGGACAAGGTTCAAATAATCATTCAAGCGAGAATGACCTCAACTCGGTTACCTGGAAAAGTGATGTTGCCACTTTGCGGTAAACCTGTACTACAAGTCATGCTTGAGCGACTGGAGCGTTGGCACAGCAACGTTATCGTCGCCACCACCAATGACGGCTCGGAAGCCCCTATCGTTGACCTCTGTAAATCTCTAGGCATTGCTTATTTTCAAGGTAGTACTGAAGATGTACTTGGCCGCTATTACCTTGCGGCTACAAAGTTTGGTGCTAAAGAAGATACTGCAATTGTGCGTCTAACGAGTGACTGCCCACTAATTGATTGTGATTTAGTAAGTCAGGCAATAAACACATATCTCAATAATGATTTTGATGCAGTGAGTTTGGGTCCACACAGCGGCTTTCCTCGAGGCTTAGACACCGCGGTATTTTCATATAAGCTGCTGCAAACCACGCATGAAAAAGCAACTTCAACGCCAGATCGTGAACACGTCACTTTGGGCATGTCAAAGTTCAGTTCTTATTCTAGCTATGTAATCAGTGCTATGGAAGATCTTAGCCATTACCGGCTAACGCTTGATGAGCCGGATGACTACACTGCAATTATAGCGATTTATGAAAAAATGCATGGTCAAATAATCTTTAGTTTCGCTGAGTTATTACTGACATTAAAGAAGTTCCCCCACCTTGCCGATATTAACAAACATGTAGAACAAAAAACCGTTTAATTCGTCCACTACGTGCCGCTCTGGCTTAATTTTTGCTGAAATTAAAATAAGTGCACGAATTGACAATAGATAGTAGAGATAAAAATGAATAAAAAAACCGTATTAGTTACTGGTGCTACCGGCTATAAAGGAACTGTGCTTGTTCCTAAGTTGCTGGCTAAAGGATACCGAGTTATTGCTCTTGACACCCAATGGTTTGGAAATTTCTTGGCTCCACATGAAAACCTCACTGTAATTAAAGGCGATGTTAGACAAACTGAAGATATCGATCTCTCTATTGTTGACAGCATCATTCATCTGGCTTCTATTGCTAACGATCCGTGTGGCGATTTAAACCCTAAGTTAACTTGGGAAGTCAGTGCGCTTGCTACAATGCAGCTCGCTGACAAAGCGAAACGTGCCGGTATCAAACAGTTTATCTATGCTTCTTCTGGAAGTGTTTATGGCGTGAAAGACGAAGATCAAGTTACTGAAGAGTTAACGTTAGAACCTATTTCCGAATACAACAAGACAAAAATGGTCGCAGAACGGGTATTACTTAGCTACGCAGATGAGATGACAGTTCAAATTGTCCGACCCGCCACGGTTTGTGGCTTATCTCCTCGCCAGCGTTTGGACGTATCCGTCAATATGTTGACGATGCAAGCACTTGAGAATGGAAAAATTACGGTGTTTGGCGGGGCACAAGTACGGCCAAATATTCATATCGATGATATTACTGACCTGTATATTTATATGTTGGAACATCCCGAAAAAACCAGTGGTGTGTTCAATGCCGGGTTTGAAAATATCTCCATTATGGACATTGCCAACATGGTAAAAGCTCAGATCGATTGTGAAATAGAAGTGACGCCATCAAACGATCCAAGATGTTACCGCATCAATTCAGACAAACTATTGGCGACTGGATTTAAACCCACTAAAAATGTGGCCACTGCGATTGAAGAACTGATTACCGCCTATCGTGCGGGCCAGTTAAAAAATGAAGATCGCTTCTACAACCTTAAGTGGATGCAGCGAGAAGTATTATGACTAAGCAACAAAGTATCATCACTCCGTTACCATCAATTGACCCCATCGTGTCGTTAACTGAAAGCTACGTCGAGACTTTGCACAGAGTATTGAGCAAGCTTGACGGGGTTAAAGTGAAGTGCTTAGTCAATACCTTAATCACGATGAAAAACAACGGAGGTACTTTGTATCTGTGTGGAAATGGCGGCTCAGCCGCAAATGCTATCCACCTCGCAAATGACTTTACCTTTGGCATCAGTCCGCAAGGCAATGCACTTAAGGTAGAAGCATTGGCTGCAAATAGCTCAGTATTGACCTGTTTAGGCAATGATATTGGTTACGACAATATTTTTGCTCATCAGCTGAAGGTAAAAGCCAATCATCTCGACATTTTGTTAGTACTTTCTGGCAGCGGAAACTCCGGAAATATAATCAATGCAATTGAGCAAGCCCAGAGCCTCGGTATGACGACTGTTGGGATCTTAGGATTTGATGGCGGCAAGGCGAAACCTTTGCTTGATCAAGTGTTTCACTTTGATATTCAAGATATGCAAATTTCCGAAGACACCCAAGTTGTTATTGGGCACATTCTTATGAAAGCTTTATATCAGGAGTTAAAAGATGACTAGCTCCCCTATTTTAGTACTTGGCAGTAATTCATTTTCTGGTGCATCATTCTGCGCGCACATGCTTAATCAAGACCAGCAGGTAATCGCTGTCAGCCGCTCAGAGGAACCGAATGACGCTTTGTTGCCCTATCGCTGGCAACCCAATCAACCTGTGTTTCACCAACTAGATTTAAATCATCACCTTGATGAAATTATTGCACTGATCAAAAAGCACAATATAAAACAAGTCTACAACTTTGCGGCGCAAAGCATGGTTGGACAAAGTTGGCAATATCCCGAGCATTGGTTTATGACTAATGCGGTTTCAACGATTAAACTTCACAACGAGCTTAACAAACTCGACTCATTAGACCGTTATATTCATATTTCAACGCCCGAAGTGTACGGTAGCTGCGAAGGCTTAGTGCCTGAAAATAAAAACTATCACCCAAGCACCCCTTACGCGGTGTCACGTGCAGCTGCAGATATGAGTTTACATACTTTTGCCGATGTATATCAGTTTCCTGTGGTGTTTACACGTGCAGCAAATGTGTATGGTGAAGGTCAACAGCTATATCGGATCATACCACGTACGATACTCTTTGCATTGCTTGGTAAAGTGTTACCACTGCACGGCGGTGGTCATTCTACTCGCTCATTTATTCACATTGATGATGTTTCTAGCGCGACACAGCTTATTGGTGACAATGGAAAACTCGGGGAAATTTATCATATATCAACCGAAAGAATGATCACTATCAGAGCATTAGTTGAGTTAATTTGCGATATGTTGCATGTTCCTTTTGAGCAAGTCTGCGAAGTCACAGAAGATAGACTTGGCAAAGATGCGGCTTATCTCTTAGATACGCAAAAGATCCGCTCAGAGCTCTCTTGGCAAGACCAAGTAACACTTGAAAACGGACTAGAGCGAACCATTGCTTGGGTGAAAAACTACAAAGACATTTTAAGTACCCTCCCCCATGACTATATTCATAAGGCGTGAGAACCCCATGTTAGGACAAGAAATAGATTTACTTAGAAACTACCCTAAATCAAAGCGCGACACCAAAGGTAGAGCACAAGTTATTACGGATGCCGACAGAGAGATCGCAAGGCAGTACGGCAAGGACTTTTTTGATGGTGATAGAACCTATGGTTACGGTGGTTTTCATTATTTCCCTCGCTTTTGGCAGCCTGTAGTGCCTGATTTACAATCACACTTTGGCCTCACAAAAGCTTCTAGTCTATTGGATGTTGGCTGTGCAAAAGGCTTTATGCTTTATGACCTACAACAGTTGATACCTGGAATTAAATTACGTGGCTTGGATGTATCAGAGTACGCACTTGAACATGCAAAAGAAGAAGTGAAAGATTTACTGACATTAGGTGACGCTAAATCCTTACCGTTTGAAGATAATTCCTTTGATGTTGTGATGTCTATTAATACTATCCACAACCTTGAGGAAGGTGAGTGCGCAATGGCGCTAGGCGAAATTGAACGCGTCAGCCGAGGAAAAGCTTTTATCACCGTGGATGCCTACCGCAACGAAGAAGAAAAAGAGCGCATGATGGAGTGGGCATTAACAGCCAAAACCATTATGCATGTGGATGATTGGAAACAATTCTTCAAAGATAACGGTTACACTGGCGATTTTTATTGGTTTATTCCATAGGTAATTTATGAATCAAAGAACCACAGCCGCACATATCCGATACACGCTTTGTGACATTTCAAGCCAAACAAAAACCCCTCACTTAGGTAGCTGCTTGTCTTGTGTTGATATTCTTACGGCACTTTACTTTGGCGTGATGAATATAGATCCTTCGGAACCAAAAAAATCTGAACGTGACTACTTTTTGTTAGGTAAAGGCCATGCCGCAAGCGCGCTTTACACTACCTTGGCCTACCGAGGGTACTTTTCAGTTGAATCACTCTATCAGCACGGTCAAACTGGAAGTCAGTTTGAAGAGCACCCAGGGGTAAACGCGCCAAACGGCGTTGAAACTGTATCAGGGTCGCTTGGCCACGCCTTATCACTGGCTACAGGAATGGCCGTGAGCTGCAGATTACAAAATAGAACTAATCGGTTTTACGTACTGATGGGTGATGGCGAGATAAATGAAGGTACTGTGTGGGAAGCAGCCATGTTTGCTGCAGGTAAAAAGCTCTCCAACTTAACCACTATTGTCGATTTCAACAAGCTGCAAGGCACTGGAGAAAGCTGCAATATCATGCATTTAGAGCCGCTAGAAGCAAAGTGGCAGTCTTTTGGCTGGCATACTGTTAGAGTCAATGGTCATGACCTAGACGCTCTTAATAATGCACTCGCACTTGCAGGTACTGTTGATAAGCCGCTATGTATCATCGCTGATACCGTAAAAGGTAAAGGGATCTCCTTTATGGAAAATGACAACAACTGGCATTACCGTATTCCAACTGAAGAAGAAGTAGCCGCTGCGAAAGAGGAACTGGGAATATCATGAGAAACGCTTTTGCACGAGTATTGACTGAACTTGCCAAGCACGATGAGTCTCTCTTACTATTTTATGCTGATATCGGCAATCGATTATTCAACCCGCTAAAAGAGTTTGCCGAAGACCGTACAATCAATGCTGGGATCGCCGAGGCAAACATGGCATCCATGGCGGCTGGCAGTGCAATGATGGGACACAAGCCTTTCATCTACACTATCACCCCGTTTACTACCGCGCGAAACTTTGAGCAAATAAAGATTGATATTGCCTATCAGAATCAACCAGTTATCATCGTAGGAACCGGTTCTGGATTATCATATGCGAACTTAGGCCCAACCCATCATTCATTCGAAGATCTTGCTCTGATGCGTGCGCTACCAAACATGCATATCGTTTGCCCAGCCGACGCTTATGAGTTAGAACAACTAATGCCGCAACTGATAGAACTTAACGCACCTTGTTACTTTAGAATTGGTAAAAAGAATGAGCCAGCAGTCCATGAGGGCAAACCAACTCTTACTTACGGTAAAGTGCATGTTATGCGTCCAGGTGAACGTATTGCCGTACTCAGCACTGGCACTATTTTGCCTCTTGCACAGCAATTAGTGAGCGTATTAAGCGAGCGTGGGTTATCACCGGAACTGGTGAGTTTTCATACCATAAAACCACTCGATACAAACTACTTAAACGATGCAATGACCCGCTTTGCTCATGTCATTACACTCGAAGAGCACAATGTTAATGGTGGTTTTGGCAGTGCCGTTTTGGAGTATTTTAGCGAACAAGGAGGTGACAGTACTCGCGTTCATCGCTTTGGGATCCCAGACCGGTTTATCGATCAGGTGCACTCTACTGCTGATGCCAGAACTAAAGCAGGTCTTACTGTTGAGGACATGCTGAGTACCCTATCAAAGCGAGGTGTGGTGTGATTATAGGCGTTGATTTCGATAATACCATAGCTGATTATACTGGCGTTTTTTATGATATCGCCTTG
Source organism: Pseudoalteromonas piscicida (assembly GCF_002744175.1). Taxonomy (GTDB): domain Bacteria; phylum Pseudomonadota; class Gammaproteobacteria; order Enterobacterales; family Alteromonadaceae; genus Pseudoalteromonas; species Pseudoalteromonas piscicida_B. Next base: position 149,635 of record NZ_NKHF01000008.1, read on the forward strand.
AATTTAGGTTGGATACCCAGTTCAGTAGGTGTTACAAAAGAAGCAGTGAAATCCTACTTTATCAATCACGGTAAAGAACCAAAGTGGACTGAACTACAGGGTATCGTTTACGGTAAAGAAATAATGCGAGCCAATCCTTATGATGGTTGTTTAGCAACATTGCAAGCACTTCATGACGATGGTCATGAAATAAAGCTCATATCTCACAAGACCAAATATCCGATAATAGGTGAGAAAGTAGATATCCATCATGCGGCAACAAGGTGGCTTATGGAAAATCAATTCATAAGCTCCAAACTTGGACCGATAGCTGAGCGTAATGTATTTTTCAATCAAACACTTGACCAAAAGGTAATGACTATTTCCGCACAAAAATGTGATGTTTTTATCGATGATTTGGAGCGGGTCCTAAACCATGAACGCTTCCCAGAAACCACTCAAAAAGTTTTATTCAATCCACAAGCACAACTCCAAACATTTGGACAAGTAAACAATTGGACCAGCATCATCGACCTAATCAATCGAAATGTATCAGAAGGAATTATGTGATGGTAATTTGGATTACTGGGTTACCGGGCGCAGGGAAAACAACCTTGGCTCATACTTTGCATAAAAAACTAAAGGATAAACTGAATAATATTATCTTGCTTGATGGTGATGTTTTAAGGACTGTATTTAGTAACTTCAATTACGATCATAAGTCAAGGCTTGAGCTGGGCATGACCTATGCGAGGCTCTCTCACATGCTTTCTCAACAGGGGTTTATCGTTATTTGTGCGACGGTATCTATGTTTCACAAGGTTAGAGAATGGAATGCCGATAATAATTCTTCGTATGTAGAAGTGTACATTAGAGCTTCAGAGAAGGTCCTGCGTCAAAGAAACCAAAAAGAGTTGTATTCAAAAGCATCATCGGGGAATGCCAAGTACGTACATGGCTTTGATATTAAAATCGAGGAACCTACGGCCCCCTCTATAATTATCGATAATAATGGAGTGGAAGAGCCGGATTCTTTAGTAGAACTAATCATATCGGAACTAAATTTATGAAAAAAAAACTAGGTGACTTCACTGGGTTAGCAAAAAATTACTCACAATTCAGGCCTGGGTATGCATCAATGGTCGGGCAAGCGCTGTTGGGTCTAGTAGAAAAGAGAAGGTCTGAAATTGATTTCGTCGATGTTGGAGCTGGAACGGGAATTTGGACGCGGATCATATGCGATCTAGGTGTGAATTCAGTTACTGCTATAGAACCAAATAACGATATGAGAGAACATGGGATCAAAGATTCTGCAGGTACCGGTATTGCATGGGCAGCGGGAAATGGAGAAGACACAAAGTTACCTAGTAATAGTGCTGACATTCTGACAATGGCCTCATCATTCCATTGGGTCGACTTTGAACGTGGTATCCAAGAATTTACGCGCGTTTTACGGTCTGGTGGGATCTTCTCGGCATTATGGAATCCACGCCATATTGAGAGTAATCCTCTCCTTGTAGAGATCGAAGCAATGTTGAACCAAATAGCGCCGAATATCAAACGAGTCTCATCAGGCAATTCAGAGTTTACACAAACATTAATGGATAGATTGATAAAAACAGATGCCTTTAGCGATGTTATATATCTAGAAGGAACACATACAATAAAGCAATCGCCAGAAGAATATATCGGCGTCTGGTGGTCTGTGAATGATATCCGCGCTCAGGCTGGTGAAGAAAAGTTTAATCAATTTATGGATTATGTAGAACAGCGAGTTAAGGGATTAGATTTTATAGAGACAACATATAAAACAAAAGCTTGGGCAGCCAGAGTTAAGTAGCAATGATGTTTTCAACTAAATCAAACAATCTGCTAGCATTGGAGGGAAAGCTAACTAACGCGATTATTTTACCTCAATGCCGGATTACGTATCGAAGTTGGCGTACAAATCCAGAGAGTGTCATAAACTATATCTACAGCTTTGCTGATTGGAGCAGCGGGAACTTGATTGTTAGAAGTAGCTCTTGCAATGAAGATTCATCCAAACACTCTCTGGCGGGGCATTTTTTATCTGTTCTAAATGTCAACGGAAAACGTAAACTACTTGATGCCATAGATGCCGTCTTTAACTCTTATTCTGAATTAGACGATAGTAGCGAGCTTTTTATTCAACCGATGCTCGAAAAAGTTAAAATGAGTGGTGTACTGTTTAGTAAAGACCCCTCTAATAACGCGCCTTACTACGTCATTAACTTTAGTCATTCCAATATGACTGATGCAATCACAAGTGGTTGTTCTAACGATCAAGTTTGTTATATTGCGAAAACGTTTAATCACGTCACTGAGCCGTGGAAAAAGCGGCTAGTTTCTCTATCTCAAGAGTTAGAAGCTCTCTTTGAACATGAAGCCCTAGACATTGAATTTGCTATCGATTCAGATGACAAGCTCTATTTACTTCAAGTACGCCCTTTGATCCTAAATTATGGATATACAGGCCTTTCATCTGAGTCGCACCTAAAAATACTAAAAAAACTCAGCGTCAGTGTAGAGCGTTTTCTAAGGCCCCACCCCTACCTAAACGGCAAGCGGTCGATTCTCGGAATCATGCCAGATTGGAATCCTGCGGAAATAATTGGAGTGCGCCCGCGACCGTTGGCACTGTCTCTATACAAGGAGCTAATTACAGATTCCACTTGGGCTTATCAGCGCAATAATTACGGTTACAAGCAATTACGAAGCTTTCCATTATTACTCTCGTTACATGGACTTCCATATATTGATGTCCGTGTAAGCTTTAATTCTTTTATCCCTAAAGATATTCCAAACCAATTAGCCGAAAAGTTAGTAGATTATTATATTGACGAGTTGGAGCAAGCACCAGAAAAACACGACAAAGTCGAGTTTGATATTATTTTCTCGTGTTATACCCTCGATATTAAAGAAAGGGCCAAAAGATTAGTCAAACAAGGCTTCACGAGAGCAGAAGTAGATAACCTTCTGGACTCTCTTGGCACTTTAACAAATAACATCATTAAATCAGATGGTTTATGGTCAAAAGACATAGACAAAGTTTCGGCTTTACCTCATCGACGCAAGAAAATACTAGAAAGTGATTTATTAATAAAGGACAAAATTTACTGGCTTTTAGAAGACTGCAAAAGATATGGGACGCTTCCATTCGCTGGATTAGCGAGAGCTGGGTTTATTGCTGTACAACTTTTGCGTTCAATGGTATCGACTGACATAATTAGTGAGAAGGACTACCATACATTCCTCTCTTCAATCGCAACTGTAAGTTCAAACTTGAAAGATGACTTTGCCACCCTCTCACTTACTGGCTTTTTAAAAAAATATGGTCATTTAAGACCTGGCACATATGATATTTTGTCGCCAAGATACGACAGAGCTCCTGAGAAATATTTTGATAGCTCACAGCAAAACTTAACAATTGAGAATGATGTAGCTTCTTTTTCTCTCAGTCTCGAACAATTAACTAAGTTAAAGTCATTATTAGAAAGTAATGGAATTGAGCATGATGTAATTTCAATATTTTCTTTCATTAAAGGAGCAATTGAAGGAAGAGAATTTGCAAAGTTCATTTTTACACAAAGCCTTAGTGATATTTTAGAGTTATTGAGAGAGTTAGGTGAGGAATATAATTTCTCTGCCGAAGACATGTCATATACGGACATCTCTACAATACTAGATGCATACTCAAGCACAGAGGAGCTTAAGCCAAGATTAGAAACTAGTATACTTTCTGGAAAGACGGCTTATCAAAATACTTTGCAAATCAGCCTTCCTCCTCTAATTTCTAAACCCGAGGATGTTTTTTCTTTCACGATGCCAGAAGGTGAACCCAATTTCATTACACAGCAAAAGGTATCAGCTCATATATTGATAAACCCTAGTGACTCTATCGACCTGAGTGGAAAGATAATCTTTGTCCCTTCCGCAGACCCAGGGTTTGATTGGCTATTTTCTCACCAGATAGCAGGCCTAATCACGAAATATGGCGGGTGCAATAGTCATATGGCAATCCGCGCAGGAGAGCTAAATATCCCCTCAGTTATCGGAGCAGGAGAAGTGCTTTACAACAAATGGTTGAAAGGCACTGTCCTTGAAATTGATGCTTGCAATAAAAAAGTTACGGTGATCAAATGAATTTGGTTGGGTTAACTCAGCGGGTAGATATATCGGTCCCTCATGGAGAGCGACGTGATGCTATAGATCAAAAATGGTATTCGTTTTGCCAAGCATGCGGAGTCACTCCAGTACTATTACCTAACGATATCAATGTGTGTAAAGCACTACTTTCATCGCTTGATCTTAAAGGAATAATTTTAACTGGTGGTAACTCACCCGTAGCTTATGGAGGTAATGCTCCAGAAAGGGATGAGTTAGAGCTGTTTCTAGTTGAACATTCAATTACCAAAAAGATCCCTTTAGTTGGAGTCTGTAGAGGGATGCAAATGTTACAGATGATAAACGGTGAGAAACTTGTAAAAATTGATGGGCACATCACTTCCTCTCAAATAATAACGCTTAAAGGGGTACCTTATGAAACAAACTCCTTCCATACCTTAGGAACGTATGTATGTAATCCTCCATGGTCAGTCGAGGCTTGCAGTGATGATGGAGTTATAAAGGCTATCCGCCATGAAAAATACCCTCTATATGGAATTATGTGGCATCCGGAGAGAACACAGCCTTTTAGCTCTTGTGACTTAAATTTTTTTAGAGGTTTATTTTTATCGTGAAAGCAATAATTCTAGCTGCAGGTATGGGATCTAGGCTCGGAAATTTAACAAAACATCAACCAAAGTGCTTAATTGAGCTTTGGGGAGAGAGCCTTTTACACAGACAACTTAGGCAACTGGAAAGCATAGGCATTACAGACGTTGTCGTTGTCTCTGGTCATTGTGCTAATAAAATTTCTGAGCTTTGGAATACTACTATTGTAAATAAAAATTTCAATAACTCTAATATGGTGTACAGCTTGAGCCTAACTTTAAATTGGCTCAATGGACTAGAAAACGAACAAGTATTGATTTTATATGGAGATATTGCATTTAGTACCAACGTGCTTAATTCACTTAAAAATAGCGCCGTATCAAATAACGCTGTAGTACTAGGAAATACAAAGTGGTTAGAACTGTGGAAACAGCGTATGAACAACCCTATCGAAGACGTTGAAACTTTTAAGTTTAACGATGCGATGTTGCTAGAAGAGATTGGTCAACCCCCAAAAAGTCTATCCGAACTGGAAGGTCAATTTATGGGCATGTTGAAAATGCGGGCTAATTTTCTAGTTGAGCAACTAAAGCAGTATAGCTTAGACCTTCAAGCAGGAAAGTCGGACCCTAACCTTTATATGACCGATTTGCTTCAAGCTATGTGCATAGAAGAGAATGTCAGTGTAGAACTCGCAAGAGGTCAATGGATAGAGCTAGATACTATTGATGACTACAACCTATATAACAAGCATACAGCTCAGCACTTTGGACTGGATTAAACATGTTAACTGTAGTGTATGGGTTAAACTCCCCCGCCAAGGCATTTATAAATTCAAAGCACAACTCAGGAAATAACGTATTTGCTTGCACATCTGGACAAGAGCAATTTGAAGGGCAGCAGTCCATAAGCTTAATTGATTTAGCCCAGATACCAGATAACCAGATAGAAAGAATTGTAATCTGCTCCAATTTTTTTTCTGAGATCTGTAAGTCATTTGATGAACATAATATACCTCTAGAGAAAGTATTTTTTTTCGACCACACCCGCAGTCGCCTCCTATCGTACGATCAAGTCATTAGTTCTGAGGTCCGGTACGAAAACATCTTATACGCAGTCTATGATCTTTCGACCCATTTACCATGCTTTGATGTCTTCAACTTTGCAGTACTTGCAGAAATCGAACGGCAAAGATTATCAATGCAGCATATCCACTTTATTATTTTGCATAACCGTGAATCGAAAGACACCATAAGCCAAAGTCCAATGTTGTTCCACGAGCCGCATGATTTTGCTTGGCGTATAGATAAAGTCGTCAAAGCTGTTTTAAGTTGTATACCAAGCCATATAGCTATCTCCGAGTTTCCATTTCGTGATGATGCAATTGAATACCTGAAGAATAAAGAAAACATTTTCCCTTCAGAGATCAAAACCAATGGCTTTTCACCAGCAATTAACACAAGGTCTTTGAAGAATGTAGCTGAGAATGTTGATCTCAGTGTATTACAGGCCCCAATAAATGCTAAAAAAATAGTCAATCAGTTTTTGCAGAGCATAGAGCCCAGTTTAAAACCTGTTGTCATTACGTTAAGAGAGTACGATTCGCAACCTAAGCGAAATAGCGATATAGCTCAATGGGCACAATTTTTAAATAATATCGACCATAATAAGTACTGTCCGATTATCGTAAGAGATACCTATCTTAGTTCACAACAACCTGATGAACGACTAAAAAACTTTATTCACTTCCCTCATGCATCTATCGACTTTACGATAAGACTTGCGCTTTATGAGCAGGCCTACATTAATATGGGCGTTTCATGTGGTCCAAATTACGGTATCAGCTTTATTAAGGGAGCGAAGTCAATAATCTTTCAAATGACAGATGAGGATAACCCAGCAAACTCCTCATTAACCGCCATTCGTTCAGGATTAGAGATTGGGAAAGATTTCTTTTTTAACGATAGTGATTTACAAATGACTATCTGGGAAAAAGATAATGCTCCATGGTTATTAAAAACATTCAACGCGCTTGTAGCTAAAATAGAAGCTCTCAAAGGAGACTAGTATGGATTTAAAAATCGCTATTGGAGTATGTTATGGAAGAAGTGGGTCTTTTTTTCTCCATTCATTACTTGATGGTCATCCACAAATAATGAGTTTGCCGCCATATATGATGAATTTAGCCCAGCAAATTTCAGATACGCTTGAAATGACGAATGAGGCTTTCTTAGAACAGTTTGTTAACGACTTTAAAAACCTATTTGCGAGAAACCTTGAAGATTGTGCTAGTAATAAATATGTAAATGTAAACAATAATATGGCTAGAACTCAAACTGGCTTACTTCGCCTTAATGTAGATAGCTTTAAAGAGAAGTTACTTCACTTTCTTGCCGATAGTAACCACAGTTTTAAGTCACGATTTATTGGAGTTCACTTAGCAGTATACGAATTATTGGGCATTCCTACGGCTAACAAGGAGGTAATATTCTTTCAGCTTCACACTCCTAATTATGTGTTAATGCGTTTGCTTCGTGAAGAAATGGGACACTTATGGGTATGCCACTCTGTTAGAGATCCAATCGCAACATTTGTAAGAATGTGTGTCGCACATAATAACGATGCTAAAAGCACAGAAAACTACCAAGTTGATCAGATTAGGAACCAAATGGAGTCGTGCTTCCGACATTTTCTGTACGCTGGTTGTGATCTAATTGATGACACTAATTCCGATAGCTTGGCAATTAAGCTTGAGCAGCTCCATGAAAACCCAAAAGGCAGTTTAAGTGCAGTATGTCAATTTCTAGAAGTTGATTGGGACGATATATTATTAATTGAAACAGTAAATCATGGTCAAAATTGGGAGGGGATCATTGGAGATACTACCGGGTTTGATCTCGAGAAAACCTTAGCTAATAATGCAAAATATCGAAATAGCATATCTGAGTTCGATTTAATTCGACTTGAAAAGATAGCAAGACAGAGATTAATTAAGTGGCAATATCCATTGTATTTCGAACATGTTAAAAGTGCACTAGACTTCGAAGCGCCTTATGATTTCGAGCTTCTCCCATATATTGATAACGATACAATTAAGCAAAATATAAAAAGCGCCTATGATGCTAAAATAAAGGGTAACCGTGGAGACTTACATCGTGCAATACTCAAAACCATAAATTACATGCCAGAACAAAGTGCTCCTTATTCACCGATAGCTGATATTAAGTGAACCTATGAAAAAAACTGAAGAACAATACCTAGCTGATTATTATAACTTTCTAGACACGGTTCCCGCCACAACCTTGGGCCTGATGAGTAAAGGTACCTGGGAGCTAGATCCAAGACGCTTGGCCATCATGTTATCACGATACAAATTCGTATCTAAGATGCTTTCTGGCCATCAAAATACTATAGAAATTGGTTGTGGTGATGCATTCGCTAGTCGAATTGTACAACAAGAAGTACCAAATCTAACTGTCGTAGATATTGAACCGAAATTTATAGCGGATATTGATAACAGAAATTCTACACGATGGCCTTTGAATGCAGTTTTGCATAATATACTCGAAGGCCCTGTTAGATCTGATGTTGAGTTTGATTCGGCCTATTCTCTAGATGTCTTGGAGCATATAGACGTTTCAGAAGAAGATACTTTTCTTACCAACATTAAAGACACAGTCAAAGAGAAAGGCGTAGTGATAATCGGTATGCCATCACTTGAGTCACAACGCTATGCCTCACCAGCGAGCAAAGCAGGACACATTAACTGTAAAACTGGTGCTGATTTGAAATCTGCATGTGAACGACATTTTAGTCATGTTTTTCTATTTTCGATGAATGATGAAGTCGTTCACACTGGGTATTATCCAATGGCACATTACTTACTTGCATTATGTGTAAAATAAGTTTCAAATCATTTCTAGATAAACATATCTCAGAGGACTATAGTACCTCTGAGATTACTCATGGAGCAAACAGCCAAGTTTTTCTTATTACTACATCGAACGCTTGCTATGTCCTAAAGCACTATTTACCTACTTCTATCGACTCAGATCATAAACTTAAGCGAGAGCTGTCATTTCTATTGTACTTATCCAGTATAGGGTGCACACAAGTACCTAGTCATATGGCCCACTGTTTAAAAAGCAAACTTCTTCTTATGACTTATATTCCGGGAGAACATGTTATTCAACCGAAATCAAAAGATACTAGAGATGCTTTTATGTTTATCGAGAACATAAATAAGGCCACACAGGAGGTTCATTTAGGGCCTGCTAAAGATGCAGTTAGTACACTCTCTGATTTCGCTAATCTAGTTAATCAACGTTTAATTATGTTGGCGAACGAAGAACAGCTTTATCCCAACTATAAAAAATTTATACAAGATCGAGTAGAAGTTGAGTTTAAACGCCTACTAAATGAAAATAAAGAAATTAACTGGAATACCCCATTGGGATCTAAAGTCATATCTCCATCAGACTTTGGTTTTCATAATATGCTTCTTACTGATAAAAAGATCTTTTTCTATGATTTTGAATATGCGGGTTACGACTCTGTATGGAAATTAGTGGCAGATTTCTTTTCACAGCCACAAATAGAAGTACCAATTGAGCACTTTTCGATACTTATCGATATGCCCATCTGCAGCTCAATAATTGAAAACCCCAATGAGTTCAATATTGCTTTTAACTTAACTCGATTGAAGTGGTGCTTTATTATCGGTGGAAACTTCCTACATCAAGTTCGTAAGCGTAAAGAGTTTGCAAACTC
>NZ_NKHF01000140.1 GCF_002744175.1 Pseudoalteromonas piscicida
CACTGGTGCGTTATTTTTATTTTGCAACAAAGCGAAAGATAAACTCAAGTTGGTTTACTGGGATAAAACGGGATTTGCATTGTGGTACAAGCGGTTAGAAAAACAAAAATTCAAATGGCCAAACAAAGCGAGTCTGCAAGAATTTGAACTCAGCCCTGAGCAACTGGATTGGTTGCTGTCGGGATATGATGTGCTTGGTCATGAAGAGTTGCAGTATCAATCTATGATCTAATTAACAGTAAACGATCATTGCCACACATCCTATTTTATCTGCCATGCAAACGAGAAAGGAGCATAAAATTTTGTTAAATTGCAGGTATGAAACTTGATGCACACTCACTGCCTGACGACCCAGAACAACTCAAACGCATGTTGCTTGAGTTGCAACAGCATATGGATGAAAAGTTAGCTGAAAAAGACGCGCAAATTCACGAATTGCTGCAAGCTTACAACGCGAAACTTGCTAAAGAGTACAGCAAAAAGTCGGAGAAAATGCCGGGGGCAGGCGAAGTATTCAATGAAGCGGAAGAAACGCTTGATGAGTATGATAAAGCGCTATTGGCAACATCCCCCTCAGTAAAGAAAGAAAAATCCAAACCTAAGCGCCGCCCACTGCCAGCGCAGTTACCGCGAGTAGAGGTGATTGTTGACCTTGCTGAGGGTGAAAAAGTATGTGATTGCTGCCAAAGCCCCTTGCATAAAATGGGTGAAAGCGGCAGTGAAGCATTAGAGTTTGTGCCAGCGCATATCAAAGTGATTAAAACCATTCGCCCGAAATATACATGCCGGCACTGTGAGCGTGAAGGCATTGATTGTATGGTGAAATCCGCCCCGATCCCCGCTGTGCCGATTCCAAAAAGTATCGCAACGGCCAGCTTGCTGAGTCAACTAATCACCTGTAAATACCAGTTTGGCCTACCGCTTTATCGCCAAGAAACCATGTTAGGTGATATTGGTATAGAATTGAGCAGACAAACCATGTCGAGCTGGATGCTACGCTGCGCAGAGCTGTTGTCTCCT
>NZ_NKHF01000025.1 GCF_002744175.1 Pseudoalteromonas piscicida
TAGAACAAGATGAGAGTGGTTACTCATCACCGCATATCCACACACATCAATACAGAATACAGCGCCTAGCGCTAGGAGTTTTTCCTCAATCCAACCGCGACGATGTTCGAAGGATTTGCCAGTGAGTGCATCTTCACCGCACAAAAATGCTCGGCGTACGCAGCGTGAGATACAGTGGTAGTATTTGGTGTCGGTTAAACTAATTAGTTTTTTACGGGCAGTCGCCATCGCTTTTTCCTCAATCCTTTGAGTTCAGAGTAAGAGCGTAGACGACATCTAAGAGGCTTGCAAATTTGAAAAAAGTTGAGGTGGGTGTCTGTGTTAAAAGTGGAATTCAAAACTCAGGCTCTCAGGTGACTTCATGCTCTTGATAAATGCTAAAAGCATCCGTTGAAAAGGCAAAAGTTAGGCGTGGTCGGAGTATCTAAAAAAGTGAATATCAAAGCTCAGTGGTGATAAATCTCAAGAGCAACAACAAGGCCTTGAATACTGTCACATATTTAAGGCCTTTAAAATTGGTCGTTTTTTCTACTTACTGAGTGCGTGTTTCAGCAACATATTTACCTGCCTGGATGCGCTCGTAGATGCTGTTAGCTAACTCTTTTGCTCGTTCTATTTGTGAAGGAGAGAGCTGTTTTTCATCGAGTAATCTGCTCTTGGTGGCTTCAGCGTAGCCATTAAACTCGGCAAGTGTATTCCATACATATGAGCGCTCAATGTTTTTCTCTACACCTAAACCTTGAAAGTACATTAATGCGAGGTTAAACATAGCAAGCGTGTAATTATTTGCTGCCGCTTTTTCATACCAGTTGAGAGCGTGGCGGTAGTCTTGCGGCACACCATCTCCATTAGAATACATCAACGCGACGTTAAACTGTGCGGCTGGCATGTTTTTATTTGCTGCGCGCTGCATTAACTCAACATACTTGGAACGGTCTTTTTTAACACCACGACCTTCATCATACATCACGGCCAATGCAAACATCGCATCTGCTTCACCTAGCTTAACTGCTTTCTTGTATAGCTCTGCGGCTTTACGCTGGTTTTTTATTACACCATATCCACCTTCATACATTACGCCCAGTTGATAAATACCGGGGGCGTAGTTCATTTCCGCCAGATAGTTAAATTCTTGCAACGCTTCTTCAAATCGACCAGCATTAAGTGCATCAATACCCTCTTCTAAGCCTGCGTTTGCAAATGGAGCTTGGCCTAATAAAGCCAAAGCGACACACACTTTTGAAATTCTGCCTAACATCATAGACCTCCTTTAGGTAGCTATGCTTATTGTTCTGTTAGTTATTCTAATGCTAGAAATACAGATTTACAAAATTCAAATCTAAAATGCTAGAGAGTACGTTAATATAGAGTGATAAAAACAACAAATAAGGTGAAGGGATGAAGAAGTGCTTAATACTAGTGTTGTGTCTGTTAAGTTTGGCCGGTTGTAGTCAACGTTTGGCGTATAACAATCTTGGATGGCTGGCTAGCTATTATGTTTCCGACTACGTTGATTTAACGGATGAGCAAGAAGAAAAGCTCGAGTCAGACGTTGAGTCTTTGGTTGCATGGCATCGAGAATCTGAGTTACCTAAATACAAAGCACATATTAAGACTCTGCTCAAGCATTGGCATACGATGAGCGAAAGTGACATGGTTCATATGGTATACACCACGCGAAATTATTGGTATTCGGTTGTAAAAGCGGTGTATCCAAAATTACAGCCTCACTTAAGTTCGTTGAGCCGAGAACAAAGAGAAAGTCTTATCGAGAATCTCGAAGAGGCATTACTTGATGATGATTGGGAAGAAGGCGATCAATTTGACCGTTATGAGCGTTGGCTTGGAAAAGTAACGGATGCGCAAAAAGCTTTGATAAATGAATATTATGAGCAAGGGGAGTTTGCTCGGCAAGTGTGGCGCGCCCATGAGCAAAGACGATTTAATCAGTTTAAACAAGCTTTATTGTTGAGCTCAGAAGGCAAAATATCAGACGTGTTGCTACAAAAAGCGATTGTGACAAACCCAAGCGATCTTCCTGTGCGAATTGTAGAGATCCAAGAGCGAAGGATCCGAGAGTATGCAGCATTGGCGGTTAAATTAAAGGGCACGATGAGCAATAAGCAAAAAGTGCATTTTAAAGAAGAGCTCGAAGATTTACTTGAGCTCTTAGAGTCGTTGTAGTGGCCGTCTAACCGAGAGGTTTGATCCGAGTTGGATTGTGTGGCTTTGCATACTCAAGGCGGTTCAAGCGCTGAGTTTTGTGGTAACCGTCTAAACTAGAAATTGCAACGCTGTCGAGCGCTTCGATGTCAATATAGCCATCTTCAAGTAGAGCGATGTCATCAACATGAAGGGACTCGATCTCACCAATCACCAGCTCGGTGTCGTTAAGCTTGATGAGCTGATGGTCTTTGAGTGTTAATCCGTATTTCAAGCGACTTTCTTTTACAAAGGGTGCAGGGAAATCATGGTTATACTCTGCAGTGAGCCCCGTTTGTTCGAACTCAGATTCACTTTTATCGTATCTCGCTGAGGTTTGGTGCGCCGCCATGTACATCTGGATGTTAACTTGATTAATGGTATATTTTTTGGTTTCTAAAATATTTTCTAGCGTATGCCTTGGTACACTATGAGGACGAAATATTACGCCAACTAAGGGAGGACATGCACCAAGGTGAAAAACAGAACTAACAATAGACAAATTCTCTTGTCCATTGGCATCAACAGTACCAATCAAATTGGCGCTTTTGAAACCAGATAAAGAATTAATCATCAGGGCTCGAAAACGCGTTTCAAGCGCTTTTATATCTTCATTAGAAAAATGTTTCATCATTATATTACCATTCAATTTTTTTGTTTTGCCAATCTAGATAACTCAGGGTGCCGTCTACCTCGATGTTTGAGATAATATCGCTGAGTTGCTGTGCTACAAACTCAGGCTGAAATAGCTTTTCTGCTGGTACATTGGCTTGAAAAGGCTTAGAAAGAGGTGTGTCGGTTGTGCCCGGGTGAAATAGTACCAACTTTATATTTTTTGCCCGTCTTGCTAACTCAACCGCCGCAGACTTAAACATCATATTTAGTGCTGCCTTGGAACTACGGTAGCTATACCAACCCCCAAGGTGATTGTCGCTAATACTACCAACCCGGGCAGATAACGCGGTAAAAACGCATTTATGTTTACCTTTCAAGACTGGCAGTAGCGCCTGCATCCAGAGCATGGGAAGCATCGTATTCGTTTCAAAAAGTGCCATGCTGTGTTTGAGGTTTAGATCTTCAAGTTTTTTTTCGGGATACTGACTAGTTCCTTGGTGCAGCACACCATTAAATATTGTGACGCTGTGGATCTCAAGTTCGAGCTTTCGAATGGAATTCACAACTTGAGCAACTTGCTCGGGTGAGTAGTCGCATTTAAAGTGGGTGTCTTCGCAACTGCAGTCCTCGCAACTGCTATTCTCTTTTCTATCGTGGGTGTCAGCGTAACTTTCATAACTTGCGTAACTTTTTTGGTGGGTGTCAGCACAAAAGGGGGCTTTGCTGCTTCTGGATATGGTCAATATTTTCATGTTTGGGTCGCGGGCGGCTTGTGTCACAATAAAGGCTTGGGCAATAGCAGAGCTAGACCCGATTACGACTATGGCTCGTTTAGTCACGGTTACAATTCCCTTGAATATTGCATTGACTTGGCATCAAAATTTTTGAAATTTTCATTCGGTGGGCGGCAAAGAACAAATAAGCTTTGTCGGCAACCCATCTGATCCCTGGTAATCGTAACAGACTTAGCCACCGATGTTTTCCTACAGCTTTCCAAACGGCCACGGTAACATCCAAGCCAAAAATGAGCTCACCGCTCTCGTTGTAAGCATGTAGCTTTTCCATCGCATCCTGTTTGCTTATTTCTGTGAACTCGCATTGAAAGCGATTGCTATGGATGTCTACTAATTCAACTTTATCCGCGTGGTCGACGCGTTTTAATGCGTCCATTTCTTTTCTGCACAAGGGGCAGTTGCCATCGTAAAATACAATCATTTACCAACCACTGTAGGTCTTATCTTTGTCATCTTATTACGTTAACGTCTTGAAAATAGATCGTTCGCAATTCAAATTATTCTCGGTATAGTGGAGTTCGAGTATCTTTTCATCAAGGAGATTGTATGACTGAGCAATACGCAAGCCTACGTAGTAATGTAAGCCTTTTGGGTCAGATGTTGGGGCAAATTATTCAACAAGCACAAGGGCAAGAAACCTTAGATAAAGTTGAAGAAATCAGGCATCTAGCAAAATCTTCAAGGAGCGGCAATGAATCTGATAGGCAAGCGCTAGTAGAAACACTAAGAAGTTTAAGTGATGAAGCATTGCTTCCCGTTGCTCGTTCATTCAATCACTTTTTAAATCTTGCGAATGTGGCTGAGCAGTTTCATACCATCTCAAAATCAGGTGCGCCCGATGGCGTAATGATTGAAGTTGATAGAGCGCTTGATGAGTTACAAAGTAAAGTCGAAGCTGGCGACCTCTCCTTAAACGAGGTGGCTGATGTTATCAGTAAGCTCAAGATCGACTTAGTATTAACGGCTCACCCAACAGAAGTAACTCGCAGAACAATTATCAATAAGCACGTAGAGTTGAGCGAATGTCTAAAAGTACTAGAAGTCACATCGGGTGAAGATCCGGTTTACGAAGAGGTGATTGACCGTATCGAGCAGTTAATTTCCCAAGCCTGGCATACCAGCGACATTCGTGAAAAGCGTCCGACGCCGCTAGACGAAGCAAAATGGGGATTTGCGGTCATAGAAAATAGTTTATGGGAAGCTGTGCCTAAATTTGTACGCTACTTTAATGCTCAGGTTAAGACTCGGTTAAATCTGCAACTGCCCGCTAATTTTAGCCCTATTCAGCTTACCTCTTGGATGGGAGGAGATAGAGACGGCAACCCATTTGTCACCTCTCATGTAACCCAATCAGTATTGGACCATGGTCGCTGGATGGCCCTTGATTTATATCGCCGCGACTTAGAAACGCTCGGTGCTGAGCTATCGATGAGTAACGCTTCTGCTGCGTTTAGTGAACGTGCCAAGGAAAGCAGCGAGCCATACCGTTTTGTCCTCAAACAACTAAGAGCAGATGTGGAAGAAACCATCGCGGCCTTAGAGTATAAGATTAAAGGTACACCCTCTCGCTACCAGGACAAAATAAAAGAGGTAGTGCAAATTAGAGAGCCTCTTGAGGCGTGTTATCGCTCTTTGATGGATTGTCGTATGAGCAATATCGCCAACGGGTTGTTGTTAGATGTATTAAGGCGAATCGATTGTTTTGGTGTGTCCTTATGTAAGTTAGATATCCGTCAAGATTCAGCAAGACATACCGAAGTATTCTCAGAGCTTACTCGATACTTAGGCTTAGGAGACTATGCTCAGTGGCAAGAAGCGGATAAACAGGCTTTCTTGCTGACAGAGTTGAGCTCGAGAAGACCATTATTACCTCGACATTGGCAGCCTTCCTCAAATGTACAAGAGGTATTAGAAACTTTTGAAGTGATAGCACAGCAAGATAGTAGTGCGCTGGGGATTTATATTATTTCGATGGCGCAAAGTGCGTCAGACATTCTCGCCGTACATCTGTTGCTACAAGAAAGTGGATGCAAGTTCAGTCTGCCCGTAGCACCTTTATTTGAGACGCTAGATGACTTGAATAACGCCCAAGCGGTGATCAGCGGTTTGTTTGATAATACTTGGTACAAAGGCACTATTGGCGCAAAACAGTACGTAATGATTGGCTATTCTGACTCTGCCAAAGATGCCGGTATGATGGCGGCTGGCTGGGCACAATACGACGCTATGGAAAAACTGGTTAATCTTGCAGACTCAAAAGGCATTGAGCTGGTGTTATTTCATGGCCGTGGTGGCACAATTGGTCGCGGTGGGGCGCCAGCTGCACAGGCGCTGCGGTCTCAGCCTCCCGGTTCACTAAAAAGTGGGCTAAGAGTAACAGAGCAAGGGGAGATGATCCGCTTTAAGTTTGGTTTGCCGAAAGTAGCCATGCAAAGTTTATCGATATACACCGGTGCAATTTTGCATAGTAACCTCTTACCGCCACCGCAACCTGAGCCCAAGTGGGTTGAAGTTATGCAAACGATTAGCGAGGCTTCATGTAAAAAATATCGCAGTATCGTTCGTGAAAACCCAGAGTTCGTACCTTATTTTAGAATGGCGACTCCAGAGCAAGAGTTGTCTAAATTACCTTTGGGATCTCGACCTTCCAAACGGAATCCAAATGGCGGTGTTGAAAGCCTACGCGCGATCCCATGGATTTTTGCATGGAGTCAAAACCGGTTAATGCTTCCTGCTTGGTTGGGAGCAAAAGAAGGGTTAGAGGCTGCTGTTGAGGCGTTTGGTACAGACACACTACAAGAAATGAGTGCAAAGTGGCCATTTTTTAGAGCGCGTTTAGAAATGCTAGAAATGGTGTTTTGTAAGGCGGACCTATGGTTAAGCGAAATGTATGACGCCAGCTTAGTCAGTGCGGATTATAAAGGGCTAGGTGATGAGCTTAGAGCTAACCTCCAGCAGGCAATTGAGTTAATTCGAGGGCTCGCGCCTGAATCATCTTTACTTTCACAGCAGCCGTGGATCAAAGAGTCAATTGGGCTCAGAAACCCATACACAGATCCGCTCAACCTACTACAAATTGAATTATTAAAGCGGGTAAGAGAAGAAACTAACCACGATTTGGAATTGGCCTTAATGATCACGATGACGGGGATAGCCGCCGGTATGCGTAACACTGGTTAGTGCAACAAGTGGAATAATTAAAGTTTCTACTATTTTACATTTATATTCTTTATCGCTACAAAACCAATCCATAGGGATTGGTTTTTTTATTTAGTTTGGTTTTTTATTAGTATATTTGTTGACAGTAATTCTCATTGTTCTAAAATGCGCGGCTGGTTTAACCAGTGGTTATATTTGTTTTAATCAAGAATAGCTCGTTGATAGGTTTACGGTACATGCATAAAATTTCTACTAGCGTCACATTTGATGAATGTCATGATCTGATTATGATGAAGGTCAGAGGGATAGCTAATGCAAGTGATGTCGTCTCTGCATACGAGAAAGCCAATTTATACGCAAAGAAGCACAATAGTAGCAAGGTACTTGTGGATGTGAGCGAATTGGAGCATAGATTTGCTGCAATCGATATTGTTAATATCATGCCAAAGGTAGCCCATCATATTGGCAATTTGCATATCGCCCGTGTTGTCGGCTTCGAAGGATATATGCATGATTTGTTTTTGCAAAAGGTTAAGCGTTTCAATATTAATGCCGAAAACTTCGAATGCTTTAAATCTGCAAGAGAATGGTTGAGTCGCGTTTAACTCTTGCGTAAACTATCCTGCCATAGATAAACACGACAACAATATGGCAAAGATAGAACCATCAATAAAAAGTGCGTTGACTCAATACGCCGTTTCAAATCGCGGGATTTTTAGTTATTCCCAACTAGCAGAATTCCAACACCGCTTTCAATTATCAGCAGAAACTCTTGAAGCATTGCTTCTTGAAGTTGCAGCGACATTTGCTACCCCTCCCATTTCGCAATTTTATGTTGGAGCCATCGCTTGGGATGATAACGCTCAACAGGCATTTTTGGGCGCAAATCTTGAATTTTCGCATCAGGCATTATCCCTAGTGGTTCACGCGGAGCAAGCGGCAATCAACAATGCTTGGTTAAATGGCGCAGCAGAAATTTCAAAAATGACGATTAATGCTGCACCCTGTGGGTTTTGTCGCCAGTTTATGAATGAATTAAGTACCGCAGACGCCCTTGAGATTCTGTTACCTACGGGTCAAACATCACTGCACGAGCTACTACCAACTTCGTTTGGGCCCGATGACCTTGGCAACAGCGAGAAGCTATTTGCTCAACATGTTAGTAAATCAAGTATGAGTGGCTGTCCTAGCAATGTAAGTGATAATTTGTACCAGCATTACCTTGCTTCTTACAGCCCTTACACTAAAAATAAGAGCGCGGTTGAAATTAAACTAGCGGATGGCGAATGTTTTTATGGCCGCTATGCAGAAAACGCAGCATACAACCCGAGCCTATCGCCGTTACAAAGCGCACTGAGTCAATTGGCGATGTCAGGTAAAAACTTGTTTGATGTAGACTTAGCGCAGGTAACTTTGCTTGAAAAGCAAGGCTGTGCGAATCAAAAAGCGGTGAGTTTGGCCGTTTTGGCGTCCTATGGTCTGGCTGATTCACTAACACACATAGAGATTGAGTAACAACTCAATCTCTATTGTAACTTGAAGTTTTATACCAATTCACTTAATTAAGTGATCTATTTGAGGCTAGGAAATTTTGTCGGTAACTAGGCAAAATTTTTGCTATTTAGTTGTTCTAAATAAGAAATTTTCAACGCTGTTAGCGTCAAATTTACTCCCTCACATTGAGCAGGTATTAATGCCGATTGGTATTACTTTGCAAGTACCAGCTCAGCTGCTTTGAGCACTGCGGTGACGGCTTTCTTCTCAACCGCTTGATGGTCAACATTCGGGATCTCTTGGCGCGTTCTATTTACCAGTACACCAGCAAGACAAGCAGCTTTGAGCCCCAGCGCGGCGCACATCGTAAATAAGGTTGCAGACTCCATTTCGTAGTTCATGACATTGAGCTTTTGCCACTCAGCACACGATCCTTGATATGCTTTTCTCACGTAACCTGAATAGGTGTCGTAACGTTCTTGCCCTGGGTAAAACGTGTCACTAGACGCCGTGATCCCAACATGGTGAGTGATCCCTAAAGATTCGCACGCTTCTACCATTGCCGCTGTTGTATGAAAATCAGAAACTGCAGGGAACTCAATAGGCGCAAAGTGTTGGCTTGCACCATCTAATCTTACCGACGCGGTGCTGACTAGAATATCACCTTCGTCAATATGTGGCTGAATTGCACCGGTAGTGCCAATGCGCAAGAAGGTCGTGATACCAAGTTGTGCCAGTTCTTCAACGGCGATAGACGTCGATGGTCCACCAATTCCGGTCGAACAAATAACGACTGGGTTTTGGTTTAAAAAGCCAAGGTACACATGAAATTCACGAGTTTGTGCCAAGCAGATCGGCGAATCTAAGTATTCAGAAATACGTTTTGAGCGTTCAGGATCGCCCGGAACAATTGCGAGAGAGGCGCCTTGTAGGTCGGCTTTTGTTAGACCTAAGTGAAATACCTTTTCCATAGTAAACCTTAGTTATGGGTAAAGCGTAATGTTTATAGTTAATGCAGTTCAAGTACAGGACAGATGTCCTATAGGGCTGAGCGCAGTTTAAATTATAGCTGATAGTACCAAATTGCTTAATTAATTGGCGTCTATTGAGGTGAAAAAACATGCATGACTATTTCGTTAAGACTTTACCTTGTTAGCAATGCTAAAAGAGAAAGTCTTAACAGGTGTAGCGTAAAACTGTAGTTAGCAAAGTGAGTAAGCCTCAAGATAGGTATTACAGCTTGCGGGATTGTCAATATTCCACTAAACCTTAAATAGAGAGCAACTAAGAGGAATGGTTATGCCTGCTACACATTCTATTGATAAAAATCACGAATTCGCACGTTGCTTTGAGTGCAACAAGGTTCCTGCCATGGCGCCGTTTCATTGGCTGGCATTGGCATTTAAAGATATCGCGAATGCCCCTTTACTCAGCTTAGTGTACGGACTTATCTTTACCCTGATCCCCGCTTGTATTATGTGGTTAGTGTATCAGTCAGGTA
This sequence comes from Pseudoalteromonas piscicida, assembly GCF_002744175.1. Classification (GTDB taxonomy): domain Bacteria; phylum Pseudomonadota; class Gammaproteobacteria; order Enterobacterales; family Alteromonadaceae; genus Pseudoalteromonas; species Pseudoalteromonas piscicida_B. The sequence continues at coordinate 9,766 of NZ_NKHF01000025.1, forward strand.
CCCATCTGGTCATTTTACCCGCCGCGGTGGCGTTTGCACTTATTGGGCCTGCTTTTGCAGCCGGTTTATATGATGTTGCATGGGAGCTTGAAAAAGGCCACAAACCTACATTATCGCATAGCCTTAAATCTATGTTTAGAAACCCAGCGGGTGAGTGGGGCTTTGCCGTATTACTTATGGTGATCATGATTGTTTGGATGCGACTCGCTGCCCTAATCCATGCGCTATATCCCAATGTACCTGATCCTACATTTGAGCAGCTGTCAGCATTTTTGGCGTTAGGGTCAATTGTCGGTGGGATATTGTTGGTGTGCGTATTTGCCATTTCTGCGTTTACACCACAAATCATGATGGAGAGACGGGTAGATATCATGACCGCAGTGATAAGCTCAATGCATGCTGTTAAAGAGAACTTTGCTGCGATGGTAGTTTGGTGCGGTATTTTGGTGTTTCTGGTGATGCTTGGTTTTGCAACAGGAACAGCAGGGTTTATTGTTATTATGCCGCTGTTGGCATATGCCAGTTGGCATGGTTATATTGCTGTAATCAAAACAAAAATCCCACGTCATTACGAATAACTAAACACCCTCCTTGAATAATCAACCGCAAGCTTTGAGTGCACTAAAAGCTTTGCGGTTGACTTCCCGTTTTAAGCTGTTATACGTGCATCAACACATATCTAACCAATAGATAAAGGCCCATCAACATATCGAATGAAATATGATAATTCCTATATTAATCAATAGGTTTTATACTTTTTCTTATTTGTTCGTTATTTTGCCGGCGCAGTGTACCTCGGGTATATCTTAGCGTGGCAAAAAATTGGTTGGGTTTTTATGATGCGCATGATTATTCATATTAAAGGGGATAGCGATGTCTGATAGCAAAAAACAATTCCATAAAAAACTTGAGCACTGTTTATGTCCGCCTGGAGATGGGGTTTTTACAGTAAACACGGCGAAAGAAAGAAAAGACGCATTGAGACAAAAGCTATACGGACAAACTGAAGGCATAGACGCTCTATGGAAAACGTCTTTGGAGCAACTAGGTGAGAGTGAACATAAGGCTGCTATTCTCGGCATTAGTTCAGACTGTGGCGGTGGTATTTTGCGTGGGGCTAACTGGGGTCCATTATTTCTCCGTTCAACATTGATTGAACAACAACCGCAGACGAGTGCTTTTGACCTTGGTGATGTGCGCGTAATTCCGCATTTATTACACGATAAATATCTAAATGAAAGCACTATCAGTAATTGTCAAAAAGCACTTTATGCCGATCCCCAAAGTGAATACTATGTATCGCCTCTTTCTATTACTGAAGATGTCTGTGATGGCTTTTACGAAAACTACCCTGAGAAAGGCATATTTGGGATCGGCGGCGACCATTCGATCAGCTATCCGTTAACTAAAGCTTACTTGAAAGCCAAACGAGCGCGAGGGGTAAAAACGGCAATCATACATTTTGATGCACATACCGATCTGCTTGTTGAGCGTCTTGGCATCGATTTATGTTTTGGCTCTTGGTGTACACATATACTGGAGTTTTTGCCTGCGCCTCATCATTTAGTACAGTTTGGGATCCGCTCTAGTGGCAAGCCAAAATCTCATTGGGAATCTACTTTTGGGGTTAAACAACATTGGGCTCATGAAATTAGAGAGCGCGGTCCACAAGCTATCGTTGATGAAGTGATTGCACAGTTAAAAGCCGATGAAGTAGAAGAGCTTTACGTGAGTTTTGACATCGACGCGCTCGATGAAACTTTTGCTTCAGCAACGGGAACACCAGAAGCTGGGGGTATGACACCTGATGAAGCTATGCTGATCCTCCAAGCGTTAAAGGCTGAATTTAAGATAACTGGTGCGGACATGATGGAGATTGCACCATTCACAGATAGCTCACTAGTCGGACAAACCAGTTCTGAAACGACGTTAAAAGAAGGTGCTAAACTAAGTGCATTTTTAATTGATGCGATTAACGAGCGCTAATCTCCCCTAAGTTGTAATTTGTAATAGCAAAGAGAGGTGAGCGAGCTGCTCACCTCTTCCCCTCTTTTGGTAATATTTCCACTTCCCAAGCTCAAGTTCTCAATGAATGTTTGACCTTTTAAAAATTGCCCAATGTCTAACTTAAGACTATATTATTCAAGTAGCTATGGGAGAGGTTAATGAAGGGTACGTATTTGATTTGGTTTTGTATTTTGCTGATCAGTTTCAGTACACGTGCATTTACCTTAAATATCGTGACCGAAAACTTTCCTGATTTCCAGTATCAAAATGAAAAGGGGGAGCTGATCGGTCGCGCTGCAGACAAGGTTAGAGCTGTACTAGATAGCTCGGGCATTGACTACACCATTAATGTATTGAGTTGGCCTGCGGCTTACAATGCTGCACTGAGAAAAAGCGACACTTGTGTTTTTTCCACGGCGAAAAACAACGCCAGAGAACACGAATTTGAGTGGGTGTTTCCCATTGATGCCTTTACTACCTCATTTTACGCCCTACGTGAAAGAGAGATCCAACTTACCTCAATAGAAGACGCAAAAGCGTATCGAACGGCGGTGATCCGAGAAAACTTCAGCCATCAGTTTTTAATGGAACATGGCTTTCAAGAGGGGAGGCAGCTATTAATAATTAACTCTTTTGACAAGGTCTTTGAATTATTAAAAACCAGAAAAGACTTTGTGGATCTTGTGGTATTAAGTGATGCTCAGTTTAGATTCCGAAGCACCAACGAAAAAACGGCACGCCTGCTTGAACCCGTTTACACGCTAGATGAGTTTAATACATCCCTATACCTTGCATGTAATAAAAATGTGCCAAAGTACATCTTAAATAAGATAGGTGATGCGTATCAAGCGCTCTATGCGGAAGGAATATTATAATACCAGTTGAATTCTCGATTCTCTAATTAATTTGAAGGATGAGATAGTATATTGGCGTCGTTAAAAATAGCTAAATTTATTTACTACCATTGCCATTAGAAGGCGAGCGCGATGCGACCAAACCATTACCCCGAGTCAACATCGCACCTTGGCTTAATTCAATCTATATCATAAAGCGAAGAGAGTTTTTCTATATTAAGTTAAACGATTACTTTTTTATTTCCGGCCACTGAAAACCATGAAATGTATCGAGGTAAAGTTGTTCAACTTTTGCGCGAGCCCACGGAGTTCTACGTAAAAATTTTAGGCTAGATTTGACGCTTGGATTATCTTTAAAACAATTGATATCCACAGCATTAGCCATTGCTTGCCAGCCCAGCTGTTGCTCTAGTTTGACGATAATTTCTTCAAGTTTAATACCATGAAGTGGATTATTTGGTTGGGTACTCATGTTTTACTTCTTTGTCACTACTTACATTGTGCTTAGTTTACCCTAATTTTATCGGATATTTCAGGTCTTATTGGGTTACCTGAAGCATCGGCTTTTAACCACACTAATTTGCTGTTTTCTTCGTTGTACTTTTTTGGTGCGCACACAAATAGCATATCAAATTGGATGAGCAAAGCGCCTTCGCTGTATGACTGACCTTGATACCAGCAAACTTGTTTCGGTAATTCACCATAAAGTCGTAACTCTGCTGGTGTTTTAGCCAAAGAGGGCAGTGAGATCAAACAAATCGTGATTAAACCAAGTAAAAATTTCATCAAATAAAGGTTTTTGAACTAGAGTGTTAAGTGACTATAGAAGAATAAGGAAAAATAACAATGGCACTAGACCAAAAATTGTTGGATGAGTTGACCTTACTAGCTAGATTTCCGAGGCATAGTTTACATCAGGGGATTAAAATTCATAGCGATGCACCAGAAGGGATGCAAGGGGCTGCCATGCGGTTATTTCAAAAAGGAGTGATAGATAGTCCTGATGGTGGCTATTTGACCGACTTAGGTCATGACTTGATTGGTCACTTTGACCATGTATATAGCGCATTAAAGTAATAGAATCGCAAAAAGGAGTGATGTGCTTAGCTTATCACTCCTTTTATCTACATTATTGTGCGTCTGGCTGGTTCTCAGGCGCAGCGTTAGAAAACGCCTCAAGCGTATTACAATGTTCATAAACTCGGCTGATTTTAGGATATACGCTCATATCCACTTTGAACCGTAATGCATTGAACACCTGCGGAACTAAGCAGACATCGGCAAGGCTCGGCTCCGTACCAAAGCAAAAAGGACCAGCTCCAATCATAGGCTCAAGTTTATTAAAGCCTTCAATCACCCAATGTCTATACCATTCATTTTTTTGATCGTCTGTAACACCTAGCTCGTTAGACAGGTATTTAAGCACGCGGAGGTTATCTATTGGATGGATATCACATGCGACAGCATAACAAAAGTTTCTAACTTGTGCTTTTTGCCAAGGGTCTTGTGGTAACAGTGCAGCGCCACTTTGGGTTTCTTCAAGCCATTCCAGTATTGCTAACGACTGCGCCAAGACGCCGTGCTCAGTTTCCAATGCCGGTAATAAACCCTGGCCATTCTTATGTAAATACGCTTCGCCGCTTTGCTCCGATTTAAGCAAATTTACAGGGATTAATTCATGCTCTAACCCTTTAAGATTTAAAGCAATGCGCACGCGATAGGCCGCAGAAGAGCGAAAGTAAGTATAGAGTTTCAACATAATCTTTATGCTCCTTTAAAGTACTTTTTAATGCCTTTCCAGCAATCAGCATAGTTAGGCTGACGTTCTTTGCCTTCTAAAGCATATTTAGTTGGAGAGATAATGTAACGTGACTCAAACATAAACGCGAGGGTGTTTTCGTAGTGCTGTGGCTCAAGCTCTGCATTGCTGGCTTTTTCAAACACATCCGCTTCAGGACCATGAGGGGACATACAATTATGTAGGCTCATACCTCCAGGTACAAATCCGTGCTCTTTGGCATCGTATACCCCTTCTATCAAGCCCATAAACTCACTCATGATATTACGGTGATAATAAGGCGGACGGAATGTGTTCTCTGCAACCATCCAACGAGGTGGGAAGATCACAAAGTCGACGTTTGCCACACCGGGTGTGCCTGATGGAGATGTGAGCACGGTAAAGATTGACGGGTCAGGGTGGTCAAAGCTTACCGTGTTCATTACGTTAAATCGCGATAAATCGTATTTGTACGGTGCACTATTGCCAGTCCATGCAACCACATCAAGCGGAGAGTGGCCAATATCGCAACGAAATAGATTACCGTTGAATTTAGCAACGAGTTCAAAGTCACCTTCTTTGTCTTCAAAAGCTGCAACCGGATATTGGAAGTCTCGCTCATTGGTATAACCATTGGCGCCGACAGGGCCGCGCTCAGGTAAAATATAGGGGTTTCCGTAGTTTTCGCAAATATAGCCACGGATGGTATCGCTTAGAAGCTCTACGCTAAACTTGATACCGCGAGGAATAACTGCAATCTCACCTGGCTTAATAGCAAGCTTTCCGCATTCAGTGTGTAAAATCAGTTCACCTTGCTGTGGCACAAATAACAACTCACCATCAGCATTGTAGAAATAGCGACCTTCCATAGAGGCATTTGCAACATATACATGAATGCCGATCCCGCTTTGACCGTTGGCACTGCCATTGGCAGCCATCGTGATTAAACCGTCAATAAAGTCAGTTTTTTCTGCTGGTACGTCAATAGGGTTCCAACGTAGCATCGAAGGTGGGGTAGCTACTTCTGTAATAGGGGCTGTGCGCAGTAAGCCTTTGTCTATAGCTTCATATTCACCTTGCAAAACAGAAGGGCGGATCCGGTAAAACCAGTTTCTACGATTTTCTGCGCGAGGAGCGGTGAAAGCAGTGGTGTTGTATTGCTCGGCATACAAATCGTATTTTACTTTCTGTGGTGAAAATTGACCTATGGGCAAAGCGCCCGGTAATGCTTCGCTCTCAAATTCATTACCAAACCCAGTTAAATATTGAAGTTCTTGGCTCATTTGTCTCGACTCCTTTGTGTTTTATAGTAAGATACTCTCATGTGAGAGTATTTTCAACGTTCCCAGTTGAATGTACCTGTAAAGATTAGATTACAGTGAAAGGTAAGTGTTGATGTCTCAGAAAGATGAAAAGCTGCTGAATATAAACGATTTTTTTCCATATCAGCTTGTTTCGCTGTCAACAAAAGTGAGCAATGACTTTGCACATGTTTATGCGCAAGCAGGTGAACTAACCCAGCCGCAGTGGCGAGTATTATCTCATGCAATACAGCAAGATGGAGTCACCGCTAAGCAGATTTGCGAATTGGCAAGCATGGATAAATCAACCGTTTCAAGAGCAATTAAGCAGTTACAAGACCGAGAGTTGATTGAGATGTTAGTGAGTCCAAGTGATAAACGTGCAAAAACTATTGCAGTGACAGAACAAGGAAGAGTGCTTTATCAAATGTTAACGCCGCTTGCATTGGCATGGGAAACTGAGCTACTTAGTTGCTTTAGCGATGAGCAGAAAGAAAATTTTATTGGGCTGTTAATGACGCTTCAAAGTAAGGTTGAGTGAAACGCTAGTTTTCTGACTGTATCGTTTATTTCTGCATATTCCTGTTGTCGTAAGCAGCCATAGCTTTACTGTAAAAAGGTCAACCAGTGTTGACCAATGAGAGGTTAACTAATTAAGTGCAGATATTTGATACTTTAAAAGTAAAGCTAATTGTTTTCTACTCTATCTAACGTGGCAAGTACACTTCGCGCTTCGCCCACAATATTTGAGATATAATATTCTCTCCTGTTATCGATTCTATCATATAACTCTTCTAAGCCTTCTCGACTAGGTGGAACAGAAACATAATCTGGTTGCGAACTTTCAAATAGGTCATAAATGACAGCTCGTGATTCAAAACCATCGTCAGGGACTAAATTTCCATACACTTTAGAATGAACATGAGAAGTAGCTTCGTTAACTAAAACTTGTAATTTTTTCTTATACTGGCCTGCATAGCTCTTTAAGGTACTTTGACTGATACGACCTTTTAGGTATAGCTCCGTTTTTATTGCCATTGCTAGAGTTACAACAGTTGCATAACTTCCTGTCAACAAAAAGAAGTCTTCGTTGCCAGCCTGTTTGAAAATATATTCATTTATTAAGTCTCTTGCCTCGTTATCTAGACCAGTCAAATAAAAGAAGTCTTCGCTACCACTTGTAAGTAGAGAGTTGTAAAAAGTTATACCATCATCTAGAGAATCAAGATCCGCAAGAGCACGCCTCACATCGGCTTCTAAAATTGAGCTATTTACTATATTCTCAATCTGCTGCAGTGACTCTTGAGATAAGGTAGCATAATTTGGACCTGAGCTACCAAAGATTGCATTAAGCAAGAGGGATGCGATTTTCTTTTTCGCGCCTTTTTCAATTTTGTCTAGTATATTGTCCATGAATTGCGCTTGATTAGTAGATTGAATATTAATCGTTTTTTCTCCGACATATTCACTATCATACCCAGCCGCGTTTGCCAATGAAGAAGTTGCTAGAATTGCTAGGGAGATTAACTTAAGTTTCATTTCAAATTTTCCTTTTATGAAAAAAGGGGAAGAACCATTCTTCCCCTCGTGTAAAAACTTAGAAGTTGTAACGTACACCGATTTTGATACGGTATGTTGAGTCTTCCGCTTCAAATTTACTCTTATCGAAAGAGGTCTCACCGATAATGTATTTACCAGTCGCCTGGTCGATATCCATTTCAATAACGCGGTTTGTACCGTAGTCTTGAACGTATACTTTACCTGCTGAAGAATCTATTAGGTTTAGTAAGTTATTGACTACGAAATAAACCTCGCCCTTGTGATCTTTTGTAAAGCCCGGAAGTTCTTGAGAGATATATAAATCCATCGATGTTGTCCATGGTGCACTACCTGCGCTACGGTCCACAAAGCCACCAGCATAACCACTCAAGCCCAGCTCTTCGTAGTGAGCTAACACTTCAGCTTCAGTAACACCTTCATAGCGAAGAACATTTGGATCGTTTGCAGTAGGAACGTATGCTAAATAGTTACCCCCTCTTGCTGCACCATATCCTGTAGGTTGAATTAGGTCTTCGTTGAAATATCTGACTCCTTCAACTAGGCTTGTCCATCTAGTAGTGTGGCTGTACGGTGAACCAGAGCGGCGCTCAAAGAATAGATTGAAATTAGTTTTATAATTCTCAATAAACTCTGTTGAGTAACCAAGATTCAATACAAAACGGTGTTCAGTTTCATAAGTAGAAGTACCAATTTGGGTCTCTTGGTGATTTAAGAAGTGACCGTAACGGTAGTTACTACGCGCTGTTGACGAGCCTCCTGGGTTACCTTCTGTGATGTCTTGATGAGTGTAAGACATGTCAAACTTAAAGCCATTATCCCAGTTTTTAGAAAGACCAGTACTAAGAATTATTGAACGACCATTTTTGTCTGCATTTGTTAGCATGATGTCCAATTCTGACGTGTCATAGAAAGGTAGTTCACCATCTATCGTCGAGTTAACTGCTTTATCAAGACGGTTTGCACCGTTAAGAAGCCTTGCATTTACCCACTCAGCAGTGTTTTCTTTGTCTGTGAAGATTGCCGTAGTTGTCCAAGCAAATCCATCACCAATGTACGGGATATCAAGTGTCACATCGGCATTTAACATGTATGTCCATTGTGATGGGATATCAAAGTTCGGGTCGATAAAGTTTGAAACTGAGCCATTGCTCGCTTGATTAATACCTTCAACAGCTTCAGGCAAAATGTTGTTTAGGATATTATTTGGTGCAACGAAGTCGCCTTTACCAAAGTCTTGACGACTAATACCATCATTTGAATAAGAGTTTGAAATCCAAACGTTAGGGTTACCACCAGCGTAACGGCCAACGCTACCACGAATAGTCACATCTTCATTCATGTAATAAGTGAAGCCTGCACGTGGCAACCAGATATCAGCACCATCTAAGTTATATGTGTTGTCGTAACCTGTGCTTTCAAACAATTCTTCGTTGAAAGCTGGTTCGTCATCAGAGCCTAGACGCTCGTAACGAAGACCAAAGCTGAATGCTAGTTCATCGCTGAAGTCCCAACGGTCATTTACATAAATCGCAAGGTCTTTACGCTTGAATGCTGCCGCAACTTTGCTTGGATCATTTCCCACACCATTTGAGTATGAGTAGTCTTTTACTTGACGGGCTGCAAAGTCTGCTAGGCTATCAAACTCGATAACACCTTTAGAGCCATCAAGGTAAAGGTTTTCAACATCTAAAATGTCATACTTGATACCAAACTCAAGTGTGTGTTCATCAAGTAGATATGTACCATCAAACTTAAACGTTGTTAGGTCATTTTCTAGCGAGTTTGAGTGGCGGCTTTCATCTGAACCGAAGCTGATGTCGCCTTTAGTTCCATCACCATCTACATCAATGTTTGAAATATTAATGTCACCTAAGCCTAATCCACTATTAAGTGAAACTTGGCCGGTTTCAACAGATTTGCTCGTAATACTGATTTGGGTTGAAAAATCATCAGTCCAGTCAGAGTATAATGTTGAACTAAAGTTATTTAGTTTTTCTGACTTATTATACCAGTGAGTACTTAGTCGTAATTCACTTGCTCGTTGAGTCATATTGTTGGTGCGGTTACCTTCGTTAAACATATAAACGAAGTTGGCACGATGGTAATCGTTGATATTCCAATCTAGTTTGATGATGTATTTTTCATCTTCTAATTGTGGTTGTGTATCGGCATTACCGATATTATCAACACCATATACTTCAGAAGCAATTTTGCGTACTTCTGCTAAATCGTTTTGTGTGATGTTAGTTTCGTTCGCACCAATACCTGAGCCCGCAGGGCCCCATTCAATAGACTGCGGTGATTCATATTTTTCATATGCACCGAAGAAGAACAATTTATTCTCGATAATTGGGGCACCGAGAGAGAAACCATAGTTTTCTTCTTCAAACTCTAAAGGTACTTCATCACCTTCATTCTTTGGAGTGCCCGCCCAGCTATCCGTCATTTTCTCGTAGAAAACGCTACCAGTGATTTCGTTTGTACCAGACTTAAACACCGCATCAACGTTACCACCAGTAAAGCCACTTGATTTAGCATTTGTTGGTGCTACTTGAACTGTTACTTGATCTAGTGCATCAAGAGGGAATGGGTTACGCTGTGTTGGGTAGCCACCAGAGTTAAGGCCGAAGTCATCGTTTAGTGGAATACCGTCAACAGTTATCGAGTTTGTGCGCGGGTTAGAACCTGCAATTGACATTGCACTGTCATTACCCGGTTGAATCACAACTAAAGGATTGTTTCTTACAACATCTTTGATATCACGGTTGATACTTGGCGTATTTTTTATTGTTTCAGCGCCATAGTAAGTGTCGTTTGCAGATGAGTTGAATAGCACTGGAGAGCCAGTTACTACGATTGATTCCATTTGCAGCTCAGTTAGCTGCTGGTCAATCTTTTGTGCTTCACCTAGAGATAGATAAACGTTACGCAATTCAGCGTCACGGAATTTTTTAGAATCGATGGTGATAGAGTAAGGGCCACCTACACGAAGACCTGATGCGTTGTACGTACCAGTATCATTCGTTGTAACAACGCGGCGTGTACCTGTCGGCTCGTGAACGATGATAATCTTTGTATCTGCAGCTGGATTACCTTGAGGCCCCACGATCTGTCCTTTGATAGACGAAGATGTATCTGCCGCAACCGCCATGCCACTCATGCCAATGCTTGCAGCAATAGCAAGCGTAAGTGCATTTTTGCGAAGTTGGATTTTCATTATGTTGTTTCCCGTGTTAGTAGGTTATTTTAAACTAATGGTTAACTGTCGTTTTATTAGCCGGCTTCAATGAAGAAACCAGCGGTTTAGAATTTGGATCAAAAATCTGATTTAATAAACCTGCCAATCTTATGCCGCCTTGTTGTAATCTAAATTTAATGGTTGGCATATATTTATAAATGTACCCGTAACTTATGTCAGTTTCATTGCTGTTATAAACTTTTTCAGCAATATTATTTGACTCGACTAACCAATCTGCTGGAGTGCTGTCTAAATATTCCGCAATAACTTCATTATTTGAGGTTTGAATAAAGCGGGTAAACTCAGTAAAAGAGAGGTTTTCGTTTTCGATTAACTTAGAGTCCCAAGTGCTATGTAGGTTAGTATCGCTGCCGAAAAACTTTACCTTAATCATATTACCGCCTCGGTCTTTACCACGGCCTGCATGAAAAGGTTGATGACTGTCGCCAACTAAATGGACTAGAAAGCGTAGTGCGAAGCGTTTTTCGTCGATGGACTTGCTTTGAGACTGGAGGGTATTAATGGAGTAGTAGATCCCGTCTAGGATATTTTTAACTTTTTCTTTGTCGTTGAGATCAGAGTGAACATGTTCGTGCATGGCTTCGGGGTTATCGATATTAATATAATGCCACTTCGATGATTGCTTCCGCCAAAAAGTGCTTGGATCAGAACGCATTTCATCGGCCCATGTCGATACCTCAGCTAATGAATCACCTTCTAATAGAGGTTGAATAGCAAGGCGGGTTTGGTCGGTGATATGTCCATCAGCTAATTCACCGATAATTCTGTGACCATTTTGACCCCAAGCTTGGGCATGTGAAGCCGTTAACGTCATACCTACTGCTAAAAGTAATGACATGCTTTTACGTAACATTTGTATCTCTTGTAGAAAAGGGAACAATCTTCCCGACCAAAAAGTGAGGCCAATTGTCCGCATTTTTCAACAAAATAAAAGGACTCAATAAGATTCATAATTTCTTATTAATAAAGCTTTAAATTCAGTTGCTTATGGCTTTCTAGTAAAATTACTTATTGTAATAAGTAAAGAAAATTGATGTAATAGCGGTTAAGAAAGCGTAGGTTATTCCAAATAGTGATACATAGTAACGTTTTGACTAGTAAATCAACAATTGTATCTTTGTTGTTTATAGGCGCATTATTGTGCTGGTTCCTTGGGGCTCGATTGGTATCGACTAAGCCTCTCATTCTCGAGCCTGTAGTTCAGTATTCAAATACTTGCAAAACACGCTCAGTGTCTAATATCAACACTCTAAAAATTCATGTGCCAGTGAAAAGCCTAGCGTTAGATGTATTGGTTAGAATGTGTGAAAACGAAGTAGTAACCAAGCAGTATGGTGAGGTTAAAGTTTACTGGGGTGGAAGCCTTGCTGAGCAAATAGAATTTTTAGCAAAAGGGATTGCTGATCTGATCCTTACTAAAGATAACATTATGTCTGCCTTGATGGCTGAGTCTACCCACAGCTATAAGCCAGTGATAGGTTATCCTTCTTACTCCGCATTTTTTATCTCCAATACTGAAAAGCCAACCTTATCTAAATCCTACTTTCTCGATAAAAGAATAGGGTTACTAGATTACCCAACTAGTCGTTCCGGGCATATTTTGCCTAAGAGTGCTTTTAAAGATCTAGATATAGATATCAATGCGCTTGACATTGTCTACCTGAGTTCACATCAAGCGCTTCGTGAGCGCTTAGCGGCTGGAGAAGTAGATATTATAGCTTCTTATTGGTCAGAAGAAGACGAAACGCGGTTTTCTAAAAATTACATTACACCAATAGCAAATAATGTTAGTGGTAGTAAGTGGTATTTAAAAATGAACAACAAAAACACGGATCTTGCCTGTGCAATGCAGGGAGTCATTAACCAAGTAGCACAATTAAGAACATCCAGTTACTTTGATAAAGTAGATAAGTATTGGCAATGTGAATCGCTGCCATATCGTTTTGTTGGAAATGAAAATGGAATTTAGTAAACGTAATATTTCCGTTTTTTTAGGATTATGGCTGCTTTTCAGCTGCACTTTTTACATCGCTCAAAGTGTTGAAACAGATAATGTTGTAGAGCAGCAAAAAGAAGCGGTAGCCTTAAGAGTTGCCATTGATATAAATAGGTTACCAGTTGCTGACCCATTTTTACACTACGCAGGCAATGAGCCAGAACTTAGAGAATATATTAATGCGTTAAACGTAGCGCTCGAAGCGCAAAATGCCCGACTGACGGTATTAGATATTAATACTTCGGGTGCCGGACAAGGGGAAAAAAGTGAACTAGTAACGCTGTCAGCCCCACACCGAAATTTTTATGTTGCCGTATCCGTTGATGATTCAAAACCCATGTTTACTTTTTTACTGCCCTTAATCATGGCACTGATGGGCGTAACTTTATTTACTTGGACAACGAGAAAAACCATTGAAGCCAAAGCCAAAGCGGTAGATATCCCAGCGGCGTTGCCCGAATTCAAATTGGTAATCGATCTATATTCCAAGACGGTCACAACAAATCGTAATAAAGAGGTGAGTGTGCAGCTTGCTAACAAGCCTCTGTGTTTTTACCTCGCACTTATAGAGTTTTGTGATGCAAATCCTGATACCGTTCTAAATCAGAATAAAGTGATGCCAGAGGCATTGTTAGAGCTAGCCGATAAATATTTTTATCGCTTAGTTGAGCTTGGCCATACAATTAGAAAGCGACCAAACTTCACTAACAGCCTAGAGAAAACATTAAGCGAAATTCGTGCTGCTTTAGATGAGGTACTAGGAGCTTACCCTGAAAAAAAGAGCATATTTTATCCACCAAAAGCCCATGGTGAGGGATCGCGTTCAAAATTGCATAGCTATGGGTTAAATGGTGTGAAGAAAACGGATATTGACGTGATCGGGAAATAAAGAGTGGTGAAGCGGTGCTGAAACACCGCTTTAATCATAAAAGCTACAGGTTTACAGCACGAATAGGGCTGTTTTTCTGGATGTAGTCTTTAAGTACTTGAGCATCTGTAAAGTCAGTAGCTGTATACTCAGGCAAATGGTTTATCTTAGGGTAACCGTCACCACCTGAAGCATTGTAGCTATTAATACTCATACGGTATGTTTTATCTCGTTGCAACGGCTTACCTGCGATTTTTACATTTTCGACTTTGCCGTGGATCACATCGAATGATAGGTGATGGTACTGCATATATGCCCCCGAGTCTGGCGGGAAGTTAGCCACAGTATTTAGATAGTTGATGAGATCACCAGCCTTCCAGTCGATGTAAGTAATGCGGTTTTTGAAAGGGTGTACTTTCAAAACATCCTTATAACTGATATCGCCTTGCTCAATACTATCTCTTATCCCACCACCGCTAATAATGCCAAAGTCTGCCTCTACCGCCGTCATTTGTGCATTGATGATTAAGTCAGCAAGGTTACTTTGTTTAAATCTTACTGTACCACGACGGCCATCGAGAAAGCTGTCAACATGACCAACTGCACCCGCTATCTGAGCTTGGCCTTTATCTTGAAATGGCTTTAAAAAAGCGAGCATTTTAGGGTCTTCTTGAATATATTCATTGACCAAGTTACCCGATTTATCTTTGAGGTTGACAGGGATTAAGTCGTAACTCACTAGCGTCTTGCTATTACCATCAATTTTAAATACGGCTTTTCCGACATATTTGCCCCATTCATGGGCTTGCATGATCCAAGTACCATTTTGATTATCCGGCTTACATGACTTTCCAGGCGCAAAACTTGTGTCTGCCTTACCACTTTCATCAACACAAACGGGTTCCTGTGAGTGCCCACCTACGATTAAATCAAGTGTTCCTGGTGTCAACTGACGTGCTAGCGTAACATCTCCTGGAGCGTTGATACCATGAACTGCATCATGATAATGACCCATGTGTGTTACCGCTATCATCACATCTGGATTGTATTTAGCTTTAATTTGAGGGGCCCAGCGCTGTGTTGCCACAAGTGGCTCAACAAATGTTAATCCTGCAACGTGTTTTGGGTTTGCTATTTTTACAGTATCCACTGTGGTTAAGCCAAGCACGGCTATTTTGAGTCCAGCGCGGTTGATTATGGTATACGGGGTATAGGCTGGTGACTGGGTGTTATTGTCGATAATATTAGCAGAAAGTATTGGAAAACTTGCCCACTTTATCTGCTTATCCAGTATGTCTCTGGTGTTGTCGAATTCATGGTTGCCAATGGCCATGGCGTCATAGCCAAGCCGCTTCATGCCTTTAAAATCTGGTTCAGCGAACTGTAGATCCGATTCTGGAACCCCGGTATTAATATCACCCCCAGAGAGTAATATAACTGCATGACCAGAACGTTCAGCATCAGCTTTTAAACGGTCGATTAGGGTTTTTCTGGCGGCCATTCCATATTCGCCTTTTTCATTTTGCCAAAAGCGACCATGGTTATCGTTAGTATGTAATACGGTTAAGTATTCTGCTGATTGCGGCTCATTTGAGGAGAGTTGGCAAGCTGATAAAAACAGCGCCGTTGAAAGAATAAGTAAATTGCGCATAATTCAGACTTCGGTTGGTAAATTATGCGCGTATTTTAGATCATTAAATTTATTTTAATAGTGCTAACACTCAAAATCGTTATATTTTCTGGTACTTTCGGCTACAGCAGAAATTCTTCTGTTAAGTTCCGACTTGGCAAACTCGCATTTTTCGTGGCCAATCTCAACCATCCAATTTAAAAAGCTTGCTGGTAGCGATGAATATGGTTCTCCGGCATGAAGTCCAAAATCGCAGATGCTATTATCCTTCTTCATCATTGTGCCCCTGTTGTTCTTTTAACCACCGCTATGCTAACAAACTGGCTCAGAGTTTAAAGAACAATTAGCTAAAATAGGTGGCTTTTCTATAATTTTTGGTTATATAAGTGTTAACAGTAGGGTCAGCCATTGTGCGACAATAAAAGCGCAGCCCAGCAGGTAAAGGCGAAAGCGTGTTCTCAGATGATTTTGACCGATATGTACCATTGTATGGGCTATTCGACTCAAAACAAACAGGATGGCAAATACACTAAACCACAGAGTGACTAGTTTAAGGGAGAGCGCTGCGAGCGATACCACAAAAAATAGCACTGGTATTTCAAATTGGTTAGTGAAGTTACGTGATGCCAAAATCACGTCTTCGGGCGCGCTATCAAGTTGCATTGTTTTAAATTGGTCGAATTGTATTTGTTTGTTTCTAGCAGCACGAAAACGCCGTTTACCCATGATAACCATAACAACTAAGGTCAGTAGGGTTTGTACAAATAGCGCGGTAAGTAATAAATAAATAGATAGTGGCATAAGCTCCTCAATTTACGAAGTGTTACAAAACAAAAATTTCCAATATTGAAAAATGGCTTTGGAATGACGATGATAGTGTGATTCAAAAAAGCATTTATCACAATAATGGATTGTTCTATGAAAAAGCTATTCGCAATTAGTGCGCTTACCTTAGCCGTTTTGACTGGGTGTAATAGCACTTCTTCACTTATACATCCTGACGCTTCACAAAACTTACTATCCGACCAACTCGTCGTCAGTCCTAATGATGATAGACAATACCAAACTTTGACCTTAGAAAATGGTATCGAGGTGATTTTAGTCTCAGATCCATCTGTATCAAAATCTGCTGCGGCGCTGAGTGTTGGTGTCGGCCTACTGCACGACCCTATGTCTCAACAAGGCATGGCACATTATCTTGAGCATATGCTATTTCTAGGTACTGAGAAATACCCAGACAGCAAAGGGTACTCAGACTTTATGACCAAAAATGGCGGGGCGCATAACGCTTACACTTGGCTAGATATTACCAACTATATGTTCAAAGTGAATAATGACGCCTATGATGAAGCATTAGACAGATTTTCCGACTTCTTCAAATCACCTAAATTGTATCCCGAGTATACCGAGAAAGAAAAAAATGCGGTTAACGCAGAATGGTCGATGCGCAGAGAGATGGACTTCTTCGGCAATTTAAATTGGCGAGAAACATGATGGGGGCGCACCCTGCTAACCGCTTCCTGATCGGTAACCTTGAAACCTTAGGTGATAAGCCTGAGAGTAAACTACATCAAGAAACCGTAGACTTTTACAATAAATATTATTCCTCTAACATCATGAAGTTGGCCATGATCTCAAATGAGCCAATAGAGCAGATGGTAGCTAAAGCCAAAAAACATTTCACTTCGATTAAAAACAAAAACATTGAAAAGCCAACAGTCAAACAAGCGTTGAACTTTGATAATGTCGGCAAAAAGCTCGTTCACTATAAACCCAACGAAGATGTGAAAACGCTACAACTTGATTTCACAATCAAGAACAATGCCACAGAATTTGCGGTGAAGCCGAATTACTTCATCACTTATTTGTTAAGTAATGAAATGGCGGGAAGTCCTGCACAAGTATTGAAAGAGCAGGGGTTGATTTCCTCATTAAGTGCATTTGCAACGCCTAACAGCTATGGTAACTACGGTACGCTGCAAATCGATATTCAGTTAACGGATGAGGGCATGAAGCAACGTGAACTGATCACGGGCACCGTGTTGGATTATATCGACATGATCCGAGGCAAAGGTGTAGACAGTCGCTACTTTAAGGAAATTCAAACTTCACTAAATAATCAATTTAGGTTCTTGGAAAAAGGCGATGAATTTGGTTATGTGAGTAACTTAGCTGATAGTATGCAGCATTACCCCTTAAACCATGCGATTAATGCCGGTTATTACTATGCGCAGTTTGATGCAGAAGCGGTAAATGCGGTGTTAGACCAACTCACACCAGAACAAATGCGAGTTTGGTATATTAGTAAAGATGAGCCAACCAACGCAAAACTACACTTTTATGATGGTGAATATCAGGTTGTTGACTTAAAACGCGACGACTTTGATAAATGGAAAGACGCGGCTAACTTCGACTTAGCACTTCCGAGTGTCAATACCTTGTTACCAGAGAATTTTGCCCTAAAAACGTCCGCTGGAGATGCCGAAAATGGCGTGCAGAAGGTGATTGACAGTGAAGGGGTCAAGATTTGGCATGCCGCCAGCGAGCGCTTTTATGAGCAACCTAAAGGCAGCTTAAAAATCTATGTGAACAACCCCGAGCCACTAAAAGATATCAAAACAGAAGTGGCACTGGCGATATGGGCTGATCTGTATCGATTGGATAAAGCCAAACTGATGACAGAAGCCAGTGTTGCTGGAATGAATTTAGGATTTACGCCGGCCAATGGTGTGATGTTAGATATCTCAGGCTTTACTGATAAACAAGCGTTGTTGTTAAAAGATGCGTTATCCGGCATTCGAGTCAGCACCAGTCAGCGCGCTTTTGAGCAAGCGATTGACCGTTACGTGCGTGGGATCCAAAATCAGGCTAAAGAGTTTCCATTTAGACAAGCATTTGGTGTTTATCAAAAGCTGATCCGCTCCGGCAGTTATGATGACTCAGCTTTGGTTGCAACGGCAAAGTCATTGACAGTTGATGATTTAGAAGCGGTTCAAAATCAGGTGCTTAATAATAACCAGATCCGTGTGTTTGCATACGGAAACTATGACAAAGCCGATCTAGAAACCTTGCGCGAAACGCTTGATAGTAGTTTGCCCAAACGCCAGAAAACTACCGAATACGCTCGTGCTAAATACTGGCAGCCAGAGCAGCAACAAACACTGGTTTGGCAACAAGACATTGATGTTGCTGATGTGGCTGTGATTGACTTCGCAGTTCATCCTGTAAAAGGTTATGCGCAAAAGGCGGCTGCAATGGTGCTTCAAGGTCATCTTAGAACCGCGGCATTTGAACGGTTAAGAACAGAAGAGCAGTTGGCGTATGCGGTTGGTGCAACCAGTGTGGCTATTGACGAGTATTCAGCGCTGGGCTTTTATATCCAGACACCGGTAAAAGACGCAAAAAGCATGCAAGCCCGATTTGATGCTTACAAATTGGAATATGCTAAGGAGCTTGAAACGCTAGACCAAGCCACCTTTGCGCAACTGAAAAACGCAGTACTGGTGTCACTGACTGAAGAGCCAAAGAATTTATCTGAGGAGTTACAGCCTCTGCTTGGTGATTGGTTCAAAGAAAATATGGCATTTGATTCAAAGGCGAAGCTGATCGCGGCAGTAGAAGTTGTCACTTTAGATGATGTGAAAGCTTATTATCAACAAACCGTGATGAACCAAGATGCGGCGCGATTAAATATCCAGCTTCGTGGTGCTAAGTTCCAATCTGAACCGTTTGCGGATCTTCCTAAGCAAACCAAGATAGACTCTTTGGAACAAATGTACAAACAGGTTAAGCTTCAGCCATAAAGGGTGATTATCCAAATAGATTAAGCTGCGTTTTACGTAACAACTAGACTAAATTATTTTCTAATCGTAACTCTGCCGTTTAAGTTTATTTAAAAGCTGGTTTGGACTTGTTCTGCCAGCTTTTTTGTTTCTATAGACTCTGTGGTATAACATCAAAAACGTGAAGGGGGCATAATGGTTGTTGCTGAGGGAAAACGAGTCTATTTGAGAAAAGCTGATTTAAATGACGCAGGTTTCATGCTGAGCTTGCTAAATCAACGCAGCTTTATCGATAATATTAGGGATAAAGAAATAAAAACTCATGCTCAGGCTCAAGAGCATATCGCACATGCTTACCTTATTCCTTACCAAATTGGTGCGCCTGCGCCTTATATAGTGGTAGAAGCCAGTAGCAATACCTGCATTGGCGTATGTGGACTCTATCAGCGAGCTTTTCTTAACTATCCAGATCTTGGTTATGCATTTATAGACCGGTTTACAGGTAAAGGCTATGCCCTTGAAGCTGCTCAGGCGCTCATTGAGCACAGTAAAAGTAGCGGCGAATACAGTAAACTCACAGCAATCACATTAGAGAGCAATACTTCTAGCGTAAAGTTGCTGAATAAAATCGGATTCAACCGGCTTGGCAAAATCATCATAGATGATAAATATAAGCCGGTGTTAGCGTTTGAATATCGGTTATAATTGCTGAGCGATTTGTGTACTTAACTGGGTAAAGTTTTTCTGGTGTGCAGACACTAATGCACTAAAGCCATCCTGCTCAAGCGCTGACTCAAAGTGAAACGGCTGTACTTTTGTCAATTGGTAATTGCCTGTTTGATAGGAATATAAGTACCAAGTGCCGCTGAGTATCGCGCCTTTTTCGTAGTGACCGGCAAATTCGTTGACTTCAACAACAAGCCGTTGATGTGCTTGGTTGTTACGATAAAACTTATCGCTTTTTATCGCGGTTGTTCGGCTTTTGGCATTGACTGTATTAATCAAATTCCAGGTTAGCATGTCGGAGGGGGGCTGAGCCCACAAATGAAAATTGGCAATATGCACTTGGTTATTTGGTTGAAACTGCACTAACGCCTGTTGATTAAACAACTCGGTTAATTGCACTTTATCAACAAGCACAATCTCACTGTTTGCCACTTCTTGTGTTTGTTTTGCTACTTGTTCTTTATTCAATTGATAGTAATTAATTGGCTGCGGTGAGTTAGTGACGCAGCCCGACAACAGCAATAAAAGCGCTAAAGTGGCAAAACGAACGATCATTTGTTTTTCCTTGGTAGCGGATCTGCTTCACTTTCTTTATTGAAAATCAGCATGTTAGGTTGCTCGTTTAATCCTTTAGAGACCGGCTTTAAACGATTGGACAAACTTTCAATTTCTTCTAGCGTGTTGCTCAGTTGGTCCATTACACCAGAGCCTTTTTGATACTGTGTCATGGTTTGTTCAAACTGCTTTAAGCTCGAGGTTAACTGATTAAGTGTATCTTTTAGGCTGGTTAAATTGCCACCAACTTTATCAGTGATTTTATTATTATTGATCGATTCTACGAGTTGATTCATTTCCATTGCTAGTAACCTGTGTTGCTTAAGAGCCCCCCCTAATTCCTTAACAGTTGTTTCAAGAGGTAACCCGTTTAATTTGTTTAATAAGCTAGTGACTTGTTCAGAAAGTGCTGTGATCCCACTGGATACACTGGGTAAAACTGGGTAGATAGTGGACTTTTCAGAACTTACTACCTCAGCACTTGGATAAAAGTCTAGCTCTATATATACCGCACCTGTTAACAAATTGCCACTTTTTAGTGACGCTCTAAGTCCATTACTAATCCATTTGTCTATGTTCTCAGTCCAGTAGCTTTGTGCAAGTTCTGCATCTTCATAGATCCGACCATACTCTATTTTAACGAGTACCGGGACGGAAGTATTGTTTTGTTGAAAATACAAAGGTCTATCGTCGCTTACACCTGTCGCTGGTACTTGCTCAATAGTGCCTATTCTCATCCCTCGATACTCGATCGGTGCGCCCGCTTTTAATCCGCGAATAGATTGTTCAAACTCGACGAGGTAATAGTCAAAGTGATCAAAGCGTCGCTCCAGAGCCATGGCAAAATTCTTGTGCAGCGCATATGTTTTGTTTTCAGTAGAGATCTTACCACTTGGCATAGAGGGTGGGTAGTCTACAGAGATACCGCCTTTGATCATTTTTGCCAGTGAACCTGTGGATACCTCAACACCTTCGGTTGATAATTTAAAGTCAATGCCAGAGCTTATCCAAAAAATCGCATTGTCTGTGATAAGCTTGTCATAGGGAGAGTAGATAAAAATGCCGTACTCCATTTTTAAGCTTTCAACGCTGAAATGAGCCGACTCAATTTGACCAATCTTAAAGTTTCTAAAAAATATGCTTGAGCCGACATCGAGCACTTCAGCATCCGATGCCACCAATTGATACCGTTTACCTTCTACCTCAGAACCGATTAATGCGGGCTCATCCATTAAGGTGAATATGCTCGAGCGGGTGTTTGCCTCTCCTGGAGAGAGCTCAATGTAGACGCCAGACAGTAGCGTGTTCATTCCTGAAATTCCTGATTCATCAATCCTAGGTTTAACAACCCAAAATGAAGAGTCTTCAGCCAGCAAATCTCGGTATGGTTGCAGGATCCTGACTTTGGCGACCACCGCGTTTTGATTGAGTTCTAACTTTAGAGATTCTACTAAACCAACCTTAACGCTTTTTACTCGGACTTCTGTTTTACCTGCAATAATTCCGTCTGCATCGGTCATCTTTATAAAAATGGTGTGACCCTTATTGGCTTGATGTTGATATAACATCCACCCAGTAATGAGCAACGCGATGACAGGAATTATCCATATTACTGAAAACTTTGGTTTGTCTTCGATATCGGCTTGAGTAGTCATTGATTATTTTTATCCCACAATAATCTTGGATCAAAACTATTAACGGCTGCGATTTGGCAAAGCACCATTAATGTAAAAAATACGATGCCAATTTCTGGTTCAACATTCAGTACCGTTCCTAGTTGTACTAAAGAAACCAAAATAATGACAACAAAAACGTCAATCATTGACCAACGTCCAATAAATTCAAGTAGTCGATACACCTTTGTCGCTCTAATCGGCTCCTTGGGTATTTTGACTCGTATAAGTAAGTAGCTCAATAGTAACGCTTTTATGATAGGAATACATATGCTAGCGAGAAAAATAAGCGTTGCTACAGGGTAGGAGCCATCTTCCCAAAGAACCTGAACACCCGTAAAAATAGTTGCCGGAGTATGCAGGCCAAGACTAATGGTATCCATAATTGGAAGAAAATTAGCTGGGACCAGCAACACAACGCTGGTAAGCATCCAAGCAAGGCTTTTTTGTGCCGACTGAGATTTTCGGTATTTAAGCTTTGCATAACAGCGCTGACATTGTTCACCTTCACCCAAAAAGCCACAAACTTTGCAGCGCTTCAGTGCAGCTGATAATACGCTTGGTTCACTTAAGTGCTGATTGCATTGAGTTTGATTACGCCACATATACTCGTGATCAAAAAGTGATAGGGCTTCAATAAAGCAAAGCACAAACAAGATATATGCCCAAAACCCTAAGCCCATTTCGAGCTCAGCAAACGACATTAGCTTAAACGCACTTACCAACACGGCTACTAAGAAGATGTCCGTCAGATTCAGTGGCTTTAGAGCTGAAAGGAGTTTAGCTAGGTGTCTGGCGTTATGCGCGTTGATAGCTTGCCAATACTCAGTGTGGGCTAGGAACAATAAAAAGCAAACCGCTACAGGCATCAACAAAATAGTAAACGCAAATAAACCGGCTAGAAAAAAACTATAGTGATCAGCAAGTAATACCAATGCTTGCCACAGACTGACGACTTGAGTCATGCCATGTTGGGTGTAGGATATAAAATCGGGAAATAAACTGGCGCACAAAAACAGCAGTGCCGAAAAGCTAAAAGCCTGTATTAATTGATTGTGATGGCCTTGGACGTGACAAAGCACACAACGACAATTTGGGCACACCGCCCGTTTTTGGGGCGTGATAGAATCGATAGTGACTAGCGTATCGCATTCGGGGCAAGCTGTTATCACATAAAAATCCGCTGATTTCCTTTGTTGTTAGTTTGCTTGATGTGTCCAAATTTATCAATATTAATCAAATACTGCGACAGTTTGACGACTGAGTGCCAATAGTTGGCCATCTTGAGACCATATCTTTGCATCTTCAATACCATAGCCATTTTGACTGTGGTGCGTAATCGCCTCAAATCCGAGCCAAGTTTGGGCATCAAGTGCAATATCTGAAAGAAATTCTATATACCATGACATACTGCTTGCGGGACTCGGCGCCTTACACATTTGCAGGAGTGTCGGCGGCCAAGCGTCGGCCAAAGCTAATGTATGCAATTCTGTTACTTTTTCTGCTTGGGTTTTAAACCGCATCCAACCACCTAAGTTAGAAGAAGGCGCGCCGGAAAAGGGGAGTGCACCTTGCTGCGCGTTTAACGCGACATGTTGAAAAAATGCCGGCATTACGCCTTCTTGATATGGCAAGATTGCGTTTGGATTGACTTCATTGAGCTTTGAGCATTCATTATTGGCGACTTTAATCGTAGAATCTCTGTCTTTACCAAAACAACCTATGGCAATTAAACACACTTGCCCGGCCTGAATTAACTGGGTTTGCATCTGCGTTGCACTTTTACCGCTACGTAGGATGCTGGTAGAAACGGTGAAAGGTGTACCTTCTAACAAAGGGCCAACAAAGTTTACGCTAACCGAAAGCAATCTACGTGGCTCATGCAGCTGGTGTTTCATGCTTTGAACCGCAATTGCCGCAGATAAACCACCAAAAGCAGTGCGGCCTTGGCACCAGTTATCTGGAAAGCACATTTGTGCCTCTGCTTGTGTTAAGCAATCAGACTGAATAATTTCATCAAACGTCATGTTGTCTTTTCTCATTATTATTTATATTACCGTTAGCATAACTGGTCTAACCAGGTAATCAAGATCAAAGTGCGTCAGATTTTAAACCGGATTTATTGAAAAATAGGCAATTTGAGGTGTTTTTTTAAGCGAAAAGTGCCCAAAGCAAAAAAATTTCAGTTTTTTTCAATTTTTTTTCGTTGTGACGCTTGAATTACAAATTGGCGACCTTATTTATCAAAACAACTAACTGAACAACGAATTTTGAAGTCGGAGATGATTCATGGGTAAAATTATTGGAATCGATTTAGGTACTACTAACTCTTGTGTAGCGGTACTTGATGGTGACAAGCCGCGCGTTATTGAAAATGCTGAGGGCGACCGCACTACTCCTTCTGTTATTGCATTTACAGATGATGGTGAAACACTAGTAGGTCAGCCAGCGAAACGCCAGGCAGTGACTAACCCTAAAAATACACTTTATGCGATCAAGCGTCTAATTGGTCGTCGTTTTGAAGATGAAGAAGTACAGCGTGACCTAAACATCATGCCTTTCAACATCGTAAAAGCGGACAACGGCGACGCATGGGTTGAAGTACGTGGTGAAAAGAGAGCTGCACCGCAGATCTCAGCTGAAGTTCTTAAAAAAATGAAGAAAACAGCTGAAGATTTCCTTGGTGAAACAGTAACTGAAGCAGTTATCACAGTTCCTGCATATTTCAACGATTCACAGCGTCAAGCAACAAAAGATGCTGGTCGTATTGCAGGTCTTGAAGTTAAGCGTATTATCAACGAGCCAACAGCTGCAGCACTTGCTTACGGCATGGACAAAAAACAAGGTGACAACGTTGTTGCGGTATATGACTTAGGTGGTGGTACATTCGATATCTCAATCATCGAGATTGATGAAGTTGAAGGCGAGCACACCTTTGAGGTATTAGCGACTAACGGTGACACTCACTTAGGTGGTGAAGACTTTGATAACCGTGTTATCAACTACCTAGTTGCTGAATTTAAGAAAGACCAAGGTATCGACCTGAAAACTGACCCGCTAGCGATGCAGCGTGTTAAAGAAGCGGCAGAAAAAGCGAAAATTGAGCTTTCATCTGCACAGCAAACTGAGGTGAACCTACCTTATGTAACTGCTGACGCGACAGGTCCTAAGCACATGAACGTGAAGCTAACTCGTGCAAAACTAGAGTCACTAGTTGAAGACTTAGTTGCGCAATCAATCGAGCCACTAAAACGTGCGCTAGCTGATGCTGACCTTTCTGTAAGCGACGTGAATGACATCATCCTAGTTGGTGGTCAAACACGTATGCCACTAGTACAGAAGAAAGTTGCAGAGTTCTTTGGTAAAGAGCCACGTAAAGACGTAAACCCTGATGAAGCGGTAGCAGTAGGTGCTGCAGTTCAAGGTGGTGTACTTGCAGGTGACGTGAAAGACGTTCTACTACTTGACGTTTGTCCTCTATCTCTAGGTATTGAGACTATGGGTCAAGTAATGACTGCGCTAATCGAGAAGAACACGACTATTCCTACTAAGAAGTCACAAACTTTCTCAACAGCAGAAGACAATCAGTCAGCAGTAACAATTCACGTACTACAAGGTGAGCGTAAGCGTTCAAGCGATAACAAATCACTAGGTCAATTTAACCTAGAAGGTATTCGCCCAGCGCAGCGTGGTGTGCCACAAATCGAAGTAACTTTTGATGTGGATGCGGACGGTATCTTACATGTGTCGGCGAAAGATAAAGACACAGGTAAAGAGCAGAAAATCACAATCCAAGCTTCTTCAGGTCTAAGCGATGATGAAGTTGAAAAAATGGTACGTGATGCGGAAGCAAACGCAGAAGAAGATAAAAAGTTTGAAGAGCTAGTTGGCGCTCGTAACCAAGCTGATGCACTTGTTCATGCTACACGCAAGCAAGTAGAAGAAGCGGGTGACGACCTTCCAGCTGACGACAAGACAGCAATTGAAGCTGCGCTTGGCGAGCTAGAGACGGCGATTAAGGGCGACAGCAAAGAAGAAATCGATGCTAAGACACAAGCACTAGCAGAGAAATCTCAAAAGCTTATGGAAATCGCTCAAGCAAAAGCGCAAGCTCAACAAGCTGGCGGTGATGCAGGTGCCCAACAAGATTCAGCAAAAAAAGACGATGACGTAGTTGACGCTGAATTTGAAGAAGTTAAAGACGACAAGTAATTGTAGGTCTTGAAGGAGGGCGCGCTGGCTGTATGGCTTGTCGCGCCCTACGTGTTTATAAATTAGACTGTTGTCTAGCATTAATTTGCAAGCGACAGGGCTCGGCAGAGTCTGCAACGACATAAGTTGCCAAGAAAGAGTAGTGTGATAAAAATGTCTAAACCTGACTATTATGAAGTATTAGGTGTTGCAAGAGACGCCAGTGAACGTGACATTAAAAAGGCGTACAAACGTCTTGCAATGAAGTATCACCCTGACCGTACTGCTGGTAACGCTGAACTCGAAGCAAAATTCAAAGAAGTAAAAGAAGCTTACGAGATATTGACTGATAGTCAAAAACGCCAGATGTATGATCAATACGGCCATGCAGCTTTCGAACAAGGCGGTGGTGCTGGTCATGGTGGATTTGGCGGTGCTGGCGACTTCGGCGATATTTTCGGGGACGTATTCGGTGATATCTTTGGTGGTGGCGGTGGCCGCCGTCAATCAAGACAACAGCGTGGTGCAGATTTAAGGTATAACCTAGAGTTAAGCCTAGAAGAAGCGGTACGAGGTAAAGAAGTTGACATCCAAGTACCTACTTGGGTGAGCTGTAAACCATGTGATGGCAGCGGTGCGAAAGCAGGTTCTAAGCCAAAAACTTGTACTACCTGTCATGGTGCTGGTCAAGTACAAATGCGTCAAGGTTTCTTTGCTGTGCAACAAACTTGTCCAACTTGTCAGGGTACAGGGCAGATTATCTCTGATCCTTGTAACAGCTGTCATGGACAAGGCCGCGTAGAAAAAACCAAGACCCTTAACGTTAAGATCCCTGCTGGAGTCGATACAGGCGATAGAGTGCGTTTATCAGGTGAAGGCGAAGCCGGTGTGCATGGTGCCCCTGCGGGCGACTTGTACGTACAAGTAAGTGTGAAAGAACACCCAATCTTTGTACGTGATGGCAACAACTTATACTGTGAAGTACCTATTAGCTTTACAACTGCAGCATTGGGTGGAGAGATTGAAGTACCAACCCTAGACGGCCGTGCAAAGCTGAAGATCCCATCAGAAAGTCAAACAGGCAAAATGTTCCGTATGCGTGGAAAAGGCGTGAAGTCTGTACGTAGCGGTGCAGTAGGGGACCTAATTTGTAAGGTTGTCCTTGAGACGCCAGTAAACTTGAACGAGCGTCAAAAAGAGCTTCTACAAGAGTTTGAAGAGTCTATGGGCGAAAACAACGGTAAAAATCGTCCAAAGGCACAAGGCTTTTTTGACGGCGTTAAAAAGTTTTTTGACGACTTAACTAAGTAACCTACGCCTAGAGCTGGGGAAGCTAGAGCTAGTTTCCTAGAGAAATGCCCACAAACTGTGGGCATTTTTTGTCTGAAGTTGCTATGGCTCGACAATAACAATATGCGTTGGTGCTTCTTTAACACAGTAGCAGATAGCACCACTTAGCTTGGTATGCACGCGCACTTGAGACGCTGAATTAAGGTGGGCACATTTCTGACTACATAGCTGAGCTGTTTCCCAGCGCTTGTATTCTTGGCATAACGCAAATACCAGTAGGTATAGCGCGAGTAGACAAAGTAAATATTTAGCTATCAAAGTTTTCATCACATTCCACCAAAATGACTAGATATTTCGTTACAGACGATATACCAATTAAACCTGAGGTTTGGATAAGAAATTAGCTAACTCATTGTCTTAAAAACACATTAAATAGCTTTCTTATCTAGCCAGAGAGTTTTTGGGGTAACTCCGCTCTTGCGTCCTGCTACCGCCTTGGTATCTATATCCTGTAGGAAAGGCGAATTTACACACCAATAGCTGGCTATTGGCAGTGAATTCAACGCAGTTAGCGCTAAAACTGGCTGCTAGAAAGGCATTAATTACCCGAAGTTCAGGTTATTAAGTAAAAAGGTATTATCTAGACCTGCTTGTTTGGTACTTACCAGTATAGACAAGATTGACATCTTGGTAGAAAGACGCATTAATAACAGTCCCCTTAAATACCAATTGAATTAATTCTCTAATCCATTTGAAGGGGGGAAATAGCACATTAGCGTCGATAAAAATGAACAACAAAATAACCTGAACTCGGGATAACAACTTGTTCTCTAGCAGCGGTTATTCCTTACTACTGCGTTAAATTTGCTTGCAATAGACTCGCTATTGACGCACAAATTTGCCTTGTATAAAGAAACAACTTCTGGCTAGAGTGGTATTACGTGTTTGAGTTTAGATATTTTAGTTGATTAACTAACTTCTTATCCCGAGTTCAGGGTAAATAGCAAAATTTTTGCCTAGCTACTAACGCTATTTCTTTGCTTCAAGTGGCTGATTTAATTAATATATTTGGTATAAACCGTAAAGCTAGTATAAAAGGATGGCAGATGACGCCCGCGATTAACCTACTAAAGAAGGCTAAAGTTGAATTTCAAATACTACAATTTGAACACGATCCTAACGATCACGACTTTGCTAATGAGGCTGCCAAAAAGCTTAACCTAGACCGAGAAAAGGTATTTAAAACACTGCTGATTGACGTTGATGGGAAATTGCATGTAGCCGTTTCTCCTGCGACGCAACAAGTGGATTTAAAAGCCTTTGCAAAAGCGTGTAAGGGGAAAAAAGCACAGCTTGCAGATCAACAGAACGCGCAAAAGGTAACCGGTTATTTAATTGGTGGTATAAGCCCGTTTGCGCAGAAAAAACAGCTGCCCACTTTACTTCACGAGAGTGCTTTAGCATATGAGCAAATTTATGTTAGTGCAGGCAAACGCGGAGTTGAAGTTGTTGTTTCACCGGCTACGATAGAGCAGCTATGCAAAGCAAAAATCGCACTGTTTTAATGGCAGTGCTGGTTTCAAAAACCATCTTGGTTATAGATAAAATGTCAGCCTAGAACTGCTAAGGCTGTCAAACCTCCTCGGTCACTCCTATTTTTCCTCTAAGAACAGTAATCTACTTTTTCGACTTACAGTTGTAAGCCATTAATTTCGCAGTCATTTATATTAACCAGTCGATAATTCAGTAAAAAAGCCGTTAAAAAGTTGGCTAGAGTAATTGATCTAAACGAATTTTTATGCCGTAATGTAGGTATATCTATCTGGTCGGATGAGTTAATTATGAGCCTAAGAACGAATTTAAGAAAGATCCTCCCAAGCATTTCAATCACAGAACAAGAAGCATTAGATGCAGGTGATGTTTGGTTAGAAGGGTCAATTTATCAAGGTAAGCCTGACTTTTCGGCGTTGCGAGCGGTGCCTGAAGCAAAGCTAAGCGCAGAAGAGCAAGCATTTTTAGAAGGTCCAGTTAAAGAATTAATGGGCATGATCGATGACTCAGAAATTCAAAATGGCAAACACCTGCCTGAGCATGTGCTTGAATTTTTGAAAAAAGAAAGATTCTTTTCTTTGATCATTCCAAAAGAATACGGCGGCCTTGAGTTTAGCCCTTATGCAAACTCAACAATTGTCGGTACGATTGCAACTAAGTCGTCTGCCGTTGCAGTAACCGTAATGGTGCCTAACTCGTTAGGCCCAGGTGAGCTTTTATTACATTATGGTACTAAAGAGCAGCAAGCACACTACCTTCCTCGCTTAGCAAATGGTCGTGACATTCCCTGTTTCGCGCTAACAAGCCCTGAAGCGGGCTCTGATGCCGGTGGCATTCCAGACCAAGGTATTGTTACAAAAGGCGTGCACAACGGTGAAGAAGTGCTGGGTCTAGAGATAACGTGGGACAAACGCTATATTACTCTTGCGCCTATCGCGACCGTTCTTGGTCTAGCATTTAAAGTGCTTGATCCAGAAGGCCTGCTTGGTGGTAAGAAAGAACTTGGTATTACCTGTGCGCTAATTCCGCATGACCATCCAGGTGTACAACTTGGTAATCGCCACGACCCGATGGGAATTCGTTTCTACAACGGTACAACTCGTGGTGAAAAAGTCTTTATCCCAATGGAATTTATTATTGGTGGTCAAAAGAATATCGGTCGTGGTTGGCAGATGTTAGTAAGCTGCCTAGGCGCTGGTCGTGGTATTTCACTACCTGCACTTGGCGTATCTACCAGCCAAGTGGCGTTAAAATCAGCATCTGAGTATGCTGCTGTACGCGAACAGTTTGGTCTGTCTATTGGTCAATTTGAAGGTATTCAGGAAAAGCTAGCGGATATCGCTGGTAAAGCATATCTTCAAGAAGCAATGCGAGTACTAACGACTGAAGGACTAGGCATGGGCCTTAAACCATCAGTAGTGACTGCGATTGCTAAATATCACATGACAGAAACGGGACGTGATGTGCTTGACTCTGCGATGGATATCTTAGCAGGTAAGGCTATCCAAAATGGTCCTCAAAATACTCTTGCGAGCGGTTATGTGGCGCAGCCTATAGCGATCACCGTAGAAGGTGCAAACATCCTTACCCGTAACTTGATGATCTTCGGCCAGGGCGTGATGCGTTGTCACCCATATTTGCAGTCGATGGTGGAGTCAATTCACAGCGAAGAGAAAGACGCAGACAGTAAGTTCCGTGGCATTCTAACTAAGACAGTTAGCTACAGTGTTGCAAATAGCCTTCGTGCATTTAAATATGGCTTGATGCCGTTCACAGCGGATGCAAAATCACCATTGCCAGAAGTACGTGCGTATGAAAAAGCAGCTCATAGATTAGCGGCTAAACTCGCGGTTTATGCAGACTTCTCGTTGCTTGTACTTGGTGGAAAACTGAAGCAAGCTGAAATGCTATCGGCACGTCTAGGAGATGTGATGAGCCACTTATATGCGGCGATGGCTTCAATTAAGTACTACGAGCAAAAAGTGGCGGTCGCTGAGCGTGAACAAGCTGCGCCGTATTTCCACTATGCGACAAGACACGCACTGACTAGCGCAGAAGAAGCACTACATAAGTTCTTAGATAACTTCCCTGCAAGTGGAACTCGCAAGTTTATGCGTGTGATCACCATGCAATTTAGTGGAAAGCAAATGCCTAAGATTAATGATGACATGATCAGAGAGTTGGCTGCGGCGGCGCAAATGGACACACCATTTAAGGCACAACTTACCCACCTTGTGAAGCCTACTGCGGGTGACGGTCATGATATTAATGAACAAGCCTACAAAGCTAAAATGGGTTGTCTAGAACTACTCGCTAAAGTTAAAAAGGCTGTGCGCAAGCGTGAAATTCAACCAGGCGTTCGCTTTGAGCAAACCCTTGATAACGCATTGGTTGGTAATCTTATCAGCGAAGAAGAATACGCAAAATTGGTTGATTACAATCGTAAGCGCGAAAAAGCCATTCGCGTGGATGAATTTGACTTCGATTTAAACTTACTAAATGAGCAGACTGCAAAAGAAACCGTTAAGCAAGCTGTAAATGAATAAGTTAAAATTCTAACTTAAATTAAAAGTAAAAACCCTTAACCGTTTGGTTAAGGGTTTTTTCATGTTGGGTAAAGATAATAACACCAGCTATAATTATTCGCAGCTTAGGTTAATTACTAATTACTAACCACTGTAGAACGGTTTGCTTATTGTGAGAAGTAAGCAAAGGGTTGTACTGTGTTGAAATAACTTGAACTGGAACTTGGCTGATGAATTTCACTGAATCAGCTAATTCACCACTAGGTTCAAGTTAGATAACAAAAAGGTGTAACACAGTGAAAATAAGTATTCCAATTGACGTCATTTCTGCGCCTATGTCATCGCAGCAAAACCAACAGCTTTGGAGTGGTTGTGGTGATATGTTGTTTATTAATCACGATGTTGGCAAGCTTGCTATAAAGCGCACAAAAGTGCCCGAGCAACTTGAACATAAGCGGATAGAGCAGTCGATGACTGCCATGCAGCGTAAACGTCGCTCTTATGAAGTTGAGCGACACTTTTATAAATATCATGCCTGCGAATTGATCCCTCCTTGTAATACTGCGAGTTATTTAGGCGAAGGGGGAGTCAATGACATGAATTACATTGTGTTTCGAGACTTTTCTAGTCAAGGTTTTGAACAGGTTGATACACCTACGGAAACACAAATATTGGCGGTGATTGGCTGGTTAGCAAAATTTCATGCTCACTTTCTACAAAGCCCTACAGAGCATGTTTGGGAGCAGGGTAATTATTGGAACCTTGATACCCGCCCAGATGAGTTTGCCAGAATGCAAGCAGGCAGTATAAAGCAGGCAGCGTCACTCTTCAGTAATAAAATTAAACAGAGCCGTTGGCAAACTTGGGTGCACGGCGACGCTAAAATTGCGAATTTTGCCTTTCATGATGACCAAGCACTAGGTTTTGATTTTCAGTATGTGGGCAAGGGAGTGGGCGTATCTGACTTAATGCTATTTATTACGTCAATTCTAGATGAACAAGCTCAGCTACTCCACGCTGATGAATATTTAAAATTATATTTAGATATGCTCAGAATTGAGCTACTTGGAAAAGTAGCGTCAATCGACATTGCTCAATTGCTTAGTGAATGGGAATCGCTATGGCCCGTGGTGTGGGCGGACTTTTATCGGTTTTTATTGGGCTGGAAGCCTGATCACGCTAAAATCAATGACTATATGAAATTTCAAACAGAAATTGCACTACAACAAGGATAATAGATGGCGATTGCCTTATTCAGTGCTTTACATTGGGCTGTATTTGATTTTTTACGAAAAAGGCTAGCAAGTTACTATTCAGCCGCGCAGATGTCGGTAATATTTAGCCTACTGGTTTTACCGGCCTATGTAGGTTATTGGCTTGTTGCAGACAAACAACTGCCAAATAGCGATTATCTTACCCCGGCAATAGCCAGTGGTATTCTCGCCGCTATCGGCAGTGTTAACTTTATTCAGGCGCTCGCGCTTGGCAGAATGGCGGTGATCCTTCCGCTTTTATCTGTTACGCCTGCCCTTGCTGGCGTTTTTGCATGGTTACTACTTGGTGAGCCACTAACAGTTTTGCAAGCTTGCCTCATTGCAGTGATTGTTGCTGCCTCTTTTTTATTGCAAGGAGGTCGGTTTTCATTTCAAGAGCCCGGTGCTAAGCAAGTAGCTATTACTTCCGTTTGCTGGGGGCTTTGCATCGTATTCGATAAACAAGCTTTGCAATATAGTTCACTTTCATTTCATGCTGGCTTTTTGACTTTTATGGTTTTTGTTGTCAATTTCATCTGCTTGCGGCCACAATTTAAACGCCAAAACTTCAAACGCCATGGCTGGCTTTGGGTATTATCTTCACTGGTTTTTGCAGCCGCAGTGATCTCGCAAATGCAAGCGCTCACAGAGATCCAACCTGGGCTGGTTGAAGGATTAAAAAGGGCCATAGGGATTGTAAGTGCAAGTATGCTTGGGATGTGGTTTTTTAAAGAAGCGATTTCCCGCAGAGAATGGCTGATGATTATGGTGATCTTGCTTAGTAGCGCAATGTTAGCCATAAATAGTGGCGCATGAGCGCCACTATAAATCCTTCTGTCAATAACACCTGAAAAAGAGCAAGTGTTAAGTTAAAAAGGGGCTATTTACACTGAGCGACTTTGGTCCAAACGTTAGAGTAAATTGCTGGGCTCGCACCTTGAGACCAGTATGTTGCGCGATACTCAAACCCGTTAAATGAAACACGGTCACCAGTATTGTAGAACTTAGTCGCACTCCATGGTTGCAGACCATTACAACCCGTTGGGTTGCCATCTATATTTACCGCAACTGTTTTAGAAGCAGTGCGGTTGTTAGATGCTGTCACGGTAAGCGTTACTTGGTAAGTCCCTGCCGACGCGTAAGTGTGTGACGGATTAGTTTGTGTGCTGGTTGCACCATCACCAAATTCCCATCTATAGCTGCCAGAGGTAGACTGGTTGCTGAATGTGGCAGTCATACCCGATACATTCACGCTAAAGTTAGCGTTAACAGCGCCAGAGCTATCGCAACCATTATTATTTAGGTAATCAAGCGCTGCTTTTGCCTGTACGATACCGTAACCATAAGAAGTATCGCGACCCGATTGGCCTTTATCTTTTGCAGTAGTATTCAGTACTTGGCGGATTTGCTGAGCAGTACATTGCGGGAAGTGGCTCCATACCAACGCTGCAACACCTGAAACATGAGGTGTCGCCATTGAAGTACCGCTGATACTTCTATAAGCGCCATTGTTCCAAGTAGAATTAACACCGACACCTGGGCCTGCAATCTCTACTTGGCTGTTATACTGAGAGAAAGATGCTTTGGACTCAGAGCTATCCACGGCCGCAACCGACACTACAGCATTATAAGAAGCAGGATAGCTTAATGAGCTGTTACCAGCGTTACCAGCAGCTGCAATATGTAGCATACCGCGCTGATAGCTTTGTTCAAATGCGTTGCGCTCAGCAGCTGAGCTGGCGCCACCACCTAAGCTCATGCTAGTAACGTTCGCGCCTGCTTGTTCACATTGCTCAATTGCTTTAATCAAGTCTGAACCATAAGCCCAGCTGCCTTGGTCGTTAAATACTTTTACAATGTGTAGCCCTAGTTGACCTGATGGATTTACACCTACAACGCCGGTATTATTGCCACCAAGTGCTGCAATTGTTCCTGCTACGTGCGTGCCATGACCATTACCGTCGTTACTCCATACACCAGTATCATAGTTCCCATAACCGTCGTTACCCGTTATTCCTGTGCTAGGCAAGTCCTGATGACCTAGCGTATAACCGGTATCCATAATACAAACTTTACGGTTTCCGCTGTAGCTATCAGAAACCTGATTTGCCTGCACCATGTTAATACCGTAAGGCGTAGTTTCAGCAAGTAAGTCGATAGCTGAAGGCGCTACTTTTGGTAGGTAACGTTTAGGATCAATTTCTACTTGAGCAATATTGCTATCATTTTGTAGCTGTTGCATCTGTTCCGACGATACTTCTGCCACATATGCATTAATGCTAGGTAAGGTTTTTACTGCCGCATTGCCAAGCGTTGAATAAGCTGCCTGAGACAGTGCTTGAGATTTAACCTGTGTTATTTCAGCTTCACTTAGGCGCAGCGGAAGGGTGTTTGCAGCAGAGCCATCTTTAAGTGTAACAATAACACGTTGCGTATCTGCATGTGCAGCTGAAAGGCTGGCACAAACGCACGCACTGAGTGCTGAAAGTTTAAGAAGTTTTACTACATTTTTTTTACTGTTTTTCATATATCACCTGTTTTACATGTTGTTTACGTTTGTAACTAAAACAGGTGTTGACATCGCTGTCAATGTGTAATTATTAACCGCTTTAAAATTGCATTGTATTTCATTATGCATTCTACAAGATAAATCAATTATTCATATTTAATTAATTAACTGTATTTTTTATGGTCATTTTGGTTTTGAGGGAGGTAGTTAATTCTTCAATTGTAAATCACTCTGGCGTGTTAATGTAACGTGAAAATTCCAGCTGTCCAAGAAAGTTTCCATGTATGGCTTCGAAAAGCGTCAAGTTGGACTCGTCCAACTGCTCGAAAATAGACAAAGTTACATTCCCGATGGCTGTGTAATCATGGTGGTATTGAGCCAAACGAACCAGTGTGTAGGCGCCTAGTAACACATGACCACCAATTGACACATTGAGCTTGGTGGCGATATGTTGATCCCAATTAACTCCACCAATGACGATCTTACGCTGTAATTCTTTAGCCGCACGAAGCGCGCCATAGGCAATAGGATCATTTGCTGCCCAGATAGTCGTAATGGCCGGATCTCGTTGCAGCCAAGCTTTCGCTAATCGATAAGCTTCTTGTTGTGACCATTGGCAATTTTCTTCAGCGATGAGCTCAAGCGCTTTATCAGTCTCTAGATAAGCCCGCATGCCTTTTTGCCTATCTAATGCTGCTGTGGTGGCAACATCACCGAGCAAAGCCAGAACATGTTTATTAGGTGCGGACGAATTGGATGCTTTTCGTGCCAATTGATGCATTAACTTAAAACCAGCTTGAAAGTTATCTGGTTCAATCGTGCCAATAACTTGATGTCCAGCATTGTGCAAGGCAATTTCTTCGGCTTTACTTGGCCCATTTAGCAAGAAAATGATCTTTACCGGTGTTGCGGAGAGTGTAAGCAGGTGAGGCACCACGCTAGACTTTTCATTAACAAGAATGAGGTAATCAGTTGAGTCATTATTCAATGCCTCTGCTACTAACGTTTTCATTAAGATATGGTTTCGCGCGGCATAATCTATCTGTAAATCAATGTTCATGTCACGGGCAGCGGCACGCATAATGCTACTTACGTTATATCAAAAGTCTCCAGTGGCATTTTTAGTGGCATACCCTGGGTTGATAAATTGAACATTAAACTGCGACGCTGCAATTGACGTGCAGCTATAGACCAAAAAAACGAGTAAAAATAAAAGTCTTATTATCATAACTACGCAGTTCTACTGACACCTTGAAACTCTAATGTGAACGAAATTAAGCATACTAATTATAGCGTAGATGGGCGGTTTCATGATATTCAAAAATATCTTCAAAACTAAAAGCTGACAGTATATTTGGCACTTTTTTTCGCTTAGGATTCAGCTCTATGTGTAATTGCTTTACAATAGTCGCTCAGGTTAAAAGGGGACTTAGATGAGAAAAATAGTACTTATTTTCATGCTGCTGGTATCAGCTTCGGTTACCGCTCATGAGTCCAGTGAGCTCAATAAGACGATGAAAGAGATGGGGCACACGTATAAATTGGCGGTAAAAGCCAAAACTGGACAAGAAATGCAAGACCATTTACAAGACTTAGCCAAGCTTGTTGATAAGAGTAAAACATTTGCGTTTAAAAAAGAGGTAGCAGCTGAGTCCCTCGTAGGATTAAATAAAGTACTAGATACAGTGGCAAGCGCCGAGCGCAGTATTGCCGAAGGCGATGTGGAGTTAGCACGTCAAGCATTGTTAGAAATTGATGAGTTAAGAAAGCAGTATCACGAATTGCACGAACCACCAAGTATCTGGGAACTGCTATTTGGCGGTGGGAAGTAAACGTTAAACGCACTGGCAAAGAGAGGGCGCCCAGCATCACATCAGCCAGTTTTAACGCTATTTGAATAATTCTTAACTTTATTTGTCAGGTTTGATTGTTAGCGCTTAATCAAACCTGACAGTCACATAAACGCCAAACTCGGCCGTTTAACAGCAACTTCATATCTTAAAATCCAGTTGCGATAACGGGTGCTCATCCCACTCGTATTTGAACAAAAGCGTGTTAGGGTATTTATTCGGTAACTCCGCCTTAAGCGGTGAGTAATTGTTGGCTAAAATGTGTAGCGAAGCAGAACCGAGCCAACTGTTACGAGCCTGTCTTCAAGGCCTCGTTATAAATAATTACGCTCGGTTGCTTAGAAACAATACCCACGGTTTCAATAATCTTGCTTATAACCACCTCAGGAGCATCGCCAGGAATGTTATGAGTGGCGCCTTTTACAACAATATGCTCTGAATTATGAGAAAGCTGAGCGATACTCTTTTGCATTTCAGCCCACTTATCTCCCACGCTGTAGAAACGTGGGACTGCTTTATAGGCTTCTCTATCATGGCTCATTACCACCATTTTTAAGTTGCCGAAATCATAATTGAAGTCTTCTAAGGGGGTGAAGAAGCCTCCTTCGTTTAGGTAAGCTGACATCACACGCGCGTATCGAAAGCTGGAAAAGTAATGCTCTAGTCGTTGATCCAATGAAGAGTCATATTTCTTAAAAAGACTCTTGATATCTGTTATCCCCAGAATCGGATCAGCGTAATGCCAAACTAGCATATGTGTGGCGATAGGGGAAAAGGTTCCGCGTAATATTTCATGTTGATTTTCGTGCGCTGAATCTAACAATATTAGTGCTGCCAAATTATTGCTGGGTCTTGCTGCAGTGTGTCTAGCGATAATTCCGCCGTATGACCGTGCAACTAAAATTACGGGATTATCACCCGCAATATGTTGAATTAGAGTTGCTTGAAGTTGGGCCTTTTGTTCCGTCGTAAAATCCGTTGGAATATCATCGCTGCCGCCATGGCCCAAACGGTCGTAATAACATGACGTGAATGTCTTTGGTAATTGCTCAGAAATTGATGACCAAACCTCTTCCGAGTCATCGCCATAACCTGATTCAAAAAAAACATAAGGTTTTCCGCTTCCTTTACAGACATACCTCACTTGTTTGCCTTCAAATGAGAAATAATCACCAGAAAGATGAATAGGCTGATGAACAAAAAATGCAATAGCACGCAACAATAAATAAATACTAAATACTATTAAAATTGATAATGTTAGCTTGTTCGAGAAAAAACGTTGATAAGCTGAAGACATATTAATCCTTTATTGTATTTACGCGCAGTTTCTAAAAGGATTTATAACGTCTCGCTTAACCGGCGTAAAATAGCAGGCTACAATTAGCGACTAGCGACGAAGGATCGCAAGCCTGCTGTTTTGCGTCCCCTTGGTTAAAGCGTTTGTTAGCATTCAGCTTACTCCGAGTTGACACTCGGTAAGCCTAGCTTTTTAACTAACGTTGTAAACTGCTCGTTTGTATATGGTCCAAATACAAATTCGTCGTGCTCTGCAAACTCGTGGTCTTTGGTTTTATCGATGTAATAAAAAGAACAAGCTTTATATGGGCAAGCATAAACTGATATGTATTTTTTATTAGTATTAATATCTATAGGCTCATCAATACGTCCAATATATGAACCTTCACCAATGCTATAACCTAACGTTTTAGCACCATCAATGTAATAGACTGCATACGGCGGCTCTTCCCAAACTGGGGAGCAACCAATCAAAGTTAGAGACACCAACATTAGAATTATTCTCACAAACTTCCCAGAATGCTAACTTTTGTATTTATGCGACACGCAGTTTGTGTTGCATAATCGCTTGTTATGTATTTATTACACCTAAATTTCCCTTAATAAGCAATGATATTTTTTACGTGTAAAGAGGCCGCTAGCCTGAGCAATTAAGCAGGTTAATTAATTGATTTTAAGCAGCTATCTAGCTGCTAACTCGTTCGTTATACTTTGGTCATTATTGCATCTAAGTTGAATACGCCAATTAGCCGCTTTGTAGAATGAAGGTAACATTGATGACCACCTCTTGTTAGCTCGAAGCCGCTTGTCGGGTGAAGTCTCCCCCTGTTCTTTTAAACTGTAGCTCGACTATGTACTACACGTTTTTAATATAGAAGGAGTGTTCTAGCCCGATCTCACAGTTCTGTGCTGACCAATAATGCCTTGGGAGGGAACTGTTAGGGCTTCGATCGTATCTTAACGCTAAATGGGCGCGAAAATACCAATACTGAGCGGCTTTAATGGTACTTTGACTATCTATTTAAAACAGCGACTGTCAGCTTATTAGCCGGAATTTGGGTTAATAGGCTGACATTCACCTGTGTACTTTCACCTGTATATTTTGGCATTTATCCGTTGCTAACGCTTTTTCTTTTTACCTTGAACCGCTTTAAATCTTGGGTTTGATTTGCAAATAACGTAAACACGGCCTCGTCTTTTCACTATCTGACAGCCAGGTCTATTCTTGGCACTTTTCAGCGAACTTAATACTTTCATAAGAACTATCCTTTTTTCGTCGCTAGATTCTTAAAGCGACGATTAAATTGTGCCACCCGTCCATCACTGGCGACTAACTTCTGTTTACCGGTATAGAACGGATGAGAGGCGCTGGATACATCAATGGGGAAGTAAGGGTAACTTTTACCATCTAGCTCTACTGTTCTGTCCGACTTAATCGTAGAACCGACAATAAAATATTTATCGACAGAGGTATCGTGAAAAGCCACGAGTTGATAATCGGGATGAATGTTTGGTTTCATTACAACGACTCCTAGTTAACTGTGTTGTTATATTATATCAATATAGAATAAATAAAAACTATTCTCAACAACTATTTTTCAGTCGCTGAATTTTAGGTCGGTAAGTACACTTTGTTTTTGTAATGGGAACGTATCTGAATGCATCTTGAGCAGTTAAGAAAAAGGGACTTACTTTCCTTAAAATTGCCTGATATAACTAGAACTAGATAGTTTCACAAAGCGTCGTTTTAGTGGTGTCGTGTTGAATTTTTACTGCTTTAGACGACAGAACTATAAAATAATTAAAACTACATAAAGATATAGAGCATTTATTATGGATAAACATGCTGAGTTAGATAACTCGATTTTGGCTAAACTGCAAAGCAACGATGACTCTGCACTACAACAAGAGTTAGACACGCTGTCTTGCACACATAGTGATATAGTGACGTTACTGGCGCAGTACCAAACATTGAGCGAGCAAGATGACGAGCTATTTGATGCGTGGTACGACAGTTTATGCAACGACCAGCTCAAAGTATTAAAAGCGTTTGAGATTATTCGTTCTCACTTAGAGCAGCAAATCTAGGTGTTCGCGTACATCACCAATAAAACGGTATTGGTAGGAGTCTGGTGAGCTACCAGACACCAACGCTACTTTATCGATAGGTCATATTTACTGATTAATTGATCAATATACCTAGATCGAAGTGATTCGGTTTGTTCTGCTTGCGTATTGGCTGCAAGCGCTTTATTTAGTAGCTTCATTGCATTGTGTACTAAGGTGCGTTGTTCCGGTGCAATACTACTGGCTGTTCTTGCTTCGGTAATATCGTCAATAATCGCACGGCCCAAGTCAATATACAGTGCTTCTTCGACCAAGCCATTTTGACTAATAACACCATACTTACCACATAAAAACTGCTGCCATACTTGTTGTACATGTTCGGTAAGGTCGTCACCAAAGCTTGGATCTTCGGTATAAAAGCCTTTTTCAATACACTTTGCCAATGCTTCACAGTAGCGTTGCTGAAACAATTCAAATGCAGTACTTGATTGGTCAACTTTGTGCTTCAATAATAGCTGTCCCCAGTTCAATAAACCACGAGCATAAAAATCGGTGTATTCTTCACACTCGTAAAGGCCAAAGTAAGAGCTACACTTAATTTGGTTCTGAATGCTGTAACTGGGATTGGGAAATAGACTCATTTGTTGCCAATCAGACAGTTGTTCTTCAGATATCTTTAAGCTGCTGCTCAGCTCAGCCGTGGTATAAAAGTGCGTATTTAAAAAATGTGTCAGTCCCATAAAATAAACTGGATAAATATACAGTAATTAAGATTCTGCTGGATCTTTACGCAAATAACAAGCGCTGAGTGTAAAATTCATAGGTTTTAATTGATTTACTCGGTTTTATGGGTCGGATCTCAGTCATATTTATGGTAAAAATGGCTGTCAACTGGAAGAGTAATAGAAAGACCATGCATCAAATTCAATCAATAAAAAAAGCGAGTTTAATTACCGCAATCAAAACACCTTACACTATGGCTGGTGAAATTGACTTAGATACTTACGACAAGCTTGTTGAAGCGCAAATCGCAGCGGGCGTTGATGGTATTGTTGTTGCTGGGACAACTGGCGAAGGGCAATTGATGAATTGGGAAGAACACCTAATGCTGATTGCCCACTCGGCAAATAAGTTTGGTGATAAGCTGCTAATCGTCGGAAATACTGGCAGCAATAATACCCGCGAAGCAAAAAAAGCAACGGAATATGGCTTTGCGTCAGGGATGCACTGTGCGCTGCAGATCAATCCATACTATGGTAAAACTTCGATTGCGGGAGTAAAAGCGCACTTAAACGAAGTATTGGAGATCGGCCCGGCTTTCATCTACAACGTACCGGGCAGAACTGGACAAGATCTAACACCAGATATTATTGAGCCACTAGCAGGTCATAAACATTTCGTTGGTATGAAAGAATGCGCAGGCGATGAAAGAATCGCGCACTACGAAGCCAAAGGAATTGCTTGTTGGTCAGGAAATGACGATGAAGCGCATGATAGCCGTCATAAAAGCCAGTCTCATGGGGTTATCTCTGTGGCATCAAACATCATTCCGGGTTTATTTAGACAATTAATGGATACACCGAGCCCAGAGCTAAACCAGTCACTACAACCATTAATGAACTGGCTGTTCTGCGAGCCAAATCCAATTGCAATAAATTCTGCATTGATCATGACAGGTGCGGTGAAGCCGGTGTTTAGATTACCGTATGTACCGCTCTCTGTTACGCAACAAAAACAGGGGATTGAGCTACTTTCGCAACTAAAAGAAAGTGACTTTTTAGGTGCTACACCAAAATTAATTGACGAAACCCTGCTTAAGTTTTGTTAAAAGTCCGTTTGTCATTTATAATCTGCGACCGTTTTTGATTCGGTCGTAGGTTATTATGGCAACGTTTTCTTCATTTAGTTTCGCACAGCCTCTTTTAGATGCACTGCAAGACATCAATTTTCATACATTAACGCCAATTCAACAGGCTGCAATTCCTGCTGTTCGTCAAGGCAATGATGTGCTCGCAACAGCGCAAACTGGAACAGGGAAAACCGCAGCATTTGCATTACCTATTATCCAAAAATTGCTAGAAGCAGAGCCACAGTCAACACCTCGAGCACTTATTTTGGCACCAACTCGTGAGCTGGCTGAGCAAATTGCCAACAATTGCGCTACGTTTGCAAAATACACAGATCTAAAAGTGCAAGCACTGTTTGGTGGAGTCAATGTGAATGGCCAAGCCGAGCGATTAAAGCAGGGCGTTGATATTTTGGTCGCCACGCCTGGGCGTTTGTTGGATCACATTCGTCTTGGTAATGTTGCCTTGAACACGGTTAAGCATCTAGTGTTGGATGAAGCCGACCGTATGCTTGATATGGGCTTTATCACAGACATGCAAAAAGTCATCGAGTCGGTAGATGAAAATAAGCAATTATTGCTTTTTTCTGCGACTTTTCCATCAGCGATGAAGCAATTTGCCAAACAAGTTTTAAATCAACCAAAGCTTATTCAAGCAGCCCCTGAGAACAGCACCGCAGATACGGTTCGTCATGTTGTATATCCTGTTAAAGAAGAGCGTAAGCGCGAGTTATTGTCGGAGCTTATCGGTAAGAAAAATTGGCAGCAGGTATTAGTATTTGTCAACATGAAAGAAACCGCTGATAAACTAGTCGCAGAGCTGCAGCTAGATGGCATTGAGGCCAAT
This sequence comes from Pseudoalteromonas piscicida, assembly GCF_002744175.1. GTDB lineage: Bacteria > Pseudomonadota > Gammaproteobacteria > Enterobacterales > Alteromonadaceae > Pseudoalteromonas > Pseudoalteromonas piscicida_B. The sequence continues at coordinate 52,979 of NZ_NKHF01000025.1, forward strand.
GTTTGTCACGGTGATAAAAAGCAGGGGGCTCGCCGCCGTGCATTACGCGAATTTACCGACGGCAAAGTGCGTGTAATGGTTGCCACAGAAGTTGCTGCTCGAGGGCTTGATATTGTGGGTTTACCGCGCGTGGTAAATTATGATGTGCCTTATCTTGCAGAAGATTATGTGCACCGCATTGGTAGAACAGGACGTGCGGGTCAGTTTGGCTACGCTATCACGTTTGTAAGCCGTGAAGAAGAATCTGATTTGATCCACATCGAGCAGTTAATTGAACAGCAGATCCCACGTTACTATCTACCAGGATATGAAGTGGCTAATCGAGAAAAGCTAGTTGAAACAATCCAGAAAAAGCCAGCTCACCAACGCCGTAAAGCTCGAGTGAATAAGCCATCAAACCAGGCAAGTGCGGAAGCTAGATTAAAAAACCGTTCTCGCATTGCGAACGTGCGTAAGCAGCAAAAGCAAAAGTAACTTAGCGAGAGCTGGTCACCACATAAGGAAATAATTTATAATTTTAAAAACAATAAATTAGCTCATTCCTTACTAAAACCTCAGGTTAAGTAAATTAACGCCAGCGAATATGCTGCGTTGTCGTTTATATGCAAAGTGACGTACAATGCACAAAAATAATTAAAAAATTACCACGTGCTGCTGTCATTTCAAATCGTTCCTGTAAATGTTGTTCAACTGTTATCTATTGGCGTGTACCTGCTGGCCATTACCATTTTTATTAGGCAAATTCATACGCAACCACTGGCGCTTTACTTAGTATTTCAAAGCTTATTAATGGCGACGAATTTTGCCGAAGAAGCATTGGGGCTAAAAGCGTATTATCTCTTTACGCCTATATTTACGCTCACCACCGGGCCGTTAATCTACTTTCTTTTTGCCAGTATGTTGCACACTCACAAGGTTCCTTTGAGTAAAAAGTTACTGCATTTTTTACCGGTATTAGTGGTATTGCCTTTTACTATTTATACTCAACAAGTAATTGTTATAGGAACGATTAGTCAACTGCTATATTTCACGTTGTCGGTGCGATTAGTTTTGATGTATCAGGGGGCTTGTGCAAAGGTCAGATCTGATGTTAACGAGCTTGATTTGTCTTGGATAAAAAGCACCTTGCTCCTATTTATGGCGTTTGCGCTGGTGGATTTAGTCAGGCTCAATATGCAAGTATACAATGAGCCTGGTACAAAAGCGCTTTGGTATTTTATCAACTTGTGCTGGCTACTTTTGCTTAACCTCTATCTTATTGTAAAAGTTATCACCCAGCCTAAACTTACAGATACCCTAGCTGAGGCCGAGTCAATCCAAATAGGGAGTGAGCCTAGCGAAAACCCGACCGAGATATTTAACAGTATCCATCAAACTATCACAGAGCAGTATTTGCATCGCCAACCTCGGCTTACTATCTTTGATGTTGCAGCGGTTATAGGCTTGGGCGTTAAGGATATCTCTTGGGCGATCAACACCTGTAGAGGCCAAAACTTCAACGAGTACATTAATGGCCTACGAGTTAATGAGGTTAAACAACAATTACAGGAAGAAGGACGCTCAGCTGTAAACATCTTAGCGCTTGCGATGAACGCGGGCTTTAACTCAAAATCTTCCTTTAACAGTGTTTTCAAAAGGCAAACAGGTTACACCCCTAGCCAGTTTTTAAAATTAAAATAAGCAATTTATTCAATAGGTTAATTGGTGGTAAGCCAAATTATATGTAACGGCTAGAGTGCAGTATCCTGATTTTGTACGCCAAACTAACCAAGCTTAAGTAATCTGGCGTTGAATAGATAACAAGGAAAAATATGATGTACTTACGTTTTCTTAAACCGCTATCCGCTTGCTTAGTATTAAGTAGTTTGTTGCTTACACAGCCTGCTATGTCTCAGGCTGCTCGGGTGTTATCACCAACAAATGACGCCATCGGCTATCGCCCCCAGCAAGATGAGGTTCCTGATCCGGTCGTGTATCTTAAAACTCGCATACAAGCGTTGGCTTTTGTGCGCGACGAACGCTGGCAGCAGGCTCTGCCTTTATTACAAAGTTTGACGAAGTCATATCAAGACGATGGTGATACTTGGTATCTGCTGGGACTAACGCAAGTACAATTAGGCCATCATGAAGCGGCGACTATCGCTTTGAAAAAAGCACTTAGGCTCGGGGTAAACCTGACCAATATCCCAAATGGTTCACGGCCTTCAAACGATATCATGATAACAGTAGCGGCGAGTTACGCTAAGCTCAATAAGCCAGATGAAGCCAATGAGTGGCTCAGTAAGTCACTGTCAGCTCGGTATGATGAGCGCGCCAGCTTAGCAAGCAAAACGGCATTCGAGGTTATCAAAAGCAATAAACCATTTCAGATAGTGGCGGGACAATACAAAGACACGACACTAACGCGAGTGCAACAATGGCGCGTAGACTTGGCGTTCTTACTCGCGGAAATTAAGCGCTTGCATGTGAATGAACAGGCTAGCACCAACCCAAAATTGCAGGCATTGGCGAAAGACTTATACACAGAGATACCGACTCTTGACGATCAACAAATTGTTTTTAGGATGATGGAGCTAATTGGTACTTTGGGTAATGGTCATAATTTTATCGTCCCGACCTTTGGAGAAAAAGGTAACTTTACTCGTTTACCTGTGCAGTTTTACGCATTTACAGATGGGCTCTATATCGTTGATGCCGAGCCTGAGTTTACCGCTTTGATAGGTTATAAAGTAATTGCTTTTGAACACGTTTCAAGTGATGAGGCGCTAGCTAAAGTGGCTAAAATCAATGCCAGAGATAATGAAATGCAACAGCTTTGGTTGGCGCCCTATTATTTAGCCATGCCTGAGGTGTTAACAGGGTTGGGCATTGCGGAAAGTACAAATGAGATCACTATCACGGTTGCAAATACCAAGGACGAGAAAAAGCAGGTACAACTTAAAGGTCAAGCGTTTGCATTCAGAGGTTTTCCAACGCTTCCTAACAATCATAAAAATGCCCCCGAGTACTTGAGACATAAAGATAAGCATTATTGGCAACAATTGGATAAATCCAACGGTGTATTATACGTACAGTTTAATGCAGTGGCGCAAATGAAAACACAGTCGCTCGCTCAATTTAGTAAAGCGTTAATCGACACGGTAAAACAAGATGAAGTAAAACATTTTGTGTTGGACTTAAGGCATAACAGTGGTGGGAATGGCTCTATATTGCCTCCTTTGTTAAAAGCGTTAATTTACTTTGAAGCTGCAAAACCAGATGGCAATTTATTTGTGATAATGGGCCGTAATACGTTTTCAGCCGCACAAAACTTATTGACCAATATTAATAGTTTTACTGACGCTATTTTGGTTGGTGAGCCAAGCGGCTCAAGGCCCAATCATATTGGCGAAGCGGGTCGGTTTAGACTGCCACATAGTGGCGTATTTGGATTGGTTTCTTCTCAGTTTCATCAAACTTCCCGCGCTGAAGACCATCGCATATGGGTGTCACCGCATATGCCTGTATTACCAGACTCGGTAAGTTACTTTGCAGGTATAGACCCTGCAATACAGGCCATTTATAGTCTACTAGATGATAAAAAAGTTGCTTTGGCGAAATAAGCAAACTGGTATAAAAGGAGTAAACCGTGATTACCATCGCTGCGTTATGTATATTTTTGATTGGCTTAGTCCATTCTTTCCTCGGTGAAAAGTACATCTTGATCCGGCTTTTTAAGAGGGATAATTTGCCGCATCTGTTTGGGAGTGACTGGTTTACTAAACGCACTTTGCGGTTTGCTTGGCACCTCACTACGATTGCATGGTGGGGAATTGCTGTGATGTTATTGTTACTCTCGTGGCAGGTGGAAGGCGCTCAGTTACTATTGGTAATGGCCGCTACGTTTGCTCTGAGTGGCTTGGTTGCACTTATTGCTTCACGCGCCAAACACTTTTCTTGGGTCGTTTTCTTTACGATTGCCGCCTTACTATATTTATCAGCTTAAGCGTGGACTAAAGTGTTCAAAGGGGAGTCGTAAATACATATATAACAAGGGCGAGGTTGAGCTCAGCGGCTATCAATCCCCTTTTCTATATGCTAGATTTGTCAATGAAATCATACAAATGGAATAATAAAAATGAAAATTGCTAAAACGACCCAATGGTTTAGCGTGGTGTTTTTTGCTGCTTTATTATCGTGCTCTGTAATGGCAGAGGACGTTCAAAATGCAGATAAAGGATATGAGCAGCACACAAAAACTTTGACATCAACAGTACTTGGTGAAGCGCGCACTTTTACGATCCAGCTTCCGAAAAGCTATCACACCAACCCCAACAAAAAATACCCTGTGATTTATCGCTTGGATGGTAAAGGGAACCTTCCGCTTATGAGCACGGTGCTTGAGCGTTTACATACAGCAAACGTTTCTGCGGCACCAGAGGTCATTATTGTGGCAATTGAAAATACTGAGCGGTTACGAGATCTCTATCCAACAAAGAACAAAGAGCCTGCTGGGCCGATGAATATAGGCGGTGGCGCTGCAACGTTTTTAAAGTTTATTGAGACTGAGCTTATTCCTTTTGTTAACAAAGGGTATCGTACTCACGACTTTAAAGTGATTGCTGGTGCATCTGCCGCAGGTACGTTTGCCCTTTATGCATTACAAGCTAAACCCGAGCTATTTCAAGCGCATATCGCTTATAGTCCAGCGGTATGGTGGAACTTTGGCGCGACAGCAAAAAGTACCAAAGCATTTATATCAAAAACCAAACAATTAGATAATTTCCTATTTATTGCCATCGGTAATGAAGGCGGCGTGATGCGTGAAAGGTACGATGACATGGCACAGTTTTTAGCTGATAACCAACCAAATGGACTGCGCTTCTTCAGTGATGTTTACGACAATGTACCTCATGGGCTTGTGTCTGCTGCCGGTATTTTTAGCGCGTATCAAAAGCTGTTTATGCCAACTCAAATGCCTGCCCGTGCTTATACCGGAGAATTAAGCTCTATAACCAAGTATTACCAACAACTGTCTGCTCAATATGGTGAAGTTATTGAGCCGCAAGAAGCAGTGGTTCGAGGGCTTGGCTATTACCAAGTGAATGCGGGCAATGTGAAAGAAGCCATTAAGCTGTTTAAGTATGGCGTTTCCCTTTATCCCAATACAGCTGATGCCTACAACGGTTTAGCATATGGCTATGAAACCGACAAACAATACCAAGCATCGTTAGAGCAAGTAAACAAGGCATTAGCATTATCATCGAAGGGTGATGGTGGCTACGATGTTTTTGTTGCTCGTAAAGAGAGACTAACAAAGTTACTTGGTGAGTAATAATCCAAATGCGTAAATAGACCACTTAGGTAATCAAGGTGGTCTATTTATTGAGTATTTAATGCCACTTAAAAATAGTGACGAATTCGCTTTATTTTTTCACCGCTAAACTCAAACAGTGTCATAAGCTTTTGCTTATTTTCTTTTTCATCCGTGTTACCTTGCTGATCAACGCAAGGATGTAAATACTCAACAGACACTGCATTAAGACCTTCAATGATATTTGTGACTTGAATATCGCACTTTCCGTATTGGCCGAGATAGCTGAGCAAACCTTTTTTGTATTCTTCTTTTGACAACACGGCATTGAAGCTAGGATGCTCAAATGTGGCGTCGGGCGTTAAAAGCGTTAGTAGATGAACGACATCAGACTCTTTTGAATATTGGTGTTCAACGGCTTTTTGGGCGTCGAAGTAAGCCTTGACCTTGTCGCTTAGTGCTTCTGCGGAGCAAATACTTGAAACCAGCATGAGTGGCAGTAGTGCGTATCTAGCTTTCATTATGATTTTCCTTAATTTATTGTTTTTTGATTTGGACCTTTTAGTTGTGAATTTACATCAAAGCTTGTTTTCCAGCCACTACAGAGCAACGTAAAAACGCCATTTATAGATTTTCGAGTTACTCATGTTCGTCTTACTAAGCCGACAAGCTCTCGCCGTTTGTTAGCTTTGTCCATCGTCATTTTTGCAGTGTTTCGCAGTAAGCGGTTATTGTTCGCTTTCTTCCAACCGCGCCGCTAGGTGACTTTTTAAGTTCAATATAGAACAGGTAGGTAATGAAGAATGTAAATTTTAAAATTACTGAAAGCGAGAAAGCGTGCCAACAAGCTTAAGCTTTAAGAGGCCAACTTTGCATTTCAGTTACTCGGCTAATGCAGCGAGCGAAAGCAAATGCCAATTGCTCGCCTTGGTAGATTTGCTCAATGGGAGCATCTGCCAGAAATACAACCAGTACTTTGGCTTCGTAACATTCATCGATAAGCGCAATAAGGCGTCTGGCCTCATCATCACCAATTCTAGTTTGTGTTGCATCACTTGGGCGAATGTAGCCTTCCTCTGTTCCTTGGGCTACATCTTTATGCTCAGGAGTAACTCCCAGTAGCGGTAACTCTGAGATGAAAATACAGTTAAATTGCTTTGCAAGCTCAATATAGTCATTGGTAGCACGAGGGCTCGAACAGATCTCCATAAAATCAAAACAAGCGAGGTTGTCACCGCCACCAAGCATATTCACTTGACGATTGTTAAGGGTTAATACCGTCGGTTTAAATTCGCCATCCGCTTTGGTAAATGCCTCCCAAAACGCAGATTTATCTTTAACGAAGTAGTGGTGAGCTGTTGTGCCTTTGCTAAAGCGGTGATCTGTTTCACCACATACAGATATAACTTCACAATGGCGCATAAGCAAGTGGATGGTTGGTTCAAAGCGGTCTCTATGTAATCCGTCTTTGTATAACTCGGTTGGATGGCAATTTGAGGTTGCAACTAAGGTTACACCAGCTTCAAATAGCGCCTCAAACAATCTCGCCATAATGATGGCATCGCCGATATCGGTGACAAAAAATTCATCAAAACACAGCAGAGAAGTTTGCTTCGCCCAGTTTTGCGCAATGTGATTTAGTGGATCTCTTATTCCTTGAATTTGGTTCAATTCTTTATGCACCTGTTGCATAAAATGATGAAAATGAAGGCGTGTTTTATTTTCAACTTGAGTAAAACCATAGAACCAATCCATTAGCATTGTCTTGCCACGCCCAACTGGGCCATAAAAATAGATGCCTTTATTTGAGTGACCAATAGCGAGTGAATGAGAAAGGGCATCTAACGCTGAAATTGCAGCTTGCTGCGCTGAGTCAGGAGTAAGGTTTCCACATTCAATTTGTGTTTGGTAATGGCTAGAGATTGACATAGACACTGCAAATAGGAATAGTTATTCCCAATAATATCATAAAGCTAGAACTCATGAATGCATTAACAACATTAAAGCAAGCTGTCGCCAGCTACTATGCGCTGTCACAAGAGACTTGGTCTGCCATCGAGGCGATCACCACGATAAAATCACTTGCCAAGGACGAGTGGTTGTATCAAGAGGGTGAATACCTAACAACTTTCGCATTTTTACATCAAGGGTTGGTGCGGCTAGTCAACACTAATGCAGCAGGGCAAGAGTACAACAAACGTTTCTTTGTTGCGGGTGAATTCCCTGGAGTGATGCATGCTTTGCACCGTGCTGAACCCGCTAATCAGGGGATCCAAGCCTTAGAACCGAGTGAGGTCGTGCTAATTAATTTTAAGCAATTTAGAGCACTGCTAATGGACAATCCTGAATTAATGCGATTTCAAATTCTTTACCTTGAAAAGAACTGGTTGCTAGAAAAAGATAAGCGAGAGCTTTATATGGTGCAGTTAGATGCAACTGAACGCTATCTGGCTTTTTTAAAAGAGCAGCCTGAGCTTGCTGAGCGGGTGCCACAGTATCATTTGGCCTCGCATCTTGGGATCACTCCAACACAATTAAGTCGAATAAGAAAGTCGTTAAAAAGTTCGGGTTCGTTTACATAGGTAAATGAGCCGAACCTTTCCCCTTGATAAAGTTGCTTTAACACAAAATGGAGAGCAACTTATGCACACAACACAACTAGAATCATTATTAAATTGGCGTTACGCCGTACGTAAATTTTCTGAGCAAAGCATTGCTCAGGACAAAGTAGATAAGCTAATTGAACTGACGGGATTGAGTGCTTCGGCGTTTGGCTTGCAGCCTTATAAGGTAATCCAGATATCTGACCAAGCCACAAAACAAGCTTTGTTAGCGCATTCGTATGGACAACAGAAGGTACTGGATAACAGCCACTTGTTGGTCTTTGCCGCGGATATGTCACCGTTAACCAGCCAAATAGAGCGCTATATACAAGACTTTAAGGCGAACCGAGACCTTGATGAGCTTGTCTATTCTCAAATGGAGCATGGTATGAAAGACGCGCTAAAGGCATTGGACGGCGAGTCTCAATATAATTGGTGCTCCGAGCAAGCCCATCTAGCACTGGGAACATTGTTGCTTGCAGCGGCAAGTATGGAGATTGATGCCTGCCCAATGACAGGTATTGATAAAGCGGCTTATGACGAAGTGCTGGCGCTGTCGCCTTTGAACTTAAAGACGGTGTTAATTGTGCCAATTGGTATTCGCGACAGTAGTGATGTTAATGCTGGTACAAGTAAAGTCAGAAAATCTAAAGATTTGCTCCATATCGAGGTATAACGATGATCTTTGCCTTATTAGCCGTTTTTGCTGGTGGTGCAATTGCAGTACAGGCAAGTATGAATGCTCAGCTTGGCGGATTATTAAAAAGTCCGATATTGGCAGCTGGAGTGGCTTTTACTGTTAGTGCTTGTTATGCCTTTATCGCTTTTAGAGTATCCGATAACGCGCTGCCAGCGGCTTCAGAGTTAAAAGCGTGCCTTGGTATCTATGGTGTTTAGGTGGAGTGCTAAGTGCGACGGGGGTGGGGCTATGCTATTTTTTGATCCCCAAAATGGGCATTGGCAACCTGATGGCATATTACTTATGTGGTCAAATGGTGGTTGCCATGATTATAGGTCAGCTTGGTCTTTTTGGTGTGCCACAAACGCCCATTAACCTACAAAAAGTAGTGGGAGTGGTTGCCGTGCTGACCGGTATTGTACTTATCAATGTTAACCGTCTAAAACTCCATCATCTCTAGCGCTTTATTAATAGCAGGCGTTGCCGATATTTGACGATAGTAGCGGCGCAAGTTCTTAAGAGAAGGCGTTTTTTCTAAAAACGTCTTCGCGCTTTCACAAAGCATAAATAAATAGCTATCACACAATGTAAACTGGTTGGCAAGGAGGTAGTGATTGTCACCTAGGAGGTGATTGATCACGCCAAACCCGTGTTCTAATCGTCCTTGTTGTGAGCGGATCAAATCGTCATACATCAAGGCACTTTGTGTGTGTCTTTCAGGGTAAATGTACATCAATAAGTCACTGTGGATAGAGGCATTCATAAAATACATCCATTGAATACACTGTGATTTGAGTTTCAGCTCTGTGGGAAGCAATTGTTTGTCTGTATGCTTTTCAGCAAGATACTGCGAAATGGCAGCACTCTCAAACAAGGTAAAGCCATCATCAACGAGTGCAGGGACTTGTCCGGCAGGACTTAATTTTAGATATTGCGCACTGTGATTGGCGTTCTTTTTGATATCGACAAGCTCAAGTTGGTATGGCTCACCTATCAACTCCAATAAAATATGTGGGGCAAGGCTCGCGCTGTGTGGATAGTAAAAGAGTGTATACATAATTCACCTAATGTTAGGTCACAGCAACCGCTAAGAAAACAGGATGAAAAGTGCAGCGATACCGTGAGTTAATGTAATACCAATTTGATTCATTCAATGAAATTGGTATAGAAAATCGGCTCCTTCTTGTCTGTCTCCTATTCAACCTTAGGTGAGGGTTGAGGTTTTCTCAAATAAAAATGCCAGCAATTGCTGGCATCTAGAAAATTATTCTGTAGTGACTAACTACGGATTGTAGTAGATTGGCGAGTTAGGACCTACCGGTAGGCCAAAGCCAAATACCCAGATATAGAACAGGGCTACCCAACCAATAAAGAAGAACATGCTATAAGGCAACATGGTTGCCACTAGTGTGCCTATCCCCATATCTTTCTTATATTTGGTGGCCACTGCCAAGATTAAACCAAAATAACTCATCATTGGAGTGATCAAGTTAGTCACAGAGTCACCAATACGGTATGCAGCCTGGATAGTTTCTGGTGCATAGCCAATAAGCATCAGCATCGGTACAAAGATTGGTGCAGTCACTGCCCATTGCGCTGAAGAAGAGCCTAAGCTTAAGTTAACTAATGCGCACATCAGAATAAATAGCACAAATACCTCAGGACCCGTTAAATTTAGCGCTTGCAACAGCGCCGCGCCATTTATGGCTAAAATCGTACCTAAGTTTGTCCACTTAAAGAAGGCAACAAATTGTGCAGCGAAGAATACCAACACAATATACATGCCCATTGAGCTCATGCTTTTACTCATGGCGTCAATAATGTCGCGGTCATTTTTCATGGTGCCAACGACGCGACCATACACAAAACCTGGGATGGCGAAGGTAACAAAGATAAATACTACGATACCTTTCAAAAACGGTGAGCCAGCCACTTCACCCGTTTCAGGATGACGCAAAATACCATCTTCTGGCACGATAGTTAAAGCAAGAAGAATACTAACAACAAGTAGTGACACACCCGCCCAACGTAGGCCTGACTTTTCTTTTGCGGTCAGCTTTTCTATGTTGTTTTCATTAAGATCAATACTGGCTTCTTTCGGGTCATACTTTCCAAGGCGTGGCTCAACGATTTTTTCAGTGACCAAGGTGCCAACAATGGCAATTAGGAATACCGATATCATCATGAAGTACCAGTTTGCCTCCGGTCCAACTTGGTAGTTTGGGTCGATCATCTGTGCCGCTGGAGTAGTAATACCGGCGAGCAGTGGGTCTATCGTGCCAAGTAAAAGGTTGGCGCTATAGCCACCTGAAACCCCTGCAAAAGCTGCAGCTAGGCCTGCAAGAGGGTGTCTGCCTAGGCTATGGAAAATCATTGCCGCCAGTGGAATAAGCACAACATAACCCAACTCAGACGCGGTATTGGACAAAATCGCGGCAAAAACAACCATAAAGGTAACAAGGCGTTTAGAGGCGCCCATTACCATGCCACGCATAGCAGCAGATAACATGCCTGAGTGTTCAGCAACACTAACACCTAATAGTGCAACCAATACCGTGCCAAGTGGCGCAAAGCCTGTAAAGTTAGTCACCAAGCCCGTTACAATACGTTGCAGGCCTTCGGCGCTCATGAGGCTGACAACTTCAATTACACCGTCTGGATCACGACCTGCAGAGCCTTCAGGACGAGGGTCGATTGCAGATAGGCCCATCCAATCGGCAATACCACTAAATACCACAATGGCAATACAAAATAATGCAAACAACGTAATAGGATGAGGAAGCATATTCCCCAAGAACTCAACAGTGGCTAAGAAACGATTAAATAATCCGCCTTTTTGCCCCTGTTGGTTCTGACTATCAGCTTGCGTCTCTACAGCATTTGACATAGCTAAATTCTCAGTTCCAAAAAATGTGGCAACCTTAGCATTTCTTTTACATGAAATCATGCGAAAGCGGCTATTTGTCCTGTTTTTGGGGTGAAATTAGATAATTTGTGCAAAAACAAATCAACTAAAATAGCTTAAGCTGATGCTTGTCAGTGCTTGCTCGTTTTTTTCTTCGTGAGTTAGAACGCCGTCTAGAAGCATGTGTCACTATCACTCGTCCGGTTTCGTCTTTATCTAGGTGCTGTTTGTAAAACTGCGAAATCTTTTCACGGGCGGCTCTAGCAGCATCATCTGGTAAAATGGATGGTGGGCAGTATACATCTGCTTTCAAGCCGGAATATAGCCATGGGGTATGGATGTACCCCGAAGGTACATGATCAAGTTCAGGTAGGTAACGGCGAATAAAGTGGCCATCTGGATCGTACTTTTGTCCTTGCGTGACCGGGTTATAAATACGAAATGGATTGATCCCGGTTGTGCCAGACTGCATCTGCACTTGTGGATAGTGGATCCCCGGTTCATAATCAATAAATAAATTGGCTAGTCGAGCCGCTGGTTTTTGCCAATCGAGCCATAGATGGTAGCTTGAAAACGCCATTAACATTGCTCGCATACGAAAATTAATCCAACCTGTGGCGATAAGCATCCGCATACAGGCATCGACAAACGGCACGCCAGTTTGCCCAGCAGACCAAAGCGCGAAGCGTTCAGGATTAAATTCGCTAGCACGCATGGCGACCAGCGAGGCATGAACGGCTTGTTCTGCATAGTTGGGCTCGGATTCGAGTTTTTGTACAAAATGGCTGTGCCAATAAAGCCGTGATAAAAACCCACTTTTGTTACGCTTTGATTCAACCGATAAAACCTGTGCTTGCTGCAATACATCTTTAAGGCTCAGTACGCCATATGCCAGATACGGGCTTAACCTTGAGCTGCTGGTCACCGACTTTACCGGGCTTGAAATACCAAAAAGGTAGCTGTTAATTCTGTGGTTAAAAAAGCTATTTAGTGTTTGTTGTGCAGCTTTAATACCGCCGATTTGAGGCTTACTGGCAACATTGTGATCATCACCGGGATAGTCGTTCAAAAGCTCCAACCCATTATGATGGTGGAGTAACGCATTGACTTTAGCCGGCGGAGGAAAACAATCGCTTTGTAGCCAGGCGTCGGCCTGCTCTTGCCATTTATCTCTATTAACTTTGCCTCTAAACACAGCTTGTTGGCGATATTCTTGATAGCCAACGTGTTTAGCTTTGCACCAGGCAATAACGCGTTTATCACGCTCAAATGTCCAAGTATTTCCAGTTTCTTGATGACTATACAAGGTTGAAATGGCCACATGTTGGTGGATTTTTTCGAGTATTGTTACCACATCGCCTTTGCGAACCGTAAGTGTCCCACCTAGCTGTTGTAATTGCTCACTGAGGCTGAGCAAGGACTCTTTGATAAACTTAAACTGTCTTGCGCTAGTATCGGGCAATTGCCAGTATTCAGGTTCAATAACGTAAAGAATGAGAATCGGCTTACCATTTTGGCAAGCTTCATGGAGAGGGCGATGATCCTGAATACGGAAATCTCGTTTTAACCACACTAGGTTAATCATCTAGCACGCCCTTAAATAATAGCGGGTAGCGACGTAATCGTTTACCAATATAGTCGTCGGCGAGGATCTGTTGCACTATCCGCTCTACGTCGTTGTCGACGGCAAAAACCCAGTCAAAGCGTTCGATGGCGAGTAAAAAGCCACGCTTTAAAAAGCTTTGTTGGCGGTAGTTCTCGCAGTTTTGTTTGATGATATTGAGCTTGCTGGGATCAGCTCGGAGCGTTGCTACTACTTTTTCAATATATGCGCGGGTTTGTTTGCTTTCAGGGCGAGGACGCCTGACACGTCGTCCTCGATTGGTGTTTGGATATAAGCTACTCATTTGCCTCTTTAAAAATGTAGTCCAGCTTTTTAAGCAAGTCGTCTTTGTGCTTGTCGTGTTCGTAATCCAAATGATAGGTATTATGGAACCCTGAACGCAGTAAAACGCCGCTACCTTGCAGATAAATGGTATAGCCATCAGGATCGGCAAACGCGGTAACGCCTTCGTAGCGCTTACCTTCTTCCGTTACTTCGCCATGCTTTTGGATGTATTCAAACACCGTTAACAAGAATTTGCTGTCTAACTCATTTTTCATTATTCACCTCGATATTTAGGTTACGCCTTTATGGTGATAACCGATCACTTAACTAGTGCTGAAATTGCTTTAAACTGTTCGTGCTTTGCCGATTTTAACCATTGAAACAAAATCGACTCCAAGGCTAAAAAGCGAGCTCCGTCGGCTTGCATCTGCATGAGAGCCCACTCGGTGTGTTTAGGGTTTCGAGAGCAAATGCCATCGGCAACCACAACTACATCAAAGTTGTCTGCGAGTAAGTCATTAACAGTTTGCTGAACGCAAATATGGCTTTCGAGTCCAACGACAATGATAGTGTCTCGTTGTTGGCTCTGAATGACTTCTTTACAGTCTTCAGCGTGATAAGCACTAAAGGCGGTTTTTTCAATAACGGGAAAACCAAACTCAAGTAAGGTCGGAGCTGTATGACCTAGACCTTTTGGGTACTGCTCAAAGACTATCGTAGGGATGGAGAGGTGCTTAGCCCCTTGCAGCAAAGTACTTACTTGGCTTTCAATATCCGCAAACTCAGCAATATGTGGACGAAACTTCTCTTGAATATCAATCACTAAAATCATGCTGTCTGAAGGTATTAAATTCATCATCTTCTCCTTAGAGATCACGTTGCAAGGCGAGCACGCGCGTTTCACTATTACTTTATTTATCCGTTACAATGACAGACCTAATAAAAAAGTAAATGGTTTTGGCGTGAAAGTACATTTTCTTGGCACCTCTTCAGGTTGCCCCTCTAAACAACGTAATATGTCTGCTGTGGCGGTGAGCTTTGAAAACAGCAAAGCGTGGGTATTGATAGACTGTGCCGAAGCGACTCAACATGCGTTGCTCCACAGTGAGTTAACTTTGTATCACCTCGAGGCCATTTGCATCACCCATCTTCATGGGGATCATTGCTATGGATTACCCGGACTAATTTCATCCATGGCGTTGAACGCGCGCAAAGCACCGCTAAAGTTAATTGCGCCGCGTGCCGTTATTCAGTTTGTACAAAGCTGTTTTACACTCACTGAGGTGAGACTGAGTTTTGACTTAATAACCATCGCCCTTGAAGAAATAAACGAAAAGTTACCGCTTGAATGTTGCGACATCGAAACCATAGCGCTGCAACACAGAGTGCCCAGTGTTGGCTATAAACTCACCGAAAAGTGTATTCCACGTAAATTAAGAATAGCCAAACTGCAGCAAGATGGCATCGCGTCTGGCGGCCACTACAACCTGTTGCAAAAAGGCCAAGATGTGCAATACCAAGGTCAGTGGTTACAGTCAGACGACTACAGTTTTTATAGTTGGCAGCCTAGAGTGGCAATAATTTGTGGTGACAACGAAAAGCCGGCGTTACTATCACAGGCGATCCAAGGTGTGGACTTGCTCGTGCATGAAGCTACCTTCACGGCATCTGATCTGCATCGAGTCGGTTTTCATACCGGCCATAGCGATGCCAAGCGCGTCGCCCAATTTGCACAAACCCATCAGGTGCCTATGCTAGCGCTTACGCATTTTAGCGTGCGTTATCATGGCGAAGGTATGCTGCAGCCACTTGTTGAAGAGGCTGCATTTTATTACAGCGGCAAGCTTATTATTGCCCAAGATGGCCTAGTTGTTGATATTCCCAAACAAAAACAAATAGAAGGTAGCTGAGGTTAACGCAGCCCTTGTTCACAAAACCAGCGCCAGTCTGCAATAACTTGTTCGCTGTAGTGGCTAGCTGTTTTTACTAATTCATCGAGTAAGTTAGGTAGAATAGCGACGGCTTGTTCTTGAAAGTGCAAAGAACGTCGATCGGCGCGCATATGTGAAAGGGCGAGTGCTTCACCACAGGCTTGTGCATATTGGCTAAAGCCAGACTTAGTGGCAGCGCGCTTGCCGATCGTTATGTCTTCAGGGTCAATACCAACTCGGGCATGATGGCGTGAGCGCACTAACCAGTGGCAGCCCTGCCACAGGGCATTATCTAAAATAAGGTCAGTACGACGTTGCATTTTTCTTTGACTATTGACCGTTAAATGAGCGGGATCGAGGCGGTTAATTGGGCTTAGGTTGGTAAAATATGCAAGAGGTGACGCGAGCTGCTGTTGTTTTATCTCAACAATGTGGCACAGCGGCAAAATATCTTTAGTGGGTTTTTGTACGTTTGGACCAACCAATAAATAATATCTGCTTAGATGCAATGAGCCTGTGCCTTGGTCGATACGCTCAACACAATCTAAAATTTCATCATCAACATAGGGCGCAAAGTGATAAATAAGGTTTTCTTTTAAATTGGGATCTAGTTGCTTAAACTTCAGTTTGTCCTCGCGAAAACGTAATGGCTTAATGCTGAGGTCAATTTCTTTCGCTAGGGTACTCTTTATGGTGAATGCCGCACCGCCCGCCATTCTTTGTAGGCCTTTTTGCCAACGCTTATGGAGAATATGGTTATTATCAAATTTAGTTAAACCGGTATTGCTATCTACTTTGTATTCAAGTGATAGCTGGCAAGTCTTTAGGTAGCTATATAAAAAGTCCAGCTGTGCTTGTGCAACCAGCTCTTTGCTCACTAAAGGTTTGCTGCGGTCTTTAATATCTTGAGCTTGCTCTTGAATACGACCACCTTCAAGCTGTGTCAGCGGTAGACTCACTAAATAGCGAAATAAATCCCACACTGCATGCCCAACACAAGCGTCATCGAAGTCATTTGGTTCGAAAATTAAGGTATCACCATGACTGCCTTCTTCACTATGAAAGCCAAAATTTCCGGTGTGACAGTCGCCCATTACATACGTTAGTGGCAGGGTAGTTGCGGCATCAGGTAAGACAATTTGCTGCGCTTGCAAGTCTTTATACATTAGCGCAGCGCTGCCACGGAAAAACCGCAGTGGACTGAGTCGCATTTTGTCGGATTTACTGCAATCACTGTCAACGTGAACACCTTCACGCTCGTTAAAGTAATCTGCAAGATAGTCATGACGATTCATGGATTAGTCCTCCTTTTGAACAATACCCAATTGAGATTTAGCCAGTTTGACGACCGCTTTATCGATAGGTGGCGGGCTAATATCAACCCCGTCACTAAGTGCGTTTACTACGGTTTTAAGTACTTGTACACGGGCATACCATTTGTGCTCGCCAAGAATGACATGCCAAGGGGCTAAATTGGTGTCGGTTTTTGCAAACATATCATCAATAGCCTGCTCGTATTCTTGGCGTTTTTTGCGGTTACGAATATCTTCTTCTGTCAGTTTCCAACGTTTATAGGGATTGTTTAACCGCTCTGTAAAACGCTTTAACTGCTCATCTTCGCTGATATGCAAAAAGACTTTCACAATTCGGACGTTATCGTCTACGAGTAAGCGCTCAAACTCATTGATTTCTTGGTAGGCGCGCAGCCACTCATGCTCACTGGCAAAGCCTTCAACTCGTTCGACCAATACGCGACCATAGTAAGAGCGGTCAAGAATGGTCATCGTGCCAAGCGGCGGCAGCTTAGTTTGGAAACGGTACAGGTAGTGCCGACCTTGCTCTTCAGGGTCGGGCTTGGCGATAGGAAACACCTTAAAGCCCCGCGGATCGAGCTTTTCAGTCATGCGCCTGATAGCACCACCTTTACCAGCAGCATCCCACCCTTCAAATACCAAAATAGCCCGCTTCCCTTGATGAAAATAAGCTTGTTGCACGTGCTGCAATTGAGTTTGCCAATACTTTAACTCACGCTTATAGTGCTTTTTTGAGTCCATGGCGGGGTGCGTGACCGGAGGCTTTACACTTAAGCCCCGATTGAGAGTGTTAAATTCAGATACATAACTGGTCATGATAACTCCTACAATACCCTTTGGTTAATTTGACCCCTGCATTTTTAGCACTCGGATTAGCACCAAATATGATGCCTCACCAACTAACTCATGAGCGTGATATAGAGTAACCTAGCATGCACTCTACAGGGATGGTTTGACAAAAATATGTCAAACACTGTCTGTAATTTAAACCAAAGCAGAAAGTTTGGCTTGTTTTTGGTCAAAAAATGCGAATTTGTTGTAACAGTATTAGCTTATATTTTAAGAACGGTAATATACAAAAGGCGACGAGCAAAGCTTAGCGGCTCATTGAATGAAAGGTGTTATCGGTATAAAATCTCTCCTTGATCTCGTTTCGTGCTCATTGATGAGTTGTAAGACGTCGATGAGTGATATTAGGATAAAGCAAGGAAGAATAGGCATGAAGCCTTTTGACAAGTTACCTATGCTTGTACACGATGTACAGCAAGGCGCTACAGATGATTTACCTTTTCCGTCAGACTCAAAATTAAAAAACGCTCGGCAACCAACCACGTTGGCGATGACCAAAGTGCCCAACATCGTTCTTAAGGCACTTAACCCCCATTACTCTGACTATATTCGTATTGACCCGACAGAAGCTCGTTACTGGCATGGTGGGTTACATCACCACGACGATAGGCAACTATTTGTTATTTCGAATAACCGCGCGCAGCGTCTCAAAACGGTTTCTCAAGCTAATATAAAGCAGGTTTTTGCATTTATTAAAAAGTCAGCGCTAGAGACCAAAATGGAGGAGCAGTTCGGTTCTGGTGGCGGTAACGCTTTCTCAGGTGGAGATATCGGCTCGATTGGCCGTAATGGAAGCCGTCAAAGTAACAATAACACTAGTAACAAAAATACAGCTACTAAGCTAAAAAACACAACACAGCCCATAGATACCATTGCGCCATCCGTTATTATTGGTCAACCTAATCCAGATCAAATCGTAAAGCTAGAGCAAAACCAAACCACTAAAAGACGTTTTGCAAATCATGTATTAGGGCCGGGAGAAACCGCCGCCAGTGTTGTTGAGCAGTACACTGGCACACCAAATGAAAGCCTTATATATGGCTTCAACCATCCCCAGTTTACTATAAAAAATCCTCCTAAAGCGGGTGATGAAGTTAGGGTGAATACCGGCTTTGACGTATTGGTTAAGGGGCAATTTTATAATAGTAATAGTGTGAACATAATCTGGAAAGGGCCAACATCTGGTTCAAAATCAGCCATATTGGAACAAGTTAATGGCGAGTATCTACCAGACAGAGGTTACGATTGGGAGTTGGCGCTACCGCTTGTAGCAGGGGAGTACACAATAACAGCTGAAGCCGGAGGCGCAACGCACTCGGTGAGCTTTTCCGTTGCAGAATCAGAAGACCAACAGGAAATTATTGATTTTATATATATTCCAGAAGATAACAGTTTTATTGCGGTTACTCAGTCACTTGCCGATATTTTAGAGCAAGAAATGGAAGTGCTTAACCCTCCCTTGGAGCAGCTTAAGCAGGCGCTGGCTGGGCAACAAGACCTCTCAAAACAAGATGATCAAGTAATCGACGCAAAAAAGGCGTTAAACGAAACCCTAAAGCCACTTGTTTCAGGCCCCACCGCTAATAAAATTACCGAAGTCATTGGCTTTAAAGGTCGAAAGTATACCTATGTGCGCAGTGATAAAATCGCCAATCATACAAGACGCTACAAAATTGATACGGACATTCGAAACGGCCGTCGTTTTAGCGATGCGAATGGCAACTTAGACCGTAGCAAACTGAACAAAGCGCTTAAAAATGATTTGAGTAAGCTAAAGGTCAATTTTAAGTTTGATAAGAAGCTTGTCGACACGTATACAACCATATGGGGCGAATGGGCTAGGGAGCTTAATAAAGATCTAAAGATAACAAGGTTTGAAAAAAGCGACTATTTTGACGCCAGTGCAGAGGCGCGATTAATGCGCTACACCCATGGTGCAGGCATTGCGGCAAACTTTAGCCCAAAAGATGGTGTCTTTTCATTTCAAGCTGATGGCAAAGTCGATTTTGCAGTTGGTGAAGCAAAAGCTGCAATCAGTGGTTACTTCCCCAATAAAAAGGGGTATGAGTTTAGGTTTATGATGCCGCTTAAAAATACGGCTAAAGAGCGGGAGATAAACTTAGGTGCGATCCGATTAAATGCGACCATTGCCCTTTTTGGCTATGCGGGAGCGAAATTACAGGCAGCGGCAAATATAGGCTGTACAGTAAGGCAAGGTAAAATGATGCTTGAGGGATTAACCCCTGAACAAGTAAAAGCACTCAGCCGCGCCGATCGCAAGTTTGAACCTGTAAAAGGCGAGCTCAGTGCATTTGCTGGGGTATCCGCAGGATGCGAGTTAACCGGTGCTTTGCAGTGGGATAATCCAGAAAAAACCGGTAAGTCTAGCTTTTGTGATTTAGCTAAACTAGGAGGAAAGGCAGAAGGCGCATTTGGCGCCGGTGCACGTGCCGGATGTTATATTGGTTATGAAGACGGAAGGTTTATGCTTCGTGCGAAATTGGGACTTATCTGGGGCGTAGGTGCTGGCGGAGAGTTAGTCTGTGAGATAGGTGTAGATGAAATCGTCACGCTTGCCCAGTTCGTATATCACCAGCTTAAAAATAATGATTATGATTACCTAGCATTTATCCAAGAAGATGCTTTTAAAGTATTATACAAAGCAGTATCTATGCATATAGCAACAGGAAATGAGATTTTTAATTTCATAGGTTATAGTGTTCGTCAAGTCGATACATGGTGGCGAGGAACTGTTTTAATCCATGAACGTGCGAAAGATATGATGGATAATATTCTACAAAAGCCCGAAATGTTAAAATTTACGGTGCCTGAAGCTAAGGGGGCAATGCTAAACTTACTTGCTAATCCAAATTTAGCGAGTTTACTTGATTCTGACGCCTATAGTTGGTCCGGGTTAAATGAGCAGCGTGAAAATGCTATTATTATTATGCTTAAGCATATTCTCTGCACTGAAGAGCTAGATGAAGTATTGCAGCATATGGGGGAAGGCGGTGGAAAATGTAGCCGAGAAGAGGGCTTATCTCAGCTGAATAGTATCTTAGAAGGTGCTCAGCAGCGTGAGTTTGATGCATGGCGGCGCCAACTACCAAGCCGAGCACGTTCCGGTTCGGTTGCCGTCGCAATGCTTAATATTAGTCCATTTGTAGCACTGGCATAACAGCGTAATAGCAACCAAAGTTAGCTACTTTGGTTGCATGTCTAGTGGTGTAGGTTGATTTAGTGCGCATCTAAACCCGATGTCCCTGTAGCTAGTGTCGAGTTCATTTGACTCTTGCCGTGTATAAACATTACTGCCACGTGGCGATTCCATAAAAGTTCCGCCTCGCATGACCTTTTTTGTGCCTTCTTTTGGCCCTTTGGGATCCAGCTCTGGGGAGTGTTGATAGTAATCCTCAGCCCACCAGTCATTGACCCATTCAATCATGTTTCCACTTAAATCATAAAATCCCAATGGGTTAGCGGGGTATGTGCCAGAAGGTTCCGCATAATCAGTATTTAGTTCATAATTCCGGCCTTCTTCTATCCACCCACTATCAGTGGCAAACAAAATATTCTCGCCACGGTTTCGTGCAGCAAATTCCCATTGTGCTTCTGTTGGTAAATCAAAGGGGAGTTGGGTTAGCTCAGCGAGCCATAAGCAATAGTTTTTTGCGCCGTACCAACTCACCCCCGCAGGGAATTCAGGTGCACGCCAAATTTCATTTTTATCCCATTCTTCCCACACGGTTTTTGGCAGGTCGTTTACTGCGGTATATAAATCAAAATCGCCATAGCTTACCTCATAAGCGCCCATCGAATAGCTGGTAAGGGTCACCTTATGAGCGGGTTTATTGTCACGGGCTATGGTCCAAGGCAAGTTATTAGGGCCTCCGCCATCGCCCATCATAAAGCTGCCGCCTTCAACAAATATCATTTGGGCTTTTGTGCGCTCAATAAGAGCTTGCACTTGCTTGTCTTGCTCGCCAGTAAGCGCGTCTATTTGTTGGCCAAGGTCGTCACACCCTGTTATTACCACACACAGTAATGGGGGACTTAGAGCTGTGATATATTTTTTGGCGGGATTACAGCGCCAGTTAATCTTGGCAAAGTGGGAGAGTGAAACTATCCGTTTATTTTCCATGTGGTGACTTTCCGTATGTTACTTATTTATCCTTAGTACTGCTCAAGCATACCAAGCGCACAGGCGAAATCAAAATTGCCACAGCATAAAGTAAGCAGTTTGAATAAACGCTGACTTTTACTATGGCAATGCACTAGTTAACTGATTGAACTGGAAGTGACTTCGCTAGATTTAGCGCGCAGCGAAATCCTTTAGCACGATACGCTTCATCAAGCTCATCTGACTCTTGCCGTGTATATACATTACTACCGCGAGGAGACTCTAAAAATCTTCCTCCTCGCATGACTTTTTTTGTGCCTTCTTTTGGCCCTTTAGGATCCTGTTCTGGGGAGTGTTGATAATAATCTTCAGCCCACCAGTCATTGACCCACTCAATCATATTGCCGCTTAAATCATAAAATCCTAATGGGTTAGCGGGGTATGTGCCAGAAGGCTCCGCATAATCAGTATTTAGTTCATAATTCCGGCCTTCTTCTATCCGCCCGTTATCTGTGGCAAAAAGAATATTCTCGCCACGGTTTCGTGCTGGAAATTCCCATTGTGCTTCTGTTGGTAAATCAATTGGGAGTTGTGTGAGTTTTGCCAGCCATAAACAATAGTTCTTAGCACCATACCAACTCACTCCCGCAGGAAATTCAGGCGCGCGCCAAATTTCATCTTTATCCCATTTTGTCCACATGGTTTTTGGTAGGTCGTTTACTGCGGTATATAAATCAAAATCGCCATAGCTTACCTCATAAGCGCCCATCGAATAGCTGGTAAGGGTCACCTTATGAGCGGGTTTATTGTCACGGGCTATGGTCCAAGGCAAGTTATTAGGGCCTCCGCCATCGCCCATCATAAAGCTGCCGCCTTCAACAAATACCATTTGGGCTTTTGTGCGCTCAATAAGAGCTTGCACTTGCTTGTCTTGCTCGCCAGTAAGCGCGTCTATTTGTCGGCCAAGGTCGTCACACCCAGTCATCACCAAACACAGTAATGCGAGATTTGGAGCTGTGGTATATTGATTGGCGAGAATATTGCGCCGGTTAATGTTGGCAAAGTGGGAGAGTGAATGTATCCGTTTATTTTCCATGTGGTGACTTTCCGTATGTTACTTATTTGTCCTTAGTGCTGCTAAAGCATATCAAGCGCACAGGCGAAATCAAAATTGCCACAGTATAAAGTAAGTAGCTTGAATAAACGCTGACTTTTAGGGTGTTAGATGTGATGATAATTAGTTAGCTCTGTAATTGAGCTAAAATTGATAGGCAGAAGCATCACTAGCTTGTATTAGTGCAATAAGCAACCTTACAAATTTAATTCTGTGACTGGGTTTTGAATTTGCTATCTACTGCTCAATCAGCGATATTAAATGGCATTTAGTTTAGTGTGAAACACTACAGACAAAATTAGCTTTATTTTTACTTAACGCCATGATAATAAACTAATAGTTGGGATGTTAACGTTTGAATGGCAGGAAAACTAGTTCAAGGAAGCTGATAATGCGGTTTTGGTTTTTAATAATATTAGGTATTTCATTTAACTCAAATAGCATTGTTATCCGCCATGACGTCGATGACGCCAAGTACAAGGTGTCGAGCAATGTGTTGCCTCAGTTAGCAACTTTTTATATTGATGGTGGTCATGGTACATTAATTGACTCAAAGTGGGTCTTAACAGTCGCCCATGCAACATTTTGCCTTCAGCCAAATTCGACAATACTCATCAATAATACCCCTACCTTGATTGAGCAAGTATTTGTTCACTCAGGTTATATACCAGGGCAAAGCCACGATATTGCACTTATCAAACTCAAGCAAGCTGTAAGCGATGTTAAGCCTTTCAAGATTAACCGTGAAACAGATGAGCTTGATAAAGTACTATGGTTTATTGGTATAGGAGGGACAGGTAACGGTATAACTGGGCAAACGATTGACAACTTGGCTAACCGAGGCCAAATGCGACGGGCTGAAAATACCGTGATACTAGCCCAAGGCCCGCTTATTAAATTTAGCTTTGACCGCGGTGACAAGGCACTGCCTTTGGAAGGAGTGTCGGGTGGAGGAGATAGCGGTGGTCCAGCCTATCAACACAAAGATGGTCAAGGTATTGTGGTTGGAGTCAGCTCTAGAGTAGCGGGCGGGAGAATTGGTCGCTACGGTGTGACGGAAGTATACAGTCGCGTTTCTTATTTCGCTGATTGGATAGACAATATTATTGCGGGCAAAAATGTATCCAGTTTGGCCACGCCTGCACTAACCCAATTGCCTGCCGGCCTAACTGATGAGATATTGCCACAAGTGTGTGAAGAAATTAACGTAAAAAGCAGCCAGTAAGGCTGCTTTGCAATTTGGGCAGAGTGCTTAGGCAAGCACTGATTTTTTGAGACTATCTTGCGTTAGTACTTTCAAAAATCTTGTCAGCAGAGGCTGCAACAAAACCAGTGTAGATTTCACCGTCTGGTTTTGCGTAGCGCAGTGCAAATTCATAAAAACAGCTTGGAATACTGAATTCACCGTCGCTGAACTTCACAGTTTGGTGATCGGCTAGTGTTGAAGATTGCTCAAGCAATACTTCTGGAGAGCCTTTGATCTCGCCGCCGGAGGTGTTTAACTCAAAACCATTGTCTTTAAGTGCTTGGTTTACGGCTTCAATAGTGGTGAAGTTTTTGAGGTAATTGATGCTTACCGTGAAGTGGTTAGCGCGGTAACCCCACGCTGACATCCAAGCTGCATATTCGCTTTCGGCCAGTAGCTTTTTGTATGTTTCGTGAGATACATTCCAGTGAGTACCTGAGTACAGGAAGTCTTCTGCGGTTACCGCTGAGGCATCGATTTGCTCAACCATTTCTTTAACGATGGTTTGTAGCTCTTCTGAACATTGCTCAACTAATAGCTCAGAGATAAATACTTTTGGCTTTGTTGGGTCTTGATGCTCAAAGTGCTTAGCGTATAGTTTCTTTGCTTCAAAGTGGTATTCACCGCACTCTTTATAACCAACCGCTTTAAAGTGTGCAGCAAGCTTTTCTAGACCTACTTTTTCAAGGTTAAAAGTACGCAATGCGATGTGGTCGTTGATCACGTCATCTTTTTGCGTTGAACCCAGTAATTCGTGAACTTTAACTGCAGACGGTGTTACTTCTAAATAGTTGTCCCACAGGTGTTCAAATAATGTATCTACGTTGTTGTGCATAATGGTTTCCTAATTTTTTGTCTTGGTGACAGTTTGTTAACGTTATACCAATTGGTATTAGCACGACATGAAATTTATAACTTAAATGCGCTTATTAACTCACCTTGAGTGACGTCTAGCGCTTTGGCAACTTCTGCAGTTAGCTGAATTTTTTCCTCAGCTTCGCAGAGGTATGCCTGATCGGTAAAGGTGGCTTTAAACGCCTCTAATCGACCATTAGAGATAGCAAGACTCGGCAGATTATTGGCTACAGAAGTGACTATTTCTACTTCACCTTTAAATGACTCTCTCACCGTTCGAATATTATCGAGTTTGGCTTCAACTGTTGGGCCTGCGTCAAATAAATCCACGTAGCCTCGGTGTTCAAACCCTTCTTTTTGTAATAAACGCAGAGCAGGCTTGGTTTTCTCGTGCACATGACCAATAACGGCTTGTGCTTCTGGACTTAGTAAATTTGCATAGATGGGATACTTGGGCATAAGTTCACAAATAAAAACTTTATCCCCGAGACCTACCAAGTGATCTGCTTGCGGAAACTCGATACTAAAAAAGTGCTCTTGTAACCATTGCCAAAATGGTGAATGACCATGTTCGTCGCTCACGCCACGCATTTCTGCAATAACGGTATCGCTGAAACGCTCTGCATGTTCAGCCATAAACAAAAAGCGGCTACGAGACAAAAAGCGACCAGCCAAACCTTGACGGCGACCTTCACGTAAAAATAAGGTGCAGATCTCAGAGCTGCCAGTATAGTCGTTACACATGGACAAAATATCAACCGTATTGTACACCCCGAGTGTTCTAGAATGATGTACGGTTTTGCCAAGGTGATAATGATATAGCGGCACAGACATGCCAACGGCGGCTTCTATTGCCGTGGTGCCAATGATTTCTCCCGATTGGGTGTCTTCAAGGACGAATAAATAGCCTTCGTCATAGGGTTTTTTGACTGACTTTGTAAAGCTATCAACTGAGCGATCAATTTTGTTTGACAACAGTTCGTCGTCGACCGGCAATGAGGTAAACCCATGACCGGATTCAATCGCAATCATTTTTAGTGCGTCAAAGTCAGTTTTTTGTATTGGTCTTAATACTAACATGGAAAAGAGGAGGCCTAAGCCCCCAGCTCCTTAGCCGTTTACTACTGCAGCAACTGCTTTTTCAAAGCGTGCTAGACCTTCTTGGATCTCTTCATCTGTGATCACAAGAGAAGGCGTGAAACGAACAACGTTAGTGCCTGCGACCAAAGACATTAAGCCGTGTTCTGCACTTGCCACTAGAAAATCACGGGCGCGGCCTTCGAATTTGTCGTTCAATACTGCACCAAGTAGCAGACCCTTACCACGTACTTCAGAGAATACCTTGTATTTGTCGTTGATGGCATTTAGACCATCTCTGAATAGCTGCTCTTTTGCTTTTACGCCAGCTAAAACCGCCTCTGTATTTACCGTGTCAAATGCAGCTTCCGCTACCGCGCACGCCAGCGGGTTACCACCGTATGTTGAGCCATGTGTGCCGACTTTAAGATGAGTTGCAATTTCAGTAGTTGTTAGCATTGCACCAATTGGGAAACCGCCGCCAAGTGCCTTTGCGCTAGTTAAAATATCAGGGGTCACACCTAAGCCCTGGTAAGCGTATAAATCGCCAGTACGGCCAACACCTGTTTGTACTTCATCAAAAATAAGTAGGGCATTGTGCTTGTCGCATAACTCGCGTACAGCTTGGACAAACTCTGCGTTTGGTGAAATGATCCCGCCTTCACCTTGAAGTGGTTCCATCATGACTGCACAGGTATTGTCTGAGATTGTTTTTTCAAATGCAGCTAAGTCGTTGTAATCTACATGCGTGATATCAGCAGGTTTTGGACCAAACCCATCTGAATAGGCAGCTTGACCACCCACGGTCACTGTGAAGAAAGTACGACCGTGGAAGCCTTTGTTAAATGCAATGATTTGAGACTTTTCTGCACCGAACTTATCTAATGCCCAGCGACGAGCAAGTTTAAGAGCTGCTTCGTTTGCTTCAGCGCCAGAGTTTGCGAAGTATACTTTGTCCGCAAATGTCGCATCGGTTAATTTCTTAGCTAGACGCAATGCCGGCTCATTTGTCATTACATTAGATAAATGCCAAATCTTCTCGCCTTGCTCTTTTAATGCTGAGACAAGCGCCGGGTGGCAATGGCCAAGACAGTTTACTGCGATACCACCTGCAAAATCGATGAACTCTTTACCTGTCTGATCCCAAACGCGAGAACCTTCACCTTTAACTGGAATAACGGCTGACGGGTTGTAGTTTGGAACCATGACTTCATCGAATAATTCGCGATTTGCTTGCATGACGCTTTCTCCTAAATTTTTATCATTGTGCGGTACTGCTGTAAGACAGAAGTTGTTCAAGGATTAATCTGCTTACAGTCAACTTGCTATTTATTCATTATTACGCGCTTTTATAATAATTTGCAGTGCAATAATTCACATATTTGATATCATTTATGTCAAATTAACATGGTTAAATTGCAAAATGATTAGTTTACAAGACGAAAAACTTATCGCACTGTTGCGAAATAATGCACGGGAGAGTATCTCCGAATTGGCTCGCAAATTAGATCTTTCAAGAACTACGGTACAAAATCGCATCGCAAAGTTAGAACAAAACGGCGTAATTAAGGGCTATCGTGTTGAGTTCGCAGAGCAATATATGGATGACTTGGTGTCTGCGCATGTCTCTATTAAGGTAAAGCAAAAGCTCACAACAAAGGCAAATTTAGCACTGCAACAATTGCCAAATGTCTCAGCACTGTATGCGATAAGTGGTGAGTATGATCTTATTGCCATTGTGGAGGCACAGAGCTTGGAGCAGTTAAGTCACCTGTTAGACGAAATTGGTAATCTAGAGGGAATTGAGCGAACTAATTCGTCGGTAATTTTAGAAACCAAATTTAAGCGCTAACTGCTTAGTGGAACTCACCCCAGCTCATTGCACAATGCACTTATTAATCAACGGCGTGGTAAGAGGAGAGATAGCGGCTTTATGAGGCTTTCTAACTTTGCTGCGGCTCACGTTTTTAACTACACCAAAACGCAGAGTTAAGGCAGTTGCTGTTCCACATCGCTTTTTTTTGGGTTATCCGACCTGCTCTGGTAACCAAATGCTGGTTCCAGTGGCGGCAATATGGTTAACGTTTCCTTTCAGTACTTTCGTCCCCACATTATTCGAGCTTTCAGGTCGGCTGACTAAATAACCTTGCACACAACTGATCCCAAGGTTTTTCACTAACTCAAACTGCTCGGTGTGCTCAACTCCCTCGGCAACTATTTTCAGCTCTAATTGTTGTCCAAGCTCACTAATAGAGTTAAGAATTTTACGGTATTTAGGATTGCTATTAGCTTGAGTAATAAATAGTTTGTCTATTTTGATAACATCAATGGGTAGGTCGGCAAGTGTGCTTAGTGAGCTAAAACCAGTGCCAAAGTCATCTATGGCAATACTGATCCCCGCATCTCTACATTGCTGTAATTGAGAGATGGTTTCTTTACTGGCTTTGATCAAGGTAGACTCGGTAATTTCTAACATTAAGGCGCTGGCAGGTAGTCCGGTTTTCTCAAGTGCATTATTCACCCACTCAAATACTTTTCGATGTTTTAATTGGATACCAGAGACATTCACTGAAATCTTTACTTTCTTCATTCCCGCATTATGCCAAGCGCACATTTGCCGACAAGACTCGAGTAAAATCCAATCACCAAGCTCAAGGATAAGATTAGACTCCTCCGCGATTGGAATAAACTCAGCTGGGGGGATTAGACCTTCTATTGGGTGATTCCAACGGATCAGTGCTTCAAAGTAATCAATGGCGCAGTCCTCAACGTGAACAATCGGCTGGAATGAAAGGTAAAAACTTTGTGCAGAGATGGCTAACCTTAACTCTTCAAGCAGATAATGGTAGCGCCGCATTTTTGAGCCCATTTCTGGAGAGTAAACTTTGAATATGCCACGGCCATCGGTTTTTGCTCTGTACATGGCAACATCTGCCATTTGCAATAAAGAGTTAGGGGTCGCTGCGCTATCGGGGTATACCGCAATGCCGATACTAGCGCCGATCTTGACCAACTTATTGCCCAGTAAAAAGTCACGCTCGATATCGCACAAGATAGACTGCGCGATGTCTGTACATAGTCCAGGGTCGCTTAGAGTTGGAATAAAAATTGAAAATTCATCGCCGCCGAGCCTTGAGAGGTTTTGCTCAAGCCCGTGAATAGGGTGGTAATCCTCAAGCCCATATTGGCGTACAACTTTTGACAGTCGAGCGGCAACTTGAATCAAGATTTCGTCACCAAAACTATGACCAAAAGAATCGTTTACTTGCTTAAAACCATCTAAATCAACAAATAATAATCCGCATTTTTGTTGGTTAAGCTCTGCTTGCTTTAACTTTGCTTCAATATGATCGATATAAGCGTGCCTATCGATCAGCTTGGTTAGTTTATCTTGAAAAATTTGCGACTCAGAGTGGCGTTTTACTCGAGCTACGTGGCTAGACAAATCGTGAATTGCATGACTCAGCTTTGCAAGAGAGGACTTATGGTGCAGCGGGGCACTGTCTACTTCAAGTCGGGTTAAAATCCCGCTGACATCATTATTTATCTCGCTAATATCTTCGTCTTGATCTCGATATCTGCGCTCAGATCTATAGAGATAAGTAATGATCACTAATAATGTGGCGACTGCGATTAAAGTAATAGGAGACGTAAATACAGCATACCATACGCTCATAACGTCAACGTATTTGTGGCCACCGAGCATAGACTCGACGGTAACATAAAGGTGGTTATCGCTAGTGGCGAAGCGTAAATCGTGAAGTAAAAACGCATACCAGGGGGTTACGGTTACACCAACAAGTTCAGTCACTGCGTGATTAGAAGCAAATAGCTCTAACACATGTGCTTTAAACGACAGATGCAACAAGATGACAACAAATAGTGTGCCCAGAAAAAGGGTACTTGTTAGTCTTATTGCATTGGGCATGTATAGCCTTCCTTACTTAGTCAACCTGAGACCGAAATCCTTTCTGTAGCGCAACCTGTTGCACGATGTCGCTGTAGAAAAATGTAGTCTGAAATTATAGTCACTAAATTAGTTTTTTACACACTTTAGCATTCAGTTGCAAATCTCATCGTGCAAAAGTACCAAAAATTTCACTTTGGTTTTGTAATTATATGAGCGGGATCAATTATTAGTTAAATTCACTTTACATGATAACACTTCTTAACTAGCTTTCTTGTGGACTTTGATGTGATTGGCTCAGTGATTGCAAGGACCTCATAGCAAACTGAAATCACTGCTTATCTGATTTTGATTGCGCCAACACGGTGCAAAATTGCACCAAACTAGTACTGTCATACAAACTCAATATTTGTTTGCTGTACTTAGGGCTGTTGATTTTTAAAGCGAACTTTTTGCAGACATGTTACTGCAATTTAAAGTCACTATACTCTCAATATGCTCGACATAAATCGTACACAGTTACCAGTCGTTTGCAGTATTAGCGTACGTCACTGTGAAATAAGGACTCACAAAAGGTAAACGGGGGTTATATGCTCACTAAACGGTTTTTCAAAACAAAAGACGAAGCAGAAGTTACATTTTCATTTTCTCACCCAGAAGCAAAAACAGTTGAACTTGCTGGAGATTTTAACGATTGGCAACCTCAGCCGATGAAATTTGTTAAAAAAGATAGCGCGTTTAAGCTCAAGCACCGTTTACCGACCGATAAAGACTACCACTTCAGATACTTGATAGACGGCGAAGTGTGGGACAACGATCATCAAGCTGATGACTATGTGCCGAATGGTTTTGGAGAAGACAACAGCGTAGTGTCTACTGTTCGAGCATAAGTCAGTTGATGGACAATATAGCGCAGCTTCTTTATCTCTATGGTATTGGCTATGAGTACCATAAATACACAGGTGATCACGTAGTTTTTGATCATAAAACTCGGCTTCAGGCTTTAACGGCGTGCGGCATTAATGTCGATGATCCAAACGAAGTGGCTAGGCTTAATTTTGAACTGGATATTGCCAAATGGCTCACACCGTTTGAAGCGATCACTTTGGTCGAACAAGACGCGCCAAGCCTGCTGCTCAGAGTGAAAGACGGGCAAAAAATCCAAACGTTGTCTGTCAATATTCCAACACTTGACTATCGCTGCAATTGTGATGTGAACAACATGACGATTGTGGGAGATTATATTTATCAAAACCAGCGTTACGTGCAACTGGCGGTGCCCATTTCGCCTATTGAGGTAGGTTATCACTGCGCGCAGGTGGCGCTAAATGGTGAGCAATTCGACACTGAATTATGGGTCACTCCTGCACATTGTTTTGACCCAATTGAGTGTAACAACAAATTGTTAGGCCTGTCTATCCAGCTTTACTCATTGAAACCGAGTAGTAATAAGCCAAGTGCTGACTTTTTTGAGTTAAGGGAGCTGGTTGAAGTAAGTGCAGCGGAGGGAATAGACTATATTTTATTGAACCCGCTTCATTTGTTGTTTCTGGATGAACCAGAGAAGGCAAGTCCATATAGTCCAAATGATCGACGCTTGCTCCATCCGTTTTATATTTCTATCGAATTATTATGCGAGCAGTTTGAACTCGATAGTGCCTTGTTCTTTGCACATTTTAGTGCCAATACAAACACTGAAGGCCGTTGCTACCTAAATATGAGCCACTGTTTAACCAGTAAAGTGAATGCGTTAAAAGTGGCATGGCGAATACTAAATGAGGGTAAGGGCTCGTGGCGAGAAGCTTTCGAACAGTTTTGCTGCAATAAACAACAAGAACTGGCGCTGTTTGAAGGCGATGAATTTAGCCAATTTTTACAGTGGATTGCGTTTGAACAATTGACTCAATGCCAAACTACAGCGCTGCGCTTGGGAATGGCTATTGGCCTTATCAATGATTTAGCCGTCGGCTGTGCCGATGGGTCGAGTGAATACCAGAACAATAGAGATCTGTACGCTGAATACGCGCGAGTTGGTGCACCGCCTGATCCTTGGGCTGAACATGGCCAAAACTGGGGGTTACCAGCTTTGGATCCGGTAAAACTAAAAGCCCAGCAGTTTCGCTTTTTTAAACAGCTAATCCAAGCCAATATTACCGGTGTCGGTGGGCTAAGAATTGATCATGTAATGGGGTTGAGACGACTCTGGTGGTGTCTGATTAATGACCAGCAGCAAACAGGGTGTTACGTATATTATCCGTTCGAACACTTATTGGCGATCCTGAAAATTGAGTCCGTCCTACATAACGTGATGATAATAGGTGAAGATCTCGGTGTTGTGCCGGTTGAAATGAAAAGCGCCATGTCCCAATCTCATATTTATAGCAATATCTTGTTTTATTTCGAAAAAGATTATCATGGTCAGTTTTTGGCACCGGCAGATTATAAATGCCATGCATTATTGATGGTTGCAAACCATGATGTGCCACCGTTTTTTGGCTGGTGGCAGCACGATGATTTACAGCTAAAATACGAATACCAATTACTCAATAAAGAGCAATTAGATAAGGCTCATAAAGAACGAACAGTTGAACGTGACAAATTGTGCCATTGGCTTGCACAACATGGCTCAGTCTCTGTCACTCGAGAATGTGATGCACAGGCTGTGTATGGCGCACTGATAGACGTACTTGCAAATGCTCCCGCAAAAATGCTTACCCTCCAATTTGATGATTTAGACCAACAGCGACTGCCGGTTAATATTCCTGGTACCGACAAAGAATATCCGAATTGGAGACGGCAACTTAATCACACATCACAGGAAATTATTGCACAGTCACGTCAGTTGATCCGCGATGCAGTAACTAGCAGGAATTTATAGATGAATACAAGACCCAACCTTGAAGATGCACAAAACCATAAGTACGACAGTCAACTAGCTGCGCTGGAAGCGGCAAAATGTCGCGATCCGTTTGCGTTTTTAGGGCTACATCAACTCAATGAAAAGCAATCCGTGGTGCGTTGTTTTTTGCCGGGGGCAAAGCAAGTTAGAGTAGTAACTGAGCAAGAACAGTTGACACTTTCTCGATTTCGCCAAAGTGATTTGTTTACTCTGACAGTAGCGAGCAATGAAATTAATAGCGGGTACTTGTTAGAGGTAGATTACCCTGAGCAAAGCATTACTACGAGAGACACGTACACATTTGCTAGTTGTTTGCCTGATGACGCCTTATATTTATTTAATGAAGGAACTCAGGCGCAAGCCTACTTACACTTAGGGGCGCATCAAATGGAGCTGGATGGTGTGACAGGGTTTCGTTTTGGGGTTTGGGCACCAAATGCGCTGTCGGTTTCGGTGATTGGTGAGTTTAATCACTGGAGCGCCACACAACATCCGATGCGACTGCACCCTGCAAGCGGCGTATGGGAACTTTTTATTCCGGCTTTAGAAGTCGACCGCTGCTATAAATTTGCTATTACTACCTTTGATGGTGAGCGCATCGAAAAGGCGGATCCATTCGCGTTTAAAATGGAACAAGCTCCGGGCACTGCGAGTATTACGCAGGCAAGACCAGACGCACTTCTCTTGGACCAAGTAGCACAGCAAAATAAATTAATACGCAATAGAGTGGATGCACCAATTAGTATTTATGAGGTGCATCTAGGGTCGTGGAAACGCCGAGAGCAAGAAGGCAATCGTTATCTCACTTACCGCGAATTGGCAGATGACCTTATTCCTTATATTAAATCTTTAGGCTTTACGCATCTGCAATTAATGCCAATTAGTGAATATCCTTTCGACGGTTCATGGGGATATCAGCCTGTTGGCCTTTTTTCGCCAACCAGTCGATTCGGTGGTGTTGAGGATTTTGCATATTTCGTCGCCCGTTGCCATCGTGAAGAAATTGGCTTGCTGATTGATTGGGTGCCAGGGCATTTTCCATCCGACCCTCATGGTTTGCATAAATTTGACGGCACCCACCTGTATGAACACGCTGATAAGCGGCAAGGGTTTCACCCAGATTGGAATACCTACATTTACAACTATGATAGGGCAGAGATAAAAAGCTTTCTGTTATCTAATGCGATGTACTGGATTAAGGAATACGCGATTGATGGCTTGAGAGTTGATGCCGTAGCATCGATGCTGTATTTGGATTATAGCCGCAAACAGGGCGAATGGATCCCCAATCAGTATGGCGGCCGCGAAAATTTAGGTGCGATTGAGTGCCTGAAATCGGTTAATACACAGTGTTATGGTGAGGACTCTGGGATCATGATGGTTGCTGAAGAATCAACGGCATGGCCCGGGGTTACGCGCAGTGTTGAACACGATGGCCTAGGATTCGGCTATAAATGGAATATGGGATGGATGAACGACACGCTTAATTACATGTCCAAAGATCCCATCCACCGTAAATATCACCATCATGAAATGACCTTTTCAATGGTGTATGCCTATTCTGAAAACTATATTTTGCCACTGAGCCACGACGAAGTGGTCCATGGTAAGGGATCGCTGCTCAGCAAAATGCCGGGGGATGACTGGCAACAGTTTGCAAACTTACGCGCATATTATGGTTTTATGTTTGCACACCCTGGTAAAAAGTTACTCTTTATGGGCGCTGAGCTCGCCCCTCGAGAAGAGTGGGATCATAATCAACAACTCAATTGGCAGTTGCTTGAAAGCGAGGCTCATAAAGGGGTATTTGAATGTGTTAAAGCATTAAACTCCACCTACAAAACAACACCCCAACTGTTCCAGTGTGATACGAAATCGACGGGATTTAACTGGATTGATGGAGGTAACGCTGAGCAAAGTATTTTTAGTTTTGTTCGTTACGGCAATGACGGCGTAACGCCGCTTGTGGTGGTGGCTAACTTTACTCCGCAAACGCATTTTCATTTCCGGTTGGGGGTGCCTACGTCTGGTGTTTATCAAGTGATTTTAAATACCGATGACAAGGCATTCTGGGGCAGTGGTGTTGGGGTCGTTGCCCATAAGCAACAGTTGGTTGAGTCTAAAGAGATAGCAAGTCATGGTCTAGAACATAGTATAGATATTACTGTGCCGCCGCTGGCCACTGTCTATCTACAGCTCATTTCTGGTGGCTCATGCTAACGAGTTATCGCGGTAATCCTCATTTGCTCGGCGCAACCGTGTCAGATAAAGGCGTAAACTTTTGCGTTTATGCTCCAAAAGCAAAACGCGTAAACCTGTGCTTATTTGATAAAAGCGGTCATAGCGAGGTTAATCGCTTGGGCATGTTTCGCCATGAAGGTGGAACCTGGTCGCTATTTATTGAAGGTGCTAAGGCGGGAGACCTTTATGGCTACCGAGTCGACGGTGATTATAACGCTGAGAAAGGATTACTGTTTAATTCAAATAAGCTGCTATTAGACCCTTATTGTAAAGATTTTTTTGGTGAATTTACTTGGAGTGAAAGGCATTTTTGCCATTTGCCTGTTGGCCATTTAAATCCGTCAGACAACGCCTGTGATATGCCTAAGAGCAAAGTGACAGCGATTGAAAAATATCAAGGAACGCGTCCGAATATCCCTTGGAATAAAACGGTAATTTATGAATGTCATGTAAAAGGGGCAACGATGCGCCATCCCGACGTTCCAAGTAAATATCAAGGTAAATATTTAGGCATTGCTGAACCTGTTTTTATCGATCACTTGAAGCATATAGGTGTAACTGCTGTCGAGTTATTGCCAGTGCACGCTTTTATAAATGAGCAATTTCTAACCACCAAGGGCTTAAAAAACTATTGGGGGTACAATACATTAAATTTTTTCACCCCACATAAAAGTTACCTCGTCAATGACGATATTAACGAATTTAAAGTCATGGTAGAGCGGCTTCATCAAGCTGGCATTGAAGTGATTTTAGATGTGGTGTTTAACCATACCGCAGAGGGCGGGATCGATGGGCCTACCATAAGCTTTAAAGGGTTTGATAATCTTACCTATTACAGCACGTTACCAAGCAAGCCACACGTTTATATCAATGATACAGGTTGTGGTAATACCATGAATATTTCCAACCCTACAGTACTTAGGTTAGTACTGGATAGTTTGCGATACTGGGTTGAATATATGGGAGTTGACGGTTTTCGGTTTGACTTGGCAACCATTTTAGCAAGACAGGCGTCAGGCTTTTCTAACCAACATGCATTCTTACAAGCCATACATCAAGACCCCATCCTCAGCAAAGTAAAGTTGATTGCTGAGCCTTGGGATATTGGCCCAGGAGGCTACCAATTAGGGCAGTTTCCCTCTCCGTGGCGAGAGTGGAACGATAAATATAGAGATACAGTGAGGCGTTTTTGGCGAGGTGACGAAGGCGTACTGCCAGAGCTTGCAATGCGGATCCATGGTTCTAGTGACCTATTTGAGCATAACCTCAGAGGGCCGTTAAACTCGATTAATTTTATCACCAGTCATGATGGTTTTTCGCTGTTTGATTGGACAGCCTACGAACAAAAGCATAACGAAGCAAATGGCGAAGCTAACCGCGATGGGCACAGTGAAAACTATTCATTGAATTGTGGTGTAGAAGGATTTAGTGCCGATCCACAAATTAATGAACTCCGTCTTAGCATGCAGAAAAATGCATTACTCACTTTGTTTTTGTCTAAGGGGGTGCCGATGATCTCGGCTGGTACTGAGATGGCTCATACACAAAATGGCAATAACAATGCTTACTGTCAGGATAATTGCACAAGTTGGTTAGCTTGGAAAAACCATCAGCAACATCACCCTCTTACCTTCTTTATTCAAGATTTATTAGCGCTTCGTCGGCAATTTGCTGCATTTTCCCACTTGTTTTATGTGCACGATAGTGACAGCCGATTTGCAGTGAACTGGTTTAACGAACAAGCCAAACCGCTATCACCTGAACAATGGCGTGAACCGGGTCGAAAGTGGCTTAGTTACACTATTACCGATCAGCAGCTCGGGCAAAGTTTACTTATTATTTTGAACGCCAGTGATAATGCTTTGCAAATAAAGTTGCCATTTAGTGCGTTTTCTAGCCATTGGCAGCAGGCAATCAGTACTGCGGTTGAACCGCAAAAACCCGAACTAGATTCTTACTTACAGGTTCCAGCTAAGTCAGCATGGATATTTACATCAATCAAAGGGGATGAAAAGCATGGCTAATAAAAGTGCGCCAGTATGCGTCGTGAAACATTGGCAAGATGCACCAAAGATAGATGAAGACACCTTGAGCGACGATTTAACGCGTCACTTCTATTATACCTTAGGTCGTGACAAAGTGGGTGAGTCTCGACTTTACCTCTACCATGCCCTAGCGCTGACCATCCGCGATCGCATGGTGGCCCGTTGCAGAGCGACAAAAGAGCATATAAAAAGTAAAAAAACGCGTAAAGCAGCTTATCTGTCCCTCGAGTTTTTAATGGGGCGTGCACTGTCTAATGCTGTATTAAACCTAGATTTAGAAGATCAAGTTCAAGCTGCTTTACAAGAGTATTGTACTGAGCTTGAAGAAGTCGCGCAGGCTGAGCATGATGCTGGTTTAGGTAATGGTGGTTTAGGTCGCCTGGCTGCATGCTTTTTAGATAGCTGTGCTTCGCTCGCGCTTCCAGTGGTTGGCTATGGCTTGCGATATGAGTTTGGCATGTTTAACCAAACCTGTGAGCAAGGTCATCAAATTGAACAACCAGACAACTGGTTGCGCGAAGGCCACCCTTGGGAACTTGCAGCACCAGAGCAAGCAAGGAGAGTTAAATTTTTTGGTCATGTCGAAATACATACCGACAAAGATGGCAGACAACATCATGAGTGGCTTGATACACAGGATGTGTTAGCGGTTCCGTATGATGTTCCTGTGCCTGGATACCGTAATGGGGTAGTTAACACATTAAGGTTGTGGAAATCTGAAGCTACCGATGAATTTGATTTAAGCGAATTTAATGCTGGTAGTTACTCAGAGGCGGTGGCCAAAAAGAACCTTGC
Organism: Pseudoalteromonas piscicida; assembly: GCF_002744175.1. GTDB lineage: Bacteria > Pseudomonadota > Gammaproteobacteria > Enterobacterales > Alteromonadaceae > Pseudoalteromonas > Pseudoalteromonas piscicida_B. Next base: position 90,739 of record NZ_NKHF01000025.1, read on the forward strand.
CGAGCAAATTACTATGGTGTTGTACCCTAATGACGCCAGTGAGAATGGCAAAGAACTAAGGCTGAGACAACAGTACTTTTTATCCAGTGCCAGCTTACAAGATGTGATCGCAACTTGGGTCGAGCAATATGGCCCTGATTTTAGCGATTTTGCTGATTTTCATGTTTTCCAACTTAATGATACCCACCCAAGTATTGCCGTCGCTGAGCTCATGCGTATTTTGCTCGATGACTATGAACTGGAGTGGGATGAGTCGTGGAAAATCACCACCTCGACCATGGCATATACCAACCATACCTTACTGCCAGAAGCATTAGAGCGTTGGTCGGTGAGTTTGTTTGAACGGTTACTGCCAAGACTGTTAGAAATAATTTACGAGATTAATGCCCGCTTTTTATCCGAAGTCGCACTCAAATGGCCGGGGGATGTAGAAAAACAACGAGCATTATCTTTGATTGAAGAATCAGAACATCCTCAAGTGCGCATGGCCTACCTTGCGATAGTGGGTAGTTATTCGGTAAATGGGGTCGCAGCATTGCATACCGAACTACTAAAAGCCGGGCTATTCAATGATTTTTATCAGTTATGTCCAGAGAAGTTCAATAACAAAACCAACGGGGTAACACCAAGACGCTGGCTGTCTCATTGCAACCCTGAACTGGCAACCTTAATCACCGATAAAATTGGTGATGGATGGCAAGCTGACTTTGCAAAAATTAGTGAGTTGCGTCGCTTCTATGACAATCACGCGTTTCAGAAGCAGTGGCTGGCGGTAAAGCAGAGCAACAAACAACGTTTAGCTACATTGGTTGCACAAGAATGTGAGGTTGAGTTTGACCCGAATATGATGTTTGACGTCCAAGTGAAGCGTATACATGAGTATAAACGTCAATTGCTCAATGTGCTGCATGTGATTCACTTATACGACCGGATCTGCCGTGGTGATACCTCTGATCTGGTTCCACGCTGTGTGCTCTTTGGTGGAAAGGCGGCCCCAGGCTATTACATGGCGAAGAAGATCATTAAATTAATTAATAATGTTGCCAATGTTATTAATAACGATCCCGCAGCTAAGCCTTACCTTAGAGTTGCTTTTTTGCCTAATTACAATGTCTCTAAGATGGAAGTGATCTGTCCTGCTACCGATCTCTCTGAGCAGATTTCTACGGCGGGTAAAGAAGCATCCGGTACGGGGAATATGAAGTTTATGATGAATGGCGCTATTACCATAGGTACGTTAGATGGCGCCAACATAGAGATACGAGAGTGTGTCGGTGCAGACAACTTCTATTTATTTGGTGTAACGGCTGAGCAGGCCCAAGAAGTCCGAGCCCACTACCAACCCTTAAAAGTGATAGAGAGTAATAATGACCTAAAACGGGTTATGGCGTTACTTGAAAGTGGGCACTTTAACCTGTTTGAGCCTAATATCTTTGATGATGTTATTAATTCTATAAAGAGCAGTAACGATCCTTGGCTAGTTGCACAGGACTTTCCTTCCTATGTGGAAAGCCAAGAGCATGCAGCTCAAGCATACAAAGATAAGGAACATTGGTTGCGTATGAGTATTCTCAATACGGCAGCGAGTGGCAAGTTTTCTAGTGACAGAACAATTCAAGATTACAGCGATGATATTTGGCGCTTAAGTCCAATGCAGTAGTCACCGCAACAAAAGTTATTATGGAGAGAAGAAATAATGCCTAATTATGCGAATCGTTATATTAGTACCCTCACTCGAGAAACATATGCTTTAATACTTGCGGGTGGACGTGGTTCGCGCCTTCACGAACTGACCAATTGGCGAGCAAAGCCTGCGGTATATTTTGGCGGTAAACATCGAATTATTGATTTTCCGTTATCTAACTGTATTAACTCTGGGATCCGCCGAGTTGGAATTGCCACACAGTATAAGTCACACTCGTTGATCCGCCATGTTAACCGTGCATGGGGTCACTTTAAGAAAGAGCTAGGCGAATCGGTAGAAATTCTGCCGGCGTCACAGCGTTATGGTGATGAGTGGTATTGTGGTACAGCGGATGCCGTATTCCAGAATATGGATATTATTCGCCATGAGTTACCTAAGTATGTAATGATCTTGTCAGGAGATCATGTCTACCGAATGGACTATGGTGGTTTATTAGCAAAACACGTTGAAACCGGTGCTGATATGACCGTATGTTGTATCGAAGTACCTTGTGAAGAGGCGGCAAAAACATTTGGCGTGATGACAGTTGACGAAAGTAATCGGGTGCGTCGTTTTGATGAAAAACCAGTAGACCCAACCTCTATTCCAGGTAAACCTGGAGTGTGCCTTGCGTCTATGGGGAACTACGTATTTAACACTGAGTTCTTATTCGAGCAACTGAAAAAAGATGCCGAGCGTGAAGGGTCTGGTCGTGATTTTGGTCACGATATTATCCCGTCCATTATAGAAGAGCATAATGTATTTGCTTATCCATTTAGCGATCCTTCTTATGGTGGTCAGCCTTATTGGCGCGATGTAGGTACGCTTGATTCTTTTTGGGAAGCGAATATGGAGTTGGTTTCTCCTGAGCCACAACTGGACTTATACGACCCACAATGGCCAATTTGGACCTATCAAGAACAATTACCACCCGCTAAGTTCATCTTTGACGACGAAGACCGACGCGGTATGGCCGTTGACTCTACGGTTTCCGGTGGTTGTATCATTTCGGGTTCTAAAGTAAAACGCTCTTTGTTGTTCTCTAATGTTCATGTTCACTCGTATTGTGATATTGAAGGTGCCGTGGTTTTACCAGGTGTTAAAATAGGCCGTAACTGTAAAATTAAAAATGCAATTATCGACCGTAGCTGTCACATTCCTGAAGGGATGACAATTGGTTATGATAATGAGCAAGACAAGGCGAATGGCTTTAGAGTGTCTAATAAAGGGATTGTATTGGTAACCCGAGACATGTTGGCAGAGATTTCAGGTAAAAATAATAACTGATCCATGTAGAGGTAATATGCATGTAATTTTAGTGGCGGCCGAGAATGATCGGCTGCCAAATTGTAAAGTGGGGGGCATTGCGGATGTGATCCGTGATATTCCTTACGCTTTAGCGCAACTAGGTATACAAGTGTCGGTGGTCACCCCAGATTATGGTCAAACCGCGTTAAATAGGGATTTTGTTGCGGATATTGCTGTACCGTTTCGTCAGCACCTTGAAACCGCGACTTTATGGTCGGTTGAAAGATCCCACAAGGTCACTCAATATGTGATTTCACATTCACTATTTAGCGAGCACCATGGGGCTATCTACTGTAATGATCCGCATCAACCTTTTGCTACTGATGCCAATCGCTTCGCATTCTTTAGCGCAGCAGTGGCCGAGCTAATAGAGCATGATTTGATAGCGGATATCGACGTTGTGCATTTACACGATTGGCATGCAGCGGTCGTTGCAGTGCTACGTCAATTTAGCCCGAGATTTAAACGCTTAAAAGGGTTAAAAACCGTTTACACAGTACATAACCTAGCCCTTCAAGGCGTGCGTCCATTCAATCATGATATGTCTAGTCTTGAGTCTTGGTTTCCAACGCTCACTTATGATGGTTTAAGCATTTGTGACCCAAAATATCCTCATTGCTTTAATCCTATGCGTGCGGCAATTACTCTTTCAGATAAAGTGCACGTTGTTTCACCTAATTATGCTAAGGAAGTGATGCTCCCAAGCCACCCAGAGCTTGGCTTTTTTGGTGGTGAAGGATTGGAAGGCGATATGCAGCACGCGTCACATGAAGGGCGTTTGGCCGGTATTCTCAATGGCTGCGTTTATGACGATGTTGGTGAAGGAAGTGCCAAACCAAGTTTTTCTGAGTATCTGTCGCTCGCAGAGCAAAGCGTATTTGAGTGGATGGCTAAGTCCAATCAAATTCTGTCGCGCTACTATATTGCGCATCAACGTATACTGGCTTGGAGAAGCGAAGAGTTTACAGGTAAGCTCATCACCAGTGTTGGACGACTGACAGATCAAAAAGCATTAATTTTAAGACAGCCAACACAGTCTGGCATTGTCCTCGATAGCATTGCTCAGTTAGCAAATCAGCGTGGCGCAAAAATTATCATTGTAGGCTCTGGTGACCCTTACTTAGAACAATTGTTTACTGAAGTCATGGCCCGGCATACTAATGTCTTGTTCTTAAATGGTTATGGTAAAGAGATAGGAGAGCTGCTGTATCTTATCGGTGATCTGTTTTTGATGCCGAGTTCCTTTGAGCCTTGTGGGATTAGTCAAATGCTTGCGATGCGTGCAGGACAACCTTGTATTGTCCACAAGGTTGGAGGACTCGCCGACACTGTGAAGCATAATGAAACTGGGTATTGCTTTGAAGGTGAAACACTAGCAGAGCAAGGGAGTCAGTTTATTGCGATTTTTGAACTAGCGCTGGCAGATTTATACGATGATGTCAGTCAGTATAACGGGCTGTGCCAACAGGCGCAGCTGGAGCGTTTTGACTGGAATTGTGTTGCTCAAAAATACATCGAAAAATTATATAGATAGTTAGCAGGTTTAGGTTACCTACTCGAATCGATAATAAGCTGGAACAAATTTTAAACAATTAACTAGGCCAAAGGTATCAAAAGATAGCTTTGGCCTTTCTTTTTTATCAATTTGCATTATCTTTTAAGCTAATATTTTAATTCTTAATAGCTTAGGTTGATTTTCTTTATCATCACAAAGGGTTAAAATCTAAAAAAATACCAAACCAAAAGTGCGATTGATTACTTTGGGTACAAAGGAGTTTTTGTTTGAAGGTTTTTGTGGCCCGCCAAGCCATATTTAATCGTAAAAAACAAGTTGTTGCATACGAATTGTTGTTTCGCGATGGTGTAAAAAATAGTTTTCCAAATATTGCAGATGATGCAGCGACAGCCAAGCTGATAATGAATAATCAACTTAATCTCGGCATGCGTAATCTCACTTCAGGAAAGAAAGCGCTAATTAATATTGGGCCGGATTCGCTACGTCAGGATTTATGTGAGTTTCTTCCTGCAAATGATGTGATCTTGGAATTGCTTGAAACAATTCCGCCTACTAAGCAAAATTACGAGCGGATCAGAGGGCTATTTCATAGTAACTTCAGGCTTGCTCTTGATGATTTTCAGTATTCAAAGGAGTGGGATCCGTTTTTAAAATTGATCCGTCTAATTAAGTTTGATGTTATGGAAAACCCACTGGATACCATAGTTCCAGTGGTTGATATGATAAAGGAAAGAAAAAATATCAAACTACTAGCTGAAAAAGTAGAAACGGAAGAAGAGTTTGAGTTAGCCAAAAAAATGGGCTTTCAATTCTTCCAAGGGTACTTTTTTGCTAAGCCAAAAATGATCGAGCATAAAGACATCACAATTAACTACGTGATTGTGATGCTTATTTATGAAGAGGCTTTGAAACCTAATATGAGCATTGCACGTTTAGCACAGTTGTTTGCTCAAGATACTGCGCTTGCATATAAGCTATTAAGGCTAATCAACTCTGGGGTTTTCCCGATTAAAAGCCGCATTGAGTCCTTAAAGCAAGCGCTGGTTTATTTAGGTAACGAGCGGGTGAAAAAGTTTGTAAACTTGATTATGACAGCGCATGTGGCCGAGGGTAAACCTACAGAGTTAACGCGTCTCTCTATTGTGCGTTCTCGCTTTTGCGAGCTGATCGCACAGCAAATATCGCCAGGCCTTGCTAACATGAGCTTTATGACCGGGCTGTTTTCTTTACTTGATGCCATCTTAGATCAGCCCATGGAGCAAGTCGTGAATAAGCTTCCTTTTCCTGAACAACTCCACGATGCGCTCATAGGCAAACCTAATACCTTGTACTATATTTTAAACATTGTTAAAGCGTACGAGTCTGGAAGCTGGTGGACGTTACAAGATGCCTGTAGTTATTTGAATTATAAAGACGAAAACCTTCCCGATTTTCATGCTGCTGCGATAAACTGGGCCGACATGTATAGAAATCGTGTATATTAATGAATAGAATCGTCGCAATGGATGCGATCCGAGGCTTCGCGTTACTTGGATTGTTGTCTATGAACTTAGTGCATATGGCAAATTTCGAGTTAGGCTATGTACCAGCAAACCCAGCTCATCACTTAGACTCATTTTTTGCTTTAGTAAATAGCATCTTCTTTGATGGTCGGTTTAGATCGCTGTTCGCAATACTATTTGGTGCCGCACTGTGTATTCAAGTCGCAAATGCTGGGTCTCCGCATCAAGCTAAAGAACGACTGAAATGGTTATTGGTTTTCGGGGTATTGCACGGCATTTTGATTTGGCCCGGCGATATCTTGTTTAATTATGCACTCAGTGGTTTTGTGGCACTTAAATTTATTGATGCCAGTAAAGAAAAACTCACGCGATATATGGCTGGATTTCTACTGGCGCCATCGGCTCTACTTAGCCTTTTGTTATTGATTGAGCCTGAAGCATCAATCGACAGGAGTACAAATACCTATTTTGAGTTTCTGCAGCAACTCCCTACAAGTTACCTTGAGCTCGTGGCCCGTAATGGCTTATTTTTTGTGATCATGAGTTTGCTTATTCCCTTTATTACGCTTTGGTATACCGCTGGGTTAATGTTACTTGGCATACGTTTGTTTCGAAGCGGCATGTTCGAATTGGATAAACCCGAGCCAACACATAAGATCAACCTGTTTGCTGTTATCGCAATTATGTTGTCGTTTCTAGGGGTTGTCATTGAACGCAAAACGGGGATAGAGTTTTTTGAGGGGATCGATTGGTTGTTAGCTATTCCGATTGGGCTCTTTTATATTGTGGTGCTAAAAGCTGGCATGCGGGCAAGCGCGCAGCAATTGAGTATTTTGCAAAATGTAGGACGCCTTGCGCTTACATTATATCTTAGCCAGTCCATTGTATTTGTCAGTTACTTTCAATTTATTCATCCCGACGCCATTAGTAGCTGGAATAGAGTAGATTACTTCGCAGCATTTGCAATAGCGACTATAATTCAGGTAGTCGTTGCCAATGGTTATTTTAAGGTTTTTAAGCAAGGCCCATTTGAAAAATTACTTAAGACGTTAACTGTCCGAAGAGCTGCTTATGATTAAAAACATCCTAGTTTTGGTGTTGCTATGGATGATATGTTTTAGTGCTACTGCAACGCAGTCAATGCATGTGTTGTTTGTAAATCCATCAGTACCTGGGGAGCCATTTTGGCAACGCGTACAAGGGATAACAGAAGCTGCTGCTAAACAGCTCAATGTTCGCCTTGATGTAATCTATGGTGAAGGTAATCGGATCATTCAGTTGGCCGAATTAAAAAAGTATCTTAACTATCGAGCTACTCCCGATTACGTTATTCTTATTAATTACCCAGGTGGTGCCGAAGAAAGCCTTAGACTACTCGAAAAGTACGGGATCAATCATATTACCCTAGAGCAGACAATATCTGGTCCTGAAAAGCGAGCGATTGGCTCACCGAAGCAAATTTACAAACATTGGCTAGGAGAGTTGCATCACGACAATGCGCAAGCAGGGTATGAATTAGCAAAGCAGCTTTACCTACAAGCGAAAGCGCAGGGTCATGATACGGTTTACCCTGTGGCTATTAACGGTCATTATGGCACCGAGTCCGATATCAGAAGTGACGGTGCCAAACGCTTCTTTGACGAAGTTGGAGTAACTTTACAGCAAACGGTCTATGCCGGTTGGTCCAAAGAGCAAGCTTTTGAAAAAACAAAAAAACTCTTGATCCGCTATCCAAAAACCAACTTAATTTGGTGTGCATCTGATCTGATGGCAATGGGAGCGATCACTGCTGTGAAAGAGAATACTCAGCATGTTGTTTTTGGAGGATTTGATTGGCTGGCTGATACATTCGAGCTAATTGAACATAATAAAATGCAAGCGTCAGTGGGCGGTCACTTTATGATGGGCGGTTGGGCGTTGGTTTCGTTATATGATCATTTCCATGGTCATCCTTTTTGGCAAAAGCATAATGAACTGGCTTTTGATCTGACCGTTATAACCCAGCAAAACCTAGCTGACTATAAATGGATTAAAGCCGCTAAAAACTGGCATTCAATTGACTATAAAGCGATGAGTCTACGAGGAAAACCGGATGAATCGTATTATTTTTCGCCTGAACTGTTGAGAAAAAGCCGGCAAAAGTAGAAATGCGGTAGTGTAAATGCAGTGAAGCGATTACAATACGGGTTTTTACTTCAAGTGGTTCTCTATCGTGACAGAGCAAAAGCGCCTCAATAAATATATCAGTGAAACCGGATTCTGTAGCCGCCGAGAAGCAGATGACTTAATTGCATCTGGGCGAGTAAAAGTAAACGGGATCCTACCAGAGATGGGCACTAAAGTGTCGGACGCCGATACCATTATCATTGATAATAAGCCACTGAAAGCGAAACCAAAGTCTGTTTTTATCGCCTATAATAAACCAGTCGGCGTTACTTGTACCACAGAACGTAAAATTAAAAGCAACATCGTCAGCGCAATAAACTATCCAGAACGTATTTTTCCGATCGGTCGCTTGGATAGGCCTTCTGAGGGGTTGATTTTTCTCACCAATCAAGGGGATATGGTCAATAAAATTTTGCGTGCTGGTAACAACCATGAAAAAGAATATGAAGTGGTGGTAGATAAACCGATAGACGAAAGGTTTGTTAAACGGATGTCGTCAGGTATTCCAATTCTTGGTACGGTAACTAAGCCCTGCAAAGTACGCAAAACAGGCAGCAAATCGTTTACGATTGTGTTAACTCAGGGCTTGAACCGCCAAATTCGCAGAATGTGTGAGTATTTAGGCTTTGAAGTAACCAACCTAAAACGCGTTCGTATCATGAATATTGATCTGACGGGTCTTAACTCAGGTCAATGGCGTCATCTCTCTGATCGGGAAATGAAAGCAATAAACCAAGCTACCGAATCTTCAAGTAAAACCCAAGAGGCATCAGCCGGTGCAGGCGCTGCTAAACCAGCTGAAAAGCCCAAAAAAGTAAGAGACACGGCTGATAAAACTAAACAGCCACCGCGCTCGCACAAAGACAAAAATAAAGTTCGAGACGACAATCAACGCGATAGTTCGAAGCGGACGGGAAGGGGGCAAGCGAGTGACAAGCCTTTTAAACAAAACGGTCGCAAACCCTCAGCAAAACCGAGTACCAAGCCAGCTAAAAGAGTAAAAGGCACATTATCTTTAAATAAAGGTAACAGCGCTAAGTAACTTAAATTTGGGATAACAACTTGTTATATAGCAACTGTTATCCCTACTACAGTGCTTAATTTGCCTTATATTTATACCAATTGAATTATTTCTCTGATCAATTTAAAGGACTGACTAACTTCTTATCCCGAGTTCAGGTTAAATAGCAAAATTTTTGCCTAGCGTGACGTGACTTTGCGCTTTTGAGTTTAGGTTAAGTCGATTAAATTCACTTTTTAGGGCTAGAAAAAATAGGTTAAATGCTGCTTATCCCAAAAATAGTGAAATGAAGTGTAAAGCCCCTTGACAATATCAAGGGGCTTTTTGTTAGTTCAGAATGGTTAGTCTTGCGGTTGTTTGATCCCAAAATACACACAGTGAAGCACAGGTAGTACAATCAAAGTCAGTATAGTCGCGAACCCAAGGCCAAACATAATGGTAACGGCCATTGACTGGAAGAACACATCAAACAATAGTGGGATCATACCAAGTATTGTGGTGATCGCAGCCATTGAAACTGGCCTTACACGGCTTACCCCAGAATCAAAAACAGCCTGATACGGAGATTTACCCGAGTCAATTTCAATATTAATTTGATCCATCAATACAATGCCATTTTTGATTAACATGCCTGATAAGCTTAACAAGCCAAGTAGTGCCATAAAGCTGAATGGGGCTTGCAGCAATACCAGTCCAGCCGTAACACCAATAATGGCAAGCGGCACAGTAGACCAAATAACCAGTGGCTTTTTCACAGAGTTAAATAGCAACACAGTGATCATAAACATCGCTAAATAGCCAATTGGAAGGGACCCAAATATGGCTTTTTTGGCTTTGCTGGATGATTCATATTCACCACCCCACTGCATTTCATAACCCTGCGGTAACTCGATGGCTTCAATATCTGCTTTCACTCTTGCAAATAGTTTCGCCGGAGTTTCATCGCCTATTACGTCATGGTCAGCCATTACGGTGATAGTGCGTTTACGGTCACGGCGCATGATGAGGCTGTCTTCCCATGTCACGCTAAAATCATCAACAATTTGCGATACAGGCACGTAAACATTCAATACTGGGCTGAATATTTGCAAGTCGCCAAGATTCTCAACGTTTAGCCTTTCTTCCTCAGGAGATCGAGCAATAATTGGCAAAAGTTGTGTTCCATCTCGATATAAACCGACTTTATTACCCGACACCGAAGTGAGTAATAGTTGGTCTAGATCAGATTTACTGATCCCTAAGCGTCTGGCCTTTAATTCATTGAATTGGGGGCGGATCAACTTAGTTCTTTGACGCCAGTTATCGCGGATGTTAAACGCTTTGTCATCTTGTCTAATGATGTCTTTTGCTTCTTCCGCCAACTTTCTTAGCACCACTGGATCGGGTCCTGAAAAGCGGGCTTCAATTTTCGCATCGGTTGATGGGCCAATTTCCATGCGTTTAATCTTAAGGCGGCCATCTAGCTCATTTTCACGCTCATATTCACGTAGTTTCGCTATCATGGTCACCACCGCTTCTCTGTTTTCCACCCTAACAATTAATTGTCCGTAGGCATCATATTGCTTTTCTGGAGAGTAAGTAAGCATAAAACGCGGCGCGCCTTGGCCTATCGTGGTTGTCACCTCGTTGACAAGCGGATCGGCAAGTAGGAAGGACTCAATCTTCTCAACATTTTTCGCGGTACTACGAATGTCAGCTCCTTGATAGTGCCAATAATCAACATAAAACATCGGTGTATTCGACGCTGGAAAGAATGATTGTTTGACCGACTTAAAACCAACAATAGCGGCAATAAGGAGTAAAATCATCGAAATAATGGTGATTGCACGATGCTTTAGGCAGAACGTGAGCATGGACTTATACACGGTGAAGATGACTCCTTTGTAAGGGTCGTCGTCTTCAGAGTCGCTATCATTTGTCGTCGCTTTTGGCCCCTTGAACATCATGTTAGCAAAAAATGGTGTTAGAGTGATTGCGGTAACCCAACTTAGTAGCAACGAAATGAGTAACACCCAAAATAGCGAGCCTGCAAACTCACCACTGGCATCGGAGCTTAGTCCGATAGGTGCAAAAGCGGTAATACCAATTACTGTAGCGCCGAGCAGTGGCCACTTAGTCTGTTCAACAATATTAACAGCAGCCTTTAATTTAGATTGACCCCGCTTTATATTGATTAAAATCCCTTCGGTGACCACAATGGCGTTATCCACCAACATACCTAGGGCAATAATCAGTGCGCCAAGTGATATTCTTTGTAAATCAATGGCGAATATTTTCATAAAGATAAAGGTGCCAAGTACCGTAATAAGTAAGATACCGCCGATTAAAATACCACTTTTTACCCCCATAAAAATCAGCAGAACGATGATAACAATAGCAACAGCTTCTAATAGGCTGATGATAAAGCCATCAACAGAGGTTTCTACTTCTGTAGGTTGGTTATAGACGGTATTGATCTCAATCCCATAAGGGCGTTGGTACTCGAGCTGGGCCAAATGACGACCGATCTCTTTACCGACTTCTACAACGTTTACTCCAGAGGTAAATGAAACCCCAACCAGTAACGCGCGCTTTTGCGCAAAGCGAGTAATATGATTTGGCACTTCGGCGTATTCACGAGTTACTGTAGCTACATCACCCAGATAGATAAGTTCTTTGGCACCGGGTTTTGAGATTAACAACCCTTCAAGTTCAGAGACATCGCTGAATTCACCCGTTGGGTGGAGGCGGATAGACTCATCGCCAACGCGGATCTTACCTGCGTTTGAAACGGTGTTTTGCGCTTGTAATAACGAAAAGATATAGCTGGGTGCAATACCTAGTTGCGACAGCTTTTGCGTGGATATCTCAACAATAACTTGTGCTTGTTGCTCTCCTGCAACCGTGACTTTACTCACCCCTTCAACCAAGACCAGCTCGCGTTTTAGAAAGTCGACATAGTCTTTTAACTCATCATATGAGTAACCTTCACCGGTAATGGCATAAAGTTCACCATATACGTCAGCAAAGTCATCTATAACACTTGGAGCCATTACTCCAGGCGGTAATTTGGGTGATAAATCATTGACCTTACGACGCAGTTCATCCCAAATTTGCTGCAAATCCTTCTTTCGGTATTTGCTCTTCATTTCTACGGTGATCTGAGACTTACCTGGTGAGGAAATGGATGTCACATAATCTACATAAGGCAATGACTGAATTGCATTTTCAATCGGAAAGGTAACTTCTTCCTCAACTTGTTGAGGGGAGGCGCCAGGGTACATGGTAACGACCATGGCTTTTTTTAGGGTGAACTCTGGATCTTCTAGTTGACCTAAGCCTAAATATGACACTGCGCCTGCAATAAGCAGGAGCAAGGCAAACATCCAACTGATGACCTTATTTTCAATTGACCATTTGGCTAAACTCATATTACAGACCTCTTTCTTTCGTCCAAGGTCTCACTTTGGCGCCTTCTTGTAAGTAATGTACGCCAGCGGCAACTATTTCTTCTCCTGGCTTTAACCCAGATAGCACTTCAATGCCAGTGTGGTTTAGTTGACCAACGGTCACTTTGCGCTTACTGACGGTTTGCGTATCTTGCTGATAAACCCACACATAGCTATTGTTTGAGGTGCTTTGCTCTTTGTCGGAAAACACAGCCTGATTTGGTACTATGATAGCCGTATTCTCACGGTTGGTGATTTTACTTGGGTCGACATAAACATGACCAGTCATACCGGCAAACAAGTTGAAGTCTTCCGGAATAGGCAGGCTAAATACCACTTTATACGTTAACGTAGCAGGATCTGCTTGGGTATCCCATTCCTTGATCGTTAACGGATACGACTTGCTGGGGTAACCATCAAAAACCACTGTAGGTTTGTAGTCTGAATCTTTATCGACTCTTGCCACAATCCGCTCAGGAACCTGGATCACTACATCCATCATATCACGCGTCTCTAGGCGCAAGATATTTTGCTTCGCCACTACATTTTCGTAGTTTTTGACAAACACCTTGGCAACAGTGCCACTAAACGGTGCACGTAACTCACCGTATTCAAGATTCGTTTTAGCAATTTTAAAGGCGGATTCAGCCACCTGTTTATCAGCCAGTGCCTTATCAAACTCGGCTTTTGTCGCAATTCCTTTTTCAAACAATGGCTCAATTCTAGAGAGCTGTGCTTTCGCTAATTCAAATTGCGCTTTACGTTGTTCATATTGGAGATTGAAGTCTTCAGGGTCGAGTTTGGCGAGTAATTGCCCTTTTTGTACTTCTTGACCAGCTAATACCGGAAACTCAATGAGTTCGCCATTAACCCTAAAAGCAAGGTACGAGCCTTGGTTTGCAACGACTTCTGCAGGAAAGCTGCGCAGTGTGCTGCTGTTGGGATCAGACACAGTGTGAATTTTTACAGGGCGATTCGGGGCTTCAGTTTGAACTTGCTCTGCTTGTTCTTGGCAACCCAAAAGTAGGGTAGCCAGTACAAGTCCAGAAAACACTCTTAACATTTTGTTCTCCATGACAACGTTAATTTTATTGCGTGCAGAATAATGGAATTACATATAAAATAAAAATTATAAAACATTCTCTACAACATAAGATTTATTTATGAAGATTTCGGACTTAGCAGCGTTTTGTACCGTTGTTGAAGCACCTAGTCTTACAGAAGCAGCCAATAAGCTTCATAAAACTCAGCCAGCGGTCTCACAATCAATTAAAAGGTTAGAACAAACTTTGGGATTTGCCCTTTTTGAACGTGAGAAATATCGCAATGTGTTAACAGAGCAAGGTCGTCGTTTTTACTTTGAGGCCGAAAAATTACTGAATCATCATAAAGATTTGTCATTACTCGCGAATGAATTTGCAGCCGGAAATGAACCTAGTTTTAATATTTGTTACGAACCCATCGTCTACCAGAACCAGATTGACGAAGTGCTAGGTAATGCCTTTGTTAAGTTCCCTGCCACAGAAATGAACATTTCAAGTGGTAAGCGCTTCTTCGCATTAGAGCAAGTGACGCAAGGGTTAGCTAACTTGGGAATAGGACCTTGGTTTGACTTATTTCACTCAACAGGGGATCTCGAAACCATGCCCATCGGTAGGGTGAAGCTAGGGCTTGTTTGTTTGGCAGGATATATGCCAGCGTCATTGAAATTCAGTGAGCTTTCAAATTATCCGTCGCTGGCGATGAAAGAAAGTAAGTTTAATTTTGATAGTGAGCGCCTCGCTTATCGTAACAGTAACAACGTAATGAAATTAGATGATGCTCTGGCTATCAAACGATACTTGCTTCAAGGTATGGGGTATGCACTAATTGGTCTTAACCTGTGCCGAGATGAAATTGAATCCGGTGTGTTACAGCGAGTTAGGGTCATTGACCGCAAAGACGAATTTGAAGCAGAAATACATGCATATCGGTTGCATATTTCCCATCATGGCCCTGTCGCTCGTTACTTCTGGGAACAACTTAAAGAGCTTAATAAACAATATGAACAGCAATCAACAAGACTTAGCTGAGAAAATTTTTACGGTGATCGGTGGTATTCCTGAGGGCAAAGTCGCTTCATATGGCCAGATAGCAAGGCTTGCGGGCTACCCTAAACATGCACGAAAAGTAGGTCAATTATTAAAAAATTTACCCGCAGGGTCGAGCTTGCCTTGGTATCGTGTGGTCAATAGCCAAAGACGGATCTCATTTCCAGCAAACAGCGCTAAGTTTGATGAGCAAAAGGCTCGCTTAGAAGCTGAAAACGTGAGGTTTTCAGCTAGTAATGTTATTGCCAAGTCATGTTTTTGGGACTAGTACGCGTTGAGATAAATCACCCGCGCACGCACATGGACTGATCCAGATAAATCGCATAGCCGTAATTATCGTTAGTTTTTGAGCATTTGAACGGGAATTATGAAACTAGCTTTATTTCCATTGCCGATATTTTTGCTTCCTGGCGGATTTACCCGCCTGCGAATTTTCGAGCAACGTTATTTATATATGGTGAAAGAGGCGGCAA
Organism: Pseudoalteromonas piscicida; assembly: GCF_002744175.1. Lineage (GTDB taxonomy): Bacteria > Pseudomonadota > Gammaproteobacteria > Enterobacterales > Alteromonadaceae > Pseudoalteromonas > Pseudoalteromonas piscicida_B. The sequence goes on from NZ_NKHF01000025.1 coordinate 105,927, forward strand.
AGACCGAGCAGGGCTTTGTGCTTTGCCCCTACGCGAATAACACGCCCCATAACGTGCCAGATGAAGGAGTACATGTAAAAATTGTCGACTTCTCGCAAGGGGAGGACGGTCAGCTGTTAATAGATGTTGAAGCCATCAACAGAGTAGCAATTAGTCAAGTTGAAGTGGATCACCAAAGTTTGAGGTATGGTGAATGCGAACCACTGAAAGGGCCTCCGTGGCTTTGTACAGAGGATGCATTTACTTTGATCGATGAAGCCTTGACCGAGAAACTAAGAAGCGTATTTATCGCGAATCCGGTACTAGACGACCTGTATCGCATCAAAGACTTTTCGACACCACTTTGGGTTGCTTATCGGTGGCTTGAAATTTTACCTATCTCAATGACACAAAAACAAAAAATAAAACAAGCTCAAACATTTGAACAGGTAGCAGAGTTCTTACATACTGTATTAGACGAGAAATAGTGATCCAAATAAATAATCCGAGCGTACTGAGTGTCAATAAGTATAATTTGGAAGGTGAGCTATGATAGGCCAACAGCAATCTGTCGATTGCAATGTTCATTCAGGAACTCGCAAAACAGTGCAAGAAACTCCTTCACAAGCGTTGTCAGACGCACTAGTAAAAGTCGCTGAAAACAGGGATCGCAATGCTTTTGCGTACCTGTTTGAATACTTTGCGCCCAAAATCAAACGTTTTGGCGTAAAGCAATTTGGCAATGAAGCTCAGGCTATGGAGCTGGTACAAGACACCATGACTTCAGTATGGCGAAAAGCGCATTTGTATCATTACGATAAAGGCGCCGCGACGACGTGGATTTACACCGTGATGAGAAATGCATCGTTTGATGCGCTCAGAAAAATGAAAAGCAATAAAGAAGAGCATATCAGCGAAGATATCTGGCCCATTATTCAAGATTCACAAGCCGATGACGATGGCTTTCAAGACCACTTACAAACGGCACAAATTCAAAAGTACATCAACAAGCTTCCGCCAGCGCAACGCGACATCGTCAAGGGCGTTTATTTTCAAGAAATGTCGCAAGAACAGCTGGCAGAACACTTAAATATTCCTGTTGGTACGGTTAAATCTCGATTGAGGTTAGCTTTACAAAAATTACGCGCAGAGCTGGGAGATCAAGCATGATTAAGCATCACCCTAATGATTCATTGTTAGAGCAATTTGTAGAAGGTAATCTGCCCGCTAGCATTAGCGTAGCTATTGCCGCGCACGTAGAACTATGCCCTTGCTGCCAACAAAAAACACAGGAACTTGAAGCATCTCAAGCACATGTACAGCTCGGTGGCGACACAGATCCTGCCCTTGATTTGGATTTTATGGACATGATGCAAGCGATCACTGCGGATGATGACATCGACGAAGTGCGAGAATATGTGCAGCCGCCTTTTAGCTATCAAGGCCGAGAAGTTACCTTGCCTCGAGCTATCGCGAATATCGACAGAACTAAGTTCTCGGGTGTAGGTAAGGTCTCCCGCGCTAGGTTATTGCTTGAAGATGGCGACTTGCGTTCAAGCTTGCTAGAGATAGGGGCGGACGGCGAAATTCCTGAGCACACGCATACTGGGTTTGAAATAACCCTACTACTGGATGGAGACTTTTCAGATGAAGCGGGCGACTACGTGCCGGGAGACTTTATCTGGCAAGATGGTCAGCACAATCACTCACCGCGAACAAAAGAAGGGTGTTTATGCTTTACGGTGGTAAGTAGTGCGCTACACTTCAATAAAGGGCTTAGTAAGCTATTGAATCCTATTGGCAAGTTAATTTATTAATGGAATAGTTGCGGAATGAAATTTTCTTCACCAATAAAAATTGGTATTAGCGCCTGTCTTGCTGGAGACAAAGTAAGGTTTGACTCTGGACACAAGCGTTCGAACTTTTGTATGGATGAATTTGCAGAGCATGTTGAGTATGTAAGATATTGCCCCGAAGTGGCAATAGGCATGCCCATTCCAAGACCAACCATCAGGCAGATCCGGGTTGGAGATGTCATCAAGGTCAGCCGCCCTGATGGCGAGGAAGACGTTGCGCCTAAACTAAAAGAATACGGAGAGAAAGTCGCGACCGCTCAAACCGATGCACTTTCAGGCTTCGTGTTTTGTGCCAAAAGTCCGAGCTGTGGAATGGAAAGAGTGAAGGTCTACAACGAAGCGGGCACCGGTAACACTTCCGAAGGTATTGGCATATTCGCCGAACAGATCATGAAACATAACCCGCTGCTACCTTGCGAGGAAAATGGCAGGTTAAACGACATGCATTTACGAGAAAATTTCGTGATGCGCGTGTTTGTGTATAAAAGTTGGCAGGAGCTAACCATGTCGCCAGACGTGGGCCTGCATGAGCTAACGAGTTTTCATGCTAAGCATAAGTACTTACTGATGAGCCACAACTATCAAGCCTACAAAGACTTAGGAAGGCTACTTGGTGATGGCAAACAGTATGATATTGAAACATTGAAAAACAAATACATCAGCGGCCTAATGAAGGCGTTGAGTAAACCGGCTAACCGTAAGAATCAAGCAAATACACTGACGCACCTACAAGGATACTTCAAAAATGAGTTATCTAGCGTTGAAAAGCAGGAGATGTGTGGTGCAATTGAACAATATCGCAAAGGCATAGTGCCGTTGTACGTGCCGCTTACGCTGCTGAAGCATCATCTTACTGTACATCCTAAAGAATATTTGCAAAGCCAAGTGTACTTTGACCCATATCCTAACGAGCTGCGTTTAAGATTCGGAATTTAATAATGAAAACTGCTTTTTGGTTTCGCCGTGATCTAAGGGTCTACGGCAATGAGGCGTTAATAGATGCCGTAAATGAGGGCGCACAAGATGCGCTCTTTTTTTATTGTAAGTCGCAATGGCTGCAACATAATGTTGCCAGCATCCAGCTAGATCTGCTGGAACGGCGGCTGATTGAGTTAGGTAAACAGCTTAATGAATTTGGTATTACACTGCATATTATTGAAGCAGACCGTTTTGCAACATTGCCAGCGCTACTGGAAAATGTTTGTAAAGAGAAAGGTATCACTCGCCTATATGCCAATAAAGAATATGAAGTGAATGAAATTGCAAGGGACGATGCCTGTAGTCAGCGCCTAGAGCTTAAGCTTTATGATGGCGATGTGATAGCTAAGCCAGGCACAGTGTTAACTGGTTCTGGTGAAATGTTTAAGGTGTTTACACCATTTAAAAAGGCTTGGCTGAAATGCTTTGCAGGTCAGCACTTTCATTTTCCCAGTTGGCCTTTAGATAAAAGAAAGCAGGCAGAGTTTGCAGAGCCTGACTTTTTTTCTGCGACTATGGAATCCGAAAAATGGCCAGTAGACGACAATGCAATCGTGGCTATCGTTAATCGTTTTATCAAAGATAAGCTTACGGACTACAAAGAAGATAGAGACTTTCCTGCTATTAAAGGTACTTCTGGTTTGAGCCCTTACCTCGCCCTTGGAGTCGTATCGCCAAAACAGCTGATAGCGCAAATTCAATTGCATTACCCTGAAGTTTTAGAAAATCCCAGTAAAGCGGAGTTTTGCTGGTCAATGAGATCATATGGCGTGAGTTTTATCGGCACTTAATTGTCGCATTTCCCAAACTCTGTAAAGGCTTTAACTTTAACGAAAAGTACAACGCAGTAGGCTGGCGTGATGATAATCAAGCGTTTGAGCGCTGGTGCCAAGGTAATACTGGGTATCCCATTGTAGATGCGGCAATGCGGCAACTAAATAAAACAGGCTGGATGCATAATCGCTTGAGAATGATTGTAGCGAGCTTTTTAACTAAGCACCTGTTAATAGACTGGCGCAAAGGTGAAGCCTATTTTATGTCTAAGCTGATAGATGGCGACTTGGCTAGTAATAATGGCGGCTGGCAATGGGCTGCCAGTACAGGGTGCGATGCACAACCGTATTTCCGCATCTTTAACCCCATCACCCAAAGCGAAAAGTTTGATCCTGATGGTTCGTTTATCCGTACATATGTGCCTGAATTAAAAAATGTTCCAGCGAAACACATTCACTTTCCCCATGATTACTTAAATGCTTTTGGTGGTGGTGATAAGTATGTGGCTGCGCTGGTTGATCATAAAGAAGCGAGAGCAAGAGCGCTTGACGCATTTAAGGTTTAAACAGGTATGGATCCCAGAACTCAGCGATTTGTGGCAATTTACAACGAAATTGACAAGCACAATTTAGGTAAACTGGCTGATATCTACACTGAAGACGTCAGCTTTGTCGACCCACTGCATTCAATTACCGGGCTTGACCCTCTGACCGAATACTTTAAAGGGTTATACGAAAACGTGTCAGAGATCACGTTTATGGTAACCAGTGCTTACGAATTAAACGAAGTAAGCTTCATTTATTGGACCATGACTTACCAACACTCTAAGCTCAATGGTGGTAAGGCAATTTCAGTTGATGGACACAGTCGCTTGAGTTTTGTCGGCAACAAAGTGGCGCAGCATCGTGACTATTTTGACAGCGCACAGATGCTATATCGGCAAATACCAGTGCTAGGAGGCGTTATTCGCTTGCTAGATAGAAGGATTACGGCATGAGTAGGGTATTAATTACGGGGGCAACCTCAGGGATTGGTAAAGGGCTAGCCCAATACTATGCAAAGCAAAGTAATGAGGTTATTGCCTGTGGTCGTAATACAGAGATCCTCAACGAATTAACTGAGCAGGTCGGTGCAAACACCAAAGCGTTTGACCTCACCAAGCGTGACCAAATTGAGCAGCATTTTGCCGACATTGATGACTTGGATTTAGTGGTGCTTAATGCCGGAGGTTGTGAATATATAGATAATCCTAATGAGTTCGACGGCCACCTGTTTGAGAGAATTATGAACATTAATTTGATTTCGATTGGTCATTGTCTCGACGTGTTGTTACCAAAAATAAAAGATGGTGGGCAGTTGTGTATTATCAGCTCAAGCAGTGCTTTTTTACCACTCCCCCGAGCTGAAGCATATGGTGCGTCTAAGGCTGCGGTAAGTTACCTAGCAAGGACATTAACGGCCACGCTCAAGGGCATTGATGTCACCTTGGTACATCCTGGTTTTGTGGAAACGCCCCTGACCGACAAAAATGACTTTCCCATGCCGTGTATTGTGAGCGTAGACGATGCCGTGGCTTATATTACAAAAGGCATCGACAAGCGTAGCAAAGAAGTCCATTTCCCCAGAAGGTTCACCTTGTTTTTAAAATTTCTTAGGTTATTACCATTTTCATTATGGTTGCCTCTCGCTAAAAGGATAGCCCGTGGCTAAGATTGCAATAATAGGAAGCGGTATTTCAGGTATGACCGCGGCGTATCTGTTGAGTCGTCAACATGATGTCAAAGTATTTGAAAAAAATGATTATATTGGTGGTCATACCGCCACTATTGATGTTGATTATCAAGGCGAGCAACTTGCCATCGATACCGGGTTTATTGTTTTTAACGACAGAACCTACCCCAAGTTTGAAAAGCTATTGGCGGAAATTGGCGTTAGCCGCCAAGAAACTGAGATGAGTTTTAGCGTTCACAACAGCAAAACTCAGTTTGAATATAATGGCCACTCTTTACGCACTTTGTTTGCGCAAAAGCGTAACGTATTTAGACCTAAGTTTTGGAAGCTGCTTAAAGATATAGTGCGATTCAATAAGGTCTGTAAGGCGCTTCATGAAAGTGATGATTATCGTGGTGTTGAAACCCTTGGTAAACTACTGCAGGAATACAAATTTAACGAATTTTTTAAGCTGCACTACATTTTGCCCATGGGGGCTGCGATATGGTCCACCAGCATCAAAGAAATGCTTGACTTTGAGGCCAAATTCTTCGTGCGCTTTTTCTTCAACCATGGCTTATTGGATGTTACCAATCGTCCACAATGGTATGTGATCCCAGGCGGCTCGCGAGAGTATATTCAGCCGCTGATTGACAAGTTTCGCGATAACATTGTACTTAATGCACAAATAGAAGCTGTACAACGTGATGACACGGGCGTAGCGCTAATTTTTAAAGATGGATCAGAGCAACGTTTTGATAAAGTCGTATTTGCGTGTCACAGTGATCAAGCACTAGCATTATTGGCCGAGCCGTCGTCAGACGAACAAGCGGTACTTGGCGCAATTCCTTACACGGCAAATTCAGTTGTCCTTCACACTGATACAAGCTTGCTCCCTAAGCGGCCGCTAGCCTGGGCAAGCTGGAACTACTTACTAAACGAGGCCACTGATAAAGCCGCGGTGGTGACCTACCAGATGAATATCTTACAAGGATTAACTGCTAAACATCAGTATTGCGTTACCCTAAACCACGATGAGGGTATAGCCGAGGATAAAATAATACGTCGATTTGTTTATCATCACCCCGTATTTAACACCACCAGTATTGAAGCGCAAAAACGTAAATCAGACATCGATGGCAAACAAAACAGCTACTTCTGTGGTGCCTATTGGTTTAACGGTTTTCATGAGGACGGTGTAAAAAGTGCGGTGGATGTTGCTAAGCAATTAGGTATCACATTTTGAACAGTGCAATATTGGTCGGAAAGGTTAGGCATCGCCGCTATGCGCATGCCAACCACGCCTTTTCGTATCCTATGTATATGATGTGGATCGATTTAAATGAAGTTACAGAGCTTAACTGCATCTCATCCACATTCGGCACCTCAGGTGCAAAGCTGCTGAAATTTAACCAATCAGACTATATGAAAACAGGAAACGGCAGTTTGTTAGCTCGAGTGCACGCTAAGTCGAATGAGCTGGGCATGCCCGTTTCCGGTGACACCAAAGTGTACTTAATGGCGCAAATGCGCTGCCTAGGGATCTATTTCAGTCCAGTTAACTTTTACTTCTTTGAGCAAGATGACAAATCTGGGTTTAGTCATATGATTGCAGAAGTAAGCAACACCCCTTGGAATGAGCGACATTTTTATTTAGTTGAATTAAATAAAGAAGTGAACTTTAAAAAAGCCTTTCACGTATCACCTTTTATGAACTTGGATATGCACTATCACTGGAAGGTTAAGCCGCCAGGAAAGAGCACGCTTATCCACATAGAGAATAGAAAAGGTAACGAATTGCTATTTGATGCCACAATGGCGCTAAAAAGGCAGGAACTCAGTAAGGAAAATATTCATAGCTTACTGAAACAGTTTCCTGCGATGACCTGGAGTATAGCGAAAGGTATCTACTGGCAAGCGTTAAAGTTGTTTTTAAAAAGAGTGCCTTTTGTTGGGCATCCTGGAAGAGTATAAGATGGAAAACACCACAACAATTACCTCATCAATATCGCTTTCTATATTTGATAAGTTTTATAAAAAGCTGGTCTTTGGCGCATTGAATACATTGGAAACCGGAGCGGTGGTGCTTATCGAAGGCGACCAAAAATACTATTTTGGCGAGCAAGACTCTGCACTTAATGTAGAAATACGTATCAATAATGCACAGATGTACAAGTTGTTTGCACTGGGCGGCAGTGTGGGGGCAGGAGAGTCATATATTTTGGGACATTGGAGCTGCACTGATCTCACGACCTTGATAGAAATATTCGTCTTGAACCAAGACCAGCTTGATGCCTTTGAACGTAAATTTGCGGTGCTGTCGAGTGTTGCGCACAAAATAAAACACCTAAAAAATAAAAACTCCAAACAAGGGTCAAAACGCAATATTGCTGCGCATTATGATCTGGGTAATGATCTATACGAAGCTTTTTTGAGCGAAGAAATGTTGTATTCTAGCGCGGTGTACCCAAGCAAAGACGCAACATTAGAAGAAGCGCAACAGCATAAACTTGCTTCGATTTGCCAGCGCTTAGACCTTCAAGCTAGTGATTCCGTGGTGGAAATCGGTACGGGCTGGGGGGCTTTTGCAGTATACGCTGCGAAGCACTACGGTTGCCATGTGACAACCACCACAATCTCTGAGGAGCAACATGCATATGTTGGCGAACTGATCAAAAAAGAAGGGCTTGAAGATAAGATAACCTTGTTGAAAAAAGATTACCGAGACCTGCAAGGGCAATATGATAAATTGGTTTCGATAGAAATGATCGAGGCGGTAGGGCATGCTTATCTATCAGGTTTTTTTGCCAAGTGTAACGCGCTGTTAAAGCCAACCGGAGCTATGCTCATCCAAGCGATAACAATTGCGTGTCAGCGTTACCAACATTATCTGAAGCAGTCTGATTTTATTCAGCAATACATCTTTCCAGGAGGCTGTCTGCCATCCGTCACTGAGATGAGTAAACAAATCTTAAACTCCACAGATATGGTAGTTCACGAGTTGCATGATATTGGTTTGCACTACGCTAGAACGCTTTATGATTGGCGTGTGCGCTTTGAAAAAGCGTGGCCGTCTCTGGATGGTCGCCGTTTTGATGAGCGTTTTTACCGCTTGTGGCAATTCTACCTGTGCTATTGCGAGGGCGCATTTAAACGTAGGGCAACCAGTGCGGTACATTTAGTCGCGAGAAAACCGAGATACCAGTCGAATGTTTGTGCTCAAACACTGGATTACTAACGCGTTATTATTTCAAAGCGCTTGGTTTGCCGGTTTATTTTTTCAGGCCCAAGCGCTTTGGTTTATGCTCCTATGCTGCGCCTTGATGGTGGTGGGACATAGCAACAGGCAGTTGAATGTGGTGCTAGCTTTATGTGGCTCGGTGATAGGTATGAGCGTTGAATTTGCTGCGGTTAAAATCGGTCTGCTGAGCTATCAAGGTGTGGAAACTCTGCCATTATGGCTCTGGGTTTTGTGGATTGCTCTTATACTAACCGTCAACCATGCCCTGCAAAAGCTGCTTACGCTAAAATCACCTCTATTACTTATTACATTTCTTGTTTGCGCGCCACCGAGTTATTTGGGGGCGGCTAACTTTGACGTCGTGAGTATTTCTCAACCTTGGTATGTTTTTTGGCCGCTCTTTGGGGCACTTTGGAGCATTGGGTTTTTTCTGATTGTGAAGTTTAATCGCATTTTATGGGGTACAAGGCTTGCGCAGCAAAGGCCAAATTGGTAGCTTTTGATTACAAACCCTTATGGTTCGGGGCGAAACGCAATAAAATAATAAATATTTCGTCGTATTTCGTGATTTTGGGGTTGCACATAAACGCAAAATGCATAAACATAGGTTTTGCTTAGGCAAATTATAAAGTTATAGGAATCTAATAATGAATAAAGCTCAACTAGTTGAAAAGATGGCGGCAGACGCAGAGATTTCAAAAGCAGCGGCAGCTCGCGCTTTAGAAGCATTCACTGGCGCAGTAACTAACACGTTAAAAGACGGTGGTTCAGTTGCTTTAGTTGGTTTTGGCACTTTCTCAGTAAAAGAGCGTTCTGCGCGTACTGGCCGTAACCCACAAACTGGTGCAGAAATCCAAATTCCAGCTGCGAACATTCCTTCGTTCAAAGCAGGTAAAGGCCTAAAAGACCAAGTAAATCCTTAATCCACTCGCTGGACAAGAAAAACCTCCCAAGTTGGAGGTTTTTTTATGCCTATAGGGGCTTGATTCTGATACTATCGCCCCAATCTACATACCATCTTATTTGTTAGTTATGCCATTCTATGAAGCGATTTAGCTTTTCAGCGGTTATTTCTTTACTCCTGTTATTATGGGTAGGAAGTGCTGCGTGCGCGACAGAGGTCAATGGCAATAATATTGACGATATAGCAAATGAAATGCATCTTAATGTGGCCGCTGTGTTGGCCGTAGATACTAGTTTATCTACCCCGCATACCAAGCAAAAGTTCCCAGCTGCGCCTATTAAGTTTAGTGGTGAGCACGCCCATCACGAAAAAGGCTTATTACCTGAGCGCGAACGAACAAGTCACCCAAGCTACTTTTTACATCCTCAACAACAAGCGGAATATGCTTTGGTATTTGCGCTTGCTGAGCACAGATACATCCCAGCCGCTATTTATGAAATTAATGGCCCAGAGCCACTGCCATGGTATATATGTGATACCCGTCCAAATAATGGCTTTATAGATAACTGTAAACCTGCCAACCTGCTGTTTAAAGGGCGCATAAACTACGCTGCTCAATCATTATCTTCACAATACTAGTCGTTTAATTTTTAGTAATGAGCTTTACGCTCAGTGAGATAATGAGAAAATAATGAAAGATATTAATTCCCCGACGAGGGTTGTTAACCCGCGCGGCTCAATGCCCCGTGCCAAACGCATTTTTACCGCATTTATTGTGTTAATGCTGATATTGTGCGCATTACCAAACCTATATCCAAACAAAAACTTAATACAAATTCAAAGCGTTAGCCATGAGGCTGTGACGGTATCACTCCCTGATCTAAAAACGCAGTTAGAAACAGAAGGTTTTAATGTTAAACAAATAGCCTCCCATCAAGGGGGTTATCTGGTTGAGTTAGAAAACAGAGCCTTGACAGCGCAAGCTCGTGCATATTTGGCTGAGGTTAATCAGCGTCTCAATATTAAAGTGGTGAGTGCATCAACGATGCCGCAATGGTTAGAGCGTACAGGGTTGCGGCCCATCAAACTCGGACTCGATTTAGATGGAGGCGTGCTGTTTGTATTAAAAGTAGATACAGAGCAGGCAGCACAGAACAAGCTGCAGTCTTTAGCGGATGAGGCAAATAGTTTACGGATCAAAAATCGCTTCAGAAACCTCTCTATCCCCAAGCTGATTAACGGTGAGATGGTTGAAATTATTGCCAAGGCGCAGGGAAAAAATGAACTAATCGCACTGAATGCAACACTACTTGAGTTATATCCTCAATTTACTAGTACTACTCACTTGCAGGGAAGCCTGACTAAGATAAGTTTTCATTTTGCAGAATCTAAGCGCGCTGAGTTTGATAAACAGCTAATGACACAAGCGTTATCAACACTACGCTCACGTATAGAGGAGTTGGGGATCACAGAGGCGGTGACACAACGTCAAGGTAACAACTACATTCGTATTGAGTTACCCGGGGTACAAGACCCAGAACAAGCTAAGCGGATCATTGGTGCTACCGCTAAGCTTTCATTTCATGCATTACAGGAGATTGGCGGACAAAAATTAATGGATAAATCAGGTGCGCCAGTATCAGTGGATCCTGTGGCAATTTTTGGCGGTGATGAAATTGAGTCCGCAACAGCGGGAAGAGGTGAGTATGGTAAGCCGTTGGTTCAATTATTTTTGTCATCGCAAGGTGGCGAGAAAATCAATCGTTTCTCACGAAATAATGTCGGCAAACCAATGGCCACGGTATTTAGCGAATATTACGCAGATGCAAAAGGTGAGATCAAACGTAAAACCGAAGTTATTTCGGTGGCAACCATACAGCAAGTGTTAAACACTCGTTTTAGCATCACCAATATGCAATCAATGGAGCGCGCTCAAGAATTGGCATTGCTACTAAGGGCTGGGTCGCTCGATGCCCCAATTACGATTGTTAAAGAGCAAACTATCGGCCCGTCTTTGGGGGAGAAAAACATTGAAAGCGGTTTTAAGGCCCTTGCACTAGGTTTAAGCCTAACGCTACTGTTTATGGCTATTTGGTATCGTAAACTTGGTGCTGTGGCTATTGCCTCCTTAATTGTAAATTTAGTTTGTCTCATTGGCCTAATGTCATTATTGCCAGGGGTGGTGTTAACTTTACCGGGGATCGCAGGTTTGGTACTGACCATTGGCATGGCAGTAGACACCAACGTGATTATTTTTGAGCGTGTACGTGAATTGAGACGAAAAGGAATTGCGATGGCGGCAGCCCTAAAGCAGGGCTATCAACAAGCAATGTCGAGCATTATTGATGCTAACCTGACGACGATGATCACCGCATTGATCTTATTAGGGGTCGGCTATGGTCCGGTGAAAGGCTTTGCCATCACACTCGCACTTGGGATCATAACTAGTATCTTTGCCGGTGTGATTGTCTCAGGCATGCTATCCGAGTCCCTTTACTCTATTCAATCACGTCAAGGTAGAAAATAATATGACTAGCAAAACACAAAAAGCGAGATTGTTTGGTCTAATTTCAGGGCTGCTGTTGGTGGTGACCAGCTTAGTCATCATCTGTCAAAAAGGGATTGTGTTAGGACAGGACTTCACTGGAGGTTATGTAACGGTTGTTGATGTGCCAGAGCAAGTGAACCACCAACAAATCCAGAGCAAATTAGCTGAGCTAGGGGTCGAAAGTGCCCGTATTAATCGACAAAACGATGGTAGTTGGCGCGTGTTTCAAACACCGCAATCTACAGACGAAGCGCTGGTTAAGCACTGGGTTAACGGGCTTGAGCTGGACTGGAATGCTGAGGTGTTAGATGCCAGTTACTTGGGGTCGCAGGTAGGGAGTGAGCTAATTGAGCAAGGAGGGCTGGCTGGCCTTTTTGCACTTGTGAGTGTATTAATTTATCTCGCATTCCGATTTGAGTGGCGTTTAGCAGTTTCAGCAAGCATCGCTTTGTTTCATGATGTTATTGTCACGCTTGGATTATTCTCGGTAACTCAAGTTGAGTTTGATTTAACCGTGTTAGCTGCACTTCTGGCAATTATTGGCTACTCCCTTAATGATTCAATCGTGATTGGCGATAGAGTAAGAGAGCTATTATTTGAAGCACAGTGGAAAACTAGCCCCGTAGGAGAAACGATTGATCAAGCAATAAAAGATTCGATGAGTCGGACGCTGATCACATCATTAACCACGCTCACAACCGTGCTTGCCATTTGGTGGTTAGGTGGAGCTGGGCTCAGTGGGTTTGCTATGGCACTATGTTGTGGGATTTTAGTCGGAACTTTGTCCTCACTTGCGATCAGTGCGACGCTACCACAATTTTTAGGGTTATCCTTTAACAACTACCTAAAAGAAGAGTCTGAAGAAACCAAAAGGCAGCTTGCTGAACCATAAAAAATGGACTGACAGATAATTTTATCTATTCGGGTTAAAAAAGTAGCAGTAGTGCTTTTTTAACCCGCTATTGCTGAGGTATAATCGGTGCTTCGAAAGGAGCTGGATAAGGATTAATGTCAAAATATAGTTTTCAAACTCGATGCGGTAAAGTGACAGTCTGGACAGAACACCGTATTCTTTTCGCCTGTTTCGAAGGAAACATTAATGAATCAATGATCCATTATTTTTCTCGGGCGTTTGAGCAATGTCGTAGTGAAATTGACTCATCAACATGGGGTTACGTAAGTTACTCCGAACATGCTATCGCAGCAACACCTGAAGCGTATAATTTACTAGTCAAAGTGGCAAGGCGATGTATTGACCTTGGCTGTACAAGCGCTGCGTATGTTTTGAAATCAGCCATCGCAAAAAGTCAAACGGCGAAGTTGCGCAAAGAAATTGGCATGCCAGAGCCGTTAGAGCAGGTGTTGTTTACGGATGTGAACGCGGCTGTAGAGTATGTAAAGTGCCATCTCGAGACGCCAGAAGCGGTGTCGGTATAATATTTTAAAAGCCATTTCTATAACTGTGGTCATTAGATCCCACAGGCTATTTTGCTTTATTTACTAGAGCGCTATTTGGCCGCATTTCGCATCGAGCGATGATGCGGTTGTTTTTATTTTGCGCTTGCTTAAGCAGCATCCCCTCATCGTTTTTGGTCCACCAAATAAATCCATCGCCTTGATACTTAGCGCCACTGGCTGAACGCGTAATAGTCATTGCTAGCGTTTTGTCATCAAGATAGACGGTAGCTTTATCATCACCATCATAAGCGACTTTGATAATACTTTGGTTATCACACGCATAGTTGCTCAGCTTGTCACTGAGGTTCATATGATGATTTGCACTCTTTTCACTACACGCGCTTAACGTCGCTAACATCAACACGGCAACAGGTATAATTTTCATGAACACAAACTCCACCAAGATAAAAGGCAATTTGCGCAATTGTAGTAAGCACAGCTTAAGATGACGTGAATAAATGCGTAAAAAAGGCCTCAGGATAAAGAGGCCTTTGAACTTGATTACTCGCTAACCGCGGTAGTCTTATCAATCTGCGGCTGTGCTTCGCGGATTTTCGGGATATACATTCGTTTGGTCATCGCCATAAAGAATACTGGTGTGAACAACAGTCCAAACAGGGTAACGCCTATCATACCTGAGAATACTGCTATCCCCATGGTTTCGCGCATTTCGGCACCTGCCCCCGTGGCGAGTACCAGAGGCACTACACCAGCGGTAAAAGCGATAGACGTCATTAAAATAGGACGCAAACGTAATTTACAGGCTGCAATAATAGACTCAAGGTTAGTGTTACCTTGTTCGTATTTCTCTTTAGCAAACTCTACCATCAAAATGGCGTTTTTACAGGCTAACGCAACGAGTACTATAAGTGCTATCTGGGTGAATATGTTGTTGTCGCCACCGGTTAACCACACACCAATAAGCGCAGACAAAATTGTCATCGGCACGATAAGGATAATTGCAAATGGCAACTTAAGACTTTCATACTGAGAAGCCAACACCATAAAGACCAGCATAACAACCAGAGGGAAGATATACACCATGACATTGCCAGCCAAAATTTGCTGATAGGTCACCTCTGTCCATTCAAATGCCATACCTTCGCTGAGTGTCTGCGCTAATACCTTCTCTATTGCAACTTGTGCTTGGTCTGACGAATACCCAGGTGCAGGACTTCCGTTTAATTCCGCGGTAGGGTAGCCATTATAATGCATAACCCTATCTGGTCCGGTTGTTGGAGTCACTTTGAGCACAGCGCCTAACGGCACCATTTGCCCGTAATTGTTCTTTACCTTGTAAGACAATATTTGTGACGGATCTGCTCTGAAGTCAGCATCAGCCTGCGCGGTAACCTGATATGTACGACCAAATAGATTGAAGTCATTTACGTACATCGAACCTAAATAAATTTGTAGCGCATTAAACACTTCTTCGAGCGGTACACCTTGTACCATGGCCTGCTCACGGTCAATATCAATATCCATTTGAGGCACTTGGATCCTAAAACTTGAATACAGTCCCATTAATTCCGGCTGTTGTTGTGCTTTTGCTATCACCGCTTGAAGATCTGCAAAGAGTTTTTCAAAACCTAAATTGGCTCTGTCTTCTATTTGTAGCTTGAAGCCTCCAGTTGTGCCTAGCCCTTGAATGGGTGGCGGCGGAAAGACCGCAACAAACGCTTCGTCTATAATCGCAAATTGTTGATTGAGCTGCGCGGCAATAGACGCGGCATAAAGCTCTGGAGATGTACGGTTTTCAAATTTGTCTAATGCCACAAATACAATCCCGCTATTAGGGCTATTAGTGAACCCATTTACCGATAAACCAGGAAAAGAAACAGAGTGAAGTACACCGGGTGTCTGCAGGGCAATTTGCTCCATATTACGTACGACTGCTTCTGTTCTATCTAGACTTGCTGCGTCAGGTAACTGTGCAATTGCGACAAGATACTGTTTATCCTGCTGTGGAATAAAACCACCAGGAATGGTGCTAAATAGCTTAGTCGTAGCAAAAATCAGCCCAAGGTAAACAACTAGCACAATGGTACTCAATCGGATCAGCCGTTTTACTAGTGCTACATATCCTCGTGCAGCGTTATCAAAGAATCGGTTAAATGGTTTAAACAACCAGCGACCAAAGAGCTTGTCTAATAGGATGGTGAGTTTGTCTGGTTTTGCGCCATGCGGTTTTAATAACAAGGCTGCCAGTGCCGGAGACAGTGTCAGCGAATTAAACGCGGAAATGAGCGTAGAAATTGTAATTGTTAACGCAAACTGCTTATAAAATTGCCCAGACAACCCAGTAATAAAAGCGGTTGGAATAAATACTGCACACAGCACTAAAGCAATTGCGATGATCGGCCCTGTTACTTCAGACATCGCCTGTTTGGTTGCCTCAAAAGGCGCTAAGCCATTTTCAATGTTACGCTCTACGTTTTCAACCACAACGATAGCATCGTCCACAACGATACCTATCGCCAGCACTAAACCGAAAAGAGACAAAGTATTAATGGAAACTCCTAGCCACTGCATTGCGGCAAAAGTACCAACTAAAGACACTGGCACGGCCACTAAAGGGATGATAGAAGCACGCCAAGTTTGCAAAAACAGAATAACGACGAGTACAACCAGGACAATTGCTTCAAGTAAGGTTGAGATAACCGCATCGATAGACCCACGCACGAAAATGGTCGGATCATAAACGATGTCATATTCCACCCCTTCAGGAAAGCGAGTTGAGAGCGTTTTCATGGTTTCCCGTACTTGATCAGACAACTCAATGGCATTAGATCCCGGACGCTGGAAGATGGGCATAGCAACGGCTTCGTTACCATCAAGCAATGCACGTAAGGCATAGTTGTCTTGTCCCAACTCGACGCGGCCTATGTCTCTCAATCTGGTGATAGCACCATCGTTTGACACACTAACGATAATATTTTCAAATTCTTGAGTATCTGCAAGGCGACCTTTTACATTTAACAGTATTTGAAACTGGTTGTCGTTTGTTGTTGGTTGGGCACCTAAGGATCCGGCAGCGACTTGACGATTTTGTTGTTGGATTGCACCAACCACATCGCTTGGGGTTAAATTGCGCTCCGCTAGCTGTTCAGGGTTTAGCCAAACTCGCAGTGCATATTTGCCGCCGCCAAACAGTTTTACATCTCCAACACCGGGAAGGCGGGCTATTTCGTCTTTGACATAGATATCTGCATAGTTCGACAGGTAACTGGTGTCATGAGAACCACTTGGAGAGACTAAATGAACCACCATAGTTAGGTCTGGGGATGCTTTTTCAGCAACAACCCCTAAGCGTTGAACCTCTTGTGGTAGCCTCGGCGTTGCACTATTTACTCGGTTTTGAACCTGAACTTGTGCTCGGTCTAAGTCAGTCCCCAGCGCAAACGTGACTGTAAGGGTAAGTCGGCCATCGCTGGTTGCTTGAGAAAACATATACAGCATGTTTTCTACCCCATTGATCTCTTGTTCCAGCGGTGTTGCCACCGTTTCTGCGATAACTTTAGGGTTAGCGCCTGGGTAAGTTGCAGACACAACAACCGTTGGCGGTACGACTTCAGGGTATTCACTAACCGGTAATTGAAATAAAGAAATCGCCCCCGCGATGAGGAGCACCAGCGACATCATGGCCGCGAAGATAGGGCGCTTAATGAAAAAGTGCGAAAACTTCATTATTAGTTTAATCCTTGTGAAGACTCAGTGGGTGTCATCGCAATGGTTTGCGTGGTAATACTGTCGGGTAAGGTGAGTGTGACCGAGTTGGGACTAATAGGCATACCTGGTCCAACACGAGCAGGTCCGTTTACGGCAATGCGCTCGCCTGCACTTAGGCCTGATTCTACCGCGCGAAATTCACCATAACGGTTGCCGAGCGTGATCAGCCTATACTCCAGGGTGTTTGAGTCATTCACTACTAACACAAAGCGGTTTTTGAGATCAGTACCTACGGCACGGTCGGGAATAAGCACACGCTCGTTTTGTTCACCAGAAGAGAGGCTAACTCGAGCAAAAGAACCCGGTCTCAAATAGCCGTGCTGGTTATTAAATGAAGCGCGTACTTTAAGCGTCCCTGAGTGGTCGTCTATTGCGTTATCAACAAAGTCTAATTGGCCCATAATAGGTTGAGTTTCACGACCGAGTAGCTGGAGCTTTACTGGTAGCGGCTCACCATCCGTGACCGATGCAAATTCGCTATTCCAAGTGCGTTCATCAATGTCAAAGTACGCATACATTTTGTCGGTGGCGACAATCGTTGTTAGTAGCGTATCATTGGCGCGGATAGTATTACCTTGGGTAACTTCGGCAAACGAAATCTTACCACTGATGGGGGCCGTGACTTTGCTAAATTCTAAGTTTAGTTGTGCAGCTTTAAATGAAGCGCGCAGTGCATCTAGCTCGGCTTCTCTTTGCGCGGTTAGTGACACGCGAGCATCAACTTCCTCCGTTGAGATGGCTTTTTGTTTACTTAAGCGCAGCGCTCTTGCTGATTCGCTTTTGGCTTGAGAAAGCGCCGCCTCTGCTCGTTTCACTTGGGCGGCAAGGCTTGCCACCTCGGCAAGGAAGGTGCGATCGTCTAGCTCAAAAAGTACATCTCCTTTTTGTACTGTATCACCCTCTTTAAAGTTTACCGAGCGAACCACACCTGTGACTCGAGCTCTAAGTGTGACTTCATTCGGCGAAGAAAGACGCGTGGTATAAGTATGCCAATCGGCAATATTGATTTGTGGTGTTGCAGCAACATCAATCGGTTGTAGTGGTGCTGTTGGTGCCGTGTTTTGCTCGGCTTCACCGCAAGCACTAAGCAGTAGTAGCGCAGAAATAACAGTAACAAGTTGCGTTGGTTTGAACATAGTTCCTCCTTTGTGTATGGAGGTAACTATACGTTTCATTTGTTGCCTTAAATATCGGATTATTGGAATATGATTGGTGTCAAATTGGAATCAATATAATATCCACCGCAATTAAACCGTCATTTTTTTATGATTTGCCTCAGATCTAAGATAAATCTGTACGATTGAATTAAACTATAGAAAAGCCTAAGGAAGTCGATTTATGTCTAGCGCTAATAGTTTAGAATTTTTACTGAGTGAAGTACTTAATGCCAGTGATGATGCCGTTGCCATATTGGACGAGCGGAGCGTGTTTAGTTTTTGCAATAAGACAATGGCTAAGATTATTGGTCAAGCTGCTGAACATATTATGGGGCGTACATTAAGCAATATATTTGACCCACAAATAGAAGATACCTTTGATGATAGAATTGATGGTGATGAGCTAACGGAATGGTTTTTGGGCTTAAGTCATGGCTTTGAAGCGGACTACCCCGAGTTTGAAGTGGATACCTTAAATGGCGAGTTTTTTAGGCTAAGGAGCTTTGCAATTCAAGGTAATGCGCGTGTGGTTTATGGTGATAATATCACCGCAAGTAAAACCATGAAGAGTGAACTTGAACACTTGCACAAAGAACTAGATTTCATCAGCAAGACCGATCCGCTAACCGGTGTCGCTAGTCGGCGTCAATTAAGTGAAAAGATAGACAACCAGATAAAACTCTACGAGCGATACAAAACGCCGTTTAGCGTTATTATCACCGACCTAGACTATTTCCGTGTGATTAATGAAAAATTTGGCCATGAGGCTGGAGATATGCTCTTGGTTCAATTTAGCTCACTCTTAAGCGATATGTTACGCGACACCGATTTAATCGCTCGGTTAGGGGGAGAGGAATTTGCGTTAGTATTGCCCAATACTTGCCTTGAAAGTGCCTCGCTGGTGGCTGAGCGCGCGCGGAATATGATTGCGCAAACCTCATTTCAAATTGCGGTTGGTGAAGAGGTTAATATTACTAGTTCGTTTGGAGTTGCAGAGTTCGGTGCTGGCGAGTCTGGGGTTGAAAGTATTATTCGCCGAGCAGATGCCATGCTGCTTGAGGCCAAAAGCAGCGGGAGAAACTGCGTCATTCCGTTTTCGCAATAATGAGATTAGACCAGTCGTTAAAATGTCATAATGCTTGATTAAGCTAGTTCCTTTAATAAGTAACCTCAGGTTAAGTAAATAGATGCGCCAGCCGAGCGCATTTTGCAGTTAAGGAACAATAACCATGGCAAGTTTTACCCGTCGAGATTTTATCAAAAGTGCATTAATGGGCGTAGGTGCTGCAACGATTTCAGTTTCACTGGTTGGGTGTGGCAGTAGTGACAGCAAAGCGGTAGCAACGAATGACTTTGCTGTATCGTTTAATCATGGTGTGGCGAGCGGCGACCCATTAGCTGATAGCGTCATTCTATGGACTCGAGTGACGCCAGAAGGCACCCCATCCAGCGTTGATGTCACCTTACAAGTCTCTGAAACCGAGGATTTTGGGGTACTTTTACAAAGCCACCAGCTTTCAGCTCTCGCTAAAAATGACTACACAGTAAAGGTGGATTTAAATGGCCTTAGCGCCAATAGTCGCTACTTCTATCGCTTTGTTACCAAAGACACACACTCGCCAATTGGTAAGTGTAAGACCTTACCGGTAAACGATGTTACTGAGGTGAAACTGGCCGTGATGTCTTGTGCCAATTATCCAGCGGGCTACTTTCATGTTTATGCACAAGCTGCCAAACGCAGCGATCTTGATGCCGTATTGCATTTAGGCGACTACATTTATGAATATGGTATGGGTGGCTATGCAACTGAAGATGCTCAAGCGATGGGACGTGATTTAGAGGCTGATAATGCCGAAGAGATCCTGTCATTAGATGACTATCGTCGTCGGTATGCTAAGTATCGTACTGATGTAGGTTTACAAGCACTGCATGCCAGCGTGCCCTTTATCGCAGTATGGGATGATCATGAGGTGTGTAACGATTCCTATATGGGCGGAGCGGAAAACCATAACGAGGGAGAAGGAGAGTACTCAGCAAGAAAGCTAGCAGCACTTCAGGCGTATTATGAGTGGATGCCGGTGCGCCCTATGGTGAAAGGTCAGCTAGAAAGCCTATATCGAAAGTTTGAGTTTGGTGATTTGCTGTCGCTCTATATGTTAGATACGCGTCACGAAAGTCGAGCTCAGGCTCTGGATTATCAAAACTATATCGACCCAGCAACAGGGCAGGTTGACTTTGAGGGATTTCAAGCGGATTTAAGTTCCCCTTCACAGCAGCTCTTAGGTGTTAATCAGCTCACTTGGCTTACCGATAACATCAAAACATCAGCCGCTAAATGGCAGGTTTTGGGGCAGCAGGTGTTAATGACCAAAATGATGATCCCAGCGGAGTTATTGATGTCGTTAGCTAACCCGTCGGCGCAAATGTCAGCGCAGTTATCAGAACTTGCTCAAATCAAGGGAAGATTGCTTGCAGGAGATCCAAGCTTAACAGAGCCAGAAAAAGCCCGTGTAACTTTTACCGCACCTTACAATTTGGATGCATGGGACGGTTATCCTGTTGAACGTGAGGTGATTTTACAAACTGCCAAGGCTGCGAATAAGAATTTAGTGGTGGTGGCCGGTGATACGCATAACGCTTGGTCTGGAAAGCTTCGTAATGCCAAAGGTGAGGTATGTGGCTACGAATATGCTACAGCGTCGGTTAGCTCACCTGGCCTGGAGCAGTATTTGCAATTGAATGATGAGCAAGCGCTACAGTTTGCGGACGTGTTGCAATTACTAGTAGACGACCTTGAATATGCCAACATTCATCAGCGCGGTTACTTGACGTTAACCTTCACAAAAGAAAAAGTACAAAGCGAGTGGCACTTCGTGAATACCGTAAAGCAAGAGCAGTTTGAAAGCCACAATAAACAAACTGAGCTAGTATTGTCGCTAAAGGGCTAATAATTAAATACTGGAGAAATCCCAAAGCAGCGATCCCCCTTGAAATCTAGGCGCCGCATGAAGCGGCGCTTATTTACGCAAGCGCCTTATGGCTGCTTACACGCATTTATCTTTGCCTTGGACAGCAGAGGTTTTACGTTAAACGGCTGTTTTTTATCTTGGGCTATCTTCACCCTAGCAATATCCAAATATTGAAAATCCCCAGGTGCGTTGAGACGCCATAAATTGCTAGACTGCTTTGAAAAACAAAACTCTCCAGTGTCACCGTGAATTAGTAACAACGGGTAATCGAGTTTGGCAGCGTATTGAGCTAGTGTTTCTCGATATAACTGATAACCATCACATTTGGCCTTTGAATTCTTATCACAACGGCCCGAATGTTTTTGGGGCTGGTACAGATCTGCTTGCAAAAACACCACCGCGGCGGTGTTTTGTTCTGCTAGATGAGCCGCCAACCATTTCATATTTTCTGTGTCGCGCCGATGAGACTCTGCATGCACCGCTTTTTTATCAGATAGCAATATTTGTCGTCTGCCATTATTAGTCCCTGGCACATGTAACGTAACAAACTGCACGTCATCAACACGCCATGCCTGGTTTTCAGGCATACTTGATTGACGTTCAAAGTGCGGTAAATTAGGCTTTTGTACAGCAAAATGCTCGCGCACAAAGTTAAGTCGTTCTAACTCGTCAAACTTTGGGTTTAGCGCTTCTCGGTCGCAGTCTGTCCAATCGTTATCCCCTGGGGTATAAATAAATGGTTGATGGCTAACTGACGAAATTAACGCATAGTTTTGTTGTAGCAAATCATCGGTACAAGGCGCCGCACCGGCTTTCATATCGCCCACATGAACGATGAAGTCGTGCTTTACACTTGCTGCTTGCTTTACCAGTGCCCCATTGGGCTTAGTTAGCATTGCCTTGTCCATTTCAGAGTAGGGCATATCACCGAACACTAAAAATGAAGTTGCATGCGCATTAAGCGACAGCAGCGTACTCATACATGCAATCGCAATGGGCTTTAATAGTTGCATCGTTCCTCTCCTTAAGTGGCGTTTTTTATTATACGGTAGCGCCATGACGATTGTTTTAAATGGTTTATTAAATAACCTGAGGTTACTTAAGATGCTGTTCAAAAAATTCGAGAAACGCCGTTAAAGTGTTAATCCTATGCTCTTGATAACTTAAGTGATGGTTTCCGTCTTCTAACTCAATGTATTTGAATGCTTTATCATAGTCCTCTAGCTCATTTGCCATATCTCGACTGTGGCCGACAGGGACGACCTTGTCGTCATCGCCATGGATCAGCAAGATTGGACGATTAATTTGTTTGGCATAGTTCACTGGAGACTGAGCCGCCAATTTATCCATATCTTGACCAAACTGGTCTCGAACTAATTCTTTATTAGTGAAAAAGCGTGCCCGGCTGACAATTGACTCCAGATCAGTAACACCTGCAAAACTTGCGGCACATTTGAAGGTTTCAGGGTGCTTTATAACCGCCATTAACGCAGCATAGCCTCCATAGCTTGCGCCACCGATGCAAATTTTGTCTTTCAATGCGTAGTTTTCTTTTATCAACCAGTTAGCTGCATCTTGGAGGTCATCTTGCATTTTACCGCCCCAATCTTCATTTGCCTCAGTCAAAAAGTCAAAGCCGTAGCCAAACGAGCCTCTGAAGTTCGGCTGAAAAACAACAAAACCACGACTTGCTAATAACTCAGACCAATAGTCGAACCCGGCATAATCACGGGCATAGGGGCCGCCATGCGGAAAAACAATAGTAGGGGCTGCCGCAGTAAACTGTTTTGGCAAGGTTAAGTAGCCCTCAATCTCAAGGCCGTCTCGGGCTTTAAATGATACACGGTATTTACCAAGATATTGTTCTCCAGTGATATCTGGGTATAACCGGCCAAGGCCAATTAGCGACTTGGTTTCTCTATCGCCAAATAGATAAGTGTCGGAGTCTTGGTCAGAGTCTCCGTAGGCAATATACTTTTTATTGTCTGCACTCATGCTAATGATAACAGTATCGTACGATGGTAATGCAGCCTTTAGCGAACGCTGTAATAGCTTTCGGTCTTCATCCCAATACACTCTTGAGTTTTCCACATTTGAGTGACTAAAGCCAATTGCACGCCCGTCATGACTGTAGATAATACTGCCGTCAAAATCGTAATCTGGGTCTGAAAATACCAGCTTTGGTAACATGGGACGTTGGGTAACATCCGCTTTAAATAATGCCGTTTTACCTTGGTGTAGAGCGGTTAAATAGATGATATTAGGATCTTTATCAAAACCAAGGATATGAATCGCTTCAGGGCCTCTAGCTTGGAAAGTATATAACTCAGTAAGGTCCTTGGTGTTGTTATCATACAGCATGTAATAGGCGTTAATTCCGTCAATTCCATAACCAATTCTTACATTGCCCTGCTGGTCGGCAATCCAACTTGCTATTTTACTACGGCCACGAACTAGCTTTTGGCGACGATCTTTTAGTAAATCAAGTAGGTAAACACTTGGTTTGTTGGGAATATCAAAATCAGTTTGTACTAAAACTTTATTGGGTTGTTGTGGCAGTAGACTGATCACACTATCTTGAAACTGGGCTAAACGTTGATTGCGATAGGGCTGGTTGATTTGCACGAGCTTTTCGGATGGGTCACGTAAATTGTACTTAAACAAGCGTGATGAGGTGTATTTTACCCCTCTTTGTACCTCGGTATAATTCGCACCAAAAATTAGCAAGTCATCGGTAGCCCAGTCGTACCAACTTAAGGCAATGGATTTGTTGTCGGTTTGCAATACCAATTTCTTTTTATGTGTTTTTAGGTCGTGGACGGTTAGCACCAGCTTACCATCGTAGTTTTGTAAATAAGCCACGGCTTTTCCGCTCGGAGAGAGGGCAACTTGACTGATATTTGGGAGTTGGGCGTAACTTTTTATCGGTAGCTGTGCATAAGCTGACAAAGATAAAACAAGTGAAAAAACGAAGAGAATGGCTTTTTTCATAGGGAAATTGTTAAACGAACGCTGTGTATTTATATTAGCAACATTATCTCCTATTTTTAGATAAGATAGCAATTTTGCGCGCCACATAAATTTGTAGGAGTTGGATCACCCTGCGAGCTTTTTGGTGAGGTATCGCCACATAAAGTGGCTCCTACAACCGGTGGGTGCAGGTTTACCCTGCGATCATCTTGGTGAGATATCGCCACATAAAGTGGCTCCTACAACAGGTAGGAGCAGGTTTATCCTGCGAGCTTTTTGGTAATATATCTCCACATAAAGTGGCTCCTACAACAGGTAGGAGCAGGTTTATCCTGCGAGCTTTTTGGTAATATATCGCCACATAAAGTGGCTCCTACAACAGGTAAGAGCAGGTTCACCCTGCGATCATTTTGGTGAGGTGTCGCCACATAAAGTGGCTCCTACAACAGGTGGGTGCAGG
>NZ_NKHF01000030.1 GCF_002744175.1 Pseudoalteromonas piscicida
GTTTAACCATAAGCGTATTTACCGCGTGTATTGCTTAATGGGTTTGAACTTAAGACGTAGAGCTAAGCGTAAATTGCCGCGGCGGGAGCTGCAACCACTTGAGGTTAAAAGTGAGGTGAAATACCAATGGGCACTGGATTTTACACACGACACACTCTATTGTGGAAAACGATTTAGAACCTTAAATGTGTTTGATGAAGCAACACGAGAATGCTTGGCTATAGAAGTGGATACATCGCTCCGAGCTGCGCGAGTTATTCGTGTATTAGAGCAGTTAGAGTCAGAGCGTGGAGGTTTACCAGTACAAATTCGCGTAGATAATGGCCCGGAACTAATTTCCAATAAACTAACAGATTGGTGTCATGAACGAGATATAAGACTCGCCTATATCAAGCCAGGGAAGCCGCAACAAAATGCTTTTATAGAGCGTTTTAACGGCTCATTTAGAAGGGAGTTTTTAAATGTTTACTTGTTTGAGAGCCTCAATCAAGTGAGAGATATGGCTTGGTACTGGCGTTTAGATTACAACGAAGAAAGAACACACGAAAGTATTGGTAACTTGCCTCCGGCGATTTACCGCACTAAGTTGGAAAACTCCAGTTTAGAGGTGTGCCATTAGAGGGGAAGTGGACACTATAGAGCCAGTCATCGGGCACATGAAACAAGACGGTCTCTTAGGGCTTAACCGCTTAAAAGGAAAGCTCGGTGACAAACTGAATGCAGTGCTTGCGGGTATAGGCCAAAACTGCCGTAAAATCCTAGCCCAACTGCGGCTCTTTCATGCCTGGATTTTATATCAGCTATTGGCGGCAAAAAAGCGCTGTGCAATAACAAAACTGTCGATAAAGCAAATGCTCAGTCTGGACTGGTACGGCTAGCCAAAGCATCAAAACGTCAATATTCAGGGGCGACTAAATAGGGAAGCGCCATAACCTATTAGCCTATCAAGCGCATCCCATTTACCTAACGACTGGTCGTCAAATCGCGACTAACACTACCTTTTTGAAAGTTTCTCCACATAATAGCTGTTATGGTTATCAATATAACTGCAGCAACAACTAAGGCGTTAAAATTAAGCATTTGGTTTTCGTGGGGCACGACTAACAGACTTGCAATGGAGCCGCCAGTCGCTATCGCAAAGTGCTGTAAGGCATTTTGTAGACTAATAAAAATGCTACGAGATTGGGCCTGCAACGAAGAGATAAGTTCTGTGACTAAGACCATCGAGCGGGAGGAACTTGCAACCACAAATAGGGTAAAAAATGCGGCTGAAAAATCATTTGAACTCATCTTAAAACCAATCAAGACCGCTAGTATCATTAAGGTACTGAGCAGATAAATAAGGTATGCCGTTGCCTGACTGCTCAGCTTACATCTTGCATATAGTTGAATAGCAATAAATGAACAAACCCCTCCGAATAAGTAGCAGGTGCCAAGTGAGGCGCTAGATATATTTAAGTTGGTGATTAGCATGACAGGAAATTGAGTTGAAATTGCAAATGTGCTCAGCACAACCGTAAACGTCATAAGTAGAGCATATCGTAGAACTTTGGTAAGTTGGAAAGGCTGCCTTGTCTGTGACTCAGGCTGATTGAGAAGGCTTGCGTTTTGGCAATGGGGAGTAAGTGCGCTAATTATTAGCATAAACAGTACTGATGCGACAGCTAATCCACAGCCTAATACTAGCATACCCAACTGCCATCCTTGGTTTGTAGTAATAAACAATAGCGCAGGGATCCCACCCGCTAAAGCTAAAGGAAATGCGCTTAACAGTATCGCAGTATCCTTTTTTTTATGGTCTTCATCGCTTAGTAAAATGACAAGGTTGAGATTAAGTACAACTAACGCACCACCACAAATGCCAGTTAATGCACGCACGGCTAACAGAGCGTAAAAGCTTTCGAGTGTTGGAGTCAGTAGGGTTAAGAATGTGATTGCCAAGAGTAAAGTAAAGAGCTTGTATTTCTCCAAAGAGAGGTTGTTTGTGCCTCGCACCCACAAACATACTAAGGCGGCGGCAATTGCATAGGCTGAAACGAGTAGCCCTGAATTAGAAGCATTAGCCCCAGCGCTTAGCGTCATCTGCGCACTAAATGGCACTATGATTAAGGCATCCAACGCGATTAAAAAGTGAATGACGAAGCACAGTCCAAATTTAACTTTTGGGCTTACTAAGGTAGTCATTGAAGTTGAAAACATAGACATCCTAAATTGATATAATTGAAGAATCTCTGATTGTATTAGCCTTAATAAGGTAATAAAGTGCTTATTGTTGAATTGATAAACCCACTATTTGGGCTAATAAGATGATTGATCAGATTGACCATCAGTGGCTTAAAAGCTTTCACTGTGTTTATGAATGCTTAAGCTTTAAACAAGCTGCTGAGTTTCTGGGTATCCCAACTTCTAACGTAAGTCGTCATATCGCATTACTTGAAGAAAAACTTAACGCAAGGTTGTTAGAGCGAACCACAAGGCGGATCTCAGTGACCGAGGCGGGTGAGCAGCTTTATAGCAGTACTAAGCCATTAACTGAGTCGCTGTCGGATGCTTTACAAGAAGTCAATAAACATGCTTGTACCCCAATTGGTCATTTGCGTATATTAATGCCAGATATTCCCATACTTGGGCAAGCTGTAGTCACTTTTTGTGCAGAGAACCCATTAATCTCAATAAGTTGCGATACCAGCCTAAGCCCAAGAGAAAATCTCTTGGATGGCTTTGATGTTGTGCTCTACTTTCATCGTGGCAAGCTTGAGGATAGCAATTGGGTAGTAAAAGAATTAACTCGATTACCTAGTGTTGTTGTGGCAGCACCTAGCTTGCTAGAGCAGCAAAATAAGCCTTATCGGTTGTCTGATCTTCAGACCCTTCCTTGTATTTCAACGCTTACAGCCG
Organism: Pseudoalteromonas piscicida; assembly: GCF_002744175.1. Taxonomy (GTDB): domain Bacteria; phylum Pseudomonadota; class Gammaproteobacteria; order Enterobacterales; family Alteromonadaceae; genus Pseudoalteromonas; species Pseudoalteromonas piscicida_B. The sequence goes on from NZ_NKHF01000030.1 coordinate 2,899, forward strand.
TAAATGGTACGCCTTGGATATTTAAGACCAAAGAGGGAAAGTTAACCACGGTGCATGTAAAATCAAACTTTAGGGTCAATAGTGGCTTTATGGCCAAGTCTGCAGCGCTATCTGGAGTTGGGTTTGCCATCTTGCCGCTGGATTCATGTAATGCCGAAATCGAGTCTGGCGATCTGATCTCGGTATGCTTGGAGCAGCAACCAGAAGATCTTGTGCTTTACGCGTTTTACGCAGGGCGCAAACATCTTGCCAAAAAGATATCTGCGTTTTTGGCACATTTAGAAGCAGCATTGCAGTGACTATCTAGTGATCTTCACTTAAAGCTAAATCACCATTAATTGAATCTAGCAATTCAATAAGCGCTTGAGCTTTTTGCGCATCGATACTCGGAAATTTACAGCGGATCTGCTCAGGAATAGTGGCAGCTTGATGCTGCAGCTCTTGCCCTTTACGTTGTAGTTTTACCACTCGTTTGCGTTTATCTTGTTCGTCTTTCACGATTGAAAGCAGGGCTTTGTCAGTCATTTTCTTTAAGATTTGTGTCATAGCACCGCCATCGATGGCAGTTTTCTCTAGTAATTCTGCAATGCTGATTTCATCTTTCTCCCAAAGCGCCATCATGACTACATATTGAGGATAAGTCAGGTCCAGTTGTTGTAAAGATGCTCTATACGCACGGGCGATGCTATTTGAAGCCATATAAAGGCGATGACAGATTTGGGCATCTAGCTTTAGCTGAGGGTAGTTCACTACTTATTCCCACAAAGTTGCAAAGTTATATTTTAATTTGTGTGCAAAGTATTTGCAATTCAAAAAAGTTGCGCTTATTATTTTGTGTGCAAAGTAAATGTTGAGTTGATACTACTTCATCGAGAGTAAAGTCTCGCTGCGTTAGGGTGTAAATACTCAAAAAGCAAAAACTTAGGAGAACGAAATGAAAACGCTACAAAGTATTGCATATACCGCCAAAGCAACCGCAACAGGTGGCCGAGAGGGGATAGCGAAGTCTGATGATGGCCGTCTTGATGTTGCACTATCGACGCCAAAGGGCTTAGGCGGTGATGATGGACAAGGGACTAATCCTGAGCAGCTATTTGCAGCAGGTTATGCGGCATGCTTTATTGGTGCATTAAAATTGGTGGCAGGCAAAGCAAACGTTAAGTTACCACAAGACACACAGATTAATTCTGAAGTTTCTATTGGGCCAATCGACGGTGGTTTCGGGATTGCGGTTAAATTGGCTGTGTCGGTTGGAGACTTAGACAAGGAAACGGCGCAGTCACTAGTCGAAAAGGCCCACGAAGTTTGTCCATATTCAAATGCTACCCGTGGTAATATCGCAGTCGAGCTATCGGTGATCTAACTGCAATAAAAGCCAGCGCTATGTCCTGCTGGCTTAGGTAGCTGTTAGCGGAGCGGTGATATTAAAACAGTGAATATCACCACCCGTTCTAAAGTCTAAGCGTTTCACCTGTTCAACTATCTCAACAGTATCATATCCGTTTAACAATCCGAACATCGCAGCTTGCTGGCCAGAACCAATAGCATACGATTGTTGCAGCGGCTCGGATTTACACGTTCCTTTTTTGACACAGCCATACCATACCCCTTTATCAGGGTGATACTTAATGAACTCTAGATTTTCTATGGTATCAAACTGATCCGTAGAAAAGTTGTGTTGAAGGTTGTGGATATCGCAGGTTTGCCCAGTGCAAAACACCCGCCATCCATGATAGTCAAACCACTTTTGGGCGTTATCGGTGACTATGAGCTTGTCTGTGGTGGTTCTGCTATCACAGGCTATTTCTGCTTTATTTGCATTATAAACTATGGTTGTCATTCCTTTTGACTCCTATGAAATTAGTTTCTCTAAAATCAACTACTTGCTGGAGGGTAGTCTGCACATTGAGTTGCGTAACATGCCTTAACGAATATCAATTGAATAAATTCTCCTATCATTTTGAAGGGCGAAGTACCCTATTAGCTGCATTAAATTTACTCCCTAAAATTGATTAGGTATTAATGTTGATTGGGATCACTTCCAATACTAGTTATGGGTGTGCAAACTTAATTTCCTACTGGGAATAGAAGCCTTAGCGAGAATAGGACGCCAGAGCGGTGCTACTAACGCAACTATCCCGCTTCAACACAGAGCACCTACATAAATCGATTGGTATAAATAATACACTTAGTCTTGTTTACCCAAGGTGAATAATTAACACCCCAAAATAATAACCACATGATTATATGATACTTTCAATGTTATTCAATTGTTAATTTTAGGTCTTGAGTAATCTTAATACAGATGTACAAATGAGGTAGGGCAAATTTGCCCGCTATTGGCATATCACGTTGATCACTTCATAAAGCTTTTTCATATCGATAGGTTTTGCTACGCAGTTATTAAAACCAAGTCGTTGATAATTCTCTAAGTCACCAGACATCACATTCGCAGTTACGGCAATAAGCGGCGTTTGTGTATCTAATTCACGGACTTCAGCACACACTTTGAGGCCATCTTTTCTAGGCATCTGAATGTCAACAAAGAAGATATCCGGCTTTATTTCACCATATTGCTCCATTGCCTCTACCCCATCTTTTGCTATGACAAGTGTTGCCTCGGTTGGTTTAATCATTGCGCTAAAAATTTTTTGATTGAGCGGGTTATCCTCAGCAAGCAGTAGGGTTTTTCCGTGCAACTGTGGGATCGCATGAAGGTCTTGAATATCTGGTTGTTCTGGTGCTTCGCAAACAGGTAATTCAATAACTACTTTAAATTCGCTACCTATGCCTTCTTTACTTGATACTGTTACCTTACCATTCATCAACTCCGCCAGTTGTTTTACTATGGCAAGCCCAAGCCCTGTACCACCAAACTTTCTGGTTGTTGATGAGTCAGCTTGTTGGAAGCGACTAAACAGTTTTTTTAGTGCAGCTTCAGAAATGCCCGGGCCTGTATCAATAACATTGATGGATAGTTGGTTACCGGCATCTTGGATCACAACGGTTACAGAACCATCACTGGTAAATTTAACCGCGTTAGAAATAAGATTTCGTAAGACCTGCTTAAGACGTAAAGAATCTCCGCGTCGATAGGGGCTAGCCAGGTCATCTGTGTTTACAATAAGGGCGATTTGTTTCGCTCCAGCGGTGTGGGTAAACTCTTGTTTTACATCAGCAACTATCCTTCTTATATCGACCGTTGTGGCTTCCATTTTGAGCTCTCCGGCTTCAATCTTAGAAAAGTCGAGTAGATCGTTAAGTAGGCTCAAGAGCGTTTCAGTTGATGTCATGCCTTGCATTATGAGCTCTTTGGAATCCGCTGCGTTTCTGTGGTGTTTCATTAGTTGAAATACACCATAAATACCATTGAGAGGGGTTCTTAATTCATGGCTCATGTTGGCTAGAAAATGGCTTTTTGCGCGCTCAGAGCTCTGTGCTTTCACTTTTTCATTTTCGAGTGAGCTGATCTGCTCCTTTATTTGTTTAGCGAGCTGATTAAGTGTCACTTGCAATGTTCTTAATTCTCTAAATTCAAATTCGTTTTTAGCAGACACATAGTGGCCTTTTTTCAGTCGTTCGCAGTGACGCTCAAGCGCTAGCATGGGTGTTGTTAGTCGTTTAGCGAGTCTTCTTAAATACCAAGTTAATAAAATAACCAACACCAGCCCAATCAGAACAATATACAAGACGGCTTTGACTATTTCATAGCTAAACACCTGCGCTTCGCGCTGTAATTTTAGATTGAGCGGTATCAAATCATCTTTGGGAGAATAAACTATACTTTTGTAGCTCCCGTTTTCACTACGTGGCATATTTGGTGTTTCGAGTATTAGGCCATCACTTGAGAACCATATTGCACCTTTTCGATGATGTGTCTCTAAGAAGGGGCTGAAATCGATTTCTAGATATAGCACGCCGGTATATTTATATGGGCGCATTAGTGAAGAAAGCTTTTGTCTAAGTGGTATGGCTAGAAATAGCTTTGCTCTGTCAGACGGTTGGCCTTCTATGGTGGCTACCGGCACAATCAGTTTGTCTATCTTTAATGTTCGGCGCTGTTGTGAAAGTATTTTATTGGCGTGTGTGCTAAACACGCTACTATTCCATTTTAAGGTATAAAATGGATAGCCTTCTACCGTAAAGACAGAACCGTCATTAATAAATGCTGACTTCACCATAGCCGTGTTATCGACCAAGTTAGTTAGGGCTTTTACAGCATATTGAGTAAACAACAGATCACTTGGAAGGGAAGAGAGAATGTGATCCTCACTTAGTGGTGCTACTTGATAGATGACCTCGTTGATGTGTGCCTTAAAGTCGCTAACTAAGCTCTCACTAGTGCGTTTTATGTCTTCTTGTTCTAATGTTGATTTTTGTTTGACGAGCGAAAACCCAACCATCGCGACCAACATAATAAGGAAGATTGAAAATAGCGCGGTTATTTTTTTTCTTATTTCATCAACGATGCTGCGATTTGTTTTCATTCTGTCCTGACTTTGTGACAATAAATTGCATGTATTGTGTTGTTTCTTCAACACTATACACACCACCTAGATAGCGAGTAAGTCCTTTTAACATCGCCTCCCAAATATAAGCCATGATCGGTTCGTTGGGCTGCGGATACGTTGCTTGTAGCGACGCAATTAATGTCGCTAAATTTTCATCACCGCGCTCAGTGAGTTGTTGCAGGCTATCACCATTTGCCGGGAGCGCATTGAGCTCATCCCAAAGTTTGTCTTGTATTGCTTGGCTTTGCATAAAGTCAACCAGCTTTTTTAAATAAGGACCTTGCTTTGATTCAATGGCATTAGCAGGAAAAGACAACACATGGGATGACGCGAAGGATGTGAGCCGGTGATTACCCCAATTAGGCATTGGCGCAACAGCCAAGTCATCCCCAAGCTTATCTTTGAGCTGTCGGTAAGCCCAAATACCGTTAACAAAATAGGTGAGTTTACCGGTTTTGAAGCGGTTCATTAAACATTGATAGGCACAATCTGCATCGATGGCAGTACTGTTTAATAGGACTTGATAATTTGACAGTGCTAAGCGCATTGCTCGAGTATCTAATTGCGGTTCGCCTGACGCGATAATATTGGGCTGAAGCGAATTTGCAAACGTAATAAACCAATACATCTCGTAGTAGTTCCAGCCCAGTTTGGCTTCATTGGAGTGGGTTTGCTGGACATAACTTTGTAGATCGGTAATGGGGTGTTGTGTGAGCGTGCGGTTATAATATTGTATTAAATGATTCCCAAACATGATGGGAACGCCTTTTAGCTCGCCGTTTACTTTGCTGTTTTCTACTACTTTTGGAGCTAGCTTGTTACTTAACCAAGACGGCGGCACTACAGAAAACTGCAGTTCAGATAACCCCATGTAGTCACTGGGAATAATAACTGCATCAGGTAATTGAAGGGCATCTGCATAGAGAAGTAGTTCACTTTTCAGCTGGTTATTATTGAAGGCAAGAATGTTCACTTTGATGCCAGTTTTGGCACTGAACTCCTCAAATAACGGTTGGAAATCAAAGTTCTCAAGGCCAACGGCAATATCAATGGTCGGGTGCTTGTTCATGTTTGCCTGTACGGGCCTTAAAAACGCCATGAGCAGCGATAACGATAAAGCAAAGTAAAAAAACTTACCTTTCATAGATATGGTCTTCCGTCACTAGCCGAAGCTGCTCTGAAGCGCAACGCATTTGATGAATATTATAATAACATAACAGATGTGCTTGTTATTGTAGTTCAAATCTCTTGTTTTTGAACTAAATCATGGTACTTATCTAACCATATCTGCCAATTCAGATTCGATCGTTCTGACAAAACAGGATAAAATAGCAGACAAATAAAAATGATGAGTACAACCTTGTTATGAGAAAAGGGTTTATGCTGGTCTGTGACGGCAGCAATGGTGCAGGTAAAACCACGGTGATTGCGGGTTTAGAAGCACATTTAAAACAACGCGGTATCGAAGTTGTAATGACGCGAGAGCCCGGAGGCACAGTCATATCGGAGAAAATTCGTGAAATTATCTTAGATCCAACCACGCCCGAGATGACAGATATGACCGAACTTATGCTGTTTGGTGCTGCGCGAGCGCAACACGTGCGCGAAAAAATTGTTCCTGCACTAGAACAAGGCAAAGTGGTGATATCGGATAGATTTGATGCAGCTACATTTAGTTTTCAGCACTATGCTCGAGGTTTAGATCTTGCAACTATCACGACGATAAACCAGTTGGCACTAGGAGATTTTAAACCCGATATGAACTTGATCCTCGACTTAGACCCTGAAGAAGGTCTGAAGCGTGTAAAATCACGGGGCGAAGGGTTAGATAGGCTTGAGGATGAAAAACAACAGTTTTTACAACGGGCACGGGAAGGATATTTAGTGCAGGCGGAAAACGATCCACAGCGATTCACTGTCATTGATGCAAGTCAAACTAAAGCACAAGTACTCGAGCAAAGTATCGCGTTATTAGACAGCTTGATAGCTAAGCACTTTCCTGCGGGAGTAAGTGACTAATATGCTTCCAAGTTGGCATCAGGGACCGCTAGAACACCTCACTCAAGCCAAACTAAATGGGCGTTTACATCATGCCCAGCTGTTGTCAGGTAAAAAAGGGGTTGGCAAATCAGCATTGGCATCCCATCTTGTTATGGCCCTGCTGTGCAGCGCGACTCAGGGGTTAAAGGCGTGTGGCCAATGTAAGTCATGTAATCTTAACTTAGCGGGTAACCACCCAGATAGATTGGCGGTTACGCCTGATGGCAAGTCAATTGGGGTTGATGAGATCAGAGATATTACTCATTTTCTTAATCATTCAGCTCAGCAAGGTGGCAATAAAGTAGCAATGGTTGAGCAAGCGCATTTAATGACTCACTCGGCCGCCAATGCACTGTTAAAAACCTTGGAAGAGCCAAATGCCAATCGGTATTTGATTGTCACGAGTGACGATGATAGTCAATTACCAGCGACAATCTTGAGCCGTTGTAACAAAGTGACAATACATTCTCCAAATAGTGCCGAGGCTGCCAGTTGGCTTGCAACAAGGAATATTAGCTGTGATTTTCCTTGGTTTGAGGAGTTCTCATTACAACCGTTTATCATTGAACATTGGCAGCAAGAGGGCGCCATCGGCGATGTTACAGCCCTTTACCATGCAGCCAACCAGCTTACAGCTGAAAGTGCGCAAGAAGTTGAAAAAATCCTACTAAAACAAGGTACACTGAGTGATGTGTTTGCACGGTTTATTTTAAACCGCTTAAAAAAAGCCATGTTACAAGGTGAAGGATTAAGCTTCACACAGTATCAAGGCTTGGTAAACCTAGTGCACCATTTTATGTACGAACAAAAAAATGTGTTAGGGTTAAATCAAAATTTGAGTATTTCAAATCTACTTTTCGCCCTGCAAAAACAGCTATAAAGAGGTGGTACATGCAAGAGTTACTTGCGGACTTTGAGGATTTAGATGAGCTTTATCGTTGTTATATGCCATTCCTTAAATCAGGTGGTATATTCATCAAGTCCAACGCACATTTTGATATGGGGCAAGAGCTGAAGCTTAGAGTAACATTACCAGATGCGTTAGAAGCCGATGAAGTAGACGTAGTCGTTGCCTGGTTGACGCCACAGGGTGCACAAAACTCGAACCCTCCAGGTGTTGGGGTTGCCTTTGTGGACGCGCCAGCACTGAACGACAAAATTAATAAATTGCTGGGTGCCACTTTGCACTCAGATAAGCCCACTTACACCATGTAGAGCCAGTATGATTGTAGACTCTCACTGTCATTTAGATAGACTCGATTTCGATAAGCTAGGCTTAAGCCTAGATGACGTACTTGCCAATGCAAGGGCAAAACAAGTTGAACATTTTCTGTGTGTTAGCGTAACGCTAGAACAGTTCCCGTCAATGCTGGAAAAGATTAGCCAGTATGAGGATGTGTCTGCTTCTTGCGGTGTACACCCACTTGATCAAAAAGATAAGCTTGATGCAGATAGGCTAATCCAGCTGGCAAACCATGACAAAGTGGTTGCAATTGGCGAAACCGGTCTTGATTATTATTACTCAAAAGATACACATCAAGTGCAGCAAGAAAGCTTTGCAGGTCATATTGACGTTGCGAATCAGTTGCAAAAACCCTTGATCATCCACACTCGAGATGCCAAAGCCGATACGATTGATATAATGCGTGCCCACAATGCACAAGATTGTGGTGGGGTATTACATTGCTTTACTGAAGATTGGGCAATGGCAAAGCAGGCGCTGGACCTTGGTTTTTATATTTCAATCTCGGGGATCGTAACGTTTAAAAATGCCACAGCACTACAAGAAGTCGTTAAACAAATTCCAATGGATAGGCTGCTAATTGAAACCGACTCTCCTTATCTCGCGCCAGTGCCACATCGCGGAAAAACCAACCAACCAGCCTATGTGCAAGATGTCGCCTACTATATTGCCGACTTAAAAGGGATAAGCTACAAAGCGTTGGCAGAGCAAACCACGAATAACTTTTACTCTTTGTTTAATTTGGTGAAACGCCAAGATGGCCGCACAACTTAAGCTGCTACCTCAGGTGTTGATGGGCCCGCTAGTGCGGCGGGCTGAACAAAACAAAGTTTGCTTCCAAATAGTCACCTGTCAAGCGGTGGAGGCTGAAGCTATCTTGCTAGGGTATGAAAGCCGCTGTGAGATTGAGACTTTTCAGTTGGGAACCTCTTGCTTTTTGCATTCCCTCATCGTGCACACGGAAGATAGACTGCCAACAGCAACATTACTGGAATATCAAATACGCATCGATGGTGATGTGTATCAACCCGAGCATCTGTTATATGGTGAGCAGCTGAGCTTTGCTATCCCTGATAAATTGAATCAGATTTTACATGGCTCATGCCGCAATCCGCATCACCATTCTAAAGATAGCTTACATACCGCAGACCAATGGCAGGAGCAACAGCGGGAGCTAGGAGAGCTAGGCGCTGATTTATGTATTTTTTCGGGCGACCAGATATACGCAGATGATGTTGCTGGCGCCATGCTTTTGGCTATTCACCAGCTGATAGCAAGGCTAGGACTGTTTAAAGAGTCTAAACTCCCCTTAACGCTGCCAAGCGACGACCAAGCGCAACTGTATCAACGCCACTTATATTTGCCCAAAACTCCATGGCAGACGCGATCCAAGTTTTCACCAGGCTACTGGTTTCGCAAAGATGAGCCACATTTTTCTAGTGTAAAAGCTTTTAATCACCTGATTTTCTTTGAAGAATTTATAGCATGTTATTTGCTCAACTTCTCTCATGTTGCTTGGCAATTGGTAGATTTTGAGGCGCTCCATTATGTCGGTGGCAATGATAAGCTTAGAGGCATTTTTGACACGGAGCTGGCTGCAATAAAAGGCTTTATCAATTCGCTACCAAGTGCCGAACGCTTATGTGCTAACGTACCTGTTCTGATGATGTTTGACGATCATGACGTAACCGATGACTGGAATTTAACTGCCAAATGGGAGCAGGCAATTGCAAATCATAAGGTCAGTCGTCGTATCATTAGTAACGGCGTGATCAGTTACTGGTTGTTTCAGGGGATCGGGAATGATGCGTTCGAATACAGCAAAGACTTAATCCAAGGGTTTAAAAGCAGCCTAGTCGAAAATGAATGGCAATTTGCAGCGTTTGATAAACAAGTTCGCCGTTTTAGCCATTGGCACTATTGTTTAGATACATTTCCTAAAGTGGTGGTGCTAGATACCCGTACTCATCGTTGGCGCAACGAGCAAAATTTCAATGAACCGAGTGGCTTGCTTGATTGGGAAATGCTGATGGAGCTGCAAGACACCTTAATTGACCACAGTGCAGTGTTGATTGTAAGTCCTGCGCCCGTATTTGGCGTAAAAGCGATTGAGACAATTCAAGCAATATTTAACGCATGCGGTGAGCCCTTGATGGTAGATGTGGAAAACTGGATGGCGCATGAAGGTTCAGCAAAAAAGCTGATAGAGATTTTTAAGCGCCCAGATACCCCAAAAGAAACCATTATTTTGTCTGGTGATGTCCATTACTCATTCTGTTTTTCTGTGCAGGCGCGCTTCGGACGACATGATAATCGTATTTGGCAGCTTACGGCTTCGGGGATAAAAAATGAATTCCCAAAACCACTTATCAATATCTTAGATAAGATGGATAGCATTTTATATGCTAAGTATAGTCCGTTGAACTTGTTTACTAAACGCTGGCAACTGTCGGTAAGCAAACATCCTTCATCGTTGAAAGAACATGGCTATCTTGTTTCTGATTCAGCGATCAGCTTAGTCACCCTCGACAAAGGTTTGCTAGAAAAATATGAGTTGCTGCACGGTAATGGGATCCATAGCCACTTTGATTTATAAGGTGGCAAGGTGTAGCGAGTAAACGACACGCTAAACCTATCAAAAAACAAATGTTCTTTTTTGCTTTTGCTATAGTTAGTATATCGCAGGCGGACATTTCGATTATATGACTCGACTTAAGTGCATGTATCACTCAGTTCATTTCAAATGTGAAATGAACAAGCTTTGTATTTTACTGTTAGGGTTATTGCTCAGCTTACCATGTACGGCCAGTTTTCCTGAATTTAGCGATACCGCTCAGGTGATGCGTCGGTACGACTATAACTCAGGCTTGAGCCAAGTCACCATAACCGCGATCGCTCAAGACCAACTCGGCTATATTTGGGTTGGTACGCAGTCAGGACTTAACCGCTTTGATGGTCATGATTTTATTCAATTTGAAGTAAAGCAAAATTCAGAACATCATCTTTCTGGTGGCTTTATTACCTCGCTTTGCCACAGTGGTAAATACATTTGGGTTGGGACGAGTACAGGCCTGAGTATTTATGACACCGAAGCCGGTACATTTCGTTCTATCCTTGCGTCACAAAGTGAGGCGGTAAGCTCTGATAGAGTAAAAAAGGTCGCCTGTTATGGCGAGTCGGTTACAGTCTCAACTGAAGAGGGCGATGCGTATCGTGTTAACTATAAAACACTCACCCCTGAGAAGCTTTACCTGACTGGTAAGTTTGTACGTGAAGTGCAAGAAACACGAGATGCGTACGTATATCTTAATGCGGAGGGTTTGATAAGCCAGCCTAAAGATAAAGTAGGTGCTAAACTCCTGCTGAAGGGAGAGTTTAAAACCCTTTCGCTGTCTCATGGGCGTATCTTTGTTGTTGATGCAGACGACACTATAATCAGCTTTGATACTCAATTTAATAAGATACAGTGGCAAAAATCCGTTAGTTCAAAAATAAACCTCAGTATCCATCAAATCAAAGTTCGAGCGCACGAAATTCTTGTTGCGTCAAATAACGGCGTTTTTATTTTAGATCTCCAAGGAAATATCAAGCGCCACTGGTATCGCCGTTCAGAGCAATATGACGGCCTGCAAGATAACAATATTTTAAGCGTACAACGAGACCGCAATGGTGATCTTTGGATTGGAACGGAGTCGCAAGGGTTACATTTTTTTAGTCAATTAAGCGAGTCTTTTGGTCATGTTGGTGAGCAAAACTTTCCTCACGCCCCCCTTGGACACCCAGATGTAAGAAATTTTGCTTTAGATAGCAGTGAGCGTTTTTGGATTGGGACATCATCCGGACTCTATATTTATCAACAGTCTAGTTTTATAGAGGCGCATCGTATTTTTCCAAGCCTCTCTGCCATCAAAGGAAGCTTTATCACCCAAGTTAAAATCTATGACGATACACTTTGGGTTACAACGCGAGGGGACGGGGTCGTTAAGTATGCGTTGATTGAAGGAGAGTACCTACATCTGATGCCTGACTCGGACAATGGTCCAGAGCTTAGTTTTAATGATGTGATTAAGTACCAGTCACAAATTTTAGTTAGTTCACGGACGCTGGGATTGATGCGATACGATGAAGAGTCTAAAAGCTTGGTACGTTTTTTTGAGAATCATCCCGATGCACCAACTCATGTTTCGTCGTTTAAGGTAGTGGGCCAAGAGTTGTGGTTTGGCTCTATTGGTGAAGGGCTATTTCGGTTTGCCAAAGGCCAACTCCATAACTTAACCACAACAGATGGCCTAAAGTCGAACTTGGTTTTTATGATAGAGGAAGATCCGTGGCAACGGATTTGGGTGGCGAGTGAAGCTGGAATTAGCTTAGTAGATAAACAAATGAAGGTGGTGCGCACCCTTGGTGAACAACAAGGGCTGGGTAATCAAGCCATTTGGGGACTGGTATATGATGACTATGAATATATGTGGTTGGGTACTAGTGGCGGGTTGTCTCGCGTCAATGTAATGGACTTTGCAATCGATAACTTCCTGCCGATAGATGGCGTTCAAGCCCATGAATTTAATTATAATGCTGCTTGGAAGGCTCCTGATGGTCGTATCTTTATGGGGGGAGCTAAGGGGTTTAACCAATTTTTCCCGCAAAATGTTTCTATATCAAATACAGCTAGACCAATTTTAGTCTCAACCATAGAGCTGCTAGGTGAACCGCTAAAACCAAGCCCTGAAGGAGTCTTGTCTGTTGCACCAGAGCTTGCTAGTGAACTTCACCTTGAATATGACCAAAACATCATCTCTTTACAGTATTCAAGTTTGGACTTTGGCTCCGAGAAACTCAACTTTTACTATCGCATTAAAGGGCTGAGCGACAAGTGGCTGAAACTTGCTAATGGTGCTAGGCAAATCAATCTATTACAGCTTGAACCGGGTACATATCGTGTTGAGACCTACACGGTTAACCGCTTTAATATGCAGTCTCCAGTCCATGAGTTTAGTATTTACATCGCAGCGCCTATTTGGTGGAACGTTTATTCAAAAACCCTGTATACATTAACGGTTTTGCTCATCATCGCCGCCTTTGTGCGAGCCAGACAACGGCGTTATCAACAAGTTGTCAGAGACAACCAAACGATGTCAGCTTTACAAGAGCGGTTAGAGTTATCTTTATGGGCAAGTGGGGATGAGCTATGGGATTGGCACGTTGAATCTGGAAAGATATATCGCTACAGCGTAAACCCTAGGATCGACTTTGGTGAGCTCCAAGACAGGCTGATATTGACCGAACTTGATCAGTTTGTACACCCTAAAGATTGTGTTTTGCTTGAAGAGCGGCTGCAGGCCTGTGTAGATGGAAGCGAAGAAGTGTATGAACTTTCTATACGGGTGAAAGGACAAGAGGGTGAATGGGTTTGGGTTCTTGATAGAGGAAAAGTAGTGGCGCGGAGTGATAATGGCAAAGCGACTCGGATTGCTGGCGCTTTGAAGGATATTGCCGACCTTAAAGCACACCAGCAGGCGTTACAATCCTTGAACGAGCAGCTGGAGATAAAAGTAGCCATGCGTACTGACGAGCTCTATAAGAAAAATCAAAAGCTTGAACAAGCAATGTTTGAATTAAAACAAGCGCAAGAAGACTTGATAGAGAGTGAAAAGATGGCATCTCTTGGTGTTGTTGTTGCCGGTGTAGCCCACGAAATTAATACCCCGCTCGGTATTGCCATTACCGCTTTGTCTCATAATGAAGACTGTTTATCTGAGCTAGTCGCTAAGCTTGAAAGCAAAACACTTAAACAAACTGACTTGATTAACTCAATTGATGCGCAAAAAGAGGGTTATTTCCTTATCAATAGAAACCTACAAAGAGCAGAGAGCTTGATCAGTAACTTTAAACAGGTTGCCGTTGATCAATCGAGTGAAACAGAGCGAGATATTAACCTCTTAAGTTATATTCACGATGTTTTCGATTCACTCAAGCCACTTGCGAAAAATAAAGAAGTACAACTCTCAATAGATGGTAATGACAGCATTAATATCTCTACTTACCCAGGTGCTGTTTATCAAATAATGGCCAACCTGTTTAACAACTCCATTATTCATGGTTTTGAAGGAAGCGCTTCGGGCACCGTGAGTGTGAATGTTGAAGTCAATGAGCGTCATTGGAGTATCATCTATCGTGATAATGGAGTCGGCATGGATGAATCCATGCAAAAAACACTTTTTGAGCCATTTGTAACCACTAAGCGCAACCAGGGAGGCTGCGGGTTAGGCATGCATATTGTTTATAACCTGGTGACGCAGCTTTTAAAAGGTGAGATCCGCTGTAAGACAGCCAAGCTAGCTGGGGTTGAAATTACCATTAGAGTACCGCTAAAAAATAAAAGCTGAAAATTAACCTAAGTGAATTACTAACCGGCCAATACAGCTGACAATACGCCTTTTTAGGAGTATGTCATGTTTTTGCTTTCTCAAATCTTAGTTGCACTGGCAGTGCTATTGGACCTTATCTCTTTTCAATTTATGCAGCGGAAGCACGTGTTGCTTGCTCTGAGTATCTCTACTGCGCTTACTTCGGTACATTTTTATTTGTTGGATGCCATCGCGGGTGCATTGCTGATGGCAATAGCAAGTCTTAGGTATTTAATCTTCATTAAGTTGCAATCAAAGCGCTTATTGATAGTGTTTCTTTTACTTAGCGCGGTGCCACCGCTTACTCAATTAAATGCAAATTATGAACTTTATGCCGTATTTGGTAGTTGTTTATTGACGATAGGTGCATTTATAACAGCGCAGATCGCTTTTAGATTTATGATGTTGCTAGGGACGCTCTGTTGGCTTATCCATAACTACTATGTTGGCTCACCTATGGCCGTTATTTTGGAAGGAACATTTTTGATCAGCAACCTATTGGGACTAGCGCGGATCTATATAAAAACCCGACAACGCTAAAGGGAGTTGCGCGAGTGAAATAAAAATTAGATAAATAATATTTGCTAAAACAGAGGGTTATAAAGTTTGTTAAATATAATGGTATAATTAATATTGTATACAATATATCTATTGTGTATTGTTTGTCCGTTACCAAAAAACACTCAAATCAATGGGAACAAAAGGACAACAACATGCGTAATAACAAAAAAACAGCGCAAACACTTAGTAAGACACTCGCCGCATCGGCACTTGCGTTAGTACTGGGGACGTCGGTTGTATATGCAGCAGACGGCAATAGCACTGTGAAGGGGAGTATCGTTAATGGCCAAGGTGCTGAGCTGGATCGAGCAGTATTAACCTTTACTCACCAAACCAAGGGCTTAAAATTTACGGTACAAACCAATACCAATGGGGAGTATATTCTTAGAAACTTACCTGTTGGCCGCTATAGCGTTTCAATCAATAAAGCGGGCTTTGAAACCGTTCTCGAAGAGGATGTGCAGCTGAATATTGGTCAAGCTATTATTCTAGATGCACAACTACTCAAGCAAGGACAGGACATCGAGAGAATTGCTGTGACCGGGACGGCCATTCGTCGTGTAGATATGGCGTCATCAACAGCAGGAGTTACTTTTACCGATGCGGAGCTTAAAGTGATGCCTGTAAACACCGGCTTTGAAAGCATTGCATTACTTGCTCCTGGAACAGCAGAGCCGGGCGGCGACGCTTTTAAGGGGGCCTCTAGTTTTGGTGGCTCATCGTCTGCTGAGAATGGCTACTACTTTAACGGCCTGAATGTGACCAGTATCCGCTCTGGTTTAGGTTCTATTCGTTTGCCTTGGGAAGCGATTTCCCAAACTCAAATTAAAACAGGTGGGATCAGCCCTGAGTTTGGCGGCGCATTGGGCGGCATTGTGAATGCAATCTCTAAATCCGGCGATAATGAGTTTAATCTGGGTGCCGAGGTAAGAATAGATCCAGCTTCAAGCCATGGTTACCATGAATCGACTTACCTAGACAACGGCACAATAAACCTTAATAAGGAGCAAGATTACGACTCTTTCAAAGAGCTACAAATTTGGGCAAGTGGTGCACTTATCGAAGATAGTTTGTTTTACTACGGTTTGTTTGCACCGCGTCGAGAAGTGAATCGTTGGGCAGGACAAACTACCTACAATGATCGGAGCCGAGATGAAGACCGCTGGTTTGCTAAGGTAGACTGGTTTATCAATGAAGATCACTCCGTTGGCTTTTCAGCGATGAACAACAAAAGGGAGTGGACGCGTCAAACTTATGCCTATGACTGGGAAACCGACATTATAGGCGACAAGCAAGGTGTCGCTGCACCAGGCGAAGATGGTGGTAAAGTATATAGTGTAAACTACAGCGGTTATTTCACCGACTTCTTCTCGGTTTCAGCTGTGGTTGGCCGCGTCACCGAAAACGTCGAAAACGTTGTCGCATCTACGGTTCCGGGTGTATGGGATGAAAGAGAAGGCACAGTCACATTATCCAGTCATACCGCCAGCGGTGTCTCGGAGCAGGAGTTTATTCGCGATCAAGCTCGATTGGACTTTAATATCGACTTAGATTATCACTCTATTCTATTTGGTGTTGATTACACTAAAGTTACCGTAGACTATTTTGAAGGGCAGAATGGGTTAGGCGATGCAGAGGGCTGGTGGACAGTCAAAACCGCAGGAGAAGACAGTATTACTGGCGCTGCGCTAGGACAAGATTACATAGAGCGTCGAGTAAGAACTCGCACGGTTGATTCTGAGGTGAAATCATTGGCATTTTATGTGAATGATTCTTGGCAGGTAAGCGAACAATTAGTACTGAACTTGGGGATTCGTTACAGTCAGTTTGAAAACACCGTGACAGACGGCCGAGCATTTGTTGATATGGACAATCAACTGGCACCAAGGTTACAAGCGATTTATGACCTGCATGGTGATGGCGAGTCAAAAGTCTTCTTTACTTATGGTCGATATTTTCAGCCTGTGTCTGCCAATATGAATATCACCCAAGGCTCAGCGTCGGTGGAGTGGTTTGAATACTTTAATCTTGATCAGGTCGACAGCGAGGGTTATCCGCTCTTAACTCAAGATGGCTCACCGAGTAGGGGTGACATGCTACGTGACAGACGTTGGCGTCAACGGGGGATCACGGAACCTGGTCTAATTGCATCATCTACATTAAAGCCGATGTATTCAGATGAATTTACAGTGGGCTATCAAACCTCAATTTTTGATGATATGGCCTTTGGGGTCAGAGCAATCTACGAGATCTCGGTCGTAGTGTTGAAGATACTGATGTCGGGCCTGTACTAGCTAAAAAACTGGCTGAACTTGGGATCCAAGACAATGTAGGTCAAGGCTCATATTACGTACTGAATAATCCAGGTGAAGCGATCACCATGAGTTATGATTTTGACGGTGATGGGCAAGTAGACGAAATTACGCTAAGCGCCGAAGAGCTAGCGCTGCAGCAAGCAGTACGTAAATACCTTGCGCTTGAATTCACACTCGAAGGAAACATTTCCAATAAGCTCAGAATTAACAGCTCGTACACTTGGTCTCATAGCTATGGAAATACCGAAGGGTTAGTTAAAACCGACAACAATCAAGCCGATCCTGGTTGGACAACGTCATATGATTATGCCGATCTGATGGACCATGGCTATGGCAACTTGCCAAATGATCATCGTCACTCGATAAAAATATCAGGCTCCTACGATATCACCGATGAGCTAACTTTAGGCTTAGTGGCGCGGACCACCTCTGGGCGTCCGATGAACTACTTCTCAAAGCACCCAGTTGATGTAGACAGCTGTAAAGCTGGCAGTCCTTGGGATGCGTGTGTAAGTAAGTATTATGGACACGTATCACATTATGATGAAAATGGTGATCCAGCTCCACGTGGCAGTGTCGGCAACTTACCTTGGGCAACGACGGTAGACTTATCATTAAGCTACTCAACCGATATTATGGGCCATGACCTTTTAGTCAAAGGGACGGTTTATAATTTACTTAATAGTGATAAGGCGTTGGATATTAATGAACAGCGTTCGCTAGATGGTGAGAATGGCTTAATTGTGAACCCTGATTATGGCCTGACAACGTTGCGACAGACTGAGCGCTATGCTTCATTAGTTGCAAGGTTTACGTTCTAATTTCCCTGGAATAGCCAAACCTTGGTGCATTGCATCAAGGTTTGGTTTAAGCCAAGCAAGATGTTTGGCTTATTTCCAAATAATGAGAGAGGCAAATTTTACTGATCTTGCTCAGCATGACTTAACGCTAAATGATGTCAATTTAAGAGGATATTTACAACAATGCAGGTGAATTACGCAGCCCGACAGCAACGCCTTGTCGACAAATTACTACAGCATCAACGTGATGCTGTGATTGTTTATGGTTACGAAAATATCGTGTATTTAACTGGCTTTACCGGCCATGCCGCAACGCTATTGATGTCTGTAAATGGACAACACCAACTGATCACAGACTATCGTTACTTCGAACGTGCTACTAATGAGTCGCACGGCGTTGAGGTTATTTTAAGAAATCGAGACGAAGAAACGTTATCCGATTGTATTGCTAGACTTCTAGTGCAGCACAGCGAGGTCGCATTTGAAGCGCATCATATTAGTCACGCAGACTTCGTGTCTTTAAATCAAAGTATGACAAATACCACGCTTACGGCTGCGCCTTTTTGGGTGGAGTCATTAAGGCAAGTGAAGGATGAATATGAAATCAATTGTATTCGGCGCGCAGCTGAGATAGCTGATGCTGCACTTGCTCACACTTTAGCGCTGCTACAAGTTGGCGTTACTGAGCGTGAAGCCGCAATTGAGCTTGAATATCAAATGCAAAAGCTAGGTTCAGAGGGGCTTTCTTTTGACACTATTTTGTTATTTGGTACGCGTTCTTCTTTACCTCATGGAAACCCAGGACAAACACAGCTCGGCCATGGAGACATGGTGCTAATTGATTTTGGCGCTGTGATTAACGGCTATCGCTCGGATATGACACGAAGTTATGTGTTAGGCGAACCAACCAAGCAGCAGCAATCAATTTTTGATACGGTGCAAACTGCTCAACGTGCGGCATTAGCGCTTATAAAACCAGGGACTAATTGCCTTGATCTAAATAATGCATCGCACGAAGTTTTGAACAACAGCGAATTTGCGCAGTATGCTGGAGAGGGACTTGGCCACGGTGTAGGGCTATTTCTACATGAGCACCCCTTTATCAAGCCCGGTGTCGATTATCGATTAGAAGTGGGCAATGTAATAACCATTGAGCCTGGGATTTATATTCCAAACTATGGTGGAGTAAGGTTAGAAGAAGATATTTTGGTTACAGACTCAGGTTTTGAGTGCTTAACGCATGCTCCTCAGGTATTTCAGCTATAAAAAAAGGATATTAAATGCAAATCATTTCTCGTCAAGCGGTCGCCGATAGCCTTAACTACCCCCAATTAATCCAAGCACTTAGATACGGCTTTGCCCAAGACGCTGGCACTCCGATGCGGCAGGTTTTTGAATTAGATAACAGTGACTCAAATCATGATGCTTTTGCGGTGTTACCAGCTTGGAATGCCGATGTTATCGGTGTTAAGGCATTCACCTACTTTCCAAACAATAACCAGCATCACAAAGCGAGTCTCTATTCAAAAATAATGCTGTTTGGTCGGGAGTTTGGCGAGCCGCTTGCATTAGTGGACGGCACAGAAGTAACTTTGTGGAGAACATCTGCGGTTTCAGCGTTGGCGGCAGATTATTTGGCACCCAAAGAAGCTAAGCATTTGGTTTTCTTTGGTTCAGGAAACTTAGCTAGTTACATGATAAATGCGCATTTAAGTGTTAGAAAATATAGTAAAGTTTCAATAATCGCACGTAATGCTGAGAAAGGGCGCCTGTTATTGGAGTTTATGTCCTCACAACATCCGGAGGTTGAATTTGTACTTCATTATAAACCGACAGAGTCTATTATTGCTTCAGCAGATGTGATTAGTTGCGCAACCGGTAGTCCTAGCCCCTTGTTTAATGGTCACTGGTTGAGCGCCGGCACACATATAGATTGCATCGGTAATCACCACAAAACGTATCGAGAGTGCGATACCACAACGGTTGCAAATAGTCGCGTCTTTGTGGACAGTCGTGTCAACGTATTGAACGAGGCGGGCGAACTACTATTACCGATAAGCGAAGGTAAATTTAGTGCAGAACAAGTGGTTGCAGAACTCAGTGAAATGACCAAAAATAACCTTGGTCGAAATAACAAAGATGAAGTCACTTTGTTTAAGTCTGTAGGAACCGCATTAAGTGATCTAATTGGAGCGAAATTGGTTTATGACTTGGTTCAAGAATAAACAGCACGGTAGGGTGTATGATGTAACTGAGGTGGTGAAGTCGTCCGACAAACGCTTGATGAATCCACTGATTTGTCACGAATGTCATATGTTAGTCAGCTACCAAGGAGCAGCGGGCGAAGTTGTGAGTGAACAGCTGCTCTATGACGACGCCTTTTACCGGGCCTTTCATAATCACGACAGCTGTTATGTCATGGTGGATGAAAATGGTATTCGCCATTATCATCCAAGTGAGCACAGTGATTAATTCAATTAAGTGAATAAGCTCTAATTGTTGACCTGACAGAGTACAAATATTGAATGCTATGTTCAGCTATGGGTTAACTTAAATGCTCTAAAGGGCTGTATTGAGCCTATAGTGGGCGACGACCTATGTGTACGAGTTAGCAGCTTGATAGCTGCTTAAAATCAATTAGTTAATCTTCTTAATCGTTCAGGCTGGCGGCCTCTGTGCGCGTAAAAATTATAATTGCTTATTAAGGAAAATTTAGGTGTAATGGATACATAAAAAGCGCTGAGCGATGCAGGGAAAGCTTACATAACACTAGCTAAACTGATTACACTAGCTAGGAAAGTGAGCGCCTCCAAAAAGCCTGTTTTTTCAAAGTAAGCCGCAGCATAAACAACACTAACTCTGACACACCGAGCAGGTAGCGGCTCAGTCCAACAAGCGATTATGCAACACAAACTGCGTGTCGCATAAATACTAAAGTGTTAGCTTTAATTGACCATCGATCAAGGATTCAGGTAATAGATGATTATAAAAATAGTTAAGACATTTTTGATTTCTTTGTCTTGCATAATTGCTCTAGGAGTTTTTAATGCTTATGTGTTCGTTCCTGACCTACAGCGACATGGGGAGATCGTGGCCTATCGAGGAGGCGGAAGCGCAGTTAACTATGAAAAATTAAATAAAACTGGCTGTACTTCCCTTTCAATAGAAGCATCAAGGGTTAATTCAGTTGAGAACACACTAGAAGCTGTGGCTTCTTCCGTTGCAGCTGGAGCTAACGTGATTCATCTAAATGTTCACAGGACTAGTGATGATCAACTGGTTGTTTTTCATGACTGGACGTTAGATTGTGCTACAAACGGGTCTGGGCCAATACATAAAACATCATTTAAGCAGTTGAAAAGTATTGATGCGGGATATGGATATACGTTTGATGATGGCGCGACTTTCCCATTTAGAGGAAAAGGTTTTGGGATTTCCAAGTTAGAGGCGTTTTATAAACGGTATCCAAAGCATGAGTTTTGGTTAAACCTGAAGAATAACGACATACGTTCATTCGAAACGCTATATGAATATCTATCTGGAAAAAAATCTAGCCATATTGTGATTACCTCTTCAAAAGGTATGGAGTGGTTTCGAAACAAGGATTCGTCTATACGGTTAGCAAGCGTTGGTAGTGTAAAGAGTTGCGGAATAGGTTATCTTTTAGTTGGATGGGCGGGATTAGTTCCTGAGTCCTGTAGGAACACCATTCTTTTTATACCTCCCTCGATGACAAAGTATTTTTGGGGCTATCCTGAACGCCTAGCATCAAGGTTGCAGAACTATGGTTCGGATGTTTATCTTTGGTCTCGACATGAATCGATCACCCAATCCTACGATGACGTTGTCGCATCGGGTGTTGGAGTTATCACTAGTGATCTTGATTTTATTCGTGCAATACAAGCTAACAAACGCGTCAATCAGGACGCTCGCTAGCTCCCGTCTATTATGCGGGTTTAGTTCAATAAGGAGAGTCAACCTTGTCACTAATCACTATTTTGCTTTTCATACCAGCATGCTTTGCTTTGAACATAGCGCCTGGTCCCAATAACCTCCTTTCGATGGCGAATGCAAAGCGTTATGGGGTCAGGACAGCTTGCTATGCAGGTATTGGTCGGTTGGTTGCATTTGTAGGTATGATCACGCTAGTTGCTACAGGGCTGGCAACAGTGTTGTTTACGTCGGAAAAATTGTTTTTTGCCATTAAAGTCGCTGGAGGTGTTTATCTACTTTGGCTTGCCTATCAGTTGTGGAGCGCAGATCCAACTGAGGGTGATAGCAAGGCTCGAGGAGAAAAAAGCTTCATTCAACTGGCGAGGCAGGAGTTTTTACTAGCTGCTGGAAACCCAAAAGCCATTTTGATTTTTACGGCTTTTCTGCCTCAGTTTGTTGATCCAGCGGGTTCTGTTAGACATCAGTTTTTGACTCTTGGTGCGCTATTTTTAATGCTTGAGTGGGTAGCAATAGCTGGGTACGCATTCTTTGGTAAAGCATTGCGCCACTGGTTCTCCCGACCTTCGATGCGCCAGCTTTTTAATAGAGCTTGTGCTGGAATGCTTGGTAGTGCAGGAGTTGGGCTTTTGCTTGCTCGTCATGAATGAACAAACAACTTATGTGGGACTGCTAAAGCTTGGCTCGGTTCCACTTCGCTAAACTATTTTAGCTCAGCTTTATCAGCCCGGCGTTAGGCATATAAATATCATTCTTGATTGGGATTTCAAGATGCTCATTACCACCCCTTTTATATTGATGTTGTGGCACTTGGTAGCTCTCTAGTTTCAGTTTAACCATTAGCTTAGCGGCGCGATAACGGCTTAATTCAAAACCGTTATTCGTTGCGGTTGCCGAGATTGTACGTGCCCCAGCCGAACCGCCACTCATTGCATGTATAGCTTTAACTTCCGCTTCTAACCTTACTTGCTCTGGTGCCGGCGTTGTATCCCGTATGGCCCAATATTTATAGCTGCTGCGATGCACATTAAATACGCTACACAACACGCTAATTGAGTAACGCTTTCGTGGATTTAATTTCTCAATTAACGAGAATTGTTCAGGGAGTCGGACATCAAGAGAGCGGTAGCCTTTTTTAATATATCCTTTTCTAATTCAATACATTGGATTTGTTTTTTAAGTTCGCGGATTTCAATTTGCTCGGGTGTCATTGGTGATGCTGTGGGTGTCTGGCCATTCCGTTATTGCTTTAATTGAGTTACCCACTTACTTACTGTTGATTTACCGACCCCTATAGCCTTAGCTGCATCTTCTTGTGTGTAGCCTTGGTCAACTACAAGCTGAGCCGTTTCTAATTTGATTGCCGCAGAATACGCAGCGCGTTTTAATTTCGTCATTTTCTCACCCAAATCTGTATGCTTAATAGCATAACATTTCTTTCTTAATGGGTGGCCAAATTAACTATGCCACTACAAGTATCAATTTTCAATTAATACACACAATTTTGAAACAAAATAAAAAATTCGAAATAAACTATTTTAATTGAAATGGATATATTCTTGTTGTTTTGTTATTACTAAGCCAAAAAGCGATAATAAATCGCACTGTCGAATGTGAAAATCATTAAAAAACGCGATGGTATACCAATCATCACGTCGCAGCGCAATGTTTTTCGATGATAATTAAAGTTTTATAACAACCTTTATTTAAATTTTGTTGGCTTGTTTTTTACGCCTGATATGTTTATTAAGCGTTTGAATCAGGATTCCGTTGGAAGATAATTAATTGGAAGATAATTAAATAGGTAAGGGAAGTATAGAGTATCATGGATAAAAGCAGTTCGTTAACGATTATAATTCCTTTTTACAATGAAGGAAGAAACCTTGTACGAACACTGGAGAGTATTCATGCAACTTAAAAGAAAGAAGTAGAAGTAATACTTGTTGATGACGACTCTTTAAGTGTTTTCGATTATCGAAATATCGCAGATGAATTTAAATGTCTATACCTTAAAAATGATGTTAGAAAAGGAGTTGCAAAAAGCCGTGATATTGGTGTTAGCCTAGCCACTACTCAAAACGTATTTCTTTTAGACGCACATATGAAATTTTATTGCAATGGATGGGATGTGAAGATTGAAGAGAGATTACAAAATAACCCCACTACGATATATTCAACAGTTTCAGTAGTACTGAATGAGAAATGGGAAAGAATACCTGACGCCCCAGAAGGCTTCGGGGCATATATTTCTGACTTTCCTACCTGCGAAAAAGTATTCGATTTTAAATGGTTAACTTGCCCTGCGAGTCCAAGCAACAAAATCCCTCTAATTATGGGGGCGGCCTACGCATTTAATAGAGAATATTATCTTAAACTCCGAGGATTAACGGGGTTGCAACAATGGGGTATGGATGAGCAATATCTCAGTATTAAGTCGTACCTGGCTGGTGGTTATTGCGAAGTAATTCCCGATATAAAGGTTGGGCACGTATATAGAAAACAACTACCGTATAAAACAAATGAAGAGTTGTTAAGCTTTAATAGAATTTTTGTTCTTTCTGTCTTAATGACAGAGGCTGCTGCCAATAACTACCTTGAGGAAGTAAAAGATAAAATTCCTTCTTTTAGAGACGCCTACCATCTAATTACTAAAAGTCAAAAAATGATCGATAGTTTGCGCTCTTATTATTTAAGTAACTTTCCCAGAACTTTCGATGATTATCTATTGTTTAACGATTCCTTTCAAAGAAACCTAGTTTCAAAGAATGGTTTGTAGAGGCTTACCCATGTACAAAAACAAAGATAATAGATTGCAAATTTAAGTAATTAATCACAGGTCTCTTTCTAGATTTTTAACCTCTAAACGTAAGCACTACTTAAATAGGAGAAAATGTAATGCAAGCTACTATGGAAATGTTAAACGAGGAAATAAAGAAGAACCCAGATATTCTGGACGTCCTTCTTGAGAGTAAATTTAACTGGGAATCCTTCGTTGAAGGAGCGAAAAAAATTGGCTTCAAGATCGGATTGACTGACGTAATAGAGTACTTGGAAGAAAAGTATCCCCCAACTTCTCCAGAAGCCGGTTCAACGTATTATGCACAAGACGAACGGCAAGGAGAATTTAGAGAGCTATCTAACAATGAGATAAATTTGGTAAGTGGAGGCACTACTGTGGTAGCTGGTGTTGTTGCTGTAGTTGCTGTGGGTGTATTTGTTGGTGGAGGCGGAACCAGCACACCTAGTAACTAGTTCTGAAACTCAATAAAAACCGACTATGATTTAAAATCTAGCGAATAACTTGCTTGCAAGATTTTAAAATATTTAGTTTATTCAATTCTTACAAAATTTAGGATAGTCCAAATGTCTCTTGAGAAAATACTATTGATAGTTTCATATGCTGGATATGCAATGAGTGCATTATTTACTTTGTTGGGAATTCCACTTGTAGCCAAAATAGTTTCGCCAAACTCTTTTTATGGAGTGCGAACAGCAGAAACGTTGCAAAACACTGCGACATGGTATTCCGTTAATTATACCGTAGGTTGGGGTTTAATCTTATCAGGTATTATTTCTTCTTTAGCTATTTTCCTGGTTAGTAAATTCATTAAACAACCACCAGAAACATTAATAGTTATCAATGGGGTAGCACCAATAGTCATTCCAATTGTAACTATTGGAATCACATATTTCTTTTTTAAGTAACCTTAATTTAATGGTAATTAAACTGTTAAAAGATGGGCGATTTCATGTTCGTTAGCAATAGGAAGATTAAATCGGCCCATCATATATCCACTAATAAAACTAAGGACAACAAAGGTTCGATGTATGGAAAATAATAATTTGTTAGCGACACATTATTCGAAATTTCTTAACAGTAAAAGTAAAGAAGAACTTGTAGAACTAAGTCATATAAAACGACTCTTGGAGTGAGCGTGAAGGCATTGATTGTATGGTGAAATCTGCCCCGATCCCCGCTGTGCCGATTCCAAAAAGTATCGCAACGGCCAGCTTGCTGAGTCAACTAATCACCAGTAAATACCAGTTTGGCCTACCGCTTTATCGCCAAGAAACAATGTTAGGTGATATTGGTATAGAATTGAGCAGACAAACCATGTCGAGCTGGATGCTACGCTGTGCAGAGCTGTTGTCTCTT
>NZ_NKHF01000141.1 GCF_002744175.1 Pseudoalteromonas piscicida
GATGTCTGCTTTTGATTACGAGTCTGGTTTAACTTTGTATCAGCGTACAGTAGAAAATAAGTCCAATGAGATACCGGCAGTTAGGGCCTTATTGGATGTGCTCGATATTGCAGATTCTATCGTCACATTAGATGCACTACATTGTCAGAAAGCGACACTTTCAGCATTGATTTCAAGAGGGGCTGACTATCTGGTTCAAGTCAAAGCGAATCAGAAAACACTCTATAAAGCAGTCACTTCATGTTTTGACACAGCCTTTGAAGAAGAAAAGAATTTGCCCGAAGATGTACAAA
>NZ_NKHF01000142.1 GCF_002744175.1 Pseudoalteromonas piscicida
GGTTCAAGTCAAAGCGCATCAGAAAACACTCTATAAAGCAGTCACTTCATGTTTTGAAACAGCCTTGGAAGAAGAAAAGAATTTGCCCGAAGATGTACAAGGGTTCAAGTCAAAGCGCATCAGAAAACACTCTATAAAGCAGTCACTTCATGTTTTGAAACAGCCTTGGAAGAAGAAAAGAATTTGCCCGAAGATGTACAAG
>NZ_NKHF01000050.1 GCF_002744175.1 Pseudoalteromonas piscicida
CAGGAGGTGGTTCACCCGCCGATTTGTGTGCATACACATTCGAGTCGAAGACGCCAAAGATCAAAAAACACCTCGCGAGATAAACT
This sequence comes from Pseudoalteromonas piscicida, assembly GCF_002744175.1. Lineage (GTDB taxonomy): Bacteria > Pseudomonadota > Gammaproteobacteria > Enterobacterales > Alteromonadaceae > Pseudoalteromonas > Pseudoalteromonas piscicida_B. The sequence goes on from NZ_NKHF01000050.1 coordinate 87, forward strand.
CGCTCCTACCCCAGCCTCAGCATGGTAGGAGATGGTTCACCCGCCGAGCTAGCAAGAAGAACGAAAACATCCTACTTCGTAGCGAACTGAGTCAAATAAACGGCCAACGAAAAGTATTCATTCATCAACCCCGCTGAAGTAAAGCGGTGGCTTTTTTGCTATGTGCGGTTTAAAAAACCTCACTAGGTAAACTCGCTCCTACTCAACCTCCCACCATAGCGGCCGTGACGTGATAGCAATCTATCTTAATTTTTTCATCCTCTAAAACGCATATCAATTAAACGTTATGTGACTTTAATGAAGCCGTCACATCTTCAGAGTGTCTTCGTAGTTTTTACAGTTAAATGTAGTCACAACTAACTTCATGACAGTTCAATAAGGCTTAGCCCTGTTGTATAGGGAGGTGGAGTAGCTAATGGATTTTGCATCTCTTGTAACAGATAGAATGCTCTAAAATAAGTCCGAGCAGCCAGTCAGCGCTAGGTTGGTTACAGTTCTTAGCCTCATCTCGATAACGAATGATATTAATTGTTCTCAGCTTGTTATTACTGCTTTCTATTTTTTGGCTTTACAGATCTTGTGGTTATCTTATTAAAAGTAAAAAAATTCATGTTTTTTATAAAAAATCTTGATCTTTTCTTCGTAAAGAAATAGCTTATGTTGTTGCTTAATAGGGAACTAAGTACATAAAAAGAATAAGGTCATAAATGAATATAACAAATCTAATAACAAAACAAACTCCTGTGTTTTTTGCCGTAAGTTGTGCCATCGCGTCAACCTCAATGAATGTGCTTGCTGAACAAAGCTCTGGTATTGATGAAATAGAGAAAATCCAAGTAACAGGTTCTCGCATTTTAAGAGAAGGGGCGATTTCCCCTGCCCCAGTTACAGTTATCAGCGGTGAGGCATTATTATCCAGTGGTGTAACAAGCATCGGAGAAGCATTAAATGATATGCCTGCGTTAGCAAATACCTACTCCCTTGCAAATGCAGGAAGAAGTATTGGTACCGCAGGTCTCAGCTTACTTGACTTAAGAGGTATGGGTACTGCAAGAACACTGGTGTTGGTTGATGGTAAGCGCCATGTTTCAAGTAGCCCGGGCTCCGCATCTGTTGATGTTAATAATATTCCTTCAAATTGGATTGAGCGTGTTGAAATCATCACGGGTGGTGCATCTGCAGTATATGGTGCTGATGCTGTAACGGGTGTAGTTAACTTCATTTTGAAAAAGGACATTCAAGGTTTTGACTTAAGTGTGTCTAAGGGTACTGCTGCAGAAGGGCCGTATGAAAATGAAAAGTTCAGCCTATCTTATGGCCGAGACTTTGATGGTGGCAAAGGCAACGTAGGTATTTCAGTATCTCATGTGAGCCAAGATGGTATGAATGCTACCGACCGCGCTCAAACAAATAAGCTGATTAGCTCAATCACTAATCCTAATGATGGTGATATCGAAGGGGAAGATGGTAACTATATCCATGATGGGATTGCTGATAGGTTAACAATCACGAATGCAGGCTACTATGATGACTCCGTCAACGGTAACTTTTATCAGCAGGAAAATGGAGAGTTAGTGTGGTATACCTTTAACCCAGACGGCAGTGTTAGACCACAAAAACTAGGAACAACCTATGAAAATGACTGGGCAATTTGCTCTGGTGACTGTGATATTCTTGACTTAACTCGTTATGAAGAATTACAGCCAACGTTTGAAAATACAAACGTAAATATCAAAGCTAACTACGATATTACGTCAGATTTGAATGTATACGCCTCTGCAAAGTACACAAAATCTGAAGCAGATTCAATTGGCCAGCCATCGTATTTTGAGTATGGTGATAGTCATGGGACAGGCGCATTTGTGATCAAAAGAGATAATGCTTATATGCATGAGTCTTTAGCACAGTTGATGGATAGAAATGGCGTCGATGAATTTAAAATGCACCGTTTCATGGAGGACGCAGGTCGTCGCTATGAGCTGAATGAGCGTGAGACAACACGCTTTGTTGCAGGGCTGAGTGGCGTTGTAGCAGAGGATTGGGATTTTGAAGCGTCTGCTGTGTATGGTAAGACTGAGGTCATGCAGACCAATACGGGTAATACGATTAAAGCACGTATTAAGCAGTCAGCTGATGCTATTCGATTAGAAAATGGTGATATTGTTTGTCGTGATGAGCAAGCTCGTGCAGCAGGATGTGTACCAACAAGCATGTTCGGCTATGGTGCAGTGAGTGACGAAGCTGCAGCTTGGTTCAATACAACAAGTATCAGCAAGTCAGAGATTAAGCAAACAGTATTGAATGCCAATATCAGTAATAGCGGGTTATTTGAATTACCAGCAGGTTATGTGGGCATATCGTTTGGTCTAGAGTACCGAAAAGAAGAAAGTGATTCTTTCCCAGATGCCTTTGCAGCAACAGGTGCAACATTCTTGAATGCAATCCTAGAAGAGCATGGTGAATTCAATGTAAGAGAAGCCTTTTCTGAAATCTCGGTTCCATTACTTGCAGATATGACGCTAGTACAGGATTTATCATTAGATGTAGCTGTACGTTATGCTGATTACTCAACTATTGGAGATACCGTAAGCTGGAAAACGGGTTTAAACTGGACACTAACAGATGAGTTACGAGTTCGCACGACTAAGTCTAAAGCGATGCGAGCACCAAATATTTCGGAGTTATACGGGCCTCAAAGTGAGAACTTCTTTAGCAGAATCACTGACCCCTGTAAACGCGGTCAAGTTCAAGATGCGAACCGCAGAGCGAACTGTGATGCACTTGGTATCCCAGAAGATTTTGATGCAATTGCGACTGTTTCTTCCATACCGGGCGTACTTGGTGGTAACCCAGACCTCAAAGAAGAAGAATCTGATAGCTTTACATTTGGTGTAGTATATACGCCAGAAGCAATATCGGGCCTTTCAATAACGCTTGACTACTGGGAAATTGAGATTGAAGACGCAATTGATAATATCTCAGGCCAAGACATTCTTGATAAATGTGTTGATTCGTTAAGTGGTATTGATAACCAGTTCTGTGCGTTGGTGACACGAGATGAGGATGGAGAGTTAACAGGTATTCGTTCAATTACGCAAAACGTTGCTAAACAGAACGCGGAAGGGATAGATTTCGAGATTGGCTATGATTTTGACTTATTCGAAGGTCGTATGACTTCTAGCCTGATAGGTACCTATCTGAAGAGTCGTGAAGAATATCCTTTCCAGTCTGACTTATCAGACTCTGAAGAGTACGCAGGTACTACTGGTGAAGCAGAATGGCAAGCCATGGTATCACTTGGCTATAAAGTCAGTAACTGGCAGTTTAGCTCGAAAACACGTTACTTAGATGGAGTTAGCCTATATACCGATAAGGCTCTAAATAAAAACCCAGATCCTAGTAACATAATGAGCTATGGCAGCTACTTTATTACAGATATACGTGGTGGTTATCGTTTCGACAATGGCATTACGTTGGAACTTGGAGTTGATAACGTTTTTGATAGAGATTTACCAGGCTACACTAGGGGCACAGGTGCAAGTAGTGCAAGCTATGATAATATCGGACGGATGTATTACGGTGCCTTTACTTATCAATTTTAAATGTAGATCTTAGAGTTTTAAGAGATAGATCAAAAATGATAGCTTCAAAGGGTATGTAGTTGCATACCCTTTTGCTTTTTACTCAACTATCAATATATAAAGAGACAGCTCGCTCACTTTTTTAGATATTGTCCTGGTGGTTTTCCAAATACTTTCTTGAATGCGTTGCTAAACGCTGCGGTTGAGTCAAAACCTAAATACAGTGCTACTTGCTGCTGAGAGTGTCCATCCTTTAACGATTCGATTGCTTTGATAGCCCTTAACTTTTGACGCCAGTCGCTAAAACCCATCATAAAACACTTATGGAATAAGCGGTTTAGTGTGCGAGTTGATGCGCCAACCTGATCACTCCAAGCCTCTAAGCTTATTTTGCATCCCGGGTTAGTATGTAGCTCGGTCACAATAGGTAAGATCCGAGCATCTTGTGCACTTGGAATAAAAAAGTGGCACGTTGCAGCTGACGTTAATCTATCAATAAAAACATCGATAAATCGCTCAGCTTTGGCATCTAAATGGTAATCTTCGTGCCAAGTACAGATCTCCAAGATGAATTGCTTTAGTAGTTCATCCACAGCAATCAGCTTGGCTTTATTCCCGAGTAATTCAGTATATTTAGTATCAATATAAACACTACGAAAATCGCCACCATAGCGACAGTATGTTTCGTGAGGGAGGTTTGGTGGAAGCCATAGTGCTTGGTCAGGAGGGATCACGAATGTGCCTTCTGGGGTCACAATCGTGATCACGCCATTACTGGTATATGCAAGCTGTCCCCACTCATGCTGATGCTGCTGGACATGCTCCCACTCTTCTTTTTTTACGGCTCTAGGAAGAATTGGTCGACCAAGTGCTGGTTTTAAAAAGCGCTTTGACTTTGGCTGAATACGCCATGGAGAGCTTGTCTGTTTTGATAAATAGCTTGGCATAATTATGTATATCAGAAAGCATTATGTAGCCATATTATAGCCATAACCTTTTTATAGTTGTGCTTTATGTGGAGATGATCATGAAAAATGTTTCTCAAGGATGGCAAAGTCCTTTTAATTTTTTGGTACTTGCGACCATTATTATGGCGGTCACCTTTGCAGGTTGGATGGCGATGTTGAATAATTTCGCGATTGAAGCTGCTGATTTCAATGGTGCCAATATGGGGATGTTGCAATCTCTGCGGGAGATCCCTGGGTTTTTGGCATTCACTGCAGTATTTGTTTTATTGGTGTTGAAGGAGCAAACTTTCGCACTGATCAGCTTATGTTTGTTATCGCTCGGTGTTGCTATTACCGGCTTGCTCCCGACTATTTACGGCTTGTATGCCACCACAGTGTTAATGTCTATAGGCTTTCACTATTTTGAAACGCTAAACCAATCGCTCAGTTTGCAGTGGTTTAATAAGGATGAAGCGCCCGCCAAATTAGGCCTGTTGTTGTCAATTAAATCCATCGCTTCACTGATAACGTACGCAATAATTTGGTTAGGTTTTAGTTACCTTTCTGCGGATTACCAAGTCATGTATCTGCTTATTGGTGGTATGGGCTTTATTATTGCGTTATTTATGTTTGTTGGCTTTCCTACCTTCGAAATACACACCACACAACATAAAAAGCTGATCCTAAGAAAAGAGTACAGCTTATATTACGCCTTGATATTCTTCTCCGGTGCGAGGCGACAAATTTTTATGGTGTTTGCGGGCTTCTTAATGGTAGAAAAGTTTGGCTTTGATGTTGCGCAGATCACCGCACTGTACATGTTGAATCATTTGATAAACATATTTGTCGCCCCCAAGGTTGGTCAGATGATTGGGCATATCGGTGAGCGAAAAACACTTACAATTGAATATATTGGTCTGATTATTGTATTCATTGGTTATGCATTAGTTGAATCGGCAAGCTTCGCGGCAGCACTTTATGTGATTGATCATCTCTTTTTTGCCATGGCCATTGCATTGAAAACCTACTTCCAAAAAATAGCCCGACCCGAAGACATCGCTGCAACAGCGGGGGTGAGTTTTACCATTAACCATATTGCGGCAGTGGTGATCCCTGCAAGCTTTGGCATGGTGTGGCTATACGATCAGTCATTAGTATTTTATTTTGGTGCCGCACTTGCTGTGTGCTCTTTGCTACTAAGTCAATTTGTAAATATTGAAAAGGAGCAGGCCAAGCTTGCTAAATCAGTGTGATGCTAGTTCATCACACTGAAACATAACGCTAGCTCAGGTTAAATACTACGACCACACCAGACAACTCGTCCTGCGATACCATGACTGTCGGCATTCTCTGGTGTGATTTCCCAGCTCGGATAGCTTGGGTTATCACTGATCACTTTGAGCTGATTTTGCTTTTGTTGTACGCGCTTTGCCATCAAGCCATCTTCGGTTTGGACAATGTACACCGCATCTTTATTTGGCTGGTTTTGTGAAAGGTCTACGAGTACCATGTCACCGTCTAGCAGGGTTGGTTGCATACTATCACCACGAATAGAAACAAAAGCGAGTTTGTCAGAGTAAACGCCCAAATGAGAGTTAAGCCAGCGGCGATTCAGTGCGAATTGCTCAGTGATTTCCTCGTTACCAATAACGCTACCCATGCCAGCACTTGCCTCAATATCAAGTTTTGGAATGAGTGTGAGCTCATCTTTGAATTGGCCTTGCGGTTTATCTAAGGGCTGCTCTCCAGTTAGCAGCCAATTTAAATCAACGGAAAAGAGACTATATAGGTGTTCAAGGTAGACCATAGACGGGCGGCTTAAGCCGCGACAAATACGGTAAATATGGGAAGGGGATTTACCTGTCAGTTGGGCAAATTGGCGTTTATTACCGCCTGCAAATTGCTCGACTAAGGTTACAAATCGTCTTGAAAATGCCGTACTCATCTTTTAGTTATTCTCTTTAAAACGCCAAAAACCGCAAGGATACTGAGCTAAATCTTATCTGTACAGTCTTGCCGCACTAATTGGACACTTTATAAACGAGCAAAATCACGGATGTACGGATGCTGTAAAGAGAGAGGGGTTTTCTATTGTCATTAGACTAAGGTCGTAGCGAGTTGCATTGTACGAAATTTATCCATGCTGGTAGGCTAGAATCGCAAGTTAACATTTTTTTAAACTCGGCATGACTTGCTTTAGCCGACATACAACATGGATAAAGGTAATGAAATACACAAGCTTATTAATTGCACTTCCGCTCCTTGGCGCGATGGAAGTTGCACTGGCGGTAGACTGTAGCAACTTAACGCAATGGCAATCACAACAGGTATATACAGGTGGTGATGCTGTCACTTATCAGTCTTCTAAATACACCGCAAAGTGGTGGACACAAAATCAAAATCCTGCACAACACTCAGATACATACGATGTTTGGCAAGCAAACGGACGTTGTGATCCGGTCACGCCATTACCTCTGGTTGCGATCACTTCACCGAGTAGCAATGCACGAGTTGTCATTGGCTCTGACGTTAGCCTCGCTGCGACTGTAAGCCACCCACAAAACACTGCAATCGACAGTGTCGAATTTTACCTTGATGGTACATTGGTCGCTACGGATAACAGTGCCCCCTATGAGGTGATGTGGCAAGCACAGGGACTCGGTAATCGCGCATTAACTGTCTATGCAACTGATGTGTCTGGGGCGCGAGGAGAGTCGAGTGCGGTAAACTTCAGTGTCGTGTCTGACGATGTTCCACCTGGCGACCCTCATTTTAAAATTGTCGGCTACTTCCCAAGTTGGCAGGGGGCAGTAAGCGATATTCAATTTGATAAACTAACACATATTAATTACTCGTTTTTACTCCCTAATGCAGATGGCACACTCAGACCGCTCGAAAATTTAAGCAAAATGACAGCGCTAGTAAATTCGGCTCATGCCAATAATGTGAAGGTTGGCATCGCTATTGGTGGCTGGAATGGCGGTGATGATAGTGCATTTGAAACATTTGCTAGTTCAGAGCAAGGTCGAGCCCGTTTTGTGCAAGAAGTAATTGCTTTTGTAGAACAGCATAATTTAGATGGCGTGGATATGGACTGGGAATACCCAGATCCTGGAGCGTCGGCAGATAATTATGCATTACTGATGAAAGCCTTGAGTGTTGAGTTACGCGCGAGAGGCAAATTTTTGACAGCAGCAGTGGTGGCACTTGGGTATACCGGTGGTGGTGTGCTGGAGTCTGTGTTCCAAGATATCGACTTCTTAAATTTGATGGCGTATGACGCGAACAATGCTGATCATGCTTCAATGCAATACGCAAAAGATTCCATCGCTTACTGGCAAGGTCGTGGCCTTAGCAAAGAAAAGACGGTATTAGGTGTGCCATTTTATGCAAGACCTACGTGGAAGGCGTACCGTACCTTACTTCAAGAAAACGCCGCTAATGCATGTCGTGATAGTGATGGTAGTAGCTACTACAATGGTATTCCGACTATCCGCGCCAAAACGCAGTACGCTAAATTGAATGCGGGCGGTATTATGAATTGGGAGCTATCACACGACAGCAACGGTCCTGCATCATTGCTAACAGCAAAATGGGAAATAGCTAAAGGATTAACCCCTAGCTATCAGTGTCAGTAATACTCAGTGGTAATGTAGAACAGTGGCCGCCCTACAGAGGGTGACCACTTTATGTTTATAGCGCTTTAAAGCGAATAGCAACACCACCGCCAGGAGCCAGTTTTAACGTTAGTTTGTCGTTACTTGTGACTTGTTGACGATAAATGTTCATATCGTAAGGGTTTTGCTTCCACTCTGCGTTGTCACCGTCAGCATAGATTTGTGCTTCAAAGCGTTTACCAGCTTCAAGAAAGTCTAGTGAAATTGGGATCTCTCGTGCTTTCTCGTCTGTAACGGCACCTAGGAACCAATCATCACCGTTATATTGTTTGTGCTTACGTGCTTTACGAGCAAATACCACATAATCACCCACTTCTCCGTCCAACGCCATGCTCTGTTCCCAGTCAGTCGGTACGTCTTTAATAAACTGAAAGGCATCGGGTTTTGCTAGATAATTCTCTGGTAGATCAGCGGCCATTTGAATTGGGCTATACAGGACCACATAAAGTGCTAATTGCTTGGCTAGGGTGGTTTGTGGGCGGTTAGTTTTATCACCAAGGCCGTTAAAGCCCATGTCAAAAATACCCGGTGTAAAGTCCATAGGGCCTGCTAACATACGAGTAAACGCAAGCATAGGAACGTGTTCAGGTGGGTTTGGAGGAGTGCCCCACGCATTAAATTCTTGACCTCGCGCGCCTTCACGAGAAATCCAGTTTGGATAAGTACGGCGAAGTCCCGTGTCTTTGATAGGCTCATGTGTGTTAATACTGATCTTATGTTTAGCTGCCAGTTTAATGTTGTCTAAATATTCATTCACCATAAACTGCCCGTCATGCCACTCGAATCGAGCATTTCCTTGCGCATCAATGCGCTTGATGTTACCGCCATCTGCAACATATCCTGTTTTGACCTGACGTACCCCGGCTTTTTCATAGAGCGCAAAGGCATCTTCCATTTGATTGCGATAGTTACTGACATTGCCCGATGTTTCGTGATGACCAATCAAGCGAGCACCCACTTTTTCACCGTGCTTGGCTATTTCGTCAATATTGAAATCAGGATAGGCTTCGGTAAAACTAAAGACATCGCCATTGAAGAACCAGTCACCATCCCAACCAATATTCCAGCCTTCAACTAACACACCATCAAAGCCATTATCGGCAGCAAAGGTTAAGTATTCTTTAGTTCGCTCGGTCGTTGCACCGTGCTTTTCTCCACTTCCCCACGTGCTTTTATTAATGTGCATTTCCCACCAAATACCAATGTACTTACCCGGTTCAACCCAAGAAACATCGCCTAGTTTATTTGGCTCATTCAGGTTTAAAATAAGATGAGAATTAAGTAAGTCTGTAGCTTCACTCCCTATCTGTAGAGTGCGCCAAGGCGTATAGAACTTACCATTGGTCTTAACCGCAACCCCATCTGACCAAGGGGTTAAATCAGCAACAAATGTCCCTGGACGACGTTGATTTAACGTCATGCCCGCATAATCTATAAGTGCAGCTTCGTGCACACTGATATGCACACCATCTTGGTTTTTTAAGGTAAATGGGGTGTGTACATGAGCGGCGTCGTGCAATGGTGTGGTGTTATAGACATATTCATAGCGGTTCCATCCACGGGCAGGGATCCACCATGCGGTACTCTTGTCACTATCCGCAAAAGCGAATTCGGTGAGCTCTTTGGTAATATAAAGCGATTGGTTTTGCGCCACTTCGTAACGGAAACCCACACCATCATCAAATACCTTAACGCGCACGGTATATTGCGGCGATTTATCGGTCTGTTTAGCAAACGTGACGGCCAGCTCATTGTGTTTGTCTTGGATCACTCTTGCTTCACCCCAAGGTTGCTCCCAGCTGCTATCTACACTGTTACGATGATGTGTAGTAATCATTAATCCATCGCGCATCGATGCCGCTCTTGCAAAATCAAAACCAAGTTTTGAGGGATGAATAATTGTTTTGTCGTTAAAGCTTACTTGGTAGCTAGGCTGGCTATTATCATCACTTAGTGTGAAGGTAATGTTGCCATCGGGTGAGCTTACAGCTAAAGAAGCCGCGAAGCTTGTGCTAGTAAACAAACTTAAGCCAATCAGGGAAAATGACAGGGGGCGCATAGTGTTTCCTTTTTGTTGTCGACACGTATATTCGTGTTCTTTTACATATACGCTAAGCTTACTGTTGTATGCTAATGTTCACGTAAAAGTTGCATACGTATTCATCCTGTAAATGCGATGAACGTAATAATTATTCCGCTCGGTCTAGTATAGACAAGCAAAAATATAAAATAAGGATTGGTTGGACTGCCTATGCAAAAGCTCACTCTGCTGCGATGCATTGTCGTCGTATTCGCTATGCTCCAATTAAATATTGTTATGGCGCTGGAAATACAAGTGCTAGATAACGATAAACAACCATTAGAAAATGCGGCAGTTTGGCTTACAGGGAAAGGCACCGCAAAAGAGCAGCGCCAGCTTAGCTTTAAAATGGAGCAAAAAGATAAATCTTTTGTGCCACATATCCTCATAGTACAAGCGGGAGCTCAGGTCTCATTTCCAAACTTAGATCCTATTTTGCATCACGTGTACTCTTTTTCATCAACGAAGGCATTTGAACTCAAACTGTATCGGGACGATCCTAAACAGGTGTTATTTGATCAGCCCGGTATCGTCGAGCTCGGGTGCAATATTCACGATTGGATGTTGGGTTATATCGTTGTTGTTGATAGCCCTTTGTTTGCCGTAACCGATAAAAACGGCAAAGCAAACATCGACCTTGGCGCGACGCAGGTAGGTGAATTACAGCTACATGTTTGGCACGAGCGGTTTGAGAACCTTGAGCAAATAGAACAGCGTCAGTTCTCGGGGCTGAATAATACCAGTGCCATCACTTATCAAATAAAGCAAACGCTGATGGCTCCATTGCAGGACTTTTCTGATGACTTCGACGATTATTAAATTAACTTCCTTATTGGCGTTATTTGCCATTGGGGAAAGCGGTGCTGTTGAGGTTTCAGGGCATGGACAACTGCAAGCCATGTGGCAGCAGGACGATAATCGTAAAGCTTGGTATCAGCCAGGTTGGGGAGTTACTAGATTTGGCAAGGGAGAGTCCGACCTGATGCTGAGTCGCGGCGCGATTGATTGGCGTCTCGACTTTGACAGTGCGTGGTTTTTGCATGGCGTAATGCAGTATGTGCCAGACCCAGATGATAAGCTTGGGTTTACCGAGTTATATTTACAGTATCGTACGCTACCTAGTAATGGTCGTCGGTTCATCGTGCGCGTTGGTGGCTTCTATCCTAAGTTTTCCATTGAAAACCCAGATATCGGTTGGTCATCTCCGTATAATTATCAGTATTCTGCTATTAATGCTTGGGTCGGTGAAGAAGTACGTGTATTTGGCACTGAGATAGCCATAGAACAGCCATCGACCCGCCGCAGCAGAGGAAAGGGGTATAAAGGGGTGGCTGGCGTTTTTAAAGGTAATGACCCTGCGGGTACTTTGTTGGCATGGCGAGGGTTTACTGTACACGATAGGCAGTCGGTATTTAATGAAAGCATACCATTTGCCGCAGTTGAGTCGTTAAATACGCCACAACTACAGCATCAAGCGCAGTATGTGGAACCATTTACTGAAATAGATGGCCGTTTTGGCTATTACCTTGGGTATCATCATGACTTCTCGACCCGCAGTGCGGTCAATGTATATTGGTATGACAATAATGGTGATCCAAGCAAAGTTAACTATCGCACAGGCCAGTATGCGTGGGATACTAAATTCATTAGTGCCGCTTGGCGTTATAAGTTAACAGTAAAAATACAGTTACTGCTCCAAGGGATGGCAGGTAATACAGCAATGGGAGCTAATCGTGGTGTCGATAATGACTTTAATAGTTGGTTTTTGTTGTTAACTCATAAGCACAATGCATGGCGTTTTAGTGTGCGAGCGGAGCAATTTAAGGTCATTGATAAAGACGACTGGCAGTTTGATCCAAACCAAAGCCATGGTCATGCCTTCACAGCGACGGCAAAATATCAGATTAATTCGAATTGGTTAGTTGGTGTTGAGTGGTTGGATCTCAAAACGACAGTCGCGAATCGTGACGCCTTTAACGGGAAACCCAAGCAAACGGACCGTGTTTGGCGCCTCAGTGCAGAATATCGCTTTACCTTATAGTAAAAGTGACGCACCTGCGTCACTTTTATTTATATCTAAGCTTGGATTGTTTTAGCTTTAATCTAGCAGGCGGTTAACCCCATTAAGCGCAGCCACACGATAGGCTTCTGCCATGGTTGGGTAGTTAAACGTGGTATTAATAAAGTATTCCACATTATTACCAGAGCCCTTTTGTTCCATAATGGCTTGGCCGATATGGATAATCTCCGATGCTCGCTCACCGAAGCAGTGAATACCGAGTATTTCTTTGGTTTCAGCATGGAATAGAATTTTTAAGCTGCCAACTTCAGTGCCCGTTATCTGAGCGCGTGCAAGGTGTTTAAATTGCGCACGCCCTACTTCATAAGGAATGCGAGCTGCGGTGAGCTCTTGCTCTGTTTTTCCCACTGAGCTCATTTCAGGAATGGTGTAAATTCCCGTTGGAATATCGGTGATAAGGCGCTCATCACATGCGCCATGAACGATGGCATTTGCGGCAATTCGACCTTGGTCAAATGCAGCACTGGCAAGGCTTGGGTAACCAATTACATCTCCCACAGCAAAAATGTTATCCACTTCGGTTTGGTAGTGTTCATTGACCTTGAGTTGGCCGCGACTATCGGCCTTTAAACCAACCTTATCAAGGTTTAAGGTTTCCGTATTTCCTGAGCGGCCATTGGCCCATAAAATACAATCTGCGCGCACCTTTTTACCTGACTGAAGGTGAACAATTACTCCTTTGTCATGGGTTTCTACCTTGGCAAACTCTTCATTATGGCGAATAACAATCCCATTGTTCCAAAAGTGATAACTGAGAGCGTCAGAGATCTCGGCATCCATAAAGGCCAATAGGCGGTCGCGAGTATTGATAAGGTCAACTTTCGCGCCCAGTCCCTTAAAGATCGAGGCATATTCACATCCGATCACCCCAGCGCCGTATATCAACACGCGTTGAGGATTATGTTCTAAACTTAAAATTGTATCACTGTCATAGACGCGAGGGTGATTAAAGTCTACGCCTGGTGGACGATATGGTCTTGACCCTGTCGCAATTACGATGGTTTGAGCCGTCAACAACTCTTGCGAACCATCTTGATGGATCACTTGCACGGTATGTGCATCAACGAAACTGGCATCGCCTTGGAATAAGTGAATGCGATTGCGGCCATAAAAACTAGAGCGTAGCGTCGACTGCTTTGAGATCACATCACTGGCATGATGGAGAATATCTTGAAAGGTATGACGTTGTGGGCGCTCAGTAAAACGATAAAGTGGATTCGCTTTATACTCAATTAAACGGCTTACAGAGTGGCGGAGTGCTTTAGAAGGAATAGTACCCCAGTGAACACAGCCTCCACCCACGGCGTGTTGGCGCTCAATTACTGCGACTTTTTTACCGCTTTTGGAGAGGTTCATGGCGGCGCCTTCGCCGCCAGGCCCAGTGCCTATGATAATGGCATCGTATTGATAGGATTCTGGAATTGTATCGGTTTTTTCTGCAGCTTTTTTGCTCACGGCCTCACCCCTTAAGTTGTTGAGGCCGCTGAATATTATGCTGTTTTCAGTAGCCTCGAATTTAGTGCAATCCAAGCTTGTTTTTGGGTTTCCCAAGCTTGTTCTAGCTCCTTATATTGTTGCATCAATGCTGAATGTTCGCATTGTGCCAATACGGCTTCTTTTTTCGCCTCAAGTACCTGCTTTTGCACGGTACAATAATTTTGGAGCTTTTTAAGAAGCAAATCATACTCTTGTTGTAACAATGTAAGCTTATCTTGCGCTAAAGGCAATTTTGCGAGGCTGACTTTAGTCTTATTCATCAAGGTCTCAGCTTTGGCTTTTTCAATCCGCTCGACTGGCGTACGCTTTAGTTTACTCGCCAGACCCAATGCGGCAAAAGTACGGATCAGCCACTTGGTAGGGTCATAGTGATACCAGCGAATACCGTTGCGGTAATCACTTGCAAAAATATGGTGAAAATTATGGTAGCCCTCACCATAGGTAAATAATGCCAATAAACCATTATCTCTGGCTGTGTTTTTTTCTGTATAGGGGCGGCTTCCCCAAATGTGGGCAAGTGAATTGATAAAAAAAGTGAAGTGTTGACTTAATACTAGCCTGAGCACACCAGCTAACAACAACATGCCTACTACATTACCTAGCAATAGTCCAAGCAGCAAAGGAATACCAATATTGGTCAATAACACTAACTTCATATAATGCTTGTGTTGCCACATCACAATGCGGTTGCGCTGTAAGTCTCTGGCGTTGCTGTAGTCGCCATAGGTATCCCCCTGATAATCTCTTAGCATCCAGCCAATGTGGCTATACCAAAAGCCTCGTGTGGCGGCATAAGGATCTTTGATGGGATCATCGACCTGGCCGTGGTGAATACGATGGTCACTACTCCAATGTAGAGCACTATTTTGCAGTGCAAATGCTCCACCTAGCGCAAAAACAACCTGAATAACGGGGTGCGCATCATAAGCTTTGTGCGCCCACAAGCGGTGGTAGCCTGCGGTGATTGAAAGGCCGGCATAAAACATACAGGCAACAAAAGCTACCCAGTGGCTGGTGGTATAACCGTACTCAAAGCCATACCAAGGAACCAAAGTAATAGCTGCTAAAAATGACAAGCTAAAGAACAGTACATTGGTCCATAAAATGGGGGGTTTTTTCATCAAGTAATCTCAAAATCTAATTTCAGCGTACAACTGTACGCTAAAATAGTATTTCATTCTTGCCGCGTCAAGGTTTAGACTGCAGTTTATTGTTCTAATTTTTCGAAGCGAATTGGGGAAAGTCCATGGCTGGCGTGCGTGCCCAACAAAAACAGAAGACCCGTCAAGCGCTTATCGAAGCGGCATTTAATCAATTGAGTGCGGAGCATAGTTTCTCAAATTTGAGCTTGCGAGAAGTGGCGCGAGAAGCGGGTATTGCACCCACTTCGTTTTATCGTCACTTTAAGGATATGAACGAGCTCGGGCTGACAATGGTAGATGAAGCGGGGCTAACGCTCAGGCAGTTAATGCGGCAAGCGCGTCGCAGAATCGCCAAAGGAGGCAGTGTCATCAATACTTCGGTGCACACCTTTATGGAATTTATTGAGCAGTCGAGCAACCAGTTTCGCTTGCTACTTCGTGAGCGTTCAGGCACTTCACCTGCGTTTCGTGCTGCTGTTGCCAGAGAGATTAAACACTTTATTTTAGAGTTGGCCCATTATCTCGAAACGGAAACCGGCGTGGATACACACCATGCGCATATGCAAGCTGAGGCGATGGTGACACTGGTGTTTAGTTCTGGTGCTGAAGCATTGGATCAAGAACCACAGCAACGGGCAGAACTCACCGAACGGTTAAAATGGCAGCTAAGGTACATTGCCAAGGGCGCCTCTGGTTATGCCAAACACCCAGAACCACCAAAAAAATAGCCTAATTTAGGCTATTTTTTTACTAGTAATTAAAATTCAAAATAACCTTGCTCAATTCATATCCTATCTGTGTTCTCTGCTTTATGTGAATTTTATTTTCATAATATAACTTACGCCTGAGTAAATATTCCATCATGAGGGCCGGTGTATGTTGTTTTTGGGATAAATTATGCTTGATTGTCTCTTTTGAAGCATGCTAAAACATAACCAATTCATCAACAGGAACACTTAGCTCAATGAAAAATATGCTGCGTATTTCACTCCTTCTTAACCTCCTACTGGTAAACCAGAGGGGTGGGGTGTAATTGCGCAAATTGAGCGACACTTACTGTAGACACCCCGCATTTGCGGGGTTTTTTTTGGCTGAGGATAAGGGTATGCAAGACAAAGTTTGGATTTTCGATACAACGTTAAGGGATGGTGAGCAGGCATTAAAGGCCAGCTTAACAGAAGAAGATAAAA
This sequence comes from Pseudoalteromonas piscicida, assembly GCF_002744175.1. GTDB lineage: Bacteria > Pseudomonadota > Gammaproteobacteria > Enterobacterales > Alteromonadaceae > Pseudoalteromonas > Pseudoalteromonas piscicida_B. The sequence continues at coordinate 16,281 of NZ_NKHF01000050.1, forward strand.
TACAACTGGCGCATACCATTAGTCGTCTCAATGTGGATGTCATGGAAGTTGGTTTCCCGGTATCTAGCCCTGCCGACTTTCGAGCAGTGCAACGAATTGCTACAGAAGTGAAAGGTCCTGCAATTTGTGGACTGGCGCGAGCGGTTAGCAAAGACATTGACGCCTGTGGTGAAGCATTAAAAGGGGCTGAGCAACGACGCATCCATACCTTTATCGCGACCAGCCCATTGCATTTAGAGCATAAGTTAAGAATGAGTCTAGATGATGCTACCCAAATGGCGGTAAAAGCGATCACTCAAGCCAGAAAATACACTGATGATGTTGAATTTTCATGTGAGGATGCAGGCCGCACGCCTTACCCAGATCTTTGCCGCATTGTTGAGGCTGCAATTAGTGCGGGTGCATCCACGATTAACCTTCCGGATACCGTAGGTTACGTTACGCCAGATGAATATGCCGCGATGATTTATCATATTCGCAATAATGTGCCTAACATCGACAAAGCCAGATTAAGCGTCCATTGTCATAATGATTTAGGACTTGCTGTGGCAAACTCAATTGCAGCAGTGCAAGCCGGTGCAAGACAAATAGAATGCACGATAAATGGCATTGGTGAACGTGCAGGTAACTGTTCACTCGAAGAAGTGGCAATGATAATGAAGATGCGCCAAGACCATTTAAAGGTCCATACTGATATTCGTAGCGAAGAAATTTATCGAGCCTCTCGTCAAGTATCAAAAATTTGTAATATGCCGGTGCAGCCAAACAAGGCGATTGTTGGCGAAAATGCCTTTGCGCACAGTTCAGGTATTCACCAAGATGGTGTCTTAAAAGCGCAAAATACCTATGAAATTATGGCACCAGAAACGGTTGGTGTGCCAAGTAACCAGTTAAATATGACTTCACGCTCAGGAAGACATGTTATTGAACATCGCCTTGCTGAACTAGGCTATCAGAAATCGGATTATGATATGGATAGCCTGTATGAAAGCTTCTTAGCGTTAGCCGACCAAAAAGGAACGGTTTACGATTACGACCTAGAAGCGATGATTTATTTCAACCAAATTCAAGACAAAGACGAGCACTATCAGCTGCAGTTTGTGAATGCGTCTTCTAATTCTCAATCGATCGCGAGTGCGACTGTGGGCATTGCTCAAAATGGTGAGCTTAAACAAGAAGCTGCAACTGGCAACGGCCCCGTGGAGGCGGCATTCTTGGCCATCGAACGTATCACAGGCATGGCAGTGGAAGTGGTGGAGTATAACTTAGATGCGACCGGTAAAGGCGCAAGCTCACTTGGTCAAGTCGATATTATTGCCAAGTTTGATGGCAAGCGATACCACGGTGTGGGGTTGGCAGCCGACATCGTGGAAGCGTCGGTGAGAGCCATGATCCGAGTCTATAACCTAATCGATAGAGCACAAAAAGTGTCTAGCCTAAAACAACAAAGGAAAGCAGGATGAGTCAAGCAAACTACAAAATCGCAGTACTAGCCGGAGACGGAATTGGTCCCGAAGTGATGCAAGCCGCAGAGCTGGTATTAGATAAAGTGGCGACTAAGTTCAACTTTGCTTTAGAAAAGTCACCGCAGGCGATTGGCGGCGCGGCCATAGATCAATATGGTGAAGCCTTGCCAGCAGCAACACTAGCCGCATGTGAAGCCGCAGATGCCATTTTATTTGGCTCTGTGGGTGGTCCAAAGTGGGAGCACTTACCACCTAACGAGCAACCTGAGCGTGCTTCCCTACTACCTCTGAGAAAGCACTTTCAGCTATTTTGTAATCTACGTCCCGCGCAGCTATTACCAGCATTGAGTGCAGCTTCGCCGTTACGTAGTGATATTAGCCAACAAGGTTTCGATATTTTGTGTGTCCGTGAGCTAACCGGTGGTATTTATTTTGGTGAAAAAGGTCGTCAAGGTGAGGGCGAAAGCGAGTCGGCATTCGATACTCAAACCTATTCCCGTAAAGAGATTGAGCGCATTGCTCGCTTTGCTTTCGATGCCGCAAGACTAAGAAGCAATCATGTTACCTCTGTAGATAAAGCCAATGTATTGGCAACCAGTGTACTGTGGCGTGAAGTGGTAAATGAGGTCGCCAAAGCATATCCAGATGTGACACTTGATCATATTTATATCGACAATGCAGCGATGCAACTTGTAAAGCAACCAAACCAATTTGATGTATTGCTGTGCGATAACCTCTTCGGTGACATTCTTTCCGATGAGTGCGCCATGATCACAGGTTCTATGGGGTTGCTCCCGTCGGCAAGTCTCAATCAATCTGGTTTTGGGTTGTATGAGCCAGCTGGTGGTTCTGCGCCAGATATCGCCGGTAAAGGTGTTGCTAACCCAATTGCACAAATTTTAAGTGCCGCGCTGATGCTACGTTATTCACTGGGGCAAGACGAAGCCGCGCGGGCAATTGAAAAGGCAGTAGCAGAAGCGGTGAAAGATGGCGTAGGTACGCCAGATATTTATCCCCAAGCTGGGTTCACGACTATGGATGTCGCACAAGCGATCGTCGACAGGGTTTAATAAGGGTAAGAGCAAGTGGCAAAAACATTATATGATAAAATTTGGCAATCCCATGTGGTAGCCAAGTTAAATGAGCAAACCGATCTATTATATATCGACCGTCATCTAGTCCATGAAGTGACTTCACCGCAGGCGTTTGCGGGTTTGAGAGAGAAAAACCGTCCAGTACGCTGTCCAGAGAAAACCATTGCGACAATGGACCATAATGTATCGACTAAAAGTCGCTCGATTGATGCGGCCAGTGAAGTGAGCAAAAATCAGCTGCAAGCATTGGCGCAAAACTGTGAAGAGTTTGGGATTGTTCTATACGACTTAAACTCCATTAATCAGGGCATAGTCCACGTCATGGGGCCGGAACAAGGGATCACTTTGCCAGGTACAACCATTGTATGTGGCGACAGCCATACTTCAACGCATGGTGCATTTGGGGCGTTAGCTCATGGGATCGGCACGTCAGAAGTTGAGCATGTGTTGGCCACACAAACACTACAACAGAAAAAAGCTAAATCGTTAAAAATTCAAGTGAATGGCGTATTGCGCCCGACCGTAACTGCAAAAGACTTAATTCTTGCGGTAATAGGTAAATTAGGTACTGCTGGTGGGACTGGGTATGTGGCTGAGTTTTGTGGCTCAGGGATCGAAGCGTTGTCGATGGAAGCACGGATGACGCTCTGTAATATGAGCATTGAAATGGGCGCTAAAGCTGGGCTGATAGCACCTGATGAGAAGACATTTGAGTATCTACGCGGGCGCCCATTTGCACCCCAAGGGGAAGAATTTGACGCTGCGGTGCGCTACTGGCAAACCCTACATAGCGACCCTGATGCTGAGTTTGATCGTGTGGTTGAGCTAGATGCCGACAGCGTGCAACCTCAAGTAACTTGGGGAACTAGTCCTGAGCAAGTGATTGGCATTAATGACTTGGTGCCGAACCCTGATGACGAACCAAACCTAGTCAAAGCTGATGCAATGCGAAGCGCGCTGAAATATATGGGCTTAACTGCAGGGCAAAGACTGAGTGATGCTAAGGTAGACACTGTATTCATTGGCTCTTGCACAAATAGTCGCATTGAAGACTTGCGGGCCGCAGCACACGTAGTTGCAGGGAAACGTGTTGCAACTGGGGTTGAAGCATTGATTGTGCCTGGTTCTGGATTGGTGAAACAGCAAGCGGAACAAGAGGGTTTAGCTGAGATTTTTAAGGCCGCGGGATTTGAGTGGCGCGAACCTGGCTGCTCTATGTGTTTGGCGATGAATGACGATCGTCTTGGCGCGGAAAAACGCTGTGCTTCGACTTCAAACCGTAATTTCGAAGGACGTCAAGGGCGAGGCGGGCGCACGCATCTTGTGAGCCCCGCGATGGCTGCCGCCGCTGCAATTGCGGGTCACTTTACCGATATTCGAGGAGAAGCGTTATGAGCGTGTTTCATCAGGGCTTAGTTGCACCATTAGACAAAAATAATGTCGATACAGACCAAATCATTCCCAAGCAGTTTCTGACCTCAACCAGTCGCGATGGCTTTGATAAAGCACTTTTCTATGATTGGCGTTATCTTGACGACGGTCAGCCGGATCCGAACTTTGTGCTGAACTATTCGCAATATCAAGGCGCCTCTATTTTATTAACGCGTGATAACTTTGGTTGTGGCTCTTCTCGTGAGCACGCTCCTTGGGCGTTAAAACAATACGGTTTTACGGTGATTTTAGCCGAGAGCTTTGCCGACATTTTCTTCAATAACTGTGGTAATAACCAAATGCTTTGTATTGCTTTACCAGCAAGTACCCTAGATACGCTGTTTGAGGCATGCGAGCAACAGCCCCTAGTGCATGTAAGTATCGACTTAGAAGCACAAACAATAAGTGGAGCTGGTATTGCAACGATTGATTTTGAGGTGCGCGAAGATATCAAATCACGCTTATTGAGTGGCCTTGATTTTATTGGTGAAACGGAATTATTAAACGCGCAAATCGACGCATTCGAGCAACAACTTGCTCAGGCTCGACCTTGGCAATAATGTCACTTGGTCGAATAACTTTGCCATAAAGCCAGAAGCTGATTAAGCTCTGGCTTTATTTGTTTAAGGTGTTTCCAATGAAAAAACTGACTTTAGCGCTGCTTGCAACAGTGAGTTGTGCCGCGTTCGCTCGTCCAGCCCCTTTGGTTTCTATTCCAAGTCATGATGCTTTTTTTGACGCTATTAAAGCGCACTGTGGTAAAGCTTATGAAGGTAAAGTGACGGTAGATAATCAAGGTCCAAGTAGCTTTAGTGAAGCGCGTTTGGTGATGCATGTTCGCCGATGCAACGATACCGAGTTGCAAGTTCCATTTCACGTTGGAAAAGATGCCTCACGAACTTGGATCATTACCAAGACTGGCAGTGGCTTAAGCTTAAAGCACGACCATCGTCATGAAGACGGTAGCGATGACACATCTACTATGTACGGTGGTCACACTCTAGATGCGGGATACGGCACCATGCAGTCGTTTCCTGCTGATGAATATTCTAAGCAGCTTTTTGTTGAACAAGGGATCCCACAATCTGTTGGAAATACTTGGCAAATGTATATTTACCCTGAGAAGTTTACTTATCGCTTGGTACGTGAAGGACGAGAGTTCCGTGTGGATTTTGATTTAACCGAACCTGTCACCGCACCAAAAGCGCCATGGGGATACAAAGACTGAGTTCAGCGCTGAGCAGTAACCAGGCGAATATAAAGTGTGTGACTATTTAAGAGCTTCGGATAATTAATACTTTTCTGGCAGCCAATTTTAGCCCAGCTATAGGTGCGTAAATTCGCCTTGCCTACAAGGATGTAGGTACTAGGGCGGTAGCTGGACGCGAGAGCGGAGTTATCCCCAAAACGCTTTGGCTAGATAAGGAAATAATGTAATGTGATTTTAAAAAATAAGTTAGCTCATTTCTTATCTAAGCCTCAGGCTATTTAGCGACACACTTTACCTCTACCGTTAAGTCATTTTGGTAAGGCCTTGGCTCTAGTGGTAGTTTGTCAAATTCTTGCACACCACTGAGTAAAGTCAGTTGTGGGTGACTGCCTTGGCAGAGGCGTTTAGCATGGCGCAACAAAAATACACTTTGTTGCCTAAAGTGGGTATAACTATCGGGCTTAATTGCGAGTCTGTACAAGTCATCGTTATAAGTGATTTGTTCGTAATGGACCTTGTGGTCAAAGTCATAGTGCTTTTCAGGTTCGCCTTTGGGCACTGGGGTGTATTGACAAGCGCTGAGCAGGGCTGCACTCGCGATAAGGGAACTTAGCTTTAACACATTCGGTCTCAATGATAACTTAGGCATAACCGTCCTTTTAATCTGCTACCTTATTATTATATCACACAGGAGATTAGCCACTTGCTTAACCAATTAAAAAAACTGTTCCAAAGCTTGCATGAAACGTCTTCAAAAGAAGAGCTGGACTTTAATACTGCCTTGGCTGCTTTATTGGTAGAGGTGATGCGAGCAGATGGCAAGTTGCAGCAGTCGGAGTTTGACAAGATTGCTGAACTACTGAAAACGCGCTGTGAGTTACCCGAGGCTCAAGTTAATATACTTATCGAAGAAGCCCAACAACTCGTTGAGCAAGCCGTAGACATGTATTCATTTGCTAAGCAGGTCAACAATCACACCTCAGATATAGAGCGAATTGAAGTGATAGAGTTACTTTGGCATGTGGCGTATGCAGATGGCGAATTAGACAGCCATGAAGACCATATTATTCGTAAAATAGCAGGGCTATTTTATGTTGCACACGCCGACTTTATTGCCGCAAAACTTCGCGCGCAACCTTAATGCCTTACCAGCTCTTTTTGACAGCTATTTATTGCCTCTTTGAGCATAAAGTTAACCAGGGTAGGAGATATTTTATATAATTTGGCAATCTCTTTTTGTTTGAAGCGGCCACTACGATAAAAGCTAAATATGTTCTGGTGTCGAGTTGAGAGTTTTTGAATTGTGGAGTCCATGCGTTTGTCGAGCTGCGCTAACTCAACTTTTATTTCGATGTTGGAATCTTTATCAGACATATGGTCAACATGTGTAGCTTCAAGTGCGACCAAGCCTTCTCTGTTTTGCTTTCTAAGCATATCGATAGCGATGTTTCTTGCCACTTGGAAGCAAAAGCTGGTGGTATTACTGATTTCGGCATTTTGTGTACTAGACATACCACAAAGACGAATAAAGGTGTCCTGTAATGCGTCTTCAGCAAGGTAAGGACACTTTAAAATACTGTTGAGGTACGCGAGCACTTTTCCTTTGTTGTCTGAAATAACTTGAGCCCACTTAATCGCAAACTTGGACACAGACCATACTCCCATGTTAATTGTATCAGTTAAGTGTAAATGATAACGCTTATCATTTGTTGTGCGATCTTATTTCCTGTTCTGGGTTCATGTCAAGTTAAATTAATATTATTGTTCATTTACTTACACTGATAGTTAACTTTTTATTTTCATTGTGTCGATATTGGAGTCCTATTTCACTTTTTTGGTACTATGTTTATGATTCACTTCTTAAATCATATAGATTGTTTACCCTGTAATTAGCACTAGCAAAGTTGATCATCAGCATGAAAGTATTTGAAGATATTTATCAAAGAGCTGCCCAGCGAAAGGGCTCAGGAGCTGCATTAAAAGCCAAACTTACAAAACCACTGGAACCACAGGCGTTACGAGCATTAAGCGATGATCAGTGGTTAGAGGAGTTTACTCGAAAAGTATTCCAAAGCGGCTTCTATTGGGCAGTAGTTGATAATAAATGGGATGGTTTTAGAGAAGTATTCTGGCAGTTTTCTATCGAGAAATTACTCATGATGTCACCAGAAATGTATGAACAGCGTAGTCAGGATGAACGGATCATTCGTAATGCTAAGAAAGTAAAAAGTATTGCTGACAATTGCCATATGATTTTTGAAGTGCAGCAACAACATGGTCGCTTTAGCGAGTTTGTTGCGAACTGGCCTGAAGATAATATCGTTGGATTATGGCTGTACCTTAAAAAGCATGGTGCGCGTTTAGGAGGAAACACGGGTCCTTACGCACTAAGAGTGTTGGGAAAAGACACCTTTTTACTTAGCAAAGACGTAGAAACAGTGTTACGTGCAGAAGCAGTCATCGATGGCGGCTTGCAAAGTCAAAAGTCGCTTCATGCTGCACAGCAGTTTTTTAACGAGATGCGTGACTACAGTGGTCTTAGCCTTCAAGAGTTAAGTCAAATTGTATCAATGAGCGTCGGTGAAAACGTGCGTTAATCGAACAATCAAAGTGTGCCAAAAAATGGAGGTAGCCGCATGACATATTTTCAGCCTTATAAAGGCTCCACGCTGCTTTTTGATGAGCAGCCCGCGAGGTTTACTCAGCCTCGCTTGCTATTGGTTAATGCCCCATTGCTGAAAAAGCTTGGGCTGGCAGAAAACAGTACAGACCATCTTGCAGAGCTGTTAAGTGGTCAGCGCAAGCTTGGTGATATTGCACCGATGAGTTTGGCTTATAGCGGCCATCAGTTTGGTCAATTTAACCCTTTACTCGGTGATGGTCGTGCGCACCTCATTGGAGGGATAAAAGGTCTAGACGGTACGCAATATGACTTACATTTAAAGGGCTCGGGAGCTACCCGATTTTCTCGTGGCGGTGATGGCTTTTGTGCACTTGGTCCAGCTGTACGGGAGTTTGTCATGAGTCAAGCGATGGTCGGCTTGGGTGTCCCTACAACCGAGTGTTTATCTGTGGTGACAACAGGAGAGCAGGTTTATCGCCAGGGACAAACACCAGGTGCGGTTGTTTGTCGTGTGGCACAAAGCCATATTCGTGTTGGAACAATGCAATATCTTGCGACTCAGCAAGATAACGAAGCAATATGGCAGCTACTTAAATTACTGGGTGCACAATTATTTGATGGTCTTGAGGTCAATACCGAGCGTGATGTTATAGAGCTATTCAGAGAAGTGTGTGAGCGACTTGTTGATTTGGTTGTAGACTGGATGCGTGTTGGCTTTATTCATGGAGTTATGAATACCGACAATATTTTACTCAGTGGTGAAACCATTGATTATGGTCCGTGTGCCATGATGGAAAAATTTAACTTTAACGCGGTGTTTAGCTCTATTGATCGTCAGGGGCGATATGCATTTGGCAACCAGCCAAACATTATGAACTGGAATTGCGCTCGGCTGGCAGAATCTTTGTTGGTATTGTGGCAAGATGAGCAACAAGGGCTGGAGGCGCTAAGTCATACCTTAGCCGAGTTTTCAGAGTCTTTTAATCGCAAATATAAAGATATGTGGGCGGCTAAATTAGGCATTGATGAGTGGCATGAAGCGGATGATATCTTACTAGGTGATTTGCTTAAGTTAATGACCGAGCATGAACTTGATTTTACCAATACCTTTGCGGCACTTACTAACTCGTTGTTGGGTCACCCAAATAAGACCCTGCGCATCCCCAGTGAATTAGAATCTTGGCAGCAACGGTGGCAACAAAGGCGAGCAGCTGATGCCGCACACTTGATGAGTCAAGCCAACCCAATTTTAATCCCTCGAAACGCATTAGTCGAAGCTGAGATCGAACAGTTTAATCAACATGGTGCTAGCCATACATTGGCAGCGTGGTTAAACGCGCTAACTACACCTTATGAGTATAAAGACTATCCTGAGGCTTGGATGAGTTCATCAACACCCGAGCATTATCAAACATTTTGTGGAACTTAAATGGTTAAACAGCAACTTTCATGGCAAGAAATTAAACGTAAAGTCCTTGAACACAAACGACCGCTAATAAAAGCGCACATTATTGCATTGCTCGCTGCGTTGGTGAGTGTGCCTATCCCGCTTATGATGCCGCTGTTAGTAGACGAGGTGCTACTTAATACCCCAGGCCCCGCGGTCGCATGGATGAATTCGGTGTTACCTGCACACTGGCATGGCCCAAGTGCGTATATTGTGGTGATCTTGTTGGCGGTGATAGCAATGCGCCTTGCCAGTCTTGTCTTGGGTGTCATGCAGTCGCGGCAATTTACCATTATTGGCAAGGATATAAGTTACCAGATCCGCGAACGGCTCCTTACTCATTTACCAAAGGTACAACTCAAGGAATATGAGAGCCAAGGAGGTGCAGCGATCAGTTCACGCTGTATTACCGATGTTGAAACCCTAGATAAGTTTATTAGCCAGACACTATCTCGTTTCTTAATTGGTTTACTCACTATTGTTGGCACAGCTGCAATTTTATTATGGATCGACTGGGTGCTTGGCTTGGTTATTCTCTTACTCAATCCTGCCGTTATTTATTTTTCTAGGCAATTTGGCAAGCATGTCAAAAAGTTGAAAAAGGAAGAAAATGCCGCATTTGAAGCGCTTCAGACTTCATTGGTAGAGACACTCGATGCTATCTCTCAGTTAAAAGCGGTACGCCGTGAGGGCAATTATTTTGAACAAGTAAAACTTGCCGCCAGCGACTTAAAACATTTTGCGGTGCAATCACAGTGGAAAACTGATGCGGTCAATCGTTTGAGCTTTACTGTATTTTTAGTGGGCTTTGAGTTTTTCCGAGCGGTAGCTATGTTTATGGTGGTCTTTTCTGATTTAACCGTAGGGCAGATCTTTGCTGTTTTTGGTTATCTCTGGTTTATGATGGGGCCAGTCCAAGAAATTTTGGGGATTCAATATGCTTATTATGGCGCCTCAGCCGCATTAGGTAGGTTAAATCAAGTTTTCAACTTTGCGACAGAGCCACAATATCCTGCTACGAAATCGGCTTTTGATTCATCTCAAGTTGATATTAAGTTTGCCAACATAGACTTTGCTTACGTTACTGAGCAACCGGTACTTAAACAGGTGTCTTTACATATTCCTGCAGGGAAAAAGGTTGCGTTAGTTGCTGTATCAGGAGGGGGAAAATCCACTTTGGTACAATTACTACTGGGGCTTTATGAAAAGCAAAGGGGCGATATTCATATTAATGACATACCCGTGGAGCAAATTGGTTACGAAGCGGTGAGAGACAATATAGTGACTGTGCTACAACAGCCTATACTCTTCAATACCAGTATTCGTGAAAACTTGGCGATGGGAAGAGAAGTTGCCGATGATGTGCTTTGGCGAGCATTGCAAGTTGCTGAGCTGGCAGAAACGGTACTGGCCTTGGCTGATAAGTTAGAGGCTCAAGTCGGTCGAAATGGCATCAAGTTGTCAGGTGGTCAGAAGCAGCGGCTAGCAATTGCGCGAATGGTAGTTGCCGATCCAAAGGTGGTGGTACTAGATGAAGCAACTTCTGCATTAGATATTGAAACGGAGGCGAAAATTCACCGAAATTTGCAAAAGTTCCTATCGGGCAGGACAACATTGATTATTGCGCATCGCCTTAGTGCAATAAAGCAGGCTGATTTAATTTATGTATTGGATGATGGAGAAGTGTCTCAATATGGAGAACACAAGGAGTTGCTAGAGGAACGGGGGCTCTATCAAATTCTTTTTGGCCACCAAAATTAATTCGTTATTTAGCAAAAATTCCTTATGTAACGTTAAGTAAACATTAATAGACGAGCTAATATTATTTATGCAACGTAATCGGTTAACGCTTTTTGATATACTATTATGAGTTAACTACTCAATGCGTAAACTAACAGAGATGGGAAGGAATGATGAAAATTAAAACTTTGAGCTTACTAGTTGCGATGGCAGTCACAGCCAATGCAAATGCAAACACAACTGAACCGACTGAAGGTGTTTACTTAGGTGTGTTCGGTGATTTCTATGATGCAGACTGGCAGGAACACCGTGATGTGCCTGGGCTAAATATTGAAGACTCTACGGGGTGGGGTGCGGAAATAGGTTACCGTTTTGATAAGTACTGGAGTGGTCGTCTAGAGTATGCAGATATGGACTTTGATTTAAGCGGTATCAGCAATGGCTCTTTAGATGCTGAACGCTATGGTATTGATGGTCTGTACCATTTTGATGGTGGTCCATTTTATGGATTGGTAGGTCTTAAAAAGATGAACCTTGATGTCGTCTCCGATAATACATTTGCTAATGTCGGGGCAGGTGTTCGCCACTTCTTTACTGACAACCTATTTGTGAACGCAGAAGCTGCTGTTTATCAAGGTCTAGAAGCTGGTTTCACGGATGTAGGCGGTAAAATTGGTATTAACTATTCATTCGGCAGCGCAGGTAAGTCGGAAGCGGTTGAGCCAGCTCCAGCGCCTACTCCAGTTGTTGCTGAAGCGCCAAAAGATTCTGATAAGGATGGTGTTGTAGACAGTGAAGACAAATGTGCGAATACGCCAATGACTGATGCTGTAGATGCTTCAGGCTGTACTATGTACAAGATAAAAGAAGATAAAGTGAGTCTTCTTGTACGTTTTCCTCACGATGATGCAACCTTCTCTCAGCAGTATGTTGATGACATCAATGCTGTCGCTAAGTTCTTGAAAGAACATAAAAGTGCGAGTGTTGTGATTGAAGGCCATACTTCCGCTGTGGGCGATGCAAATTACAATCAAAAGCTTTCTGAGCGTCGAGCTAAAAGCGTGGCGGAAAAGCTAGTTGACATGGGCATTGATTCAATGCGTATTACTACGGTAGGTTACGGTGAAGAGCGTTTAAAGAACCCTGCTAATACGCGAGAAGCACACGCAGAAAATCGCCGTGTTGAAGCTCACTTATCTACCAAAGAGAAAGTAAAAGTGAAACGTTAATCTAACGATTAATACTGAAAAAAGGCTCCTCCTACTGGAGCCTTTTTTGATCTTATATTCGACCAAAGTTCAAATGATTCTCGTTTGACTAATATTCATCAAAATATACTTGTTTCCACATGCTTATTCATTGTATTTATAGTGACTATAAGGCGAGGTATCGCATGCAAGATTTTCATCTATACTCAAAGACCTTATAATTGTTCATTATATTTTATGGTCAAGGGAATGGTTCAGCCGGTTGCACCGACAATCGCTGCCAGATCATTTGCTTGTCTGTCCACGTCACCAAGAGGGCAATATTGTGCTTCAAGAATATCGTAAACACGTAGAAGAGCGTGCCGCGCAAGGTATCGTGCCTAAGCCGTTAGACGCGCAGCAAACTGCTGACCTTATCGAATTACTAAAAACTCCACCTGCCGGTGAAGAAGAGTTCATCGTTGATCTATTTATCAACCGTGTACCGCCTGGTGTAGATGATGCCGCATACGTAAAAGCAGGCTTTTTGGCTGCAGTAGCGAAAGGCGAAGCGGAATCACCGCTCATTTCAAGAGAGTATGCAGCTGAACTACTTGGCACTATGCTTGGTGGTTACAACATCGCGCCTATGATTGATCTACTAGACGACGCAGCGCTTGCGCCTATCGTTGTTAAAGGCCTTTCACACACATTGTTGATGTTCGATGCATTCTATGACGTAGAAGAAAAAGCAAAAGCAGGTAATGAGTTTGCTAAACAGATTATCGAGTCATGGGCAAATGCTGAATGGTTCTTAGAAAAGCCAGCCGTTGCTGAGAAAATTTCGGTTACAGTATTTAAAGTAACTGGTGAGACAAATACGGATGACTTATCTCCAGCACCAGATGCTTGGTCTCGCCCTGATATCCCATTACACGCGCTAGCGATGCTGAAAAACGAGCGTGATGGTATTAATCCTGACAAACCAGGTGAAGTGGGTCCTATTGCGCAGCTTGAAGAGCTAAACAGCAAAGGTCTACCTCTTGCTTACGTAGGTGATGTTGTTGGTACTGGTTCTTCTCGTAAGTCTGCAACTAACTCTGTTCTTTGGTTTATGGGTGATGACATCCCATTTGTACCAAATAAGCGCGTTGGCGGTGTATGTTTAGGTGGTAAGATTGCACCAATCTTCTTCAACACAATGGAAGATTCAGGCGCACTACCAATTGAGCTTCCAGTTGATGAATTGAACATGGGCGACCAAATTGACATCTTCCCTTACGAAGGTGTGGTGAAGCGCCATGGCACTGACGAAGTTATCTCAACATTCTCATTAAAATCAGACGTAATTCTTGACGAAGTACGTGCTGGTGGTCGTATTCCACTGATCATTGGTCGTGGCTTAACAGATAAAGCCCGTGCCTCTTTAGGTCTTGAAGCGGAAGATATTTTCCGTAAGCCTAAGCTGGTTGAAGATTCAGGTAAAGGCTTTACCCTTGCACAGAAGATGGTTGGTAAGGCATGTAATATGCCTGGCGTACGTCCAGGTCAATACTGTGAACCAACAATGACAACAGTAGGTTCTCAGGATACTACGGGTCCAATGACGCGTGATGAGCTAAAAGACCTTGCTTGTTTAGGTTTCTCTGCTGATTTAACTATGCAGTCATTCTGTCATACCTCAGCTTATCCTAAGCCAATTGACGTAAATACTCACCACACACTACCTGATTTCATCATGAACCGTGGCGGTGTATCACTACGTCCTGGTGACGGTGTTATCCACTCATGGCTAAACCGTATGCTACTTCCAGATACCGTAGGTACTGGTGGTGACTCGCATACTCGTTTCCCTCTAGGTATTTCATTCCCTGCAGGTTCTGGTGCGGTAGCATTCGCAGCAGCTACAGGTGTAATGCCACTAGACATGCCTGAGTCAATCCTTGTTCGCTTTAAGGGTGAAATGCAACCGGGTATCACACTACGTGACCTAGTACACGCTATCCCTTACTATGCAATTCAGCAAGGCCTATTAACGGTTGAGAAGAAAGGCAAGATCAACGAATTCTCTGGTCGTATCCTTGAAATCGAAGGTGTTGAGCACCTAACGGTTGAGCAAGCATTCGAACTATCTGATGCATCAGCAGAGCGTAGTGCTGCTGGTTGTACAGTTAAGCTTTCACAAGCGTCTATTGAAGAGTACCTAAACTCTAACATCGTGATGCTTAAGTGGATGATCTCTGAAGGTTATGGTGATGTACGTACTATTGAGCGTCGTATCACTAAGATGGAAGAGTGGCTAGCAAACCCTGAGCTAATGACTGCGGATGCAGATGCAGAGTACGCACACACTATTGAGATTGATCTTGCTGATATCAAAGAGCCAATCCTTTGTGCACCGAATGACCCTGATGACGCTCGTCTACTTTCAGCGGTAACTGGTGAGAAGATCGACGAGGTATTCATCGGTTCTTGTATGACTAACATCGGTCACTTCCGTGCAGCTGGTAAACTACTGGATAACTTCGGTGGTCGTCTACCAACGCAACTATGGGTTGCTCCACCAACGAAGATGGACCGCGATCAGTTAACTGACGAAGGTTACTACGGTATTTACGGTCGTGTAGGTGCACGTATCGAAACTCCAGGATGTTCACTATGTATGGGTAACCAGGCACGTGTTGCTGATAAAGCAACGGTAGTGTCTACCTCGACTCGTAACTTCCCTAACCGTTTAGGTACAGGTGCAAACGTATTCCTTGCATCAGCAGAGCTTGCAGCGGTAGCGGCTATCCTTGGTAAACTACCAACGCCTGCTGAATATCAAGAGTATGCAGAGAAGATCAATGCAACGGCTGCAGACACGTACCGTTATTTGAACTTCCACAAGATGCCTCAGTACACTAAAAAGGCAGACTCAGTGATCATTCAACAAGCGGTGTAATAACTCGTTTTCGAATACAATGAGATAAAAAGCCAGCGTAAGCTGGCTTTTTTTATGCACAGAAAACGCTCAAGTTAAATGGTGTTATCAAGCTTCATTTTAAATATAGATAAATAATCTTTTAGGTGACCTATAGTTGGATTTTTATTGCGTTTTGATGGCTAAAATTCCAATTTTTTAAACAGTAATTTTCTCTGGTTTTATTAGAATTGTCGGCAAATTCTCATCAATGGGCGAGAGGATCATGACAACAGTAAACAACCAGAATTTATTACAACTACGCTTCTTACCGCAGTCGCATATCGACGCCGTTAAGCCTTACTTTAACCAACTTCCAGACAACCCTTACGCGGATGGTGCATTCAGAAAACGCCGTTATTCAGTGGTTAAATTCACTGATGGTGAAGTGACATTGCAACCGACGAAAGCTTTCGTGCAAGACGACTCAATTAATACTTTCCAAGGTAATATTGAGCGTGTTTACGAAAACCTTGAACAGGACATGTTAAATACCGATGGTTTTAAGCATATGCTTGGCGAGTTTAAAGCGATGACGGGAATTGCTGACGATACTAACATCGAAGTACATCAGTTTCGTATGTTAGCGATTGAAAGTGATACGCCACCAGCACCGGAAGGTGTGCACCAAGATGGTTTTGACCATGTTTGTGTCTGCGGTGTTTCTCACGAAAATATCGCTGGCGGTGAATTGTTGGTTTATGAGCATAAAGAAGCCGAACCTTGTTTCAAAATGGAAATCAAAGATGGTTTATTCGCATTAGTGAATGACCGCGAAGTGTGGCACAACGCAACACCGATGAACAAGCTAGATACCGACAAAGTAGGTTACCTAGACTGTTTCGTATTTACAGCCTAAGAGGGTAGTATGGATTTAAATCAAGTGCGTCGTCAGTTCCCAGCACTAATGCAAAGTGTTGGTGGAACCGCTCCAGTTTTTCTTGATGGCCCTGGAGGCTCTCAAGTGCCTCAATCTGTGTTGAGCGCGATGTCAGCTTACCTAGGTTATTTTAACTCTAACTTAGGCGGTGCATTTTTTTCGAGCGATAAAACCGTCAGTTTGATGAGTGAAGCACGTCAAGCCGTTGCTGATCTGCTTAATTCGCCAAGTGCGGATCAAATTGTATTTGGTGCTAACATGACCAGCCTTACGTTTAGCTTCAGCCGTGCGTTATCTCGCGAATGGCAAGCGGGCGATGAAGTCATTGTGACCAATGCAGATCACTACTCAAACGTTTCTTCTTGGCGTCAAGCCGCCGAAGATAAAGGTGCGACGGTGCATGCAGTGCGTATTAATGAAACCGACTGCACGCTTGATCTTGCGCATTTTAAATCACTACTAAACGCCAAGACTAAGTTGGTTGCAGTGACATATGCATCGAATACAACAGGCTCTATCAACGATATTAACCGTATTGTGGAGCTTGCGCACCAAGTTGGTGCATTGGTGTATGTTGATGCTGTGCATTATGCACCTCATGAACTGATCGATGTACAAGCATTGGATTGCGACTTTCTAGCGTGCTCTGCCTATAAGTTCTTTGGTCCGCATGTTGGCATTGTGTATGGTAAGCGTGAGCATTTAGAAGGTTTTACGCCGTACAAGGTTGAACCGGCAAAAGACATTATTCCAGGCCGCTGGGAAACTGGTACGCAGAGTTTTGAAGGGCTTGCGGGTGTGGTTGCGGCGATTGACTATATTGCGTCATTAAGCGAGATGAGTGCTGATACACCACGCCGTGAGAAACTGATCGAAGCTTTTGCACGCACCAAAGCGCATGAGATGCAGCTCAGTCAGCACTTCTTAACGCGTCTAGCTGAGTTTAAAAAGATTAAACTTTTCGGTATCGAGTCACTTGAGCGACTAGCTGAGCGCACACCAACGTTTGCACTGACATTTGATGATATCGAACCGCGTAAAGTATCAGAATTCTTGGGCAATAAGCACATGTGCGTCTGGGATGGCAACTTTTATGCTCAAGGCTTGTGTGAGCAGCTTGGGGTGATGGATAAAGGTGGCGTAGTTCGCGTTGGTTGTATGCATTACAATACCATAGAAGAACTAGATAGCTTGTTTGAAGCATTCACAGAGCTATTAAAATAAAATTATTTTACAACTTTTTTTCTTTGTGTTTATATAAAACCTTCTAAAAAGGAGGTTTTATATAGGCTATGTATATTCGCTTTTACGTTTCTGCGCTGCAATTCCTGTTGATTTCTCTATTTGTGATCCTAACTTTGATGATTCTGGTTACTCCACTGATCCAGATGAAGTGACCGGAGGAGAGAAGGTCACTGATCCTGCATTGAGACGCCAGGTTTCAGGAGGTTCAAATGGGTGGGGGGGCCGGACAGGAGTGATAGATAGTCGACTTGAATATGGATATTTCGAATACTCATGTGAGGTTTGGGCGTTTCCTAACGGGGGAGGTGGCTATTATTACATGGCTAAAGAGTGCGCATACACTTACAGGTCAGCACACTAAATTGAATGTTAGTTAAACTGGAAGTCTAAAATAGTAGTATAAACTATTACAATATAATATTTAGGAGCCGAGGTTTAGGATGCTGTGTATATGTTAAAACTGCTTTGTATCCCCTTATTCTGTTGGCTTCTATCACTTATATTTATTTATGTATATCAGCTTCCTGTACCCATGGTTGGTATGGTGAATGAAACGGACTTAACGAGTCCACACTTCTGGTGGGCGGCAACACTAAGTTATCTCTTTTACGGACTTATCTGTTTTACTATCCCGCTCATGATGCTTATTCAGTATGTCATTTCAAAGTCAAAGTGGATTACTAATCACAAAGAGCAAGATAAGCTGCTTTGGTGTAGTGCCATTCTTTTATGCTTTGCTTGGGCTACTTTACTTAGTCAGTTGCACCTTCAATAAATGCATTTAGTTTGGCAATACGCAGACTCATGCCCTCAATAAGCTTATCTTTAATTTTCTCTCGGATCACATTGGGAAGTCGTGTGAGTGCATCGGGGGTTATCGCTAATATAATGCTGTCTTTTAGGGCCTGTGCACTGGTGCTACGCTCTCTATGGGAGATAAATGCTCCCTCACCTAAAAACTCACCAGGACCAACTTTGCCTAAATCATGGGCGGAGTCTTGCTTAAAGATCAAAAACTCGCCACTCAATACGATGTAAAGTCGGTTGTCTTTTTCAAATCGCTTAAAAGCATGGCGTCCTTGTTGCACGAGATATAGATGACTAAAAGATTCCAGCAGCGCTTGGCGCTCAGTGAGTGTAAACTCTCTAAAAAAAGCTAAGCGATTTATAATCTCTAGTTGTTTAAACAGTGGGATATTTTCAAGTAACTTCATGCAACCCATTCGGTAATCAAATTTATTCATGAATATTGCGTGCTTTTGGCTTTCGCGTCAATGATTACCCTGTTTGCAGGTTGATTCTGAGGTATGAATACAAGCTGCCGTGAATAAGTCAACTCACCAGTTACAAGCGAGTAATTTTTTGACCCACACAGGATCTGCTTTTGAGCTACTCAGTGAAAACGCGTTTTGCTTAAATGCTGATACATCTAGGTGCACGTTCATTGGTACAGCTAAGTGTGTTTTTAGTAATCGCTTTAAGCCTAAGTCATCTATTTGTAAAAAAGATGCCGCTAACTTGGCTTTTTCTGATCCGTTGAGGCTGCTTCCTTGGGAAAACGCATGGCCTGCTTTTATCCAGTCAAGATAAGCAGTTCGAGACTCATTTAAGTAATCCTCTGTTAATGCTTGTAATCTGGGGATGAGGCGCTGATAAAGCGCTTCATCTTTGCTTAACACAGCGACGAGTAGAAGGTTGAGACCGGAGTTTAAAACGGCTGACTTGACAGTGGGGAGCTGGGAAAGCTCAAAGGCATGCTTGAGGGCTGATTTAGCGTCTGTTAAGTTATTGGCATCTAGATGCAGCACCCCTAAGTTGTTGTAGATAGAAGCTATGGCTATATTATCAGGGAGTTGCTCTGCGACCTTGACTGCTTGACCGTAAATGGCGCTTGCTTTTGGATATCGTCCTTGTTCTCTGAGTGTGTTTGCTTGTCCATTTAATACCCTCAGCTGTTGCTTCAAATTAGTTGTGTGTTTAAGTGCGCAAGTATAGGCCTGTGTGGCGTCTTCTAAGCGATTTGCACGTCTCAGTAAAGTTGCGGATAAAAAGGTGATCTGGAAAAGCTCGCCTCGAAACTCCGCGGTCTGAGACAGCTCAAAAAGCCGTGCCACAGGCTGTTGCGCAACATCATTATCTCTCAGCAGCATCAGTGCTTTCGCTTCTAAAAGCTGCCTCTTGATATATTGAGCTTTATTCGTTTTCCTATCAGGCTCAACCTGCTGAATGATTTGCAAAGCACGAGCAGGGGCTTTGTTGAGAAAATACTCGGCTCTATCAAGTTCATAGGTATGCTCTACCTTAGCTTCCCCTGCACCTAAAGCACTTGAGGCTATTATTAAAGCGGCTATAAAAGATGACACACTTGCAACTATTCAACTGAACCTAATTTAGGGAGTGTAGACGGTCCTGATGAATATTTAAAGTCTCTTATACACATTAGGTTAAGTTCTTTTTCTGACTTAATTGCTGCCCACATAGCGGAGCTATGTGACTCAGGCAATCGAGTCAGTCCTGAATATTTCTTTCTTTTAGTTTTCGCGTTAACGTATTGCGACCCCAGCCGATTTTAAGTGCGGCGTCTTGCTTGTGACCGTGGCAAGCATTTAATGCTGTTTTAATGAGTCTAGTTTCTAGTTGTGCCTGTACATCGGGCCAAATATGGTCTTTGCCTTTACGTAACTCGGAGTCTAGCCACGCTTGGAATGCGTCTAACCAATTCTCTTGTTCAGGTGTGTTTAGTTGCTGTGGTTTGTCGAGCTCTTCCGGTAAATCTGCAGGCGTCACCAATTCACCCGGTGCCATAACCGTTAGCCAGCGACAGGTATTTTCTAGCTGGCGAACATTGCCAGGCCAATGATAGGCTTGCATCTTTTGCAGTGCATGTTTAGAGATTATCTTTGGCTCGGCTTTTAGCTCTTTGGCGCTCTTCGAGAGAAAGTGGTCGCACAGCGCTGCAATATCCTCAGGACGTTCGCGCAGCGCTGGTAGCTTCAACCTGACGACGTTTAAGCGGTGGAATAAGTCTTCACGGAATTTACCTTGCTTGACCAATGTTTCTAAATCTTGGTGGGTAGCTGCGACGATACGAACATCCACTTTTACACTGTTGTGTCCACCGACACGATAAAACTCGCCGTCTGCGAGTACGCGTAATAGCCGAGTTTGCACGTCCAATGGCATATCGCCGATTTCATCTAAAAATAAGGTGCCACCGTCGGCTTGTTCAAAACGGCCTCGGCGCATGCTGTCCGCACCAGTGAAAGCGCCTTTTTCATGACCAAATAGTTCGGACTCGACCAGATCTTTTGGTATGGCCGCCATATTTAATGCGATAAACGCAGCGTCTTTACGGGGACTGTGATTATGTAGCGCACCTGCAACCAGTTCTTTACCTGAACCAGATTCCCCATTAATGAGTACACTCATGCTTGATGCAGAGAGCTTGCCTATGGCGCGGAAAACTTCCTGCATCGCAGGGGCTTCTCCAATAATATCTGGACTGGAGGCTTTTTCACTCGCACGTTTGTGTTTTTTGGTTTGTTGGCCGGCACGAAAGGCTCGCTGTACGAGTGAAACAGCCTCATTTAAATCGAATGGCTTGGCAAGGTATTCAAATGCGCCTTTTTTAAAAGCATTTACCGCAGAATCAAGGTCAGAGTGGGCGGTCATAATGATGACCGGTAGGTTGGGATGTGACTCTGCTATTTTGTCTAATAAGGCCATCCCGTCTATACCGGGCATTCGGACATCAGAAATGAGCACAGCTGGTTGCTCATATTCAAGAGCTGTTAATACATCTTGACCACTGGCGAAGCTTTCGGTTTCAAACTCTGCTCGCTTTAATGCCTTTTCTAAAACAAACCGGATTGAAGCGTCGTCATCGACTAACCAAACAGATTTCATTGCACGTTTCCTGTTTCTGTGTTGTCAAACGGAAGGTAAATACTAAACTCGGTGTGTCCCGGCCAGCTATCGCATTCAATAAACCCTTGATGCTGTTCAACTAGAGTTTGCGCAATAGAGAGCCCAAGCCCTGAGCCACCTTCTTTATTCGTGATCATTGGGAAAAACAACGTTTCTTTCACTTCTTCCGCAATACCTGGACCATTGTCACTAATGCGGATCAGGAGTGCTTTTTTAAGCAAGCGCTCACCATGATGCAAGCGATGTTTAATACGTGTTGTAATGGTAATGGTGCCATCGTGTTGTAGCGCTTGCTGTGCGTTGCGAAGCATATTGAGCAGTACTTGCTGAATTTTAGCTTGGTCTATTACGATTGCCGGAATACTGGGGTCATAATCTTTTACCAGCTTGATTTGTGCATCATGCTCTAAGGTTGTCAATTTAATCACTGACTCTAGCGCTTGGTGTATATTGCACGGTTCTTTTTGTGGTAGTTGGTTTGGCCCAAGTAATCTATCTACTAACTCACGTAATCTATCAGCCTGTTCAATAATAAGTGTTGCGCATTCTTCCCGTTCTTGTTGATCAGTTTCGTACTGCAATAATTGCGCCGCACCGCGGATCCCACCAAGCGGATTTTTAATTTCATGGGCTAGACCGCGAATAAGATTTCGTGCGGCTTGAAATTGATGCATTTGATTGGATGCTTGGTCATAACGTAGGGCATCATCAACACGGCGACACTCAACTAAAATAAAGGGCTTATCCGCTAAGTAAACTCGCCTCGCATGCAAGCTCAACGTTGCAACTCGATTATCGATGAATACTACGTCAACTCTATGCTGCTGGCAGTCTACACCATCTTGAAGCACATACTTTGATAGTCTTGGTAGGTCGATGTGGTGATGGTTAAATACGCTATTGATCGCTAGGCCGATAAGACGTTTGGTACTGAGTCCTAGCAGCTCACTACTGCTGTAATTGGCATAGTGGATCATCAAGTTGTGATCTAGCACTACTATCGCGGTTGAGAGAGATTGCCAAACTTTATCTAAGTCAATCGAATTATTTTGATCCATTTATGTTCACCGTGCACCAATATGGTGCAATGAGAATAGCACAGCTTTTCGTGCTTTAAAGTAATTTATTGCTACAGCTCAGAAAATAGGATGTTTTCTAACTGGCACGCTACACTTAGCATTAATAAAGCGTGCCAACTTTAGGCTAATAACATGATTAATCGTGCCTTATTCCGGGTAGTAAAGTTAGCCTGCTTGTGCGTGGTAAGCCTAGGTTTCATGTTGGGCATTGGGGGGAGTGAGGTCGCATCCAATCAAGGTGTTGAGTATGTGAATTGTTTTCCTCGTCAGGTTGCCAGCCAACTAGAACATTCTGAAGGTAGTGATGTCATTTTCACGGGGAAAATGCGAATTACCCAGCCTAGTTGGCAAGATAAATATTTCTCTCAAGCTAAGGGCGATGTTCGCTTTGAGGTGTTACTGAGTAGCCGTGAGGTATGGATTGAACACAATGAGTTGACTCGCTTAACCCTTTCTATCCCCGAGGGAATGACGTTAGAGTGTCTCCAACATTTGGTTAAAAGCCAGTGTCGTTAATTATTGAGTGTTGTTTTATGTAAGTAGAATTTATGCGTACTACTTTGCGCAACCACTTGGCCTTTTTGATTAAAAACCCTCAAAATCAACGAATGTTCACCACGGTTCACATTACGCAATGAAAATTGGGCGTTCGCTTGTTTTGGTCCAGTCGCTTCACCATCAAGGAAAAGTTGCACGCTTAGCCCTTGAGTGAACCTTGGCTCTACCGAGCCCGTCACGTAAACACTACCGCTGTTATCTCGAATAGTTTGCTCGTGTTCAGGCGCGGTGATTTTGGCTTGATATTGTATTGCTGGGCCGGTGTCTGCCTGCTGGTCTAAGATAGTGGTATCGACACTTGGCATCGTTAAGGCGTTAGAGTGGAGTTTCACTTCTTTGGAGCCTGGTTTTGGTACATCAGAATACACCCAATGCCCATTTTTGTCTTTCCAGCGATATATTTTGGGGTTGGATTCGGCTGTAGCATCAATGCTTGGTAAGGCTAGCATCATGCTAACCGACATAAGAATAAACCACTGACGCACCACAATTCTCCCGACCAAACTACTTATCATACTTTAGTATAGAGTAGATCGAATTGCGAGTTTCAAATGGATAATTCCTATAATAACAACAAACTAAGCGGTATAACTTGTTAAGTAAAAAGGGTAAATAAAAAAGCCCGCAATAGCGGGCTTGAGAACACATATGATTAAGAGTGCCAGAAACGCATAATGAGTTTCGGCTCTACAGACTCAGTACCACAGTACTGAGCCAAGTAGCTTGTCAGAACACAGCGCTTATACGCTGTAGTACATTTCGAACTCAACAGGGTGAGTTGTCATATTTAACTTTTCAACTTCCTTCGACTTAAGCGCGATATATGCGTCGATTAGGTCGTCAGTGAATACACCGCCTTGAGTTAAGAACTCACGGTCTGCATCTAGCGCAGCAAGGGCTTCGTCTAGTGACGCTGCAACGGTTGGAATTTCTGCTGCTTCTTCTGCTGGCAGGTCGTACAAGTCCTTATCCATTGCATCCCCAGGGTGGATTTTGTTCTTAATACCGTCAAGGCCTGCCATCAGCATTGCAGAAAATGCAAGGTATGGGTTAGCCGTTGGGTCAGGGAAGCGCACCTCGATACGACGAGCTTTCTCTGAAGGAACAACTGGAATACGGATTGAAGCTGAGCGGTTACGTGCAGAGTATGCAAGCATAACTGGTGCTTCAAAACCAGGTACTAAACGCTTGTATGAGTTAGTTGAAGCGTTAGTAAAGGCATTGATCGCTTTAGCGTGCTTGATAATACCGCCAATATAGTAAAGTGCGTCTTCAGACAAACCACCGTACTTATCACCAGCAAAGATGTTTTTGCCATCTTTGGCGAGTGACTGGTGACAGTGCATACCTGAGCCGTTATCACCAACAATTGGCTTAGGCATAAAGGTTGCCGTTTTACCGTATAGGTGTGCCATGTTGTGAATAACATACTTCATTTCTTGGATTTCATCTGCTTTAAGTACCATAGTGTTAAAGCGAGTTGCAATCTCATTCTGGCCAGCGGTTGCCACTTCATGGTGGTGTGCTTCAACGACTTGGCCCATTTCTTCTAGTACTAGGCAAGTAGCACTACGCCAGTCTTGTGATGAGTCAACTGGTGCTACTGGGAAGTAACCTCCTTTTACGCCAGGGCGGTGACCTGTGTTGCCGCCTTCATAGTCTTTGTCAGAGTTCCAACACGCTTCTTCAGCGTCGATTTTATACATAGAACCAGACATATCGGTCTTGTATTTTACGTCGTCAAACAGGAAAAACTCGGGTTCTGGACCAAATAGTACGGTATCTGCGATACCTGTTGAGCGCATGTATTCTTCAGCGCGTTTTGATACTGAACGAGGGTCACGCTCATAACCTTGGTGTGTGTTTGGTTCTACAACGTCACAACGTACGATTAGAGTTGTTTCTTCTGCAAATGGGTCTAG
This sequence comes from Pseudoalteromonas piscicida, assembly GCF_002744175.1. Lineage (GTDB taxonomy): Bacteria > Pseudomonadota > Gammaproteobacteria > Enterobacterales > Alteromonadaceae > Pseudoalteromonas > Pseudoalteromonas piscicida_B. The sequence goes on from NZ_NKHF01000050.1 coordinate 41,052, forward strand.
CTTTGCGCTCTCTGCGTCTGGCATAAGCACCATGTCAGATTCGTTAATGCCTTTCCAACCAGCAATAGAGGAGCCGTCGAACATTTTGCCGTCTTCAAAGAAGTCTTCATCGGCTTGATGATGCGGGATCGATACGTGTTGTTCTTTACCTTTTGTATCAGTGAAACGTAAATCAACAAATTTTACGTCATGCTCTTTAATAAAATCTAAAACCGATTGTGACATGTGTCCTCCAACTCGTTGGGTTATTTTTTTGCTGCAATGTACTGCATTTGCACACTAGTAAGCGTGATCTGTGCCATGTTTTTAACTTGTTGATTATATTGGTGTTGTTTAAAATAACAAAATGTCCCATGGCAGGTTTGCACCACCTTGGTGCGTTATTGTTTCATGGTGGTGCGTAACTTTGGTGCAGTTTGTTTTGTGTTTTTGGTTACTACACCACTTGATTATCGGTTTAACTTTATAGTCGAGCTCTGGTGATTTATCAAAGATCCCACGCTTTTTTTAGTTGATTAGCTAACTGCTTGAAACCTCTATTAACTAATGCAAATTTATTGAAGTTTCAGCACTTCATTTGAAAAAAATGTTGGATAAACTTTCATCTGTCACATTAATAGTAGATAATACGCGACCTTTAATTCTCAATCGGGCAATCTCAACGCGCATTTTTGCGTAGATCGACTAGGATCACTGAGGGCCAACTTCACTGAGTAATAATATGAGCATCGAAAAGTTAAGAAATATCGCGATTATCGCGCACGTAGACCACGGTAAAACAACGCTTGTAGACAAGCTACTTGAGCAATCAGGTACACTACAGCAGCGCGGTGGTAATGAAGAGCGAGTGATGGACTCAAACGATCTTGAAAGAGAGCGTGGTATCACCATCCTTGCAAAAAATACCGCAATCAAGTGGAACGACTACCGTATCAATATCGTAGATACTCCAGGACACGCCGACTTCGGTGGTGAAGTAGAACGTGTTCTTTCGATGGCTGACTCAGTACTACTGCTAGTTGATGCGCAAGAAGGTCCAATGCCACAAACGCGTTTCGTTACGCAAAAGGCGTTTGCTCAAGGTTTGAAGCCAATTGTTGTTATCAACAAAATCGACAAGCCAGGCGCTCGCCCTGATTGGGTAATGGACCAAGTTTTCGACCTGTTTGATAACTTAGGTGCAACTGACGAACAGTTAGACTTTAAAGTAATTTATGCATCAGCAATCAACGGCTGGGCAACACTTGACCTAGATGAGCCGTCTGACAACATGGAACCAATGTTCCAAGCGATTGTAGACGAAGTTGAAGCGCCTAATGCGGATCCTGAAGGTCCGTTCCAAATGCAGATTTCTCAGCTAGATTACAACTCATATGTAGGTGTTATCGGTGTTGGTCGTATCAAGCGTGGTGCAGTTAAACCTAATCAACAAGTTACTATTGTTGGTGCTGATGGTAAGACGCGTAACGGTAAAGTTGGCCAAGTATTAGGTTACTTAGGTCTTGACCGTCATGAAGTTGAGCAAGCCACTGCAGGTGATATCATCGCAATCACTGGTCTTGGTGAGCTGAAAATTTCTGACACTATCTGTTGTCAAAATAACGTTGAAGCTTTACCTCCATTGTCTGTTGATGAACCAACAGTAACGATGACTTTCTCTGTAAACACTTCTCCATTCTCAGGCCAAGAAGGTAAATACGTTACTTCTCGTAATATCCTTGAGCGTCTAGAAGCTGAGCTTGTGCACAACGTTGCGCTACGTGTAGAAGAAACAGATAACCCTGATAGCTTCCGTGTATCTGGTCGTGGTGAACTTCACTTAGGTATTCTTATTGAGAATATGCGTCGTGAAGGTTACGAGCTTGCCGTTTCTCGTCCAGAGGTAATCTTGCGTGAAGTTGACGGTCAGATTGAAGAACCTTATGAGACGGTAACAATTGACTGTCAAGAAGAGCACCAAGGTTCTATCATGGAACAGCTAGGTCTTCGTAAAGCTGAAATGACTGACATGTCTCCAGACGGTAAAGGCCGTGTACGCATGGATTTCATGATGCCAGCACGTGGTCTAATTGGTTTCCAAACTGAATTCATGACACTAACGTCTGGTTCTGGTTTGATGTACCACACCTTCTCACATTACGGCCCACATAAAGGCGGTAACATTGGTCAGCGTAAGAACGGTGTACTGATTGCGAATGCACCAGGTAAAGCACTAACCAACGCGCTATTCAACTTACAAGAGCGTGGTCGTCTATTTATCGGTCACGGTGTTGAAGTGTACGAGGGGATGATCATCGGTATTCATAGCCGTGATAATGACCTAACGGTTAACGCGCTTAAAGGTAAGCAGTTAACTAACGTACGTGCAGCGGGTACTGACGAAGCGCAAAACCTTGTACCACCTATCGTGATGTCACTAGAGCAAGCACTTGAGTTCATTGATGACGATGAGCTAGTAGAAGTGACGCCTGAGAGCATCCGTATTCGTAAGAAATTACTTACTGAAAGCGAGCGTAAACGCGCTAGCCGCCAAGCTAAGTAAATACAGCTTTAATAATAGGCAGCTTGCAACAGGTTACCTATTATTACCAAAACGCCGCACTTGCGGCGTTTTTTGTTTGTGAAGTTAAAATAAGCCGTATTCTTCGGTTTCCTCGGGCTCGTAATGCTGTAAATGCTCTGGCCGGAAAATGGCGCTGGGATCGATGAGTACACTATGACGGTCACCCATTTTTACCAACCCCTTCATCAATTTTTTAGTTTGAGCGTCTATTTCAAACCCTATATTCGTCATTTCATGTAAAGACTTAATATCACTCTCATCACAATGGACATTGTCTTCAACCTTATCGACCAGTAGTCCAATATGCGGGCTTTGACCATCTTGGGTGGTAAAGACAATGATGGGCTTGTGATCTAACATAATTTGGTCTCGAGTTGACTCAAATAGTCGCATGAGTTTATTAAAAGTGGTTCTTTTTTCTCGAGCTAAGGTGTCAATGGCTGCTTGCCTATCGCCTTTTGCACACATCAACAAGAGCGTGTCAGCCAGTGCATGTAACTGGGCATGCGGTTCTTCAAACCGCTTTAATAGTGCTTTGAGATCGTCATTTTCAGTTTTGAAGCTGTAGTACCATTGGCCAAATGCACATTGCTTAGGGTCCTTTGCTTTTGTGAATGGCACATCGTTAAGCAGACTTGCCTCAAGTGCATGTAACCAGTCTTTATGATCGTCTTCCCGTTGTTTGAGCATATCGACTAGCTCTTGATTGGTGTCATAGGAAGAGCGCTTGTTCAAGATTATTCCTAAATCAAAAATCGGTGTAGGCACGCCCATATAGTCCTTAACACCAAGAAAACTAGGATTGTCGTTAGGTAAGTCAGTTAAGTTTTCTTCGTAGCGTTCAGTTAATAAAATATCGAGGATTTGCAGTGATATTGTTTTTTTCCCGACGCGAAAGTTAATTAGATCCATGTCAGCCCCGCATATAGTCATTATCAACTAAGCATAGAACATTATTAGAAAAAGGAACGGTAAACTGGTAATTTCTTTTGCTCAGCTTGCAGCATAAACACCTCACGAATAACTGGGTCGCTTTCTAGTTCTTGCTGTAAAGCTGAGAGCAAGCAATGACTCTGAATTGGGAGTGCACAAGATTGGATTGCGCTGGTGAGGAGATAGGCGTTCAGATAGCCTTCAAATACTTGTTCGTTCAAAGATAGATTCGCTTGTTTTATACTTTGTCGAAAACCCTCGCACAGCTGACCTTTACAAACGGCAGGGTCTGGAACCACTTCAGTGACAAGCACCTTAGGTTTGCCTTTAAGTCGTGCAAATAGCTCATTTGAAGAAGCAAACGACACCGCCGCATACTGTGTTTCAAGGCCTACCTCCATTGCTCGGTTAATAAACTTAGACAATGGCGTGTAAGTACCGACCATAGCGAGGCCTTCAATTTTATGATGTTGTGCTTGCTCAAGTGCTCTTTCTATATCTTCACTGTTGCGTCTAAAGCGAGTGACAACGACAGGTCGCATACCGCGTTCCATCAAAGCTTTGGTTAGGTTTTTTTCAACGGTAAGGCCAAACTCGTCGGCTTGGATGAGTAAAGCTACACGTTTGAATTTTTGCTCATCAACAAAGTAGCGAATAATATCCTGTGCTTCTTTATTATAGCTGGTACGTAAATTAAACACCTTGAAGGTTAAAGGGTTTTGTAAGAAGTCGGCGCCAGTGTAAGGCATTAAAAATGGAATATTAGAGTGCTCAAGGATGGGTTTAATTGCATAGGATGTAGGTGTTCCCATCACCCCAAATAGGGCGTCTACTTTATTTTCATAAACCAGTTTACGAGCATTGATCACGGTTTTATGAGGTTCATAGCCATCATCCAATACCTGCAACTCCAGCAGTGGAGCATGCTTGGGCTTATGTTGGTTGTAGTAATCAAAATGCAGCTCTGCTCCGGCCTTTAGTTGCTGGCCTATCTCTTGTGCAGGGCCGGAAAGTGCAGTAGACATACCAATTTTTATCACAGGTTCAGCAGAGCGCACAAAACCCGATATCGCAGCGGTTAATACCAACAGCAAAAACTTAACACCGAACATTTTCATATACTTGCTGCACTGTCTCTCTTAACGTTGTGACCAAGGCCTTTTTACCAGAAAGTCCAAGCTGTTGCTGTACGACTTGGGTTGAATGCTGCTGTAATATTAGTCTAATAATTAATGCTTTGGAAACTTTAGTTAATTTTTTAATCAATTGCGGATCGGTTGTCAGTAGTTGCCATAAAAAAGGACATACTTGTTGCTCACTGGGAGCGCCTTGATTGATAAAGTGCAGGTAGCTCAGTTGTTCATTAGTGAACGGCTCAACAGGAAGTGTCGTTAGGACCGCGCTCACTGTATCGACGTCAAGGTATTGATAGGTCGTGCGTAGTTGATAGAAAAAACCTTGTTTAAACGCCGAGGTATAAGCTGAAGATAATGCTTTCTTTCTTGTTTTTAGCATTAAGAGTGCAAATTCACCACTGGCCTTGTCTTGTTTAAATCCGATTTTTAACGGCTGATAGCCAAGCTTATGCCAAAAGTTAAGTAGGGGGGCTGTAAGGCCAAAACTGGTGCCAATTGCAGTGATATGATCAGGTAAACTGCGTTCAAAAGCCTGTAATAACTGGCTGCCGATCCCCCGATGTTGTAGAGCCGGATGTACTGTAATTCGAATCACCCTAGCACTGTGAGATGTAATAAACTGGGGCTCGCCAAAAGTAGTCGCCAATTGTTGAGACATTAAATGTCCAGCAGGGCGGCGTTTTCCTAACAGAATATCCGTTGCAAGTGCTTCGGGTAGTCCTCCTTCGACAACAGCAAGACAAATAGCAACTAACTTGTCCTCACAAAATGCGCCGTGTAAGTGGAGATCAGGGGCATCTAATAACTGCCGTAAATCGTCGACACTGGTTTGGTAATGCGCGAGCACAAGTAAGGAGAAAACCTGCTCAAGTAATTTTGTATCCTTAACAAGGGCACTTTGCGAAATGGCGCGCATCGTGAGTTGCTTAGCGGATGTGGGCGCAGGAATGTGACACTCCAGCGCAAACAAATCTCGAATTTGCCGCTCCAGTGGATCGTTTGGCGCATAGCGAATCGGACACTGTAGAGTGAAATCTAGATAGTTTGGATGGTGCAAGGCTAGATATTGCTTAAACCTTAATGTATAGCCTCTACCGTTGCCTTCATAACCGACCAAAGTGCTCGAAAATACGCAGCGCAGCCCAAGTTGAGTGACTTGCGTCAAAAATGGTACGGGGAGAGCTGCTGCTTCATCAACCAATATAATGGTGTTGCTGTCAAGTGATGAGGCCTGTTGCAATAACGCGTCTGGGGCCAGATACTTAAGGTTAGCCAGTTGTTTGCTTTTCACGTCAACGGGCGTGTTGAGCGCATGGGCTAGCATGGCAAAGCAACTGTGTAGTGCATGAAAGTGGCGGCTACAAATAACGAATTGCTGTGTAGAAAGTCGCGCAGCCAACAAGCCTAACAGTGCGCTTTTCCCTCGGCCTCGGTCTGCACTGAGTAAGATGGGAGAGCGCTTTTTTTCGAGCGCTGTGACGATCTTTGTTAGAACTTCCTGTTGCTCCTCAATACCATGCATACTGGTAGTAGGTGCCATATAACTATCAGGTAGCGTTACGCCATGTTGCTCGCTGATCTGCCAAACAGGGGCGTGCTGCCATAGTTGTTGCCATCGTTTCAAGAAGTGACTGTGCTTTGGCGTTTGGCCCTCAGAGCTCCAGCGTGTAATGGCAGGATCAAGCCAATGCTCGAGCGCGTCAAGCTCAGGAAGTAACAATAATAAAAGACCACCGGCTTTCACTGTGCCCGAAGCCGCAGCGATCTTATTCGGCAATATGCCACTAAAGCCGTCGTAAACTAGGTGATCGAACTCTTGCCCAAGTATTTGATGTAGATGCTCGGGCCAAGATGCTTGCTTCAGAGCGGTGTGATTGCTCAAGACCAGACAGTTGTCGGCGTTTGTTAATAGCTTCTCTGATTGTTCATAGCACCACGCTGGGTTACCCGTAACCAGTAAGAGTTGCCGATGACGCGCACCGGCAAGTTGAGTAAGTAATTTTGGAAGGTTAGAGTGCTTGGAGTCTTGCATAGGCGGTAACTAGCCACTTACTACCAACGTCGTCAAAGTTAACTTGAATACGTGACTGTGCTCCTGCACCCTCATAGTTAAGCACTGTGCCTGCGCCAAATTTGGCGTGCAAGACACGCTGACCTAAATTAAAACCGCTGTCTTCAAAGGTTGCATGGCTAATTGATGGGCTGAATCTTCCCGAATTGGCTGGACGAGAAATCTGGGTTTTAATTCGGATCTCTTCCATGCAGTCTTCTGGAATCTCACGTAAGAACCTTGATGGACTGTGGTGTTTCTCTTGACCATACAAGCGACGACTTTCTGCGTGACTGATATAAAGCTTATCCATTGCCCGTGTCATACCCACGTAGCATAAACGACGTTCTTCTTCTAAGCGGCCTGATTCTTCATTACTTTGCTGTGATGGGAACATACCTTCTTCCACACCAACCATAAAGACCAACGGAAACTCAAGACCTTTGGCTGAGTGCAGCGTCATCATTTGTACCGCATCTTCGTGTTCGTCAGCTTGGCCTTCACCCGCTTCCAACGAGGTATAGGCTAAAAAGCCCTGAAGTGGTGAAGTAAAATCTTCATCTATAGGTAGTTCATATTGACCGCAAGCGCTGATTAATTCTTCTAAGTTTTCTACTCGAGCACGGCCTTTTTCACCTTTTTCAGCCTGATACATAGCCAGTAGGCCCGATTGTTCAATGGCGGTTTGTGCTTGCTGTGCCAATTCAAGTTCGGCAATTTTATCGTCAAGCTGCTCTACCAGTTCAATAAATTTGGTTACTGCTGTTGCAGCTCGTCCTGCCAAATGCTTTTGCGCCAATACTGCTTTGGCTGCATCCCAAAGAGAGAGCGACTCATGGCGAGCACAATCGCGAATATGGCTTAAGGTTTTGTCGCCAATACCACGGGCTGGCGTGTTTATCACACGCTCAAATGCTGCATCGTCATTACGATTACTAATAATGCGCAAGTAGGACAAGGCATCTTTAATCTCTTGACGCTCGAAAAAGCGCATCCCGCCATAAATGCGGTATTTTAGTCCTTCTTGGAGTAGGGCTTCTTCTAAGACCCGTGATTGAGCGTTATTTCTATAGAGCACGGCACTGTCGCTGAGCGCATTACCAGCTTGTAACCAAGACTTGATTTTTCCTACAACAAAGCGAGCCTCATCAAGCTCATTAAATGCAGCGTAGATTGAAATAGGTTCGCCCTGATTACCGTCGGTCCAAAGGCTTTTACCCATTCGTTCTGCGTTGTTTTCAATCAACGCATTCGATGCTTTTAGGATCGTTGCTGTAGAACGGTAATTTTGTTCAAGACGGATTGTCTCGGCATTAAAATCGTCTAAAAAGCGTTTAATGTTTTCTATTTTTGCGCCACGCCAGCCGTAAATACTTTGGTCGTCATCACCAACGATCATGATGTTATTTTCCTTGCCTGCGAGCAGACGCAGCCACAAGTACTGAATGCTGTTGGTATCTTGGAATTCGTCAACCAGCATATGACGGAAACGCTGTTGGTAGTGGCGTAGCAATGTAGGTTGCTGTTGTAATAGCTCGTAACAGCGCAATAAAATTTCGGCAAAATCTACAAGGCCAGCTCTATCACAGGCATCTTGATAGGCACTGTAAACGTTTAGCATCAGCTGCTCGTTGACATCATATGCTTGAATATCTTTTGGTCTTAATCCTTCATCTTTGCGGGCGCTAATGTACCAGCTTAATTGCTTTGGCGGCCATTTCTTCTCGTCGATATTCATGGCTTTGAGCAAACGGCGGATCATCCTTTGCTGATCATCACTGTCTAAGATTTGAAACGACTCGGGGAGTTTAGCCTCTCGGTGGTGGGCGCGTAACATACGATGAGCAAGACCGTGAAAAGTGCCTATCCACATGCCACCTACCGGACCATTGAGTGTTGCTTCAACACGAGCACGCATTTCTTTGGCGGCTTTATTCGTAAAGGTTACCGCAAAAATACTAAATGGGGAGGCGTGTTCAACTTGCATAAGCCAAGCGATACGATGAACCAGTACTCGCGTTTTACCCGAACCCGCACCTGCGAGCACTAACATGTTTTGCAGAGGAGCTGCGACTGCATCGCGCTGTTTGTCGTTAAGGCCGTCGAGTAATTCTGATACGTCCATTGCTTTGCCTATTTGCTCAAATGATGGCAAGTATACCGAGTCACAGGCGTAAATCCCAGCGTAGCACAAGCCAAACCGACTATAATCAAAGCAAGCTTATGATTTATAAAGAAACATAAACTGTTTTTTTATACAGTGTCTAGCATTACTTTTGCAGTATTTCTTTTAGACGATTTTGTACTTCAGTGACCAGTAGGTCGGGTTGAAACTTTGAGAGGAAAGCGTTACAGCCTACCTTCTCTACCATAGCATGGTTAAAGCTGCCACTTAATGAAGTATTGAGAATGACATAAAGGTCTTTAAGGCGGCTATCGTTGCGAATTTCATAGGTCAACCGATAGCCATCCATCACAGGCATTTCTGCATCAGTGATCACCGCAAGTAATTCTTTTTGAACGTCTATCCCTTCATCGGCCCAGTGTTTTAGCACATTGAGTGCTTCTTGGCCGTCTGTGGCAGGGATAATTTCAATTCCCAATTGTGCTAGCGTATCTGCTACTTGGCGACGAGCGGTAGGTGAATCGTCCACATGCAGGATTTTACGGCCGTGAAACTCGTTGATGATTTCTTTATCAAGAATATCTTGTGGTATTTCAACTTGATACTCAATGATTTCTGCCAACACTTTTTCGACATCAATTATTTCGACGATATGTTCCACGTCATCGCGTTTAATTTTTGTCAGTGCGGTTAAATAATGGTTGCGGCCGGCCGTTTTCGGTGTCGGCATGATGTCGGTCCACGTTGTATTGATAATATGATCTACTTTTCCAACCAGAAAAGCTTGAACCGAACGATTGTATTCAGTGATAACAAGGTTACTGTCGGGATCTCTATCGCACGGAGGCATACAAATAGCGTCACGCAAATCTATTACCGGAACAGACTCACCACGAATATTGGTTACACCGCAAACTTTAGGGTGAGCATTGGGCATTTTGTTAAGCTTAGGGAGCTTGACAACCTCTTTGATTTTAAACACGTTAAGTGCAAAAAAGTGGCGGCTATGAAGATGAAATAATAGTAACTCAAGGCGGTTTTCTCCCACCAGTTGTGTACGTTGATCTACTGAGGCCAAAACGCCAGCCATGTTAACCCCTCATTACTTCTTGTAACCTTTTCTAAGACTATATCAAAGAAGTCGATATGTCGTGTTGTTTTTTGGGTAAAATCTACAGTAAGGTAGCAGTATATATATGATAGGGAAGCAATATGCCTATATTTTTTAAGCGTTTGGTTGTGTTAATGCGAGCCCATGTGGATAAGGCTAGCTGGCAACTGTTGTTTACGGCAACGCTCATTCACATGATAGTCACTTGGGGGTTACTGTGGCTGAGTAATGAGTCGGCGTTACTGCCAATAAGTACATTCTTTTATTATTACGTAGTGACAACCTCTACGGTTGGCTATGGCGATTTTAGTGCAACAACGGAGTTAGGACGTTGGGTCGTTGCCATAATACAAATTCCATTTGGCCTGGCGCTATTTGGTGTATTACTGGGGAAGGCTGGACAATTTGTAACGTATTGGGTGAGAAGAGGCATGACAGGGGAAAAAGATTTTGCACATTTACAAAACCATATTGTAATTTTTGGTTGGCACGATGTGAGAACGAAAAAGATGGTGGACTATATTTTAGGAGACAATAAGCGTGAGGACAGAAAAATAGTATTGGCCGTCACCGAAGTGATGGAACATCCGCTGTTGAGTTACCCTGAAGTGGCATTTGTCCGGTTAACTAGCTTCACCGATGATGAGCAGTTAAGTCGTATTAATATTGGATGCGCTGACAAAATTATCATAGATGGCGATGATGATAATCAAACATTTACTACGGCGCTTAAACTGAGCCGAGTGGTTAAACCGGCAGCACACATCAGTGCACACTTCTTAGACGACACTAAGGCGCAATTGCTGCGAGAGCATTGTAAAAATGTTGAGTGTTCTGCTTCTATGTCGGCAGAGATTCTAGTACGAGCTATGCAAGACCCAGGTTCAAGCCGTGTGCAAGAGGAGCTGTTATCCACTTTACATGGTGACACGCAATTTAGTCTGGCATTGCCAGCTGAGGTGGGGTGTCTAACCTTTGGCGATATTTTTGGCTATTTTAAGCAGCACCATGATGCGACTTTGCTAGGCGTTGCCCATGATATCAACGCACTCAATATGGACTTAAACCCACCGTTAGACTACAAGATATCAGGTGGTGATATTTTACATTATATTGCGCCGCAACGTGTTCTTGCTACTGAAGTCAATTGGTCATCACTATGTTCGAAGAACTCTTCTTAATGATAGCCATTGTGTGCGCTTATTTGCTTCCTGTTGCTTTGATAGCTGGAAGCAAGCGCACCAAAGGCCATGAAAAAAACGGCTGGTTAATCGGAACCTTGTTGTTTTCTTGGGTAGCCTTGTTGCTCTATTTTAGCATGGTGCCAAAGCATGGTAGACAAAAGGGTAAAGCTAAACGCTAGCTTTGCCCTGACATTTCTAAAATAACCTGCCACTCAGTGTCAGTCACGGGCATGATGGATAATCGGCCACCTTTTTTTAGTGCAATCTCGGTTAGCGCAGGGTTCGCTTTGATAGCTTTTAGGGTAACAGGGCGAAGATGTTGCTCATAGGCTAGAGTCACACCAACCCAGCGTGGATTATCCTGAGCAGACTTCGCATCATAATAATCGCTATTCAGGTCAAATTGATAGGGGTCCGGCTCTGCAGCCTTGACAACTTTTGCGATTCCTACAACGGCAGGTACTTTACAGCTGGAGTGATAAATAAAGACTAAATCGCCTACTTTTACTTGATCCCGCAAGAAGTTACGTGCTTGATAATTGCGAATGCCTTCCCAAAATGTTTGCTGCTCAGGCGCGCTTTTTAAGTCATCAATAGAAAATGCGTCGGGTTCTGTTTTAAACAGCCAATAAGCCATATGGGTTAGTCCAATAGTTTGAGTTATGATGTATTATACTCATTTGAGCAATGTACTTGGTTTGCTACGGGTATTATCTCATTATAACGACTATCGCCAGTTCTACTAGACGTTCGGAGTGCAACATGAGTCAAGTTTTACAAAACCTGTTGGATTTACTAAGCCTTGAAGAAATTGAGCAGGGAATATATCGAGGTCAAAGCCAAGACCTTGGTTTTCCTCAAGTGTTTGGGGGGCAGGTGATGGGGCAGGCACTGTCAGCCGCAAAATATACCTTGCCTGAGGGGCGATATGTCAATTCACTGCATTCATATTTTTTGCGTCCCGGTGATGCGAGCAAACCAATTGTGTATGACGTTGAAAATATTCGTGATGGCCGTAGTTTCAGTACTCGCAGAGTCAGTGCGATTCAATATGGTAAGCCGATTTTTTATATGACGGCCTCTTTTCAAGGCGATGAGCCTGGTCTGTCCCATCAATCACTCATGCCTGATGTGCCAGAGCCTGAAGATCTAAAGTCTTCGCTCCATTTTTATCAGGAGCATGCAGACTTAATTCCAGAGTCATTACGGGCTAAATTCACACAAGAAATGCCATTGGATATGCGTCCTGTTAACTTCCAAAATCCGTTTAAGCCCAAAAAACAAGATCCGGTGAGAAATGTATGGTTTAAGGCTAATGGTGATATGCCTGACGATAGAAGGATCCATAATTACTTATTGGCGTACGCATCAGATTTTGAATTTTTACCAACGGCGCTTCAGCCGCATGGACTGTCGTTTATGCAGCCGAATATGCAGGTAGCGACAATCGATCATGCAATGTGGTTTCATCGCCCGTTTCGAATGGATGATTGGATTTTATACAGTGTTGATAGTCCAAGTGCGTCCAATGGGCGGGGCTTGGTGCGCGGCCAGTTTTTTAATCGTCAAGGCGAACTTGTGGCTTCGACCATTCAAGAAGGGGTGATGCGTCAGCGCTAAATTGTTGAAAAATGTATAATGCAAAGAGGTGTAGGCGTGCTTGAGTATCCAGACAGTACTCACATAGGTCTACACATCACCACGCTAATTTCTTGTCTTTATTGGGTTAATCTCTTTTGGTTTATTCTGCTACGGCTTTCTTATTCTTTATTATGAACTGAAACCTTGAGGGCTTAGTGCTTATCTTTCGTGATCGCGCCAAAATGTAGCTTTCTGCTATTTTTTCAAACAAAAATTAACACTAAAGAACGTCAAAGTTATCTACATTATCAGCAACCAATGTATTTACTCTTAATGGGAATTTGATAATGAATAAACAACTTATGACGGCACTTGCTCTGACCTTTGTAGGATTAACAGCAGGTTGTGCAACCGAAGCATCTAGAACAGTAGAGGCGCCAAAAGTCGCTTCTTACAACCAAGCTTATAGCGGACCAAAAAGCCAGCTTGCGGTGGGTAAGTTACAGAATCGCTCTGCTTACCATAATGGTGTATTCAATTCAGGAGCCGATCGCTTAGGCTCTCAAGCAAAAACTATTCTTACCACACACTTACAACAGAGTAATCGGTTTACTGTCCTAGATAGAGAAAACATGACAGAAATGGCGCAAGAGGTAGGATTCTCTGGTGCTCAACAGCATATTAAAGGTGCAAACTTTGTTATTACCGGTGACGTGTCTGAGTTTGGTCGAAAGGAAGTGGGTGACCGACAGCTATTTGGCATTCTAGGTAAAGGTAAGTCACAAGTAGCTTACGCTAAAGTCAATCTCAATATCGTTGATGTAACGAGCTCTGAAGTGGTTTATTCGGTGCAAGGCGCAGGAGAATACAGCCTATCTAACCGAGAAGTGGTTGGCTTTGGTGGTACAGCAGGATACGACTCGACGCTAAATGGTAAAGTACTTGATTTAGCTATTCGCGAGGCGGTAAATAATTTAGTTAACGGTATTGAGAAAGGCGACTGGCAGCCTCTATAAATTATGAAAAACACAATCGTTATTGCGGCTTTTCTTTTGCTATTGTCGGGGTGTCAAAGTACCGCGCCCCAATACTATTATGGTTCTTATGAGCATAACCTCTATGAGTTTTTTCGTGGAGATGGTCAACCACTTAGTGAGCAAATTGTTGAGTTAGAATCGAGTGTAGCACGTGCAGAAGCACATCAAGCTAACCCCGCGCCCGGTATGTATGCACACCTTGGCTATCTGCACTTACTTCAAGGTGATAGCGATAAAGGATTTAATTACTTCGAGCAGGAAAAGCAGCTATACCCTGAATCTACACAGTATATTAATTTCTTGATTAAGAATGCAAAGACGGGTGAATCGAAATGAAATGGATTAAAGTAACTTTGGTACTGTTCACCTTCTCTTTGGTGAACGGTTGTAGTACTACACCAGCACAAGATTACAGTGCTTTTATCCAAAGCGACCCTAAATCAATCTTGGTTTTGCCGCCTATTAATAATTCAAATGAAGTGATTGCACCTTATGGTGTAATGGCTACCGTGGTCAAGCCTCTGGCCGACTCGGGTTACTATGTCTTTCCAGCATCCCTTGTGAGTGAAACCTTCAAAAATAATGGATTAAGTGTAGCGCATGATGTCCACAATGTTGCGATAGACAAGCTCTATGAGATCTTTGCAGCGGATGCCGCTTTATATATTGAAATCCAAGATTATGGTACTTCTTATGTAGTTATAGACAGCGATACAACCGTAGCGCTATCAGCAAAGTTGGTGGACTTAAAAACTGGGCAAGTCATTTGGCAAGGTCGTTCGAAGGCATCTAGCAGCGAAGACCGCGATGATAGTGACACTAGTTTAGCTGGCGCGTTAATTGGTGCTGTATTGAACCAAGTGATAGAGAGCGCATCAGATAAAGGGTTTGAGGTGTCGCAACGTGCGTCGCAACGATTACTTTCAGCCGATTCAACCAATGGCTTACTTTACGGCCCTCGTTCGCCCAAATATGGGCAAATAAAGCAGTAAGATGAAACACAACTCGTTGTGGCTTTCTTATCGGCCTAATACTGCTATATTCATAACACGCAGATTGATTGAGGGATTGTGTATGGCATTAATTAACGAATTCAGACCCGGTTACTTTTGTTGGATTGAGCTATGTTCTAGCGATTGGAAGTCTGCAAAACCTTTCTATAGTCAGTTATTCGACTGGCAAATTCTGGATCAGCCTATCGGCGAAGACTGTTATTACACTATGCTGCAAAAAGAGTCGGATGACATTGCAGCTATGTATCAAATGACGGCTGAGCAACAGCAAAGTGGGCTACCAAGCCATTGGCTTGCGTATGTCGCGGTGCAAAATGTTGATGAGTGTTTAGAGAAAGCACATAAATTAGGCGCTGAAGTGTTAGCCGGACCTCATGACATCTCAGGTGCAGGGCGTATGGTAATGTTGCAAGAGCCTGGAGGCGCCATTTTCGCCTTGTGGCAAGAAGCTGGACACATCGGTACGCAGCGTTGTTTAGAGGCTAATACACCATATTGGTTTGAGCTGGTGAGTAAAGACAGCATAAAAAGTCGAGATTTTTACTCTGCTTTGTTTGACTGGCAGATTGAAGTCAAAGACATGGGAAATATGGAGTACACACTATTTACGGTAAGTGGCCAGCCCGTAGCAGGTATGCTTGAGATGACAGAAGAGTGGGGAGATGACATCCCACCACACTGGATGATTTATATTGCCGTTTTAGACTGTGAAAGTAAGGCTGAATATGCCAAAAAACTAGGGGGAGAGGTTTGTGTGCCACCGACAGATATTCCAGAAGTTGGTCGTTTCAGTGTAATAACCGACCCTCAAGGTGCTGTATTTTCTATTATTGAGTCCGCAATGGATGAGATTACGACTTAGTCCCTGAGCTTAGGATAATGAATGCCTTTCTTGCAGCCAGTTTTAGCGCTAACTGCGTTCAGTTCACTTCCAATATCCAGGCGTAAATTCGCTTTGCCTACAAGGATGTAGGTATCAGGGCAGTAGCAGGACGCGGGAGCGGAGTTATCCCTAAAACTCTGGCTAGATAAGGCAATAATTTAATGTGATTTTAAAAACAATGAGTTAGTTCGTTTCTTATCCAAATCTCAGGTTAGTCAGGGCTCAGTTCAATGACTTTGCCTTGGCATGTGGAGAAGTGCTTTTCGAGTGTAGAAAAAATAGTATGGCTCTCTCCGTTGTTATTAAGCCTCTGGATTGACTTGGTTAATTGTGGCAGTAATGCTTGGTGTTTGACATTTACATAGTGGTAAATAGGGTAGCTTGCGTCTGGTAATCTGCGCACATAGACTTTCTCAAGCCCTGATTGGCACAACGTGCCGAGAGCAAATAAGTCATCAGCAAGTATTTGTTCAACATGGCCTTTTTGCAAGGCTTGAAACACTGAAACATCATTGAAAACGGCATTGCATATGAGCTTTTTACGCTTACAGACCAGCTCAGTCACTAAGCTACCTTTGATCACCACATAATCTTGTTGATCTGATAAAGCGCAATGCTCTTTCTTAATACAAAATACAGCCATTTGAACCGTTGCAAGCGGTTCTGGTACTTGCAATAAATTAGAGTAAGTAGCGGCAACCGCATGGGTACGCCCAGCTTCTGCATCATAAACTCCCTCATTGACATATTCCAAACCTCGCTCACTGGGTAAAATAATTAGGCGAGGCGTGATCCCAAGTGGCGCATATATTTTTTGCATCAGTTGCTCTATTTGTTGTTGCCCAAGTTGATATGCCACTAGTTCACTTACATTAATTTGATATGCGAATGTGGTTGCACTAAAGGTACAAAAAAGTAGCGTGCTGAATGCGAGTTTCATAACAAGTCCATGCTGGTGCGAGCTCTTTAACTGTAGCAAAACTGCCGAAAAGTGGTAAAAACGAGAATAAAAATTGAATTCAGGTGGTATTGACCTTGAGTTTAGTAAACTCATACCAATTGTATTACTCAAGCGAATAGAATCATGAGGAGAAGGATATGACGTTACATGTTTTGGTGACTGGTGCAAACCGTGGGATCGGATTGGAGTTTTGTAAACAATATCAATCTCTCGGGTGCAAGGTGACCGCTGTTGTGCGTAAAGCATCCGACGAGTTAGAAGCATTAGGAGTAGATATTATTGAAGATATCGACGTTGCCACAGAAAATGGAGCGAAAAAGCTAGTTGCGGCTCTGGGCAATGAAAAAATTGATATGCTGATTAATAATGCTGGTGTGTTCCATAATGAAACGCTCGCAGAGATGGACTTTGAAAATATGCAGCAGCAGTTTAATGTCAATGCCATGGGTCCCATTCGTATTACCCATGCATTGTTAAATAATCTTGCTGCAGGAAGTAAAGTTGCGATGATCACCAGCCGAATGGGCTCCATTGCTGACAATGGGTCAGGCGGGTATATCGGCTACCGTATGTCGAAAGCCGCACTCAATGCCGCGAGTGTAAGTATGGCACATGAGTTAAAAGATCAAGATATTGCGGTTGGGCTTTTTCATCCAGGGTTTGTGCAAACACAAATGGTCGGATTCGCTGGAGACATCAGTCCGGATGTCGCAGCCGAGCGTTTAATTAAGAGAATTGAGCACTTAACCATCGAAAACACAGGTGGATTTTGGCACTCCAATGGTGAAACCTTACCTTGGTAAACTGGGCGCTATGTCGCCCTCTTTTCAGCCATCGGCCATCTAACTGTGCTAATATAAAGCAAATACTCAGATGGTAACCTTTGATGGAACTACAACAAGATACTCCCCTGTCATTACCGCTTTTTTTGTTAGATGACAATATTGAAAACCGTGATATTGACTCTCCTGATGCAGAAGTCTCTGTGATCCTGAGTGAGAACTTACTTGCTCACCTATGCCAAAATCCAAAAGAAGATGAAAATATCAGCCTGCATATTGATGATTATGAACTCAACAATATTAGTGCAGATGTAACGGCATTAGTAGCTGATGGACATCAACTACAGTTGCTCATCAACCGAGGCCCTGTACTGAGTGCGGTGTTGAGCACTACAGGTGACGCGTTATTCGTTTCTCCACCGATGGAGATGATGCCGACATTTGACTTAGGCCTAGACGACGAGGACGAGTAAATGTCTACACGTGCATTGTTTTGTGCGGTGATGGTTGCCGTGCTGTCCGGTTGTGTGGCGTTAGGGGTGTCTAAATATGATGATATGTTTGGGCCCGAACAGCCCCAAGCGCGTATTGAGCAGTATCACCAAGGCGGTGCACGCTATTTGCAAAGTGTTAAGCCTGTTTTAGAGTCCCGCTGTGTTGTTTGTCATGGCTGCTATGATGCCCCCTGTCAGCTTAAACTATCCTCTCCAGAGGGAATAGACAGAGGGTTATCAAAAGAGTTGGTGTATGACGGTACACGATTACTTGCGCAAACTCCAACCCGTTTGTTGTTTGATGCCGAAACCACAACACAATGGCGTGAGCGCGGCTTTACACCGGTACTAAATGAACGCAATCAGTCCGAGTACAGTAACCTTGCCGGTAGTGTGCTTTATAACAGTTTGCTTCTAAAAATGTCTCACCGTTTCCCACAGCAGGGGTTATTGGGGGAGGAGTTTGATTTCTCTCTTGATAGAACACAGTCTTGTCCTACCATGGACGAGTTTTCCACGCTTGCGAAAAAGCAGCCACATGCTGGGATGCCATATGGTCTGCCTGCATTGTCACAGGATGAATTCAAAACGCTTGAAGCTTGGTTGCAAAGCGGCAGTAAAATGAGCCAGATAGCTGAGCCGAGCCTTGCCGCTCAAAAGGAGGTGAAAAAGTGGGAGCAGTTTCTAAATCAGGGCTCTAACAAGCATCGCCTTGCTGCACGTTATATTTTTGAGCATTGGTATCTTGCCCATATTTATTTCCCAGAAAGTGATGGTAGCTCGTTTTTTCAACTGGTTCGCTCTAGTACGCCCCCAGGACAGCCGATCGCTTTAGTAAGCGCTGTAAGACCGTTTGATGACCCCAAAGTTGAACGGGTTTATTATCGTTTGATGCAAGTGCGCAGTACGATTTTGTCGAAAACTCACATGCCATTGGCGCTCAATGACGCGAAGTTATCTCGCCTACACCGGCAATTTTATGCTGCTGATTATCAAGTCGACACCCTGCCAGGCTATGAGCCGGAATTAGCGGCCAATCCGTTTAAAGTCTTTAAAGATATTCCGGTTAAGTCCCGTTACCAGTTTATGTTAGATGAGGCCGAGCTCATTGTTAAAGGCTTTATAAAAGGTCCAGTTTGCCGGGGGCAAATCGCGCTGAATGTCATCAACGATCATTTTTGGGTGGCTTTTGTAGACCCAGACAAAAATAGCAATGAAGCTGTTAATCAACTGCTGCTAAAACATGATGAGGATTTGGTGTTACCCGCCGCAGAGCAGAGTAATGCATTACCGCTTTCAAGCTGGGCGAAATATGCGAGTAAACAGCAAGACTACTTGCGTGCGAAAACCGACCTTGCAGAGGAAATGTTTGCCGATGGCGAGCGTCTCAATATGGACTTAATTTGGCGTGGTGAGGGTGAAAATCCAAACGCAGCATTAACTATCTTCCGTCATTTTGACAGTGCAACCGTGGTGAAAGGCTTTATTGGCCAACCACCAAAAACGGCTTGGGTTCTAGATTATGCTTTGTTCGAACGGATCCATTATTTGCTGGTGGCGGGTTTTGATGTGTACGGCAATATTGGTCACCAGCTAATAACGCGTTTATATATGGACTTTTTGAGGCTTGAAGGCGAGCAGAACTTTTTAAATCTATTGCCGCTGACTCATCGTCAGGAGATTAAGCGTTTTTGGTATCGCAAATCGCACTTGAGCTTAAGTGAGTTTATCAACCGCAAATCACTTATTGGTGCGCCAACGGGGATCAAGTACGTTACCAACGAGCCAAAGCAAGAGCTATACAATAAATTGCACGAAGTACTAAAGCCGATATTAAACACGGAATATGACCATCAAGCGGTGGCGCAGCCGTTGCAGGCATTGAATAGTCTGCATGTTAGAGCAATAAACTTGCTACCTCAGGTCTCGTTTATTATTACCAAACAAGGTGATGGCACACATGAAGCGTTCTCGCTGCTGCATCATAATGCCCACTACAACATCTCTAGCTTACTCAATGAAGAAGGGCAGAGAGCCTATACGGAAGATACAGCAACCATAGTACCTGGTTTTATCGGTGATTACCCTGAAGCAATATGGTATTTAGCGAATGAGGCAGCGCAGCAGGACTTTGTTACATCGTTGAATAACGTAACGACAGAAAAGGACTACCAAGCGTTAAGGGCGCAATACGGCATTCGTAGAACGCACCCTGAGTTTTGGCGTTATAGTGACTTATTACACGATATTGCCAAGCAAACTCGCGGTGTTGAATATGGCTTATTTGACTATAACCGCTTAGAAAATCGCTAAAAAGTGGAGTCTTCGGACTCCACTTTTTTATGTGCTTTTCCTATCGTTGACTAGCAGCTTTTACCGCAGCGAGGAGAACGTTTTCATCTAATCGCACTTTGTAGTTTGGATTAGCATATTGAAATTGGATTAGCCCCTTCTTATCAACCACAAATACCGCGGGTACTGGTAAAGCGACCTTATCTTTACCATCTAAATCGACAAAATTTACCCCTAACTTATTACGATAGGCGAGTGCGGTTTTATCATCTAAATAGTAAGCAAGTCCAAGCGCTTGGCTCATGCGCATTTCGTTATCAGACAACAACTGGTAGTGAGGGGATTCAATCGTACTTTTTGCCAGCGCCTCAGGTGAGTCTGGTGCGATGGCAATAATTTGCGCCCCCATTTTAATAAGCTGTGGCTCAATTTCTTGGATCCCCGCAAGCTGTCTTGAACAGTATGGGCACCAGCCACCACGATAAACCACAAGCACACTAATGTTTTCTTGGTAACGTGTTGCTAAATCGATGGTTTTTCCCGATTTATCTTTGAGTTGTAAAGTTGGTGCATTCATGCCCGGAAGGAGTGGGCTTACCTGCTCTGGGGCTGCGGCGATATTCGTGATTTCGGCCGCATTAAGAAAAGTCGAAAAAGCCATCACGAGAAAGAAAATTAACTGACGCATAAAAAGTTCCTAGGGTTTCAAGTTGATATCGACTCATAAGACCTAAGCTATGGCGAAAATCTTTCACTGTTGCATGTAAGTGTATAACT
>NZ_NKHF01000144.1 GCF_002744175.1 Pseudoalteromonas piscicida
TTGTCGATAAAGCCCGTTCACCGTCCGCTGTGCAAGCTGCCCAAATGCATTGTAGTCATAATTTGCACTGAGTGAAGTCGCACTCGCATTAAGGGCATTACTCATCCCCTGCGCACTCATTCCCGACGATAAACCAGTATATGTATCGTATAAGAAGCTTTGGCTTTGACCACCTAAGTAATTGATACGCGTTGGTTGTCCTCGGAAGTTCCTGTCGTGAACCCGCGATAGCTCCTTTTGCTCTACAGTATCTGTCTCTGAGTCATAACGTATACCATGCTCTGCAACGATAAACCCATCCGCGTCGTACTCATACCCTACCCCAAAGCTACCGCTTAACGCACTAAAATAGACCCGACCTAACTTATCGTATGCGGTATTTTGCGTTTGCTTAACATGCTTACCGTCTACCCACGATTCTGTCAGCACAATCTCTGGCCTTAATAAAGCGTCATATACATAGCTTTTTTGGTGTATGGTCGTTGCACTGTTACATGCGTGTCCGTCCATGACCCACTCAGCTGATTTTGTACCTAAACCCAATTCATCGTAAGCAAAACAGCGGGATTGTGCTGCATTCGACTCGGCATTACTAATACGCTGCTTTACTCGACCTAATGAGTCATAATTAATCCAAGTGACTTGTCCATTTGCGTCTTTTTGCCATTTCAGCTCGCCAAATACACTATAACGATACTGCCAAGTGCCCTTATCTGGGTCTATGGTTTTAATTTTATTCCCTAGGGGGTCGTATTCCATGCGGATTTGGTTGTTGCTACTGTCCGTTGTAGACTCAAGTTGCCCGTAGGCATCGTAATTGTACGTAATGCGACTCGCAGTTGCGCCAGCTACACCACCACTATTATCTGTTGTCGACTTGAGCTGCCCCGCCACATCATAGGTTCTGGTTTTAGTTACCCTCACAGCACCGCCGTCATGAACCTCCTTAACCGTAAAGCCTTCATAGCGCGTGCTTACCTGTAATCTAGAGCCACCAAAACTAGGAGTACTTGTTTCGATTACCCGTCCTAGAATATCAAACTCGCTGGTTTGCCATTCATCGCTACTTGGCAGCCTATCACTGTCTAGAGCTATAGAGGTACGGTAGTTATTCCCAAACTTGTCGTACTCGCTACGAGTAACTGAAACTTGATTGTTATATCCCCTCGAGACTTGCTTAAAGGGTCGCCCTGCTCGGTCAAAGTACTGACTATGGGGTTGATGGCCTGAGCTGAAGGTCTTTTCTAGGCTCCCATAGCCTGATGTTGTTTCGCGGCTTATCAGAGTTACATTGCCATTTGGTGCCTGCTCTCCTGTGATTTGACCAAATGCATTGTAGGTGTAGTAGGTCGTCAATCCGAAAGCCGTATTCTCGCAGCTTGTTACATTCACCGTTTTGCTTTTTATCCACCCTGTGACAGGGTCAACATTAAAGCAGACCGTATGTCCTAGCGCATTGGTTTTAGAGGTGACAAAACGCCCTGTTGCTTGGTCAAAGGTAACGCTGCTAACGCGTTTATCTGTACCTGAATATTGTGGTGTACCTTGATAATCACTTCCTTGAGTGAGGCCTTTACCAGACACTGTGGTGCGGTTACGATTCCCAAAACTGTCGAAACCATACGTCGTTATCACCGCTTGGGATGCGGACTGCGCATTCACAACTTCTTTATATAATACGCCATCACTATTGTAGGCAAACTCGCTTTTGCGGGTATCACTTTGCCCCTCACTGTTGGTTTTAGTGACTACAGAGCAAGTTAAACGACCGTATCGCCCATAGTCACTTGCAAACCCTTGAGCAGCACTGCTTAATACTGCACAACTCGATGGCGAGGCAACGTACTCGTTCCGCGTTTGTGTTTTAAATACTTGAGCATTTGCATCGGCTAGTGTGACCAAACTAGACGTTAAGTTCCCTCTGGTATCATAGCTTTGTGTTGTTGTGGTGGTCGATTTCAAGTTCCCCTGACTATAATCAACCCCAGTTGTTCCACCATCCAAGAAGTAACTTTTTTCTACACTGCGGCTGATATGGGTAAAGTAAGGGCTACGTTTGACCGACGCCTCTACCTTATTTTTTGTGGTCTTTGTCACATAGCTATTTGCACTTTGAGATAATACAATAACATCACCGCTATTGTTTTTATTCACCATCTTTTGCTCTGTGTACACTGGCATTCCCACAAGCTCAGGATGCTTTAAATAGGTTTTGGTTTTACCCGTTTGTTCCTCAGCAAATCCTTGGTGGTATAGTGTAGAGGTCACAATATCGTAATTATCATCCCGACTATCAATGGTAGTGAGCTTGCCAAATCCAAGGTAGCCTCTCCCTTGGCCATGAAGCGCCATATTGGCATATTTGTACTTTACTGAAGCTGTTTGGTCGTGGCCATTCGTTCCTGAAATCACATTCGTACTTCTCACTTCTGAGACCACATAAGCTGGCCCCTTCGCAGAAATGATGGGGAATTTGGCCTCAACACGCCCTTCATACACGCTCTCGTCTGTCAGGGGTTTATAGCGAACTAGATTTTGACCAGCTCGAGAGTAGCTTGCGGTGATAGCTCCCTCATTACGCCCCCATCTCAATTGTGTGAACTTGTCGACACTAACACTCGTTCGCTCATAGCGCACACGCATCCAGTCAACTCCCCCATCCCCATTAAAGTCGCCCGGTAGTAGTGCGTAATTAACGGTATCCGTTTCATGACGCGAGAACCCTAAGTACGTTTTAAAAGCAAACGCATTACTTTTGGGATCAAAGCGATAAACTCGTCCACTTGCCCTGGATTGGCTGATAAATGTTATGATTTCAGTTCTAAGATCGCTGTCTAAGTTCGCCACAAATAGGTCATCTTGACCGAATGACTCACGAGGAAACACTGAAATCTTAGGCTCAAAACCATTGCCATTGCTTAGTTTTGCATACCAACTATTAAAGTAGTGATACAATAGGTCTTGTAAACCATCCCCATTCAAATCAACTAACAGTGTCTTGTTAAAGCCTTCATAATGACCCACCGTAGCACCTCTCACCGACGCGCCTTTATGAGGATTGAACTGACCATTACCTTGGTTGATGGCGTAATGTATTTCAGCGCCAATTATTTTTAGACCCCTTTGCGTGTCATACACCTTCACTTCTGTAAGGGCATCAGATAAACCATCACCATTAATATCACCCCACATGACTTTTCCTAGTGAAAACTGAGTGTAATCGCTCTCACTAAATGCCGTTGATGACAACGCAGACTTTTTAAAAGCCGTTTTAACTGGGCCAAAACTCACTCGCCCTAGCGTGCTTACAGTATTGAGCCTGTACTCCACTTTTTCTGTTGCATTACCATAAGCAATATCTAACAGCCCATCACCATTGATATCAACAGGCTGTAATGCTCTGTCTTGACCCGATAACGAAGTAATGACTTTGTAAAGTAGCTTACCGACTTTTGGTCGATGAAAGCACTTAGGCAAGGGATCATCCTCAAACTGACCAACATTGGTTGATGAAGGAGGACAAACCCTTTCACTTGTGACCTCTCCCTCTTGATATAACAAATACCAAGTGATTTTGCCGCGCTTTGACTTTGAGGAAATCAACACATCGGCACGCCCATCACCGTTAAAATCAGAGGCAATGGCCTTAGGTCGATATCGTTCATCTTGACTGGATAACGTTATCCAGTCAGTGAGCCCACTCTCACCATAAGTAACCGTCCATTTTCCATGACCATCATACGACACCAGATCACTATAGCCGTCGCCATAGAGATCGGCAGCAACCATGGTGCTGACATTTTCTGGACGACCTAGGCTAAAACTCTCCTTGTCGGTTGAAGAGTATAAGCTTGAGTTCATCAGCTCATCTGACCAACCAAATTTAATTGGCTCTGCACACACATTAAACTGGCATACTTTAACTTGTTCTAACCTCCGCCCCTGTGCTTCATCTTTATAAGAAAGTTCATATTGACGAAGTGCCGTATTGCGGTTGTTGATTTCAACTTTATCGAGCACGCTTGTATGTTTGTAAGGTGCACCAAATCGAAAGCCATTTTGTGGCTCACTCGTCTCTCGATAATGCATTTTTACCTTTGTCACACCATAGGTAACCTTATCCAAAACCACTTCTTGATTCAGATCATTAGTGGGAGATTGGTAGTAATAGCGAATGGTATTGTCGTACATATCCACAATGCTGCTACGCAGCCAAGTATTTGCAATACTGCGGTTATTAGTGAGCTGAGATATCACAAATTGAACCGCTGAATTCGCCCCATTAGTATTACCGTAGTAGTGTGTTTCACCCGACTTAGTCGTCGCTTTGAATCCTAAAATATTACTCAGCGAGCCGATAACTTTGTAATCGGTAAAGCTATCTTGCTCGGTGCGATATATGCCTCCTGAAACTTTAATGAGGCGCTGGCCATCCACGCAAAATGCATCGGAGCTATCAAGCTGAACATCTCTAACGTAGTCATTTCCTAAATCGTCGTAAAAGTGAGATTTAGCACATCGCGTTATCGCAGACATACCTGAAAGCGACCAGCCAATTCCCGCTGTACTTAGTCGTTTATTCCCACTGGAATAATTGAGTCCCAGTGACGGTTTAATCCCAGAAGGGCCAGAAGGCAAGTTAAATGCAATGGTGTAAATCGCGTTACCAGACTCATCAACACGAAATTCAGCGGGCGTTGTAGTGATCACTCGACCGCTTTTGGCCTCATAATCCGGTAACGATAGCGTATTGTCGTCATTGCTTGGGGTAAATTC
>NZ_NKHF01000145.1 GCF_002744175.1 Pseudoalteromonas piscicida
TTTGGGTTGTATGGTTAAGTGACTAAGCGTACACGGTGGATGCCTTGGCAGTTGGAGGCGATGAAGGACGTACTAACTTGCGATAAGCCTAGTCAAGCCAGTAAGAGGCGCTTGAGACTAGGATTTCCGAATGGGGAAACCCACCTGCTTGCAGGTATCGTTAACTGAATACATAGGTTAACGAGGCGAACGCGGAGAACTGAAACATCTAAGTACCCGTAGGAAAAGAAATCAACCGAGATTCCGAAAGTAGCGGCGAGCGAAATCGGAGCAGCCCTTAAGCTTTAATGTAGTTAGTGGAACATGTTGGAAAGCATGACGAAACAGGGTGATAGTCCCGTACACGACAACTTATTTAGAGTGAAATCGAGTAGGTCGGAGCACGTGAAACTTTGACTGAATATGGGGGGACCATCCTCCAAGGCTAAATACTCCCAACTGACCGATAGTGAACCAGTACCGTGAGGGAAAGGCGAAAAGAACCCCTGTGAGGGGAGTGAAATAGAACCTGAAACCGTGTACGTACAAGCAGTAGGAGCCTACTTGTTAGGTGACTGCGTACCTTTTGTATAATGGGTCAGCGACTTATATTCTGTAGCGAGGTTAACCATTTAGGGGAGCCGTAGCGAAAGCGAGTCTTAACTGGGCGCTTAAGTTGCAGGGTATAGACCCGAAACCCGGTGATCTAGCCATGGGCAGGTTGAAGGTTGAGTAACATCAACTGGAGGACCGAACCCACTAACGTTGAAAAGTTAGGGGATGACCTGTGGCTAGGAGTGAAAGGCTAATCAAACCGGGAGATAGCTGGTTCTCCCCGAAATCTATTTAGGTAGAGCCTCGGACGAATACTTACGGGGGTAGAGCACTGTTAAGGCTAGGGGGTCATCCCGACTTACCAACCCTTTGCAAACTCCGAATACCGTAAAGTACTATCCGGGAGACACACGGCGGGTGCTAACGTCCGTCGTGGAGAGGGAAACAACCCAGACCGTCAGCTAAGGTCCCAAAGTGTATGTTAAGTGGGAAACGATGTGGGAAGGCTAAAACAGCTAGGAGGTTGGCTTAGAAGCAGCCACCCTTTAAAGAAAGCGTAATAGCTCACTAGTCGAGTCGGCCTGCGCGGAAGATGTAACGGGGCTAAACATACCACCGAAGCTACGGCTGCGAACTTTGTTTGCGGGGTAGGGGAGCGTTCTGTAAGTGGCTGAAGGTGTGCCGGGAGGCATGCTGGACATATCAGAAGTGCGAATGCTGACATGAGTAACGATAATGCGGGTGAAAAACCCGCACGCCGGAAGACCAAGGGTTCCTATCCCATGTTAATCAGGGTAGGGTGAGTCGACCCCTAAGGCGAGGCTGAAGAGCGTAGTCGATGGGAAACGGGTTAATATTCCCGTACTTGGTATAAATGCGATGGGGGGACGGAGCAGGCTAGGCAAGCATGGCGTTGGTTGTCCATGTGAAAGGCTGTAGGCTGGTGACTTAGGAAAATCCGGGTTGCTAAGGCCGAGAGTCGAGACGAGCCACTAAGGTGGTGAAGTTGTTGATGCCCTACTTCCAGGAAAAGCCTCTAAGCTTCAGTTTATATCGAATCGTACCCTAAACCGACACAGGTGGTCAGGTAGAGAATACTAAGGCGCTTGAGAGAACTCGGGTGAAGGAACTAGGCAAAATTGTACCGTAACTTCGGGAGAAGGTACGCTCTTACTTGTGAAGACTTCGCGTCGTAAGCAGGCGAGAGCCGCAGTGACCAGGTGGCTGGGACTGTTTATTAAAAACACAGCACTGTGCAAAATCGTAAGATGACGTATACGGTGTGACACCTGCCCGGTGCCGGAAGGTTAATTGATGGGGTTAGCTTAGGCGAAGCTCTTGATCGAAGCCCCGGTAAACGGCGGCCGTAACTATAACGGTCCTAAGGTAGCGAAATTCCTTGTCGGGTAAGTTCCGACCTGCACGAATGGTGTAACCATGGCCACGCTGTCTCCACCCGAGACTCAGTGAAATTGAAATCGCAGTGAAGATGCTGTGTACCCGCGGCTAGACGGAAAGACCCCGTGAACCTTTACTACAGCTTGGCACTGAACATTGACCCTACATGTGTAGGATAGGTGGGAGGCTTTGAAGCGCAGACGCTAGTTTGTGTGGAGCCGACCTTGAAATACCACCCTTGTAGTGTTGATGTTCTAACTTAGGCCCCTGAATCGGGGTTGAGGACAGTGCCTGGTGGGTAGTTTGACTGGGGCGGTCTCCTCCCAAAGAGTAACGGAGGAGCACGAAGGTTTGCTAAGTACGGTCGGACATCGTACGGTTAGTGTAATGGTAGAAGCAAGCTTAACTGCGAGACAGACACGTCGAGCAGGTACGAAAGTAGGTCATAGTGATCCGGTGGTTCTGAATGGAAGGGCCATCGCTCAACGGATAAAAGGTACTCCGGGGATAACAGGCTGATACCGCCCAAGAGTTCATATCGACGGCGGTGTTTGGCACCTCGATGTCGGCTCATCACATCCTGGGGCTGAAGTCGGTCCCAAGGGTATGGCTGTTCGCCATTTAAAGTGGTACGCGAGCTGGGTTTAGAACGTCGTGAGACAGTTCGGTCCCTATCTGCCGTGGGCGTTTGAGAATTGAGAGGGGCTGCTCCTAGTACGAGAGGACCGGAGTGGACGAACCGCTGGTGTTCGGGTTGTGATGCCAATTGCATTGCCCGGTAGCTATGTTCGGAACTGATAACCGCTGAAAGCATCTAAGCGGGAAGCAGGCCTCGAGATGAGTTCTCACTTGGACTTAGAGTCCACTAAAGGGCCGTTGAAGACTACAACGTTGATAGGCGAGATGTGGAAGTGCTGTGAGGCATTAAGCTAACTCGTACTAATTACCCGTGAGGCTTAACCATACAACGCCAAAGTGGTTTAAGCGACAGAAGTTAATATACTGAAGTAGACAAAAGAATTTAATAAGCTTTTTCCAGATTTACATTGATGAAGGGAGACTTCATTGATGAACAGAATTTCCTGGTGACTATAGCGTTTTGGAACCACCTGACCCCATGCCGAACTCAGAAGTGAAACAAAACAGCGTCGATGATAGTGTGGGCTTCCCATGTGAAAGTAGAACATCGCCAGGGCCAAAT
>NZ_NKHF01000146.1 GCF_002744175.1 Pseudoalteromonas piscicida
CGAAGTGTCCACACAGATGATTGTTGAATAGAATTAGAGAACACAAACATTGTTTGGGTCTGTAGCTCAGCTGGTTAGAGCGCACGCCTGATAAGCGTGAGGTCGGTAGTTCAAGTCTACTCAGACCCACCACTTTGCTTTGATGCTGCGTCTTTTCACGACTCGTTTAGCGAACTAAACGTCGTCGTAAAAATCCTTGCCTAAAAGCAAAGCTAAGTGGGAAGTTCAAAACAATGTTATCCTAGTAATGTGGGGCTATAGCTCAGCTGGGAGAGCGCCTGCCTTGCACGCAGGAGGTCAGCAGTTCGATCCTGCTTAGCTCCACCACTTTACTACACCTTCTTATAGATAAACACTCTTACTCAAGTTTAATTAACTGAGAGTTTTTAACTCTGAGAAGTTATTCTC
>NZ_NKHF01000004.1 GCF_002744175.1 Pseudoalteromonas piscicida
TCAACAGGCCCTAATACATTTGGTATAAAAAGTAGGTGGCAACGACCAACTAGCCCCTACTTTTTAAAATAATGCATCAATACAGGTACGGAAAAATAGTTCTCATTCGTTTTTATAGATAAAACCATTCTCCGAGAACAACATGAACAAGTTAAAGCTTACAACAGTAGCGCTGGCCGCAGCGCTTGCTACGCAAAGCGTCACCGCACAAGCCAATACGCAAGTATTGATGCTCGACATCCAACCGCAGTCGCTAGAGCAAACCTTAATAGATATTGCACAACAGTCAAATATGACGTTGATTTTTGAACCTGAATTGATCCAATCACACACAGCCCCCAGACTCCAAGGCCCAGCCACCGTAAGAGATGCACTTACACAAGTATTACAAGGCTCAGGCCTGAGCATGACCATAGAAGACAATGCCATTATCTTGCATCAATCCAAAAGCTCAGTAACTGCCACTGAATTAAGTGCCATTCAGGTTGCTGGTAGCTTTATTGCACCGGGTATGTTTGACGAAAGCCAAGTAGAACAAGCCGACTTGCCCTATTTAAAAACCAGCTCAGCGGTTTTTGTCGATAGCGATAAAATCGCACAGTTTCGTGGCACGTCAGCGGCCGACATATTAAAAGGCATTCCCGGTGTACAGGTCGGTGAATCTCGTAACGGCGGAGCCATTGACGTCAATATTCGAGGCATGCAAGGACAAAACCGAGTACCGGTTGTGATCGACGGTGCTATCCAAAGCACCACCGTATATCGAGGCTACGCAGGGATCTCAGATAGAGCCTATGTCGACCCAGATCTGTTAAGCACCATACACATAAACAAAGGCCCCAATAATAGTGAACATGGTACAGGTGCTGTTGGCGGTGTTGTGGTCATGGATACGCTTAAAACCAAAGATATTATCCAAGCTGGCGAGCGCACTGGGGTTCGAATAAAAGCCGGTGTACAAAGCAACACACGTCACGCACCAAGTGACTTCCATGCCACGCCTCGAGACGATGCACCTAGCTTACTCGACAGCGACGCCCATTTTTATAATATCGCTTTTGCGTCGGAGCAAGAGGATTTTAGCATTGTACTTGCCGCAGCAAACCGCGATGCAGGCAACTATTTTGCCGGAGAAAAAGACCGAGAGCGTTACTTTTATGAAGCTCCAGCCAGTGACTGGGAAGAGGTCAATGGCGAATGGATCGAGACAAAGTACACCAAGACCGAAGAAGGGATCGCACGATTTTACAAAGCCGGTGAAGAAGTACTAAATACGGCCAATAAAACCCGCTCTTTACTTATCAAGCCAACTTGGATGATTAACGATAACTCTGCTTTAGAGTTCAGTTACCGTGGCTTTGATGCCGACTACGGTGAGATCATGGCCTCACAAATTTATCGCAACTCAGGCGATACTCTGAGCCAATGGAAGCACTCCAAACAAGACGTCGACGCCTACAGCTTACGTTATCAATACAGTTCTGCCACAGATCCACTATTAAAAAAGCTTAAAGCGAATGTATGGTTCACAACAACAGACTCAAAGGCCTACAACGGCAATGTGTTTGGCAACCCATTAGAAGGTAAAGAGTTTACTGGCGATCATGAATGCGAAGCTTGCGTTGATATACTTTACTTAGCGAAAACCCAAGCCCAGCGTACGGGCGTTGAATTAAGTAACCAAAGCCTGTTTAGCTTCGCCGATCAAGGCATATTAACGCTCGATTACGGCTACACATTCCAAAAAGAAGATGTTGGCCCTGGCGATGATGTTCACTATAGCCAAACCGATCTTCAAACCAACCGTAAGCACCGCGATGGCACACGTTATGAGAGCAGCCTATTTGTGCAGTCCAAATGGGCGCCAACATCCTGGCTCAGCTTAGAGCTTGGCGGTCGCTACACTTGGTTTCGTGTTAATGACCACAATGCATATTGGGAAGAAGACACTAAAAAGTATCAAGTCATTCAACTTTGGGATGCTGACAACAACAGCCTAGGCGAAGCGCGCTGGTATGCCGATAGTGACGGTAACTATAGCGACGCAAACGATCCTCGCGTCACCGGAACAGGCGAAGTCAGCGCATGGGGACAAGACCCTGTCGATATTTCTCAAGTTGACTACGTAGACAGTTCGCTGGGTTGGGCTGAGCGCAGCGAGGGACTTGGCACTTATACCATAGGCGAAACCGCATCACGTCGAGATGATGGCTTTACCGCAAACTTTGCTATCAATGGACAACTGAATGACTACTGGCTCGGTTATTTAAGATATAGCGAGGCCATGAGAATGCCCAGCATTATGGAATCAACCTTAGGTTGGTCGGTGGCAAGCGTGATATTTGAGGTAGACCCGGAGCGCGCCAAAAACTGGGAACTCGGTATTTCCTATATTGATGATGCGCTATTTGGCAGCACCACATCTCGGATTAAGTTAGCCTATTTCGATAACACCATAGATAACTACATCACGCGCCGAACGGTGACTGATCGTACCCTTATTCGTCCTTACGATGTTACGTTAACCATAGGTAATACCGATGAGTTTGCAACCAAGGGCATAGAGTTTCAGTCTTACTTAGCATACGGCCCTGTGTTTGCTGATCTTAGCGCCACTTATTACACCGACGTCAAGCTTTGTGACTCACAAACAGCGCAATATATACGAGACAAAAGTGGCTTAACTGACGAAGTACCTGATTGTTCAAGCTTTGGGTTTTCTGGTAACTATGTGTCTAACCACATTCCCCCAAAAAAGGCCGCCACTGCAATCTTAGGCCTGAACTTGCTAGACGAGAAGTTAGAGATTGGCACGCGCATTACGTATACCGGCGCACCAGAAACCGATTTCGACCGCGATAGCGGTTGGCAAAACTGGCATGGAACAGCTGCGCACACGCCAACCGAGTCGTATCGCTTAGTCGATGTGTACGCCAAATACCAGTTGAGTGAACATGTTGAGGTTAATTTCCATATTGATAATGTCACTAACGAATTTTACCTTGATGCCTTAGCCTTGAGCCTAATGCCAGGGCCTGGACGCACCTCAAAACTGAGTGTGACCGCTAAGTTTTAGTAAAAACCGGCCTCCCTCACTCAAGTTTGTTCAGTGAAGGAGGCCACTTAACATTAACACAACGGTAGCCACTGACCATGTTGGAAGCGGCTCACACTCTGACCATCAGGGGCGATAGCCAATAAGTATAGCCATTCGTTTTCAACCAGTTGTTTCACCACTTCATGCTCAGCCATTATACGAGTTAGCGCGTCTTCAGGGGCTTGCACGAAAACACTTAGTCGCTGCGGGGTGTGCATCCATTTTTCGCCATTGTGAACAGATTGAATAGGCAAACCAATACGTAAGTCTCCACCATTCCCCTCGAATACCCCTATTCGCCCTCCTACCACATTATGCAGCACCTTATTACCACTGCCATACTTGTGTGTGTCGGTTACCGAGGCGTTATATTGCATATTGATCCAGTTGGTCACCAACATAGGTGCCGTTAAGATTGTGGTTAATTGACTAAAGTCTGGGTCTTGCTGGCAATCATATTCGTGAAGAAATACACGCCCTTGTAGGTCCAGCCCTTGTGTGGTTTTTCTTGGTGCCACAATAAAAGCAGCATTGTTGGCAAGCCCCCACTCAGGGCGAACTTGAGACCAGTCGGTAGTCCGAGCAATAAACTGCTTATGTAATGCTTGCTGCGACATGCCTTCAGGGTTCAACGCCAGTGTTTGTGCCCGTTCAACACGCGCCATATGTGATGCCTGCTGTAACCACTCAGAAACATCCTGACTCACGTCATCATACGTTACAATGGCTTCAGTGGTGGTATTGTGAAGCGCAGCGACAAAACGAGTATTTGCTGGAATATTTACTTCTAACTTACTGAGCTCAGTGCGCACGGCAGGGTCATTTAAAAGCTGTGCTAACACTTTCACATTCACCTCGCCAGACTGACCACCACATGCCCCACATTGCAACCCAGCTTCATGTAAATTATTGGTGGTGTGCGCGCCATGGCCAACCAAAAGTACGGTATCCGCAAATGTCTTTAAGCCCATTCCCGCCAATATCCCAGCTGCAAGTTTGGCTTGATCAGCAGCACAAATGTCTTTGCCATCTTGTTTTAGGCGCCACTTGCGATCATCAATATGGCTGTCCACGGGGTGTCTGGCTGAATCCAGCGCAAAGACCTTGCTTAATAATTGATAAAAATAGCTCATCCCCATGGACTCAACCATAGAAAACGACGCCGCCGCAGAATGTGACCAACTATGCCAGCGTCCAGCTTGCTGCCGGTGGGTCGCAAGAGCTTGAGGCGCAGGGGTTTGTATTGCAGTAATTGGCGCTTTTAACAACCCAGGTAATTGCGGTCGGCTAAAGCGACAATTGGTCGCATGATACTCCAGTGGCAGGCCAAAAAAGCCGGCATATCCAAGCGTTTGAATACCTGCATTCTGTGCTTCAAGGGCTCTGCGGATAACTTCTGAGCGCACATCAATACAAAAAGCGGCCTGCAAGGTAACCTCATGGTTTGCACTTGGTAGATCTGCAAGCAGCTGCTCTGTTAGCGTCATTTGATAACTTAATTCGAGTGCTCGCTGAAATACCATACGCGGGAGCAGCGCACTTTTGTGCTCTGCAATAATCTCTGGTAATTGCAGCTTTTGCTTGTTCCAATGATATTTTATGCGCGTAAACGTTGTGGGATGACGGTCGCTCACATATTGCCAAATCACTAACTCCCATGCCATGCGGATCGCCAATAATGCGCGCATATCTGACGCCGGCTGCTTGGCTAAATCGGCCTGCCAACGCTCATACGCAACCCATGAGCCCCAGCCATTAATATCCAGCAGCAACATATGCGCGTAATCGCTAAGCGCATTAAAGTCGACTTCCAAGGTCTCTACGGCTAACGCGATAAGGGTGTCAGGATCTGTCGGCAATGCTTTGAAATAGTCAGCCAGTCCGGACTCTCCCATCACTATGCTGATCCCCAAATCTCGCGATACGGTTTCATGCCAATGACGATATAAACAAAGTTTGTCTTGCCCATGAGTTTGTTTCAAGATCGGCTGTACTTGCTGATAATGCGCGGCACAAAATTGGCTGATCTGATGACTGATCTCTTCTTGCCACGGCATCTTATGCTCAGAGCGATGACGGTCGAGTAAATCGGCCAACGTATGCCAATGGGGTAGCTCACCGCAGTGGCTCTGCTTGAGCCAGTTAAGCAGCTCGGTTGTACCACGCAACACGTCATAATGCTGTGCAGCCTGTTGTAGCGCGGCTTCTTGAATGGCTTGTTGCTGCCACTGCGCGACATAAAAAGCAACTGGCATCAACATCCTCACCTGCGCCAAGGCACTCATTTTATGGGCCACGGCATCAAAGGGTAACTCTCTCATGCCCCAAAATGGATTGACTGCTATCAGTTGATCTAATGGCCAAGTTGGCGCGATTCGAGCTTCAGCGCTAAGCAACTGCTGCTGTTGTGGCGCTGACAACGGAGTGATTGGTTTATTTTGCATATTCAACACTACTTCTGCTCCTCATGACCGGCTGCGTATCGATGCATTGCCAAGTGCTTCTGCTTTTTGGTCCTTGGTAAATGCACGGGCCAAATAAATATGGTCAGGCGTGTCATCCATTCATCTAAGTACAGTCCCGCATATAACACCCGTGAAAGTTTTTGTATCGAGGGTAATTGTGCGCGGTAATACAATAAGTAATTCACTACAACCAAAGTAACGACGATACCGAGTAACCAAAGATCTGCAGGAGACAGCGCTTGGGCTCTGAGCTCACTGGGCAATACAATCACTGAATGGAACACCCATTTTTGTAGACTGTAGGCCGCTAGCAACAGCACTGCAATCGCGATAATTCTAAAATAACTGCTCGC
Source organism: Pseudoalteromonas piscicida (assembly GCF_002744175.1). GTDB lineage: Bacteria > Pseudomonadota > Gammaproteobacteria > Enterobacterales > Alteromonadaceae > Pseudoalteromonas > Pseudoalteromonas piscicida_B. The sequence goes on from NZ_NKHF01000004.1 coordinate 5,916, forward strand.
GACTTGTGCTTCAAAACGTAGCGCCAGCCATACCGTCAGCGCCCCTACCATTAATGCCCAAATGCTCACCGGACCTTGGTATGCGATCACCACAGCGGCAGCGTAAGTCAAAGCCAGAGCGCCACACAGCGCTACCAACCATTGCCACAAGGGAGGCTCGGTTTGGTTACTCATTCGACGGGTCAAATCTTCATAAAGCCACTGACTGGCGTTTAAAAATGCGTGTGCCTTGTATGCTGAATGCGCTAAAAGATGCAGGAGTGCTAATTCGTATAGTCCAAGCGCACACTCCACCAGCATTAACCCCATTTGTGCACAAGTGGACCAAGCGAGTCGTACCTTCAAGCTGATCCGAGTGGTCATGATAAGTGCGGCAAGTAAAGTTGTGATCCCAGCCACAATTAATAGCAGCCATTTCGCGGCATCAACCCGTAAAATAAGCGGACCAAAAGTCATCACTAAAAAGCCGCCTAAGTTGATGATCCCCGCGTGCAATAATGCACTAACCGGCGTTGGCGATTCCACAACTTGCATTAGCCAGCCATGCACGGGCAGTTGAGCACACTTAATCAAGGCTACAAGGGCGAGAAGACAAGCCGCAACTTGCTCTAAGGTACTGAGCGCTCCGGTGTGCGCGCTGTAATATGCGCTGATGTCGCTGAGTTGCAGCATACCGGTGCTTAAGTAAAGGCAAATAAAAGCACCAAGTAACGCGCTTTCAGCGAGCCGCGCAAGAATAAACTTTTTATGTGCAGCTAATGCAGCTCTAGGACGGTTGGGATAAAACAATAAAAGACGGTGTAGGCTCAAGCTTATACCCACCCAAGCTAACCAAAACAACGCGAGGTGGTTGCTTAGTACCACCACAGTGACACTCAACAATGTGATCAACAGATAGCGAAAATAGCGGTTTCGGTGCTTTTCACCGGCAAGATAATGAATAGAGTAGCGCAGCAATATAAAGCTCATAAAGCTAATCAAAGACACGACACTAAGCCGTAAAAAGTTCATTTCAAACCATGTGCTCGCAGTAAGCTTTGCCGTCGCCCACAAGCCCCAGGCCGCGATAACACACGCAGCCACTCCGAGTGCAAAAACATTTGTCGCGCGCAGCAGGCTCGTATTAGTACGAGTGGATTTGCCCATAAAGGACGCGGCAGTCAAAAAGTGTAGCAGCAGTAAAACAACCAAAACGTTAGTAATCACTCTCTAAGCTTCTTTTCTAGACCTAAGATACCGGTATTATTTCAACCTTTTTAAATTAAGAAAAATAGATATAATTTAACTATTCGTTCTGTTTTTATTATGTATTAAGATGAGTCGACTCAACTATCATCACTTGTATTATTTTTGGCAAGTTGCCAAGGTTGGCAACCTTACTCAAGTAGCCAAAACTTTGCACGTCTCCCAGTCTGCGCTCTCTGCACAGATTAAGCAGCTTGAACATAATGTGGGGGTGTCGTTGTTTGAACGTGTTGGTCGCAGCTTAATGCTTACCGATCAGGGGAAAAAAGTACTGAGTTATGCCGATGATATTTTTACCACAGGGCAAGAGCTTGAAGCTTTGTTAAGCCGAGGTGTGCAATCGACTACTCATGTCACCATTGGTGTACTAACCACACTTTCGCGTAACTTTGTGGAAGCCTTTATCAGCCCACTAATGCAACGTAGTGATGTGCAGTTTACGTTAAAGTCGGGCAGTATTTCTGAGCTGTTAAATGGGCTGACCAATCACGAGTTGGATCTGGTCTTGACCAATCGTACCGTCAACCTAGATACCTCAGATCCTTACTGGCAATGCCAAGAGGTCGCTAAACAGCCATTGGCAATTATTGGACCGCCGCATCTCAAACCAACTACACCATTCCCTCAGGGGTTTGAGCAAACTCGCTGGATTTTGCCGCCTGCCAACTCAGATCTGCGAACTGCATTTAATGCACTATGTGCACAATACCAATATTTTCCAAATATACTGGCTGAAGTGGACGATATGGCAATGATGCGATTACTCGCCCGAGACAGCGGCGCCATTGCCGTTTTACCCGCCGTTGTAGTGAAAGACGAAATTGCCCAAGGAGTACTACAACAGTATCAAGATCTTCCTGATATATATGAGTATTTTTATGCCATATCGACACATAAAAAAGTGGTTCCTGAAGCGATTAAAATTTTGCTGCAAGCGGCGCGGAATCAGCCAGTTTCATTTTGATTATACGTATTTATTGATCAGTCAAAAGTACTAGAAAACCGCAATTTCTCCGCGTTTTTAAGCTGAGTGCACTATTATCTAAGAAATTAGCCCTAAGCACTTGACCATTTAACGTTTATTTAGCAAGCTGAGAATATAGGGTACAGTTTCAACGAGGCAGTCATCGTGTTCAAACTCGCGCATAACGGCAATATTTTGATGGATGTGAAATCGGTTTCACCGCCTAGTGCTGCCTTTATTGTTGAAGCGCTTGAGAAGTCGAAATTTGCCGCTTGCGAAGTTGACCATGAATCCATCGATGCCTATTTCAAAAGTGAGTTTCCAGAAAGCCAGTTGGTGGTTGCGAAACAACATGATGCCGAGTTTAGCGTCACACTGAGCGACGATAAAATGCAGGCCGTTGCCCAGTTAAAAACGGCACAAGGTGGTAAAACGATTACCCTAGAAGATGCCAAAAAAGTCATCATCAAAGCAGGTGTTAGTCGCGGCTATAAACAAGCCTACCTTGAAAAGATTCTCAGTAAACAGTTTGAGCTTTCCCCCGGCGAAGAAGCGTCTGGCGTAATTGCACAGGGGCGGCCACCACAAGATGGCCAACCGGCTAAGCTGCTCGCTCATGTGCAAACATTAAAAGAGCGACTAAAACAACCCAAAATGCGTGAAGATGGCACGGTTGATATGCGTGACTTTGGTAAGCTTGCCAGCGTCGCCCCTGGCGATTTACTCGTTACACAAAAACCAGCCACACCAGGTAAAGAAGGGTTTACCGTCACAGGAGAAACTATTGAAGCTAAACCCGGCGACTCGTTTCAACTTATGGCTGGAGAAGGCACTGAGATAAACCCGCAAAATCCACTTGAGCTTATCGCCGTCATTGCTGGTTGTCCGTCAGACATTGCGAATGGTATGCGCGTGGATGATGTTTTTACCATTGCAGATGTCACAGTAAAAAGCGGCCACGTCGATTTTAATGGCAGCGTTGTGGTTACTCACAATGTTGAACCTGGTATGCATGTTACCGCGCAAGGAGACATCACCGTCCTTGGCACGGTAGAGTCTGGTGAGTTGATCGCTGGTGGTAGTATCGAGGTCAAAGGTGGTGTGATTGGTCATGTAGATCATCAAAATAACGAGCAGGGCCTAACGTGCAAACTTATCGCCAAAGGCAATGTTGAAATAGCCCATGGTCAATACACTTACCTTGAAGGTGAGAATGTGCTGATTAACAAGCAAAGTAATCACTGTGATATTAAAGCAGAGAAGCTGATCCAAGTAGGCACGGGAGATCACCCTAATGGCAAACTCATAGGCGGCTCAATCATAGATGCACAAATGGTGGTTGCCGGAGAGATCGGCAGTGAATCCGGTGCAAAGATGATGGTCTACTTGGCGCGCAAAGGGTTAAAAATCACCGAAGAAACAGACACCTTATTCAAAGAAGTGGCAACAACAAACGAGTCGTTAGATCAACTTCAACAGGCCATAGAAAAAGCGGAATTAGTTAAAGACACCGCTAAAAAACAGGCGCTTAAAACGAAAATAGGCGCAACACAAATGCATTATTGCCAACAAGCTGAGCAGCTAGAAAAGCAGCTTTATCAGCTTGATCATGACCTAAATGCCTTATTGGAAAACACTAGGCTGTCTGCGAATAAAGCCCTGCACTCAGGCGTTGAAATCCATATTTTCGACCGAGTTTACAAAACGACGCGAAGCTATCCGCCATGCACAGCTACACTGCAAGAAAACCAAGTCAAGATTGATTTCAAAACGGCTGGAAGCTAGTCAGTCGAGGCATAAAGGTTATCGCTGACATTTGGCACAATAAACTGTACTACGCTGCCCCAAGCGAATTTCTTTTAACGGTGTTTCACAAGTTACGCACGCTTCCCCTTTACGGCCATACACTAACAATTCTTGGGCAAAGTAACCCGGTTTACCATCGCTTTGAGAAAAATCTTTTAGGGTCGTTCCACCTTGCTTTATGGCAGCGCTGAGGGTCTCTTTGATGATCGGTGTTAGAAGTTGATAGCGCTTAAGCGAGATTTTACCGGCTTCTTTTTTGGGGTGGATCCCTGCTTTAAATAGAGACTCATTGGCGTAAATGTTACCCACGCCAACCACTACATTGTTATCCATGATAAATTGTTTTACCGCTTGCTTCTTTCCTCGACTCATTTCAAACAAGTGCTCAGCGGTAAATAGCGCAGTTAGAGGCTCTGGACCAAGCTTTGCCAGCACGGTATGTTGCTCACCAGCGCGCTGCCATAAAAATGCTCCAAAGCGACGAGGATCATTTAATCGTAATGATTTACCTGTAGCTAAGATGATCTCTACATGATCGTGCTTTTTTAGAGGCGCTTGAGCATCTACGACTCGTAAATTGCCGGACATACCTAAATGCAGAATTGCCGTACCGTGAGTTGATTCAATCAGCAGGTATTTGGCGCGTCGCTTTACTGCCGTCACCTTTTCTCCTTCGAGCAGTTTCACATCAGCAGGTACGGGCCATCTCAGCTTGCTATTGTGCACTTTTACTGTGGCAATCACTTGTTGCTCTAAATAAGGTTGAATGCCTAACCGGCTTACTTCGACTTCTGGTAATTCAGGCATCACGCACTTAATCTCTTATTTGTATCAAAATTCAATGGGTGAAAATAACGCTTTGGCTTGTTCGAGCGTCAGCGCAAACCAGCGCTGCTTTTGTTTATCGAACAAATAAAAGTCACTCTCGCTTTGGTACAGTTGATAGCTCAAAGGTAACTCTTGAGTTGCCAGCCAAAGCTGAGCAGCACTCAATGCTTGCCCCATTTGCTCGGGTTTATCAATAACCAATAACTGAGCACTTTGCCACTTTGCTACCAAAGCTTTTAGCGCGGCTTCAGAGAAATCTTTTTCTTCCTCAGGCGGTAATGCTATACGCCAGCTTGTGCCAATGCGTTCAACTTTATACCCAGGAAAAGCGATGGTTAGTACAAAGCTTTGCTCTGGTAGCACCGCCTGTATACCAGCAGCGTCATCATCTGGGTTCAATTTATAATGGAGACCATTGAGAAAGAAAATCATTAATAACATGGAAAATATCACCACATTATTCCATGCCTTGCGGCTCATTTGGATCATACTCATCTCCTAACTTGAGCTATTAGTGTATAATACCCAACGACATTAATACACGTTGATATGCCTTACCCCAAGCGATTATTTCATGCGCATCAATAATCTTTAAACACCGGCTGTCTACCTTGCAATTTTACGCCCTCATCTACGCCAAATTGCGCATTTACACTATTTAAATGGCAAGTTATTTTGCTAGAATGTGGGCAAAATTTTAAGGAGTTCCGTCAATGGCAATGTATGTAGTGGGTCACAAGATCCCTGATTCAGATTCAATCTGCGGTGCAATCGCACTTGCTTATTTAAAAAACCAAATTGGTGAAGAAGCAATCCCAACACGTTTAGGTGAAGTATCGCCTGAAACACAGTTTATCCTTGACCGTTTTGGCTTTGAAGCGCCAGAACTAAAAATGAGCTATGCGGGTGAAGACGTTTATATCGTTGACCACACAGAAAAGACACAAGCCCCAGATGACATCGACAAAGCAACGGTTGTTGGTGTAGTTGACCACCACAAACTAGGTGATTTAACAACTTCTACACCGCTAGAGTGTTGGATCCGTCCTGTAGGTTGTAGTAACACTATTATCAAAATGATGTACGACTTCTACGGCGTAGAAATTCCAGCAAACATCGCGGGGATTATGATGTGTGCAATCCTTAGTGACACTGTGATCTTCAAATCACCAACCTGTACCACGGCAGACATCAAATGTGTTGAAGCACTGGCAGAAATCGCAGGCGTTGACGATGCAAAAGCATTAGGCATGGAAATGTTCAAAGTGAAGTCAGCTGTTGACGGCACGCCAATTCGCGATTTGGTCATGCGTGACTTTAAAGACTTCAATATGAATGGCAACCTAGTTGGTATTGGTCAACTTGAAGTGGTTGACCTTGCGGTGTTCGACAAAATCAAAGACGAGCTACACGCAGATATCGCGAAGCTAAAAGAAGAAGGCAACCGTCACAGCGTTATGCTACTTCTTACCGATATCATGAAAGAAGGTTCACAAATGCTAATTGCCTCAGATGACGAAGCTATTATTGCTAAAGCATACGATGCAAAACCAGAAGCAAGCCAAGTATGGTTAGATGGCGTACTTAGCCGTAAGAAGCAAGTTGTGCCACCACTGCAAGATGCATTTGCAGAGTAATAACATTGCCGAGGTGTAAGCCTCGGCAATTTGCCATTTGGTTACTTGATAGTACCGCACTCAGATAGCCAACCACACTTAAGATGCCGTTGCGGCTGACCAAATCCCTTTATCAATTCCCTGCTCTACCATTAGCGTAAGTGCTTTTTCGATGGCTTGCGTTACGCAAATATGCATTGGTTCATTGTCACTAAATCCGCCTTCAGCTTCAGCGAGTCGCTTATAACTAACATAACGGAAAAACCCAGCACGCACTTCCATCGACAGTACTTTTTTACTGCTGGCAACGGAAAGTAATACCTGACCTGTTCGCACATCCACCGCGCGCATGTAAATAGAGATAATATCTTCTCGATAGAGCTCAGAGGCGCCAATACCAAAGTACTCCATACCTAATCCACCGGTGCGAATATTAGAGTCATAGCTGATGATCCCGCCCTCTAAAATAATTTTGGCAGTCATAAGCGGCGGTAATGCCGCATCTTGATCATCATTGGCCGCACGGATAATCTTACGCTCGGTAAGCAGATTTTGTAGCCCTTCTCGCTCGACGGGAATAAACCAATCCGTTTCATGTAAAGCCTGCATTAAAATCGAATTGGCTCCCTGAGTAACCGCTGTTGAGAACGAGCTCACATTATCTTGCGGTTTATATTGCCCAGTTTGATCGCGAAAAGAATAGACAGAAACAGGAATTCGGCCCCTAGGTTTTGGGAGGGCTTTGAGCTGGGCAAAGGTTTCGGTTTCACTCAGCTCTACCGCAATACTCTGCTCAGGGGGAAGTACTCGAGACATACTGGTGCAGCCACCAAGCAATACAACTGCCATAACAAAAAGAATACGAGACATTTAAAATACCCCGTCTGGTGAGCCAGAAAACCTTGGCACTTCAAGAATGGTTTCTTCACCGGATGAGATATTGGTGATCCGCACCGTGATAGTATCGGGAGTGCTGGTGATCACCTGAATTTGATAATCTCCACTCATGAACGTAGCGTCCTGATCAAAAATACTATCTTTAATATCGTCACCAAAGGCAACGTCGGTGATTTCTCTAACCAAACGATTCAAATAGGTGCGCTCGAGCGATTCCTGAAACTTCTCGTCATAGGTTTTCTCGACAATCGGCGCGCGATGTTTATTTTGTGATTGTGCCTTGCTCAACAGCATGTTGGCATTTAAAGGATTGCCACCAAAGGCTGGGTTGATGGGCTTGTATACTAATTCAGTAGCAAACACATTGTTAGTTATTAGGAATATTGCTGCACTACATGCAGCGATTGTTTTTATTATTGTCATGTTACCACCCACTTGCGGCTAAATCTTCTGAGCCATTTTGTTGATATTGCGCTCTGGCCATTGCATCCATGATAGTAAAAATGGCAGTTTCTACCCGTTCATCTATCGAGCCGCCTCGCCGTCCCATTGCCGTTGCGTATACTGCTCGGCTATTCATCAGCACCTCTAAGCGTGTGCCCGCTCTTGGCAAAACGGTTTCTTTTACGGTGATGTTGATACCTGCTGTATTTGGCACATCGCGCCAAAGCTGAGAAAACTGGAAATAAAACTGATGTCCAAATCGGCTAATGCTTTGATCAATTACTAAACCATCAATTTCAACTTCTTCTTGCGCACTTGGAGAGATCGTCGCGATAAACAAAATGCTCAGGAGTAGTGTTCTTATCATTATTGTTTTACTCGTTACGTGAGGTATACGATATTGTCGTCCTTTGAAAAGCCAAGGGACTAAAATTAAGTCCCTTGGTATTACCCATGTGCGTTGGTAAAGCGGATCACTGTTGGGTGATCGTTGCTACATTATTGTCACCCACTTGTGTGACCGTAATGTTTTGACCGCTACCGCTAATACCACCTTCTACAATATTGCCATTACCAATTTGGCTTACGGTGAAGGCATTATCATCACCATTAATAACAAAGGCTTCAGAACCCATACCCATAACAAAGTTATTATCACCCGTTTGCGTGATGTCGAGCATATTGCGGCTACCTTCAATCATTAGGTCAATCGCATTGAACTCACCCGATTGGGCAATGTCTACTTGGTTAGCGCTGCTTTCAAACACACTGCTCATCGTGACAGCAACACCATTGCCATTGCCATCTTGTGCAATGTCTACCGCGTTGCCATCACTTGCTAAGCTAACGGTTGGATAAGATGATTGAACAACGGCTATATTCTCATTGCCAGATTGAGCAATATCCACATCGTTGTCGCTACCATTAAAACTAGCTAAATGGGCAATATTGGCATTACCAACTTGTGTTGCTGAAAATTCATTGTTATCGCCAGCAACACCATGGTAGGTATCATTACCATTACCAATTTGCATAGTAGTAAGTTCATTGTTGTCACCAACAGCATCCGCAAGCACAACGTTTTCATCACCACGCTGCTCCGTGCGAACTTCGTTCTCATTACCAACAAGGACGTCAGACTTAAAGACGTTGGTTGAGCCTTCTTGATCTACGCTAAGCTCGTTATCATTACCTGTAATTTCAAATACATTAACAGTATTACTTTCACCTTCAGACTGTTCTATTTCAATCTGGTTGTGATCGCCGGTAATCGTTTCAATGGTGATAGCGTTAAAGTCACCACTTTGACTAGACTCAAGCTCATTATCGCTACCTTGCAAGTCAACAACCTTGTATTGATTGTACAAACCAGCTTGTTCTAAAACGACATGGTTCATATCCCCTTGAACAGACTCAAGTGTTGCCTCATTCCAGGTGCCATCTTGTGTCGCAGAAACTTCGTTTTGACTGCCTTGCATGTCTAAGTTATAAAACCACTGACCACCAGAACCTTGAGAAACTGTGATACTGTTTTGATCGCCATTAATGACGTTAATCGCCTCATTATTAATGCCCAGTAAGCCAGCACCTGACTGCTGAACATCAATATGGTTTTGATCGCCGGTGACTTCAGTTAACGCTCCGTTGGACTCACCATCTTGACTATATAGCTGCTCGTTATTGTCGCCAGTTGTTGTAATTATTGCGACATTGCCCGTACCGCTCTGCTCAGCAGTGGTCGTATTATCATTACCAATCGTAGTGACATCAGTAAGATTCGACGTGCCAAGTTGTGTTGAGATTAATTCGTTATCGCCATGGCCCGAGGACGTTTGAGATAGCTTAAGCTGATTACTTGTTCCATTTACTTGCCCAACTTGTGAAAGTGCCGAAGTAGAAAGCGGTTTATTGCCAGACTTTGCCTCTGCATGCACTGCAACTGAGTGTGTGAGTGCCAGCGCTATTGCGCAACTCACTATTGATTTTGAAAACTTCACACTGTTCTCCTTAGAGATTTTTTATATTATTTTAAAATTAAGTGTTCAGTATTAGCGTTGAGTTGTTGCCGACACTCAGCTAAACGCTACCTTCCACTTAATCAACATCCTGTTGTGACTCTTAGATAAGAGCCGTTTCCACCTAAGCCAGTTACCAGAGTGTTACATTTGAGTGAAAAACATAATCTATATCAAATTCACCCTACCAATATGATGAAATAATATATTTTATTACGCTTTGTCACTGTTAACTCTAAGTTGGGAACACCTTAAGATAAATCGTAAGTTTTTATGAAAAAAATAACTTATATTTTTCATAGGGATAAACAAAAACTCTTACACCTAATTACGAGACAACACATTAAGCACAAAAAAAGTATGAGTAAAGTTCACACACATTCCTCTCAACCTCTCCCACAAAAAAGAACCAAATAATCTATTCAAAAACGCAGCTTTTCCATAAAAACGACTGATTTTAACAATTAACCCTTTTTTTACATTGCATCCAAAAATATCTAGGTCTAGGTTTTAAGACGTTGCCAAAAAGACCACAGCCACTACCAGAAATTACCAACTCAAAACAGCACATACGAGTGTGCTACAAACTAAAAAGGTTATAAAAATGAGATCAAAACTTTCTGCATTGTCTTTGGCTTTGCTTCCTACACTGGCTTTTACAGCCCAAGCAGCAATTCAAATTGAAACAACCACCGCGACTGCAGATGACAGTATTTTGGTTGTCTTTAAAGAAAATACTTCTGCTGCACTTCGTGCAAATGCGAGAAACCTAGTAAAAGCAAAGATTTCAGACTTAAATGCCGACGGTGTAGACGATAAATACCGCCATGTGCTTCAAGGTCGCCTAGCAAACTTTAAACTCGATGGCATGAAAGCAAAACAAGCTATTGAGAAACTTGCCAATCACCCAGCAGTAGAATATGTAGAGCCTGACTACCAAGTAAAAGCGCTTGGCATTCCAGACGATAGCCGTTTCGATGAGCTTTGGGGTATGCATAATACAGGTCAGACAGGTGGAACTGCTGATGCTGACATCGATGCACCTGAAGCATGGGATATCACAGTAGGTTCACGCAGTGTGATCGTCGGCGTTATCGATACCGGTGTCGACTACACACACCCAGATCTAGCCGCTAATGCATGGGTTAACCCAGGTGAGATCGCAGGAGATGGCATAGACAACGATGGCAATGGCTATATCGATGACATCCATGGTATTAACGCTATCACAGACAGCGGTGACCCAATGGATGACCAAGGCCACGGTACTCATGTCTCTGGTACAATCGGTGCGTCAGGTAACAACGCAGCAGGTGTTGTTGGGGTGAACCACGAAGTATCTATTGTAGGCTGTAAATTCCTTAGTGCGTCAGGCTCTGGTTCAACTTCGGACGCCATTAAGTGTATTGACTATATGGTTGCATTGAAAGATGCAGGCCACAATGTGCGCGTAACGAATAACAGCTGGGGTGGCGGTGGCTTTAGCCAAGCACTTTCAGATGCAATCACGGCAAGTGAAAATGCCGATATCTTGTTTGTTGCAGCAGCAGGTAACAGCGCTGTGGACAACGATGTAAACCCTCACTACCCTTCAAGCTATGAGCACGACAGCGTGTTTTCTATCGCAAGTACGACTCACACGGATGCGATGTCTTCATTCTCGCAGTGGGGCCTAACTTCTGTAGATATGGGTGCACCGGGTAGTGCTATTGTGTCAACTGTGCCTGGAGGTGGATATTCGAGTTTATCTGGTACCTCTATGGCAACACCACATGTAGCAGGTGCTGCTGCGCTGGTTTTATCAATTAACCCAACACTTTCTGCTATTGAGCTGAAAAACTTACTGATGCAAAGCGGTGACGTAAATGCAGATCTGACGGATAAAACCGTATCTGGTAAGCGTTTGAACGTTAACCAAGCCATTATTGATGCCGATCCTGAGCCTGGCTTTAGAGTGTCTGCTCGCCCTGGTAATCAAGAGATCACAGCTGGTGATACTGCAACATATGAGTTTACCTTTACGTCAGTGGCAGACTGGCAGGGCTCAATCAACCTATCAGTGGCTTCACCAATCGCAGGTGCATCACTTTCAGCTACAACAGCGATGCCGGGTGATACTGTTACCCTATCAGTACCAACATCAAGCACAACGCAATGGGGTGAATATAATCTAACGCTTAACGCAACTTCTGGCGAACTGGCAGATCACGAGCAAGTCGGCCTGTACGTGCTTCCACAAGGGCTAAGTGAATTTAGCTATGAAAACACCACACCTGTGGAGATCCCAGATAACGACGCCACAGGTATTACTTCAGTAGTAACTGTTGCTGACGAAGTCACTGTGTTTGATAGCAATACATTGGTAGACATTACTCACACCTATATTGGTGACTTGATTGTAACACTAACTTCTCCAGCTGGTACGGTTGCAACACTGCATAACCGTCAAGGCGGTGGAACTGATAACATTAACCAAACCTTCAACTCTGCGGCATTTAACGGTGAAGTAGCAACTGGTGATTGGACGCTGTCTGTCTCAGATAACGCAGGAATTGATACTGGTACATTAAATAGCTGGACACTCAACCTAACCGGTCTTGGTGAAACAACGCCACAACCACCTGAAGCTGGCTTTAGCTATGTTGCTTCTGGCCTAACAGTGACCTTTACCGATGAAAGCCGTGATCCTAACGACGACATCGTCAGCTGGGCGTGGGACTTTGGTGATGGCGGTATCAGCACAGATGCAAGCCCTATTCACGAGTTTGCAGCAGCCGGTGAGTACAGTGTAGAACTCACGGTTACTGACAGCGAAGGTAATAGCCACACTACAATGCAAACGGTAATTGTAAGCACCGACGAAGTTGAGCTATCTCTGGTTCGCGCCAATAAATCTCGCCTAGGCTTTATTCGTGTGGAGCTTTCATGGGAAGGTAGTAGCGCGGAGCAAGTTTCTATTTACCGCGATGGCCAATTGCTTGAAACCGTGAACAATACAGGCAAATACAGAGACTTCGAGCGTGATTTAGAGGCCACCAGCTACACCTATAAAGTGTGTCAAGCCGGTGATATTTGCTCTAATGAAATTAACGTAAGCTTCTAACTATCCTCTTCCAGTGGATTGTTCAAGCCCCGTAAGGGGCTTTTTTATGCTTCAGTAAGCCAATTAAGATTACACTTTATTACAGCTTTTCAATCTTTTATGCTTGAACTCAATCGTCCCTCAACGCACCATCACATTCCCAACATAAAAAAGGATGATTTTATGAACTTCAAGATACTCCATCACGGTGCAACAACTGGCGTCACTGGCTCTTGCCATGAGCTGATTATCAAAAACCAACACAGTGTACTTATCGATTGTGGCTTATTTCAGGGTAGTGAATCAGAGCAACCACTACCAATCGAGTTTGATATTGAAAACGTTTGCGCACTCATTGTAACCCACTGCCATATTGACCATGTAGGCCGTATCCCATACCTCCTTGCAGCTGGGTTTCAGCACCCTATATTTTGCTCACTTGCCACCGCCAAATTATTGCCTATGGTAATTGAAGATGCGCTAAAACTTGGGGTGACACGGGAGCAGCGCCTTATTGATAACTGTCTTAAATTACTGGAAAAGCTGATTGTGGCTGTCGATTTCAAGCAGTGGTTTTCACTTCCCTGCGACTCCAATGCACTCCCTGTCAAAGCAAGGCTACAACGGGCCGGGCATATCCTAGGCTCTGCCTATATCGAAATTGAACTTGGTAAAGCGAAAGGCAGGCAAAGAGTGGTGTTCTCTGGCGATTTAGGGGCCCCCTACACGCCATTACTTCCCTCTCCAAAAGCACCATATAGAGCTGACACCTTGGTGATTGAATCCACCTACGGTGATAAGTTACATCAAGGCCGAGCTCACCGCACAAAAACACTTAAAAAAGTCATAGAAAAAGCAACCGTAGATAATGGTGTGGTGTTAATTCCTGCATTTAGTATTGGCCGCACTCAAGAACTCCTGTATGAGCTCGAGCAGATCATTCATAGTGCACCTAACCATAAAATGTGGCAGAACATTGAGGTTATTGTTGACTCTCCCATGGCCGCAAACTTTACGGAGTTTTATATTGATTTCAAAGCAATGTGGGATAAAGAAGCAAAAAAAAAGCTCCGCCAAGGGCGCCATCCGTTAGACTTTTCTAGTGTTTACACCATAGATTCACATTCGACTCATATTGCCACTGTAGACTACCTCAGTAAACGAAATAAGCCAGCTATTGTGATTGCTGCCAGTGGTATGTGTAGTGGCGGCAGAATAGTCAATTACCTCGAGCAGTTTTTACCAGACCCCACTGCCGACGTTATTTTTGTCGGTTATCAGAGTCAAGGTACGTTGGGTAAAGCCATACAGACTTATGGGCCAAGAGGCGGTTATGTTGAAATTAACGATAAGCGTATTGATATCAAAGCCGTAATTCACACAATCAGTGGCTATTCAGCTCATGCAGATCAAGATGGCTTGGTTCGCTTTGTTACCCAGATGAAGAAAAAGCCTAAACATATCAAGCTGGTTCATGGTGATGATAATGCCAAACAAAGCTTGAAAGCGAAGTATGAAAGCTTACTTCCAAATACAATTGTAGAAATTGCACACTGATCTATTGTCACTAATTTATCACTTAACTATGGCACGCTAACATGAACATGCACAAAATATGGACTATTTATGAAAGCTGTTATTCCTGTTGCGGGCCTAGGCACCCGCATGCTTCCAATGACCAAAGCTATCCCCAAAGAAATGCTCCCATTGGTAGATAAACCGTTGATTCAATATATAGTGGCTGAATGTGCAGCTGCCGGCATAAAAGAAATCGTATTAGTCACTCATTCATCCAAAAATGCCATTGAAAACCATTTTGATACCAGCTTTGAGCTAGAAGCTTCACTTGAAAAACGTGTCAAACGTAAGCTTTTAGATGAAGTTCGCTCGATTTGCCCAGAAGGTGTCACCATTATGCATGTACGTCAAGGCGAGGCAAAAGGGCTTGGTCACGCCGTTTTATGTGCTCAACCGATTGTGGGAGACAATGACTTTGTGGTGGTACTACCGGATGTAATCTTGGATGAATATACAGCAGATCAAAATCATGAAAACTTGGCTGCTATGTTGACGCGCTTTCATCAAACCAAAGCGAGCCAGATCATGTTAGAACCAGTACCAGAACGAGACGTATGTAAATATGGCATTGCAGACATCAATGGGGTCGCACTTAATCCAGGCGAAAGTAGCCCTATAAAACATATGGTGGAAAAACCCCCCGTGGAAGAAGCCCCTTCAAATTTAGCTGTTGTTGGCCGTTATGTGTTGTCTAAAAACATCTGGCCGTTATTGAGAAAAACGCCGATAGGCGCAGGTGGTGAAATCCAACTAACAGATGCCATAGATATGCTTATGGAACAAGAAACCGTAGAGGCGTTTCATATGAGTGGTTGTTCACACGACTGTGGAGATAAGTTAGGTTATCTTAAAGCTATCGTTGAATATACAATTAGAGACGAACAACTAGGCAACGAGTTCAGTCAGTTTCTCAAACGCTTTCAACAGCTAAGTATTGCTTCTTAAATAATTTTGCTCCACCGATGACTGGCGGAGGTGGAGCAACCACTAAACTGACTATAAGCGATTAATTAAAGCTTTTATAATTTAATCCCGCGCTACAAAGCGCTGCCAAGTTGCATTAGGGTTAATAACACGAATCGGTGAGGTTACTTGCTTCAATAAATTGAGTGAAGGGATAGCTATCTCTTGTCCATCCTCTTTTAATCCCATCAAATATAAAAAACTTGCTTTACTACCATGTTGGATGGCTGAAATCCTAACTTGCTGTTCAAAATTAAGGCGCAAACTGCTAATTGCCGTTTTCAACCCTTGCTGATCAACATTTGGTAAACCACATTTTTGTAGATAACCAAGTCGTTCTCCCTCACCAGAAAACCAGATCCGGACTTTTTCGCTATAACGGCCCGTTTTCGCTGGTAGGTCAAACATTAATCTTTGCTGCTTTTGTTGTTGTACCAACTTTATATAAGGTTCTAACCCAGCTTGCCATAACGCGGGGTGTATAGGCACAAAGCGCGATTGAATTTTTCCATGAGTTTTAAAGTGAAATAAATGTACATGCTGTTTGTGATAAATATCATCAAGGGTTAAGGAGCCAACTTCATCGCTATAAGCCCCAGTATAATAGCAAATCAATGGCAACCAGAAATGCCAGTGTTTAGGCTGTTCACGCTTTAGCTTTTCGTCCGAGTAGATGTAGCCATTAAATAGAGTATGAAGCTCCATTGCAGAGAATGCACGACGACCTAAGTGAGATTTCATACCAAAATTAATGTCTTAGTTGAATTAAAGAAATGTAAGTTTAGCGCTTTTTAATAGCCTCTGGAAGCCGTTAAATATGATAACCCAAATTGAGATAGTTAGTTCAGCCCCTATAGGCTTTGTTATTAGTTCACCAATTAATGAACATAGCCGTTCCATCAAGTCTACCATCTAAGGAAGTTACATCGCCCATAAAAAATGCCGACAAATTGTCGGCATTTTCACATGTACTAAAACAGGTAAGCTATTAATTGCCGCCTGTTGTACCTGTTGAACCTGTAGTTGTCGGACAGGTTACCTCAAAGGTACGTGCTAAGTCATCAGCATTGACGCTATCAAGTTCGAATGTATTGGCAGTTGTTACTGGAACGCCACGGAAGTTGATAGATACTTGATACGTTTCACCTTCACGTAGGTTGGTCAACTGGAAGTTACCATTCGCATCTTTTAGCGCAGTACGTACACCTTTACCAGCACGCTTGTACTTAACTGTAGAGTTGCTCAAGTCAACTGATACATTACGATCGTTAGCACACACACCATTCAACGTTAATTGTTTATCAACAAGTGTAAACGGTGCTGTTAGGGTGATAGCAATTGGATCTTCGGCACAAATCGCTACTTCGTTTTGTGTTTCAAACCATACACCACCCTCACGGTCACGTACCTTAATACGTGCACTTGCATCTGCTGCAATACCGTATCTCTTTGCATTAGCTGCTGAGATAAACTCTCTTGTTGCTGTACCCGGAGGTAATGGTGCAGAGAATGCCCCATCAGATGAAACTGCTGTAAATACTAGACCACCTGTTGGAACAGTACCAGTGATGTTTGCCGCTACTGGGTTTGCACAGATTGCTTGCTTTCTTGTTACAGCAAAGAAAGTCAAGTGATCAGTGTTAAAGCTTACTGTGCCGTCTACATTTTTAGTAACAGCAAAGTCATCCGCCATCCAATTACCAGTGTCTGTATCAAATGAACTTACAGATAAGTCACCAGCATCTACACCTGTTAAGTCTGGTGCTGCTAATGTCACATTCAACTCACCGTTTTCGAACGATTTAACTGCCGTGCTACCAACCAATAAGTTGATATCAGCAACAGAAACAGGCACATCAACTTGCGTGTCGGCATTCGCGTTTAGACCTTCTGGTAAGATTTGGCCTTTACTAGTAGAGTCTGCTTCTACACCAACAACGCTTAGAGTAGCGGTTGCACCTTCAACAGCTTCACCATTTTTGTCTTTAAGGGCTGTACCTTGAGGAAGTGTAGCAGTTGCAACTGCGTTGTCGCCAGATGTAGCAGAAGCCTCTATTTCAGCGCCAGTATCGCCATTAGCAACAGCACCTTCTCCAGTATCAGCTGCAATACCCACTTTACCAATCTCAAGAAGCGCCAACTCGACGTTAACTACTTTTACGCCGTCTGCGTTTGCAAGATCGATGATGAATGACTTAGTTACAAAACCATCGGCTGAAACAACAGCTGTCACGCTTTCCGTGTTCGAGCCATCTTTACGAGTGATAACAAAACCGCCTTCTTCTCCAGTTTGAAGCTCTTGGACTTGCTCACCATTGGCATTAACGATGCTAGTAGACGGAGCACCATTTTCTAAGAACTTAACCGTTGCATCAACAACATTTGAGTCTGCATCATTGATCACGGCGCCGTTTACAACAAAACTCAGCTCTGCTGGTACTTCTGGTGCAACAACTACTGGGTCAGTCGGTTCAGGTGGTGGAGTTATTACTACATTGTTATCATCATCGCTAAAACAGCCAGATAGCATTAACGCTGAAGCGATAGACAATGCGAGGATAGATTTTTTGTTCGCAATCATGATTAGTCCTTGTTTCCTTTAAAGTATCACGTGCTAGATGCACAGTTACAAATTTTACGCTAAGCATGTTTTATGCACGCGTACTGATAAATTATTGTCTTACAGGGACTTTTCTTCCCTGATAAAGGGCCTGCGAATTAACGCTACTCAGAAGTTAGCAAATTTCCCAAGCCACTAAAATTTAGCATAGATGCTATACGCTGCCAAACAGTCCACTTAATTTCTTTACTAGATTACTACCAGTGTATTTAATAAACAACCTCTTAGTGGCAGCAATTTACAAAATAATAAGTGTTTTGCTAATTTAGTTACAACTTTGTTCCTAAAGAAAATAAAACCAAGTCCTACTTGTTGCTTTTGTATTCATGGTAAACGGCTTGTAACCTTTCTAAGTGATTATAAATATAAGCACCAGACAAACGCCCTTGGTTGAAAAATGTACGCTCCATATTCACTTGAGTGGTTAACTCTTCTGCTCTTGCAGCAGCCAAACGATTATGGCTTTCTCCAATACGTGAACCAATGCTATAACGCCACGATTCATGACCTTTCAGTTGCCCATACCATCTTGGTGCCATGTCTTTACGCGGAGTAAGCGGAATACTTATCGAAATACCTGCAATTTGGACATTTGTGTCCTGAGCATAGATTCCAATATAGCTATCTCCAAACCAAAAACGAGTTTCTACTTTTACCCCTTTATCACCGTAAAAGAACTCCCCCCCAGTCACATGAAAGCTAAGATCCTTTTCAGCCCACAAATAGCGATATGATACAGTGCCGTAATCACGCTCAAAACCATCATAGTCTTCATATTCTAAATAAGCGTAATTGGCTTCTATCTTATGGCGACCGTTACCACTCAACCAACCAGTGGTATTCTTGAAGCCCAAATAGTCGTTATAATTCTTGAAAAAGCCAATGTGGGTTTGATTATATAGCCCAAATGGCAAGTCAAAGGTTTGGTAAAAAGTTGCCTCAGTCAAGCCATCTTGTTTGGCGAAGCGGGCAAATGGTTTACCGAGTTCAAAGTCATCGGTTTTATCAACCTCTGTTTGCGCGGTAACTGAAACACCTGCACCATACCAGAGTGGCACGGTAACATTAGCTTTAGCTGCTAGTGAGTAGTCGTATACTCCTAACTCAGTAGCGATATTGGTTGCTAAACTTGGGAATACCGTAAACCTTGGCTTAAAGTAAGGGCTATTAGCACTAATCTCCCCAACCCAAGCAACTCCTGCGACTGCAGACATTTCTCCTTGATTAATCGATAAATCAGGAGTGATACCTTGATGAAGGAACTGCTTGTAGTTATTCACTTCGCCAGAAATTGCCAACATCGCCATGCCATGGTTTTTAAGCTGAATAGTAAATCGAGCTTGGGGGTCGTCGAGATATTCAGTTATTCGCCCCATAACTAAACCAAGGGCATCAATATCGTTACGATTAAAAATATGGTTTTCAAAACTAACTACAACATGAGCGTTGTTATTGACCCCTACGCTCACCCCCTCAAAGCCGTCTGTCAGCAATGCATGTTTTAATGCTCTCGCACTTATATTCAATGCTTTTGGCAAGCCATAGTTATCATTAGGTTCAGTGCTTAGCTTAGCCTCCTGTAAAGCCCTACCTGGTAATCCAGATGCTTTATTTGATTCGCTAAGCGAGTTATTCTTCTGGCCACCATCTTGGTCTTTTACATTGACCAACCTTGCTGCTTGATGGCTTGTAGGCTGCGGTGCTGCTGTTACTTTACGGGCTTTTGTGGGTTCATAAAGAGGCAACCTAAAACTGAGCCCCCAGTAGGTATCTTTTTCGCTATATTCGGTATTAGAATAAAACTTACTGGTTAAGGTCAGCTCACCTATATCATATAACCAAGCTTTAGGGATAGTCACTCTTGCACCAGCACTAAACGCTTCAGCATCGTGCTCTAGCTGCAGGGTAAACCAGTCCAATGCTTGCCACTCTACGCTACCAAATGCACCATCCATCATTCCGGAGGCTCGATCACTTGCGGCTATACCAGCCGAAAACCTAAAGTTGCGCCATTCTTTTGATCCCACGGCATAGTAGGTTTCGTAATTATTTGCGGCCCCTCCCAAATCTTTAGCACCAATGGCCAGCGTGAGCCAATCATTCGGGATAAAAGGAAGTTCGTATTTTAGATTAAAGGAGAGATCCCTAGTTTGCTCTTCATCCTTAGCAGCACGCGTAAATAGGTTATCATGTATAGTACTTGAGGCTATCATTCCGCTAATTTCAAGGCCAGGATATAACCCTGCTGAAAAAATAAAGTTATGTCCGTCTTTATATTGTTGTCCCTGTATGTCTAATTGGTTGTTATAACTTATATCAGCTGTGCCAGGCTGCAAAGTATCAGCGCTAGGGGTATTAAATACCCCAGTAAACCTGCAAGAGAGCTATAATCATCAACTGTGTTTTTTGCCAAAGCAGGCAAAGCCGTTGCCACTGTGCCACAGACAACTAGATATTTTATTTTTAGCATAAGCGCAAACCAATTCCATTGCTGCAGCCTAAAGAGCTGCGTATTATTTTTTCTATAACGCCATTATAGAGCGATCAGTGAATGAACAAAATAATTTACTTGTTACTTCTTAGATTAACTACCTTTGGCTCATCTATAATTTCATCTGTATAGCTATCGAGATCTTGTTTAGCATTCCAAACCAGATCGCCAATACCATCCGTAGGTGTAAAGGCTAATGGTGCTTCTAACAGCAGGGTACGAATGACATCATGCTCAAAGTCATGACAAGCCTTGTCAAACTTTGCGATCAACGTTTCAAGCTCTCCAATAGAAAGCTTTACCTCAGAAGCAGTCATAATGCGCTCATGTGAGGTTTGCTCCACGTTATCCCCAATAAGCAGCTCTTCATAAAGCTTTTCACCTGGGCGTAAACCCGTGCATTTAATTTCAATATCGCCATGAGGGTTCGACCCGCTTTTGACCTCAAGGCCTGATAAATGCACCATTTTAGTAGCTAAATCCTTAATTTTAACCGACTCGCCCATGTCTAATACAAACACATCGCCGCCACGACCCATCGCCCCTGCTTGAATCACCAGCTGAGCAGCCTCTGGAATCGTCATAAAAAAGCGAGTGATATCATTGTGTGTTAGTGTTATTGGACCACCTTCTTTAATTTGCCGACGGAATAAGGGCACAACCGAGCCGCTTGAACCCAACACGTTACCAAAGCGCACCATACAAAAACGGGTGTGTCTATACACAGACTTGCTCTCAGCTAAGGCTTGCAGTACAAGTTCAGCCATACGCTTGGTTGCCCCCATTACATTGGTGGGGCGCACGGCTTTATCGGTGGAAATAAGCACAAAGGTCTCTACCCCAGAATTAATTGCCGCTTTAGCTGCATAATAAGTACCAAACACATTATTGCGCACGCCTTCAACCACATTTAGCTCAACCAGCGGCACATGCTTGTAAGCTGCGGCATGGTACACTGTTTGTACGCCAAACGCCTTCATGCAGGTTTCAATGCGGTTAATACGCTGAACAGAGCCAATAATAGGTACAATCTCAACATTCAAGCCTTTTTCGGTACAGGTTTGTAGCAGTTCTTTCTCTATGCTGTATAAGCCAAATTCAGAGACCTCAAACAGCACTAACTTAGCAGGTCCATGTTTGATAATTTGCCGACACAACTCAGAGCCAATAGAGCCACCTGCTCCCGTGACCATCACCACTTTATTATGAATATTAGCAGCCATTAACTCAGCTTTGGGAGCGACGGGATCCCGGCCCAATAAATCTTCGATTTCAACTTCTTTTATTTCATTTTGGCTGGCGCGGCCATCAATCACGTCGGCCATTCCGGGTACCGTCATCACTTCTAACGGTAACTTTTCTAATTTGGTTAAAATTTCTTTACGACGGGCACGTGATACACTCGGTAAGGCAAGCAATACTTTTTTCACTTGCTTTTTATCGATCAACTTGTAAATGTCTTCAAACGGTAACACTACTTTACCAAGAATAATAGAGTGATGCTTAGTTTTATCGTCATCAATATAAGCGCTAACAAAATAATCTGGTCCAGTTGCTAAAGCTGTGGCAAGCTGTCGGCCCGCATCGCCTGCCCCATAAATAACCACAGGGGTTTTAGTGGTAGAGGTAACACGGCTTATTAACGCCCGTACCAAAATACGTGCCCCGCCAACCGAGAGCACCAAGAGCCAAGCATAAATAACTGGCATAGTACGAGGAATATTCACTTGAGTAAAAAAGGCGGTAATCACCAACACCATAGTACTAATTGATGTACCTAACACCACAGCACCTACAGCATTGGCACCAACATAGCGCAGTACAGCTCGATATAGCCCTAGCCTGACAAAAGCAAGTAGACTTAACGGCAGTACAATTCCTAATAACATCCAATTATGGCGGCTAAATAAAGGGGAGAGACTGTCAAGTCTAACAATAAGGGCTAACCAAAAAGCTGAAAAAATAAAAATTGAATCAATCAATAAAGTAAGTAGCCGCTTTTTACTGCGAGGTGCACTTAAAAGTGCTTGTAGCCAAGTCTCCATTTTTATCCCTTTTATATCCACGTCTTTAGTAAGCTCGGGTGAGTCTACATTATAGCCAAATTATTAATAAAAACATCTACCTTTTCCGAGTATAGAATTGCTAAGGTTTTGGTAGAAAGTTGGCTATTGCTTTGACGATACCTTTGTGGATTGAGCTAACCTGTAACGAATTTAGCTCAGCATTAATGAGCTCAAAACAATAAACACAAATTTAGAATGACCAAACGGGTGCATTGAAAACATTACCCGAGTGGTCAGAGCCTAACGCTTTAGTTGCGCTAAAGCTAATACTTCACTTAGTACTGTAGTGGTTTTAATCATTTCTTGTTTTGTGAGTGTGGGGTGCACCAATAACATTAATGACGTTTCGCCTAGTTCAACAGCATTAGATAGACGCTGCTTAGGTCGCCATGGTGTATTATCAAACGCCTTTTCTAAATAGACCTCTGAGCAGCTTCCTTGAAAACAGGGTACGCCGCGTTTAACCATTTCATCGACAATGCGGTCACGGCTCCATCCTTCAGCTAAGTACTGTGGCTGCACAAAGATATAATGTTTATACTCTGCATGTTCAATATAGTCAGGTATTTTAACGGTACGTACCACATCAAACTGTTTGGCTACTTCATCAATAGCTTGACCATTTTGTTGGCGCTTTAAAGTCCAATTTTGCATACGGGTTAATTGAATACGGCCTATGGCAGCTTGCATTTCTGTCATACGCCAATTGGTGCCAAAGCTCTCATGTAGCCATCTAAAACCAGGGGGGTGTTCACGGTTATAAATGGCATCATAACTTTTACCGTGATCTTTATAACTCCACATTTTAGACCATAACTCTTTAGAGTTAGTAGTCACCATGCCACCTTCACCACCAGTAGTCATTATTTTATCTTGGCAAAAGCTCCAAGCGCCAATATGACCAATAGAGCCTACAGATTTACCTTTATATTTTGCACCGTGGGCTTGAGCACAGTCTTCAATAACATAAAAGCCGTGTTCTGCGCTCAAAGCCATAATGTCATCCATTTCTGCAGGCATACCCGCTAAATGAACAACAATTACAGCTTTAGTTTTAGGTGTAAGCACTGCTTTTATAGATTCTGCTGTAATAGCTTGGCTATTTAAGTCAACATCAGCAAAAACAGGCTTAGCACCTGCAGTTACTATACTACTCGCTGATGCTAAAAATGTTCTAGGAGTTGTAATTATTTCGTCGCCTTCACTCACCCCTAACGCTTTTAATGCAATATCAAGCGCAAGCGTACCGTTACCTAGTGCAACTGCATATTCACTTCCAGTCCAAGCTGCAAATTCTTTTTCAAATTCACGGCCTTCAGTACCAGTCCAATAATTTACTTTATTTGATAATACAACACGGCTAACTGCATCAGCTTCTTGCTGAGTAAAACTAGGCCATGGAGAAAAAGGAGTATTTAACATTAGAAAACCTTACTTACTGAAGAGCTTGCCAAGCTGGCTAAAATGCACTCATCGACTAGTGTAAACTTTGTACTACCAATCGTTACATACGCACCATCATATGGCGGAAACCAAAAAGCCCGAATTTTCCTTGGTATATCGTCCCCGTCTTT
Source organism: Pseudoalteromonas piscicida (assembly GCF_002744175.1). GTDB lineage: Bacteria > Pseudomonadota > Gammaproteobacteria > Enterobacterales > Alteromonadaceae > Pseudoalteromonas > Pseudoalteromonas piscicida_B. Next base: position 30,105 of record NZ_NKHF01000004.1, read on the forward strand.
TATTTCTTTCATTGATTCCATTTCAGCTCTTGAAATATATCTACCACCAATGTTCGGACTGGTGGGTAAAATGCACTTATTTTGTAACACTTTCTCGACTACACTTACGAACAACGTATATAGCTGCTCCTGTGACGTACTCTCTAAAGACTGTGCCGTTTCTGTAGCATTACAAATAGGAAAGCTCTGGACTTCAATTATTTCACCTGTATCAATTTCGTCGTCCACATAATGCGCAGTCATTGCCCACTCATCCAGCCCCTCCAAAATTGCAAGATTATAACCAGCAGTACCTTTATATTCAGGCAGCGGCGCAGGGTGAAAATTAATTGTTTTTAGCTCAGGCGAGTGGACCAAACCTTCTTTCAACTTTCTCCAGAATAGCATGGACAAACCAAGGTCAAATTTTAACTCACCTGAATTAGTTTGCTCCAATGCATCTGTAAAGCTAAACAAGGGAATTTTGTGCTTTTCGGCAATCCTTTTACAAATCGAACTAGGCAAGTGTGAATCTGTAATAACACCAACCACTTCAACATCATCTCTAGAAGCTAACCACTCTAGTGATTTTCCAGCTACGGGTTTTCGCCCCATAAATAATATTTTGACTTTACTCATCACTCCAGCCCTCTGTAGTAACTAACTATATTATCTTCTGAAGATTTTGGATATCTAGCAGGATTCTGAAAAATAAATACATCGTTTGGTCCGGGGTTAAGATCTTTCTCTAAAGCCCACCAATGGGAGGACCAGATATCTATGTGATAGGTCAGCTCTAAGATATCCTCCTGCAAATCCTCTGGACAATAACAATATATAGTAGATAAAACATTCACTATATTTTCATTATTTTCTTTCAAAATTCTCGCATAAAGATAGGTCGAGCCATTTTCTAGATAAGATGAATAAGTTTTTCTTCCCCTATCGAAATAAAATAGCAACTTCCCTAATTCAGCTTTTATACTCACCTGTCGTTACCCTCAAAAAACTTTGTAGTCGCTTCACCGTGACCTGTAATTCCATCCCTTGCAACAACCTTTTTAACTGTAAGAAGCAAAATTTTTATATCTAACCAAAAACTCTGATTATCAACATACCATACGTCAAGTCTAAATTTATCTTCCCAGCTAATGGCATTACGACCGTTAACTTGCGCCCAACCAGTTATACCCGGACGCACATTATGACGACGAGCTTGTTCTTTATTATACAACGGAAGGTATTGTACCAGTAATGGCCTTGGTCCAACTAAGCTCATATCTCCTGTTATGACATTAAACAGCCCAGGAAGCTCATCCAAACTAGTGGAGCGTAAAAAGGCACCAAAAGGTGTCATACGCTGCTCATCAGTTAGTAAGTTTCCTGAACTATCTCTGTCATCACGCATAGTCCTGAACTTTAGCATTTTAAAAGTATGCCCCCCCAACCCTGGCCGCTCTTGGATAAACAGAACAGGAGATCCAAGTTTAACCCTAATGAGTAATGCAACCACAATTATAACTGGAAACAAAGCAGTCAAAGCAACTACTGAAACGAATAAATCAAATGCTCTCTTCATTTTGCCATACCCATTATTTCAACGATATCTCTATTGACTTTATGCACATCAAATTTATCTTTCGCCGACTGATAACTATTTTCCCCCATTGTTTCCCATTGTTCTACGTTTTCTATAAACCAAAGTAGTTTTTCGTATAATTGTTGAACATTGGCTTTTTCAACTTTCCAACCGTTGTGACCATTTGCAACGGTTTCTCTACAACCGGGTACATCAGTAGTCAGTATCGGTCTCCCCATCGCCATTGCTTCTAGCACGGTTCTAGGCAGTCCCTCATGATAAGAAGGCAGAACAAAGACATTTGATTCAGAGATAAATGGACGGACATCTTTCGTAGCCCCATGATATGTAATGATCCCTTCTTCATGCCATTTTAAAACCTCTTCAATCTTAATCCCATCGGGGGACGGATCTTCTGGACCAACCAAATTAAAAATAGCGTCAGGGTAAAGGAGCTTGACTCGCTTTGCAGCTTGAGCATACTCCCTAATTCCTTTATCGCCCAGAAGACGAGCTATGAGTAAAAATGTGGGTTTGTCCGATAAAGGGGTTTTCTTAAAATACTCAAGATCAACGCCTGAGCCATTAACTAAACGGCATTTACATCTCGGAACTATACCTTGTTTAACAAATACATCTAGGTTATCAGGGTTTTGAAAAATAACGACTTTAGCCCTTTTTAAAGCCACTTTATAAAGTGTTCTAACTATGAAAATTAAGATCTTCTTTGAAAAGCCAGCTGGCTGAAAGGCATAACCCAAGCCAGTTACCAGCGCGTAAAAACCTTTGACTCCGGACAAGCGTGCAGCTAATCCACCCCATATAATAGGTTTAATCGTGTATGCTAAGACCACATCTGGCTGCTCTGAATTAAAGTAAGCATACAATTTCTTTAGTGTTAGAAGATCCTTCGCCGGGTTTAACCCGTTTCGGGCTACAGGATAATCCAAATATTTATCAGTGTAGTTGAGTACACCCGCCCTTTCTCCTTCGGTGGCGCCGTTAGCCATAGCAGTCACTGACGCACCTTTGCTCTTGAGCGCTTTTAACAATTCACCTCTAAAGTTCACTAATGAACTGGGTAGAGCCCCGATGATCGTTACCTTCATTTCAAGTCCTTTTAAAGTCCAGCTTTATGTTTTTTGCGCGATTCAAGCCATTGCTGAAACATCAAAACATTCCAAAGAACGCCAGACCAGTTTCTTGCTCCTGACTGATGTTCTGACCACAACGTTTCAACTAGCTCAGCGTCGAAGAAACCTTCTGCTTCGATCTCAGACAAATCTAACAGTGACTCTGCCCATGGTTTAAGTTCATTTCGCAACCAACCAGCTAAAGGAACTGCAAACCCCTTTTTCGGTCGTTCAATAAGGTCCCGTGGGACGTATTTATATAAAATATCACGAAGAGGAGACTTACTCACATTACCCTTAACTTTTTGCTCATGAGGCATCTTAAGGGCATGTTCAACTATGCGATGATCAAGTAACGGAATACGCCCTTCCAAAGAAACACCCATCGCACATCTATCAACCTTGCATAGGATATCATCAGGCAGATAATCTAATAAGTCATAAGTGGTCATAAGGTCTTGGTGCTTTATCTGAGTTTTTAGCGCCCCACTCGAAAAAACGTCGTGATCCCCTTGGTCTCCGCCAATAACTAGATCATCAGCCCCCCTGTAGCTTGCCATTAAATAGCTTCGATAGAACTCCGAAAAATCCGCTATATCAATGATTTCAGCAGCTTTCTTCAGCTTATCCCCCAACATAGGCTGATTCATCAATGAACCGAAGCTATTCAGCAACCTAGTAGGTATCGCTCTAAAAAATACCTTTCCGGCCTTTCTAACGGAAAGCGGTAATTTATTTAGTTTATGCCAAGCTTGAAGGGTCAACCCGTAACGTCTATACCCAGAAAACAGCTCATCTCCGCCATCTCCAGATAAGCATACAGTGACATGTTCTTTAGCCATTTTAGCGACCAACAGCATCGGAAGCTGGCTCGAATCCCCAAAAGGCTCACTAAACACATTTGGTATTTCACTAACTGCTTCAAGCAAATCTTCTTGTGAAACATAAAGCTCGGCATGCTCTGTCCCCAAGTTTTGAGCAATTTTTGCTGCAAACTCAGCTTCATTAAATGCAGCATCACGAAACCCTATGGAGTAAGTTTTTATTGGCTTTTTACTTTGCTTCTGCATTAAAGCAACAACTGTCGAAGAGTCCACTCCTCCAGACAAAAAAGCGCCAACAGAGACATCTGCTAACATTTGCCCACCGATACTCTGGGAGATAAGTTCTTCCAACTCGGCTAAATTTTCCTCATAGGTAGCGTTATTTTGATGGCCTACCAGTTCCGAAATTTGCCAATATTTGACTTCCTGAGACGTCCCTTTACTCACTTTTATATAAGAACCTGGGCTAAGTTTATAGACCTGTGTATAAATACTATTAGGAGCTGAAATGAAACCTTTGCGTATCAATTGAGATAAAGAAAAACGATTAACACTGAGTTCATTTAGGTCAACAACTGCTTCTATACATGATAGCTCAGAGCCAAAAATGAATTTGTCTTCACGATCAAAGTAGTAAAGAGGTTTTTCCCCAATTCTGTCTCGAACGATATATAGCTCTTGAGACTGCTTATCCCAAAGGGCAAAAGCAAACATACCAACGGCTAGACGCAGTGCTTCATCAATACCAAGCTCCGCTATTGCTTCTAAAAGCACTTCGGTATCGGAGTGTCCATTCCATCGCCTACTCCTAATAGCTTCCAGCTTTAACTTTATGTCTTTATGGTTGTATATCTCGCCGTTAAATGCTATTACCCAATTACCACAATGTGATGACATAGGTTGATGTCCAGCTTGTGATAAATCGACAATAGATAGCCGCCTATGGGCCAAACCTACACCACTAACCGAATCAACCCAAACACCTTCATCATCAGGTCCTCTGTGGACAATAGCATTCCCCATTTGCCGTACTGCTTCCTCTTGTATATTCGCAGGGTGATTCCATTCCCAAATACCAGCAATTCCACACATTAGCTCGCCTTTAACATATTTTTGATAATTCTAAACTTACCGCTTTTTTCAACGGGAATTTCTTTTACGAGTTCGAAATTGATCTCTACTTTCTCACCCATTCTTTCACTAAGAGCTGACACAAACTTGTTCTGTTGCTGCTCATCAAACGCACTAGATGGCACAACCCTCACAGTTATCTTGTCCAATTCACGTTGCTCTATCTGAAAGCAGATAATGCCAGAAACGGCTTTTGTACTATTACTGATGTTTCCTAGGTTAACTTCGCCTAAGGTTGGTGAGACTATAAAGTCATCCTTTCTACCGCCAATATTTTCTGCTAAAGGCATATGATTACCACAAGGGCATTCGGTGCGTTCAGAGAGAGTAAGACGGTCTCCTACGCGATAGCGAATTAGTGGAGTCCCCTTAGTGCCAAATGCAGTTACAACCAGTTCCCCTTGCTGAGTATCATTACCCTCCTCATCCAAAACCTCAAATACCCCTGAAGTAATATCAATATGTAAATTGCCTTCATTGCATTCAAATATGAATGGCGCTCCCTCAGAAGAAGCATATTGGTCTACTAGGCGACACCCCAGCACTCTCCCTATCACTTCCCTATGTTCTTTGGTCACCATTTCGGCTGTAGGGAAAAAAACTTCAACTTTTCCTTTATACTTTAATCCTTGGCTCTCCGCATACTTACAAATCCTTAATACGCTAGAAGGAAAACCAACTAGATACTTAGGTTGAAACTCTTCTAGAGACCTGAAGTAATGCCTTGCGTGCTCAGGTGTTATGTGAAAAGTCGAAAAGAAACGAATTTTGTTAATGTAATCGTCTTTAAAAAAGCGCCTTTTTCTGACGTCCCGATCACATAACAGATTTTTTCCACTAAACCACGCAACTTTAGCGCCCAACTCATAACCAAACTGTGCTCTGAAATTATCCAAATAAGCAAACCTTTCCTGCATACAGGATTTTTTATACAGCACTTTCATTGAGGCGCCAGTAGTACCACCAGTATAAGAGACGATTGCTTCAGATTCTTTTATTGTTGCTATTTCTGAGAGTTCGTTAATAAGCGTGGTCTTTTCCAGCATTGGCAGCAACTTAATGTCCGCCACACAGGAAACATCAATACCTTGCAATTGCTTTTTAAAGTATGGTGAATTGGTTTTCGCATAATTCACAAACTCAATAAACCGGTTGTTTTGAATCTCTCTTAGTTGTTCTATTCCTAGAGAATCAAAGCTAGCCCTTTCTTTCCGAATCTTTTTATACTGACCAGCTCTTCGGGTTACATACTGAAGCTTATTAAAAATTGATATTAAAATATCAAATAAAGGAGTCGGCAAAATTCTAGCAATCTTACTTGTATTCATATTAACCTTTCATAAACTGCATAAACCTATCGCACACCGCAGAGATACTATAGTTACCTTTAATTACCTCCACTGCTTTTCCGGAGCGTAGCACATAGTCTTCATGGCTTAGAGAAATACTTTCACTCAAAGCAACCTTTAAATCTTCCCTAGATGTAGCATCGCATACCCAACCCGAACCCATGGCTAGTTCTGAACAATCACCGACATCCGACACAATACACGGTAAACCGCAAGCCATAGCCTCTCCAACTACATTCGGGAACCCTTCTGTAACTGAATATAGTATCCCAAAATCACTCATTTGGTAAAACTGACTAACGTCACTAACTTCACCAATTATCATCAAGTTTTCACTATGATATTCTTGAGATAACTTCTCTGTTTCTCTACCACAAATTAGAAGCAGGGCATTTTTGTGGCTTTCAGAAAACTCTAAAAAGCTATCAATTATCAAACCAAGTTGCTTCTCTGGAGAGTTACGAGCTGAAACAATATAAATTACCTTATCCCTTTGAATATTGTACTTTTCCCTAAGTACTAATTTGCTGTCAAATAAAGGCCTAAACAACTCCAAATCAAACCCATTCTGAATGACAATTTCATTTTTTGCCTTAATTCCATATAGGCTATATGTTTCCTTGCCTCTGTTAGAGTTAAATATTACACCATCAACAAACTTCGAGGCGAGCTTCAAAAGCAGAAGTGTCACTTTACGTAAAAACTTTTGAGTATTGTCTGAACCAAGCGAGTTACGATGATTAAAAATAACCTTTGTATTAGGTATTAGTAACTTAACGAAAGCTGCTATCAAACACGCTTTATACAACCATGCCATGACTACTCTACCCGACTTTTCTTTCCTAACAACGCGCAAGAAGTCCAAAGGGCCGTCGATTTTAACAAATTCAACGCCTGCATCTAGTAACTTATTGGCAACAGGCCCATCCTCGAAGTAATAAATCACATGCTTGCATGGAGATTGAGAAGTCAATTTAAATAACATCCACTCCGCACCTCCGGTTTTCAATGAAGGAACCAAATGTATATACTTACTATCCATATTGCTGATTAGCCTCTTTAATATGCTCTGATCTATTCGGCTTCTTTCCGTAATTGCTCAAAGTAACCACATAAAATAATGGAATAAAAAAACTAAAGGGTGCAATTTTTACAAATAAACTGATGCATAGAAGCAAAGATAACCCGTACCGTATCTGAGATAATATAATAGGAAGCAAAATAAAAAAGCAGAAGATGGGACCAAATTCTCTCAACAAATAAATAATCAGCCCAGTGTCGTTATCTGATCCGTCCCCTCCTTGAAAAAATGTAGGAACAGACATTGCCCCCTTACCAACCATCCATCCCTGTACAGACTCAAAATTACTAATTGTATCCTTCAAATAAAGTACACGAAATTCAATACCAGAGTCTTCTCGTCCACTCTCCTTAGAAATAAATCTATCTACAAAGTAAGGGGACACAACAACCACAAATAATGTTATGGGCAGTATTAAGTTTGTAACATTACGCAACCTTGATAAAATTATGCAACAAGCAAAGATCAACCCAAAGGAGCTAAATGTAGTCATAAGAGAAAGAATTAATAGGCTCAACCACTTTCCTTGAAGCAGATCTTTTGATTCTTTAGCAGTCAATGTGTGGGCAACATATAAAAGAAACATAAAATTTGAATACGTACCTGGCTCGGAGAAAAGCCCTGACGCTCTCATTAAAGGCAAGCCGATGTACGGAACAACAAAAACACCACCAAGATTCCTTGAGCTGTTTTCGTTCAAGATCAGAAAGTCTAAATAAACACCAAAAAAGTAGTAGAAAATAAGCTGGAAGTAATAAAACACCAAATGAATAATAATCACTGTTTTAAAAACATCTGATGTAAAATACTTTAATAAAAAGGGAGTTAATATAACAGTACCACAAACGACAACTACCCCTATCAACCTTTTCCCATCTATATCTATACCGTAATATAACGTCCCAATAAAGGCAAAGGATATCAAAAAGATGAAATAAGATATTAGATTCAGGTGTTTACCTTCAACTTTTATCACCCTAATGTTGAAGATAACAAACATTACACATAAAACAAACGCCCCCAGACTCAAAAAGGACAGCCCACCTAGTAAAAACGATCTTAGGGTGGCTAAAAACACGATTAGGGTAAATAAATGGTGAGTACTAAATTTTGATATGACCATATTCCCCTCAAACTACAACTGTAAGACATGATTTTTGTTTTGATAAAAGAAACGGAACTTACCGAATAAGACTAGAAGCATAATGGTCATTAAAGGCAATAAGAACAGTGTATTACTCAAACCCTCAAGCGATGGTTCAATAGCAAAGTAGAAAAATGTATAATAAAGTACGATCGATACAGCAAGAGCTGCTACAACCTGCCTTATTCCCTCTAGAGATAGAAGGAAAACAGTATACAATGACTTGACTACACAAAATAAACCAAATAAAAATAGCCCATCGCTCAAACCTACTACCCGGCTATCAAACTCGTCTCCTAGCCAAAGTCTGAAAACGAAGTCGTTTATAACTAAGAACAAGCTATAGCAACTAGCCAAAACAAGCGTGAGTAATATTAGATAAAGAAACTTCTTAGATTCTACCAAAGATGAGTTTGAATCTCTTAGAAATGGAAGCAATGAGCTAGTAATTGGATAAAACGCAGTTACCAACAATGATCCAGGTAAAATGGCAATAGCATATAGCGCGACCGCTTCATTCGAATCTAATATAGGAATAATCCAATAAGGTATTTGAAATACAGCAACAGCCAGTAGACTATAAAAATAATAGAGTCTATTTCCACGTGCACACTTTATAAAACTCAACATACTTTTTGGCTTTATTGACCAAACACTTTTATCAATACCTTTAGCTAGCAATATCAATTCTACAGCTGTAATAACAACTAGCTGTAATAACATTTCCCAAATATTAGAGATTACCTCAAAGTAGATCAAAGCAGCACAGGAAAGCAACCTAAAAACATCAAAAAAAATATATAGCTTATTAAACTCTTCATCTCGATGAGAGCGCAGTAAAAAAGCCCTAAAAAGGCTTCTTCCGTAGTTAAAAACAACAAGAAACGAGATAACAAATATAAACGTATAATCCTCTTTCAACTTATCACTCGGTAAAAAGTGGCATGAAAGAGATACGACTGACATGATAAAGAGCAGTACTATAGTTGAATAATATGCATTAAAGTAGTCATTAATTTTTTCCTTAAATACACTTTTATCTAAATTTAATATCCTACTGGTTACCCCAAACTCTACTAGCAGTGCGGACGCTAAAATAGTTTGAAAGTACACATAGTAAGCATAACTTTCAGTACCGAAGCTCTTAACTATCAGGGTAATAAGTAAAATGCCATAAACCATATGCAGCAACTGCCCTGCTGCGTTCCATTTTACTTTATGCAGAAAGTTAAACTTCATACGAGCCGCTTTTCCAGCATGAGCCTAAGAATTCATCTTTCTCAATTCTATCGAGACACTCTCTAAGCTGCTTCTGCCTTGCACTTGAAGAGTGTTTTTCAAAGACTAGTTTAGCTCCAGAGGTCGCTATTTCCTGAATAGATTCGTCAATCTCACCTTTTTTAAGCGACTCGAGGTCTTTGGTTTCTAAATGAGTCAGACCCTTTTTAAAGCCAAGGTGTTCCATACCAAAAAAAGGTTTACAAACAAGCAATGAAGATTGTGAAGGGATTTCGAAAAACTTCCTGACTGGAAAGTCAAACAAACTACCGCACGTATAAACTACTTTTGTATTAAATATACGCATTCTAAACGTCAAGTTTAACATTTTCACTTTCTGAAAGGTAAGTTTCCCATTAAGTTTATTGGGCAAAAAGTCCAAAATTCGCTTAGCTTTATAGCCCATTAATCTAATTTTGTCTGGAGCAGTTAATAAACGCTCAGCTGCTCGGCGATCTTCGTACATGACGCCAGGAATATCGCAAAAATACCTTTTCTCCTTAAGAGATGCAATAATAAATTCGTTCTCATCGATAAAATGGGGAAAAGATATAACAAGATCCGGCCGAGATGTAACTAGATAATGCCAACAACTCGTTGGGTTGGCATAAGGAATCACAGAGTTACTTAAATTTACTTTTGTATAATCGAGTGTTGTATTTTTATCTGAAAATGAGACAACATGAATGTTATTCTCTTGTATGTATTTAACCAATTCATTGGAGGCACCGTAAACATCCAAATTCCCGATAAAAATCTTCTTGCCTTTAAATGAATCAAAAACTTCAATCATATTCTCTAGTTGTGCAGGGAACTCAGAGATATCTCCGCCATAATAGCTACTGCCAAAAGGCCTTTTCATCTTTTTAAATTTCTGGTGTTCTAAAACAAGAGAGTCAACTATTAATATATCTTGATTAGTTATATTTTCTTTTAATATCTCAATTGACAAATTAAAACCTGGCCCGCACTTAATAAGCTCAGACACTGCATTAAAGCATGCTAGCACCTGTTCAGTCCAAGGGTTTAAATAAACTCTATTAAAACCCAGGTAGTAATATTTCATGGAAGTTTTCCTAACTCAATATAATTATATATATCAAAATTGTGCATACATAGCTAAAAGGTTACCGCTTAGCTGTAATTTTAGTTGCGTTTATAAAATTAACGACCTATTGGCTTTGCTGGGTTACCTGCCACTCTGGTGTTTTCCTTTACGTCATCATTAACGAAACTATTTGCACCAACCACACAACCATCACCTATAGAAACACCTTTCGCAATAACCACGTTTGGACCTATATAACAGTTATTGCCTATTATTGTTTCTTCATAAATATAGCTTTCTGTTCCACCCGATGTTGCCCATGCAACACTGTCGTGCGTGTATATCTGGACATTAGCGGATAAGGAGCAGTTAGAACCTATTGACAAACCACCGCTACCATCTAAAACAACCTGAGGTCCAATCCAAGTATTTGAACCAACCTTTACATCACCTAAGACCAAACAGCTGTTGTAAATACTTGTTCCCTCGCCGAAATCAAGACATTTAGCTCGCTCCCAGCGATCAACAAATAGATCCGCCAATGGCAAGGATCTATTGTATTTTTGGAGCTTTTGTGAATGAAGCGTATCAACTATTTGTAAAACACCAGCAAGCAACTCAATAGCTTGTACGTCATCTAGCTGTTGAAGCATGCTGCGCGCTTTCTCTTTGAATACATCTTTATCTTCGCTCATATAAACTTATTACACCACTCTTCAACATTCAGTAAGGACCAAATCAATAGTCTGCGATTCTTTTGTCCAGATAAATGTTGATTTACAAGCCGAGATACTTCATCGTAATCCATATATTGATATATCGCTGCATTCTTAGAGAGTATTTTATCCCTCACATAATCAATACTCTCACCTTTAAACCAAGTGGCATCAGGCGAAGAGAAGCCCTGTTTTTCTCTCTTGGTTACTTCAGTTGGGATGTACTTTTCCATCGCTTTACGAAGTAACAACTTACCATCTTTAGTGCGTTGAAAGAATTTTTGAATCTCATTTTCATCGACATTAACAACTTTGTCTAAATTCCCGAGCTTGAGTCGAGCGGGAACTTTCATTGCAAAATCAACTAGGTCGTTATCCATAAATGGCACGCGAGATTCTAAAGAATGCGCCATACTCAATTTATCTTCGACCACAAACAATCCATGTAAAAAAGTCTTAGCCTCAAAGTATAAAGAGTGGTTGATATAGTCTTCAGGCTTTGTAAGGTGCTTAGCATGATGCTTAAACGCATTACTCATTATGTCTCGTGTCCACACATTTTGAATATCTCCTTTGATGGGTGCAAACACTTTTTGTTGGTCTTGATTGTTAATCAAACGCTGCCAAAAACTATAATATTTATCGATATAGTGTTCGAAGTCGTCATTCACTACAGCTCTGTAATAGCGCCATGGGTATCCTGCAAATAGCTCATCACCTCCAGCTCCTGACAATACCACTTTGCCAAATTTCGATGCTAGCTTCGCAGCATAAAAGTTTGGGTAACTTTGCCCTACACGAGGCTCTTCCAAATGCCAGACCAAATCAGACATGCAGCGCTCCATGTCTCCTGCTTTCAAAACCATCTCATAATGCTCGGTTTTAAAAGCATATGACATATGTTCTGCTTTAGCTCGCTCATCATACGACATTTCAATGCCTGATGCTGAACTCAAATCAAAGCCAACAGTGTAGCTTTTCATATATGGTAATTGGCGTGCGGCAAGTGCAGTTAGAGTTCCTGAATCCATCCCTCCACTCAAATAAGAGCCTACTTCTACATCACTCACCAACTGACGGTTGACAGCTTGAACCATGAGCCTGTCCAACTCTTCGATATATTCTTGTTCACCCAGTGCATGCTCAGGCTCTTGGAAATCATAATCCCAGTACTGAATTGGTGCGCTCACTTTTTCAGCATTTACATTAACAAATAAATAGTGGCCAGCTGGTAATATATTTATATTTTTATGAAGCGTATTTTCAGTGATAAAGTTCTGAAACGTAAAATATTCAACCAACGCTTCTTTATTCATTTCCGCTTTTACATCAGGGTGCGTTAGGATTGCTTTTATTTCAGAACCAAAGAAAAAGCCTTTGCCATTCTGTGAATAATACAGAGGCTTAACGCCATAGCGATCTCGGGCCAAAAATAGCTGTTTTTCCACTCGATCCCATATAGCGACAGAAAACATCCCATTGAACTTCAGTAAGCAATCAGTTCCCCAGGCATGAAATGCATTTAGCAATACTTCGGAGTCCGTTTGAGATCTAAAAGTATAACCTAACCTTTCAAGATCGGCTCGTAGCTCTCTAAAATTATATATTTCACCGTTGTAAGACATGATATATCGAGTATCACTCGACATCATAGGTTGGTGTCCAGCACTTGAAAGGTCAAGAATTGATAAACGACGATGACCTAAACCGACATTTCCCTCTACCCAAATTCCTTCACCGTCAGGCCCACGATGTACGATTGAATCTGTCATATTTTTTATTGCTAAATTCGACACAGGTTCAAACCTAGCTGCAACCATACCCGCTATACCGCACATATTCTCGTAACCTTTATATAAAAAACAACCAAAGTGCGGTAGAAACTACCGCACTTACTTCAAGTCAACAAATTAAGCAAGTTTAACGCGTTGGTTTAGCTCAATCAACTTAGCAACTACGTATTCGTAGTCTTCCTTTACCATTCGGTTATGCAGAGGGATCGCCATCGTACAATTATTACAGTCGCGTGCGCCCGGATAATCATCCTCATGATAGCCGTTACGCTCCTTGTATACCGTTAGCATATGAAGAGCGTGAGTACCGGGGCGAGTTGAAATCCCAGCTTGTTGCAGCTCTTCCATAATCTCGTTACGAGGCATGGGTGATTTAGTTTCATCAACAAAAGTTACAAACGATTGCCAACCATGACGGCCTTCAGCAGGTTCAGCCGGAAGCCTTAACCACTCAATGTGTGATAGTTTATCGCGATAATATTGAGCCCACCTAGCTCGCTCCTCAATAAAAGAGTCCAGCTTTGGTAGCTGGATCAGACCAACAGAGCCTTGCAGATCTGTCATGCGATAGTTGAAACCAATCATATTAAAATCTGGCAGAATGTAAGGTTTTGGACCTTTATGACGCTGCTCTTCTGAAATAGCCGCACCATGGTTTCGCATTTGGTCCATTTTTTCCGCATACTCCACGTTATTGGTTGTCACCATTCCACCTTCACCTGTCGTAACTGACTTGCGGGGATGAAATGAAAATGAAGCCGCATCACCAAGACCACCTGCAGGTATACCTTTATATTCAGCTCCGGCAGCACATGCAGCGTCTTCAATGATTTTAACGTGATCAGGTATAATAGCTTTGATAGCATCGATATCAGCACACAAGCCAAATAAATGGACTGCAATAATGGCTTTGGTCTTGTCACTTACTTTTTCAGCTATTTTTGTTGGATCTATGTTGTTAGTTGCCGGATCAACATCAACAAAAACGGGCTCTGCACCACAGTGAACGACGACATTTGCAGTAGCAACCCAAGTAAACGCAGGAACAATTACCTCATCTCCAGGGCCTATATCTAGCGCTGCTAACGCGAGGTGCAAACCTGTCGTGCAGGAAGTAACGGCAAGAGCACGCTCCACCTTATGACGCGAGGCAAACTGTTCTTCAAATTGACGAACTTTAGGGCCTTGTGTGATCCAACCTGTTTCGATTGATTCACGAATGGCCTGCCACTCTTCTTCACCGGTTACTGGCAATGCAATTGCAATATTTCTTTTTTCCATTAAAACTGACCTTTTGTTTCTTCACGCCATGCAATCAAGTTTTGTAAACCTGTTCTTAGGTCATCTTTGTATTCAAACCCTAAATCACGCTTTGCTTTTTCTGGACAACCGATACGGTTCTGAACCATACGACGCGCATCTTCTGCTGAGTAAGGTTTGTATTCAACGGTAAGATCAGACTCTTTTAGATCCAAGATCAAGTCGCACAATTCTTTAATACTAGTCTGAACCCCTGTACCTACGTTATAGAATTCGTCTGTGACATCTGCTTGCAATGCCAAAACGTTACAACGTGCAACATCCTGTACAGATATAAAGTCATACGCCTGAGAACCGTCACCATTAATGACAGGTGCTTCATTCGCATCAATTTTATTTAGCATGATTGGTACAACACCGGTGTAAGCTGCAGTCTGGTCCTGATGTGGGCCATATACGTTCATATAACGCAGTCCTACATAATCAAGACCGAAACGGTCAAAAGTAGCACGACACATAGCTTCTCCAGCGATTTTTGATGCGCCATAAAAGTTACGGTTATTGAACTTGTGCTCTTCAGTCATAGGCACCTCTAAAGCATCTCCGTATACGGATGCAGAAGAAGAGTAAACTAACCGCTTAATATTGTTCTTTACACACGCTTCCAGAACATTAAATGTTCCCTGAATATTGACGTCAAATGCAGTACGTGGGAAATCCTTACAATGCAACAACCACATAGCTGCCAAGTGAATAACCGCGTCCACCCCTTGCATCGCATCATTCAATAGATCTACTTCCCGAATATCTCCCCCATTTGGATAGAAAGAGCAACGAGAGTCTTCAAGCGCTTTCTCAACGTATGCTTTTTTACCGCGAGCAAAATTGTCATAAATTACAACTTCGCCTACATCGGTTTTCAACAACTCACTTACGACATTGCTACCGATGAAGCCAGCACCACCAATAACAAGTACTTTCTTTCCTGCTATATCCATGTCTTCTCCTAAATTTAAATATTTATTTCTTTAACTAAATGCTCAGCAACTGCAAATGAACTTGTAAACGCTGGCGATATCGAATTCAATACATGTGTTGAACGGTCTCCTTGCTCTACAAGGAAGTCCATTTCTAATTTGTTTTTGGAAACATTAATAAGTTGAGGTCTAATCCCAACTTTCGGAGTTTTTTCTATCCAAGTCGGATCCAGCCCATCCACCAGTGAAGCGGCCGATCTGATAAAGCCAGAATCAAATAGGTGCGGTAATTCTTTATGAACTAAATTTCTGAAGTTTTGCACATTTTCAATATATAACTTAGCTAGATTTCCCAAAATCGAAAGCGATTCACCAATACTAAGCCCCTCAATTAAGCCATAATTTTCTCGTCCTAAAGCAGGGATCGCTGTTGGCCCAACATACACATCACCACTAATTACTCGAGTGAAATGTATTCCTAAAAATGGCAACGCAGGATCAGGGACTGGGTATATACTGCCACGTACCTTTTGTGCATGCTTCTCTTTGAGCTTGTAATACAGCCCTTTAAACGGGATAAGTTTATACTCAGCACCAACGCCAAATAGTTTTGCAACATTATCAGAGAAAGAACCTGCAGCATTAATAAAGTGACCGTATGCAAGCACACCTTGTGATGTTTTAACAGTAGAGTTGGATGCATCAGCTGCCAAGACTGTCGTGTTAAATTTAAACTCCACACCGCTTTGCAATAGTTCTCGTTCAAGTACCTTAAGCACTTCCTTACTATTGATAACCGCTGTTTCTTTACAGTAAATACCACCAAACTTAGCAAATGCAAAAGGTTCAATTTCTTTTATTTGATGCTCATCCATTAGCTCAGCGCTGATACCGCTAGCTTGTGCATTCGCCATCAACTTTTCTAGCCCTTTAGCATTTTCTGCAGAACGAGCTACGACGACTTTGCCATCTTTACGCACTGGAATGCTATTTTCCTGTGCAAACTGAAATAAAGTATCAGCCCCTTTCTTACAGAACTTAGCCTTCAATGTATCTGATGGGTAATATATTCCAGTATGTAGAACACCGCTATTCCGCCCAGATGCATGAATGCCTAAACTTGGCTCTTTTTCTAGAATTACAACTTTTGAGGCTGGTGACTTTCGTTTCAATTCTCGTGCAACAGTCAATCCAATTATGCCTGCGCCAGCTATTACAAAGTCAAACTTTTCCATTTAAAATCACGCTTAAATCTAGGTATGGGTGCATTGGTAAACTGAATACACTATTAGCTAATTTAGATGCGACTGGAAAGTCCAGATCTGTATAGCCAAGCTCCAAGAATGCCGTTTGTTGATGCATACATTTGCTATAGTAGATTGCAGTAGGAATACCTAGCTCCTTGTACTTTTCAATCTCTGAATTTCTGTCATCTGAGACTAACGTGTACTGTGCCCAAGAGCTCAAGTATCCTTCAGGAACCTTGGGGGTGTTATTTTGACCTGATAAATGCTCATTATACTGAGCTGCAACTCTATTTCGCTTTTCAAGCTCTTTAGGGAACTCAGCCAACTTTTCTAATAATACGGCAGCTTGTATAGTATCAAGGCGACTGTTCATTCCAATACGGACATTATCATATTTGTCCGTGCCTTTTCCATGAACACGTAATGACTTCAATAGTTCGGCATAGTCATCATTATCTGTGAATAATGCGCCGCCATCGCCATAACACCCTAAAGGCTTTGCCGGAAAAAAGCTGGTTGTTGCGATATCAGCAAAACTTCCAGCCTTCTTACCATTAATTTCTCCGCCAAAGCCTTGAGCTGCATCTTCTATAACTACAAGACCATGCAGCTTTGCCAATTCTGAAATAGCTGGGTAATTTGCTGGTAACCCAAATAGATCTACAGAAATAATAGCTTTGAGATTTAGTTCACCACTCTCTTTTACATTCTCAATACGGCGTGATAGGTCTTTTGGACATATGTTAAAGGTGCTTTCGTCTGAATCGACAAATACAGGCGTTGCGCCTGAAAAGGCGATTGCTTCTGCTGTCGCAAAAAACGTAAACGTCGGGCAAAACACCGCATCTCCTGGTCCGATATTCAGAGCCATTAAAGCCAGTGTTAGTGCATCGGTACCATTTGCACACGTAATAGCATGCTTAGTACCAACATAACTAGCAAGTTGAGACTCAAGCTCTCTGACTTCCGGACCCATAATATATTGACCATGTTGTAAGACCGCATTTATACGACGGTCTATGCGGTCTTTCAAATGGTTATATTGAGCTGATAAATCTATGAATTGCATAATTTTCTCTTGATATTAGCCAATAATGGAGACAATACCATCTAGCAACTGGTACAGGTCACCTGTGAATTGACACCTAATCTGCGCTTCACCTGTTAATGGAAGATCAAGTTGTTCTCCATACTTACTAATCCAGCCAATTTGCTTAGCAGGCACGCCAACCACAAGCGCAAATGCAGGAACATTTTTATTCACCACAGCCCCCGCACCAACAAAGGCATACTCACCGATTGTCGTACCACAAACAATCGTGCAATTTGCTCCCAACGTTGCCCCTTTCTTGACTAAGGTATTTCTGTATTCTGTTTTACGCTCGATAAATGATCTGGGATTGTATACGTTGGTAAAAACCATGCTCGGGCCACAAAAAACATCGTCCTCAAGCGTCACATTGTCGTAGACGGACACATTATTTTGAACTTTAACATTGCTCCCGATAGTTACCTTGTTGCCAACAAATACATTTTGACCCAATGAACATTTTTCGCCAATTTTGGCACCGCTACAAACATGCACAAAATGCCAAACTCGACTGTCGGCACCTATTTGAGCGCCTTCATCAACGATCGCAGATTCGTGAATTTGAACGTTCATTATTGCTTTCCTCTTACTAGCTCGTGCATAAAGTCAGATCGCACAACATCCTGATTTCGAATAGTGCTTACGATCTCAATACTCTTGCGTGCTTCTTCTAAACCGAATCCACTGCCAGTAAGGATATGTTCATAACTCTTTGTATGTAGATCAGTAAAACCGCCAGAAAACTCTATCTCATGGCCATCTACCGTGATTGACCGATAAGTCCGTTGACCTGACTCTTTTATCTCTTGCGGGATGTAATCATAATCTACAGATAAAAACCAACGCACTCGGGCATGTGCAAACTCTATGTATCCTGCTGATGCATTTGGCTCTTTTAAATGCACCTCATTATGCTTGATATCTCCAAAAATCCACCCCAACATGTCATAGAAGTGCACACCGATATTAGTAGCAATACCACCAGACTTGCTATCTTCGCCTTTCCAAGAGGTGAAGTACCAATTTCCACGACTAGTTAGGTAAGTTAAGTCGATATCAAACATAGTATCAGGGTTATCAGCTAGTGCTTTTTCTACCCTCTGCTTTAACGCTATGATACTGGGGTGTAGTCGCAACTGAAGGATATTAAAAACCTTTTTTCCGGTTTCCTCTTCCACAACTTTTAACGCATCAATATTATGTGGGTTTAATACTAGCGGCTTTTCACAAATAGCGTGCGCCCCATGCCTAAGGGCAAATCGAATATGAGAGTCATGTAGATAGTTTGGTGAAGCTATTGCTACATAATCTAAACTAGTACCATGCCTTTTGAGCAAGTCGATATGACGATCAAACCTTTCGTATTCAACAAAAAAGTCAGCGTTTGGAAAGTAACTATCGATAATACCAACGGAGTCATTCTTATCCAGAGCTGCTACTAAATTATTATCAGTATCTTTTATTGCTTTCATGTGCCTTGGTGCGATATATCCTGCCGCACCAATTAATGCAAAATTCTTCATAATTACTTTTCCATAAATCCACAATACCAAGGCATTGCTTTGCTAATACCTTCCAAAATTCTATACTCAGGTTTGTACCCCAAATTTGAAATAGCTTTAGTTACATCAGCTTGAGAATGTCTCACATCACCAGCTCTAAAGTCCCGATAAATTGGTTCTTTCTCTGTAACAACACCATTTTCTGACAACGCGGATCTTATTGCCTGATGAAGCTCATTCAATGTAGTACGATCTCCAACAGCAACATTATATACTTCATCTTTTGCTTCTTCTGGCGCTGTAGCTGCAAGTATATTCATCTGTACAGTATTCTCAATGAAGCTGAAATCGCGGCTGGTTTCTCCATCACCGTTGATAAATACATCTTCATCATTAATCATAGCTGCAGTCCATTTTGGAATAACTGCTGCATAGGCGCCATTTGGATCCTGCCTTTTGCCAAATACATTAAAATATCTTAAGCCGATACTCTTAAAACTATAAGTTTTTGCAAAAACGCTGGCATACAACTCATTCACATACTTTGTGACAGCATAGGGTGAAAGCGGATTACCAATATTCTCTTCAATTTTAGGCAGTGCTGGGTGATCACCATACGTAGAGCTACTTGCTGCATAGGTAAAGCTTTTGACCTTAGCTTCTTTAGAAGCATGAAGCATATTCAAAAAGCCAGTAATATTAGCTGCATTACTAGTCAGAGGATCTGCAATAGAGCGAGGAACAGAGCCAAGTGCCGCTTGGTGTAAAACATAGTCTATGCTTGTTATACCCAATACTTCTTCACAATCTTCATAATTACGAATATCACCCTCAATAAATGTGAATCGCTGCCACTGCTCTGTATCTACTATATTTCGTACTTCATCTAAGTTATGTTGATATCCAGTTGCAAAGTTATCTAGACCCACTACTGTTTGATTAAGCTTTAATAAATGCTCTAATAAGTTTGAGCCGATAAAGCCTGCAACACCAGTTATTAACCAAGTTTTAGGTGATTCTTGAAGTTCCAATTTGATTTGTTCGTAACGAGTCATGAGAGCCCTTCTAATATTTATCTTTGTAAGGCTCTAAATAGCTTCTAGTTCTATTCAAGAGCCTGTTGCCGCAGTATTTAGAGGCGCATGTCTACAGCTTCTTTGGGTAAGACATATTTTAAATCGTAAAGCACATGCAGCTCTTTTCCTAACGCTCTAATTTTCTCAGCTCCCATTTCCTTAAACTCGTTATGTCCTACAGCTAGAACGATCGCATCATAACTATCAGACTTTTGTTCAGCCATTAGTGTTAGCCCATATTCATGTTCAGCTTCTTCGTTTGAACACCAAGGATCAACAATATCTACGTTGATGTTGTATTCTTTGAGCTCTCTAACAATATCAACTACTTTTGTATTACGTAAATCAGGGCAATTTTCTTTGAAGGTAAGCCCCATTACTAGTACATTTGCACCTTCAACTTGAATACGCTTTTTAAGCATTTTCTTTACAAGCTCTGAAACAACATGTTTACCCATTCCATCATTAAGACGACGACCAGCAAGGATCATCTCAGGATGATAACCAACACTTTGGGCCTTATGTGTTAAATAATAAGGGTCAACACCTATACAATGGCCACCTACTAACCCAGGTCGGAAAGGCAAAAAGTTCCACTTAGTCCCAGCGGCCTCTAATACCTCTAATGTATCAATATTCAACTTATTAAAAATGACTGATAGCTCATTTATCAGCGCGATATTAACATCGCGCTGTGTGTTTTCTATCACTTTTGCAGCCTCGGCTACCTTTATAGAGCTTGCTTTATGAGTACCCGCAGTAATAATAGACTTGTACAAAGCATCAACATACTCTGCAATTTCAGGTGTCGAACCAGCTGTTACTTTTAATATATTTGTTACTCTATGCTCTTTATCTCCTGGATTGATTCGCTCAGGTGAATAGCCTGCAAAAAAGTCTTTATTAAATGTTAAACCTGATACTCTCTCCACCACTGGGATACAATCTTCTTCTGTAGCACCGGGGTATACTGTTGATTCATATATAATAACATCCCCTTTTTTGACCACTTTACCTAACATTTCACTGGCTTTTATTAGAGGGGTTAGATCTGGTTGCTTGTGCTTATCAATCGGTGTAGGAACGGTTACAATATAAATGTTGCAACTTTTCAAGTCTTCCACTGTATGAGAGTAGTTTAGGAGCGGAGCATCCTTTAACTCTTCAGAGCTTACTTCGAGTGTTGAGTCGGTGCCCACCATTAACTCATTCACTCGGTTGTGATTAATGTCAAAACCTAGTGTTTGGTATCGCTTTCCAAATTCTACAGCAAGGGGCAAGCCTACATAACCTAAACCAATCACACCTATTTTTGCTTTATTTAAATCCATATATACATCTCATTCGGCAAATTTTAATTAATACTTTTACATGCCCCAATATTATTGGGAGTGCTTTACATTAGGTCCATGACATAGCAACATCAAGTCACGGCTACGACGAAATTTATTTTTCGCAAAATAAAGTTAGTTGAGCTGATTACCGCCCTAGCTTGGTTATGTACCAAACAAAGCTAGAACGGTATGAAACCTTGTAAGAAACACTATAACAGCAACCTTCAAATATCATTTATTTTGCGGACTCAAGGTTATGCTAAAATTACAAGGACTGTTATTTTCTCGTTAAAACTTAAGGACTACGCTTTATCTGACTTATACTCATAGTTGTAATAGCCATAATAACCATAAGCATTACTAGCCTTTTTAACAACTCCATTAAATACGACGCCTTTTACATCTATGCCATTTTTTTCAAACCGACTGCGGGTTAGCTCAAGTTCTCTGATATGGTTTTGGCCAAACGTGTCACTAGTAGCGTGCTTCCTGCGTGAGCGCTTACGATTGCAGGGTCGGTTACGGCTAAGATTGGTGGTGTATCTATAATCACTAAGTCATATTTAGCACTGACTTCTTCTACCAACTTACTGAAATTACTATGCATTAATAACTCAGATGGATTAGGTGGTATTTGGCCTCGCGTGATTACATCTAGTCCTTCTACCTGAGAAGGCTTGGTGGCTTCGGTTAACCCTAAGCGACCCGATAGATAATCACTTAGGCCATTATCCCACTTCATGCCAAACTGAGTTTGCAAATAACCTTTACGCATATCAGCATCGATAATAAGTACTTTCTTGCCACTTTGGGCGAGCACGGTTGCTAAGTTTACTGAAATAAAAGACTTTCCAACGCCAGGGCTTGGACCAGAAATAGCTATAATGTTATTTTTTGCCTCCATCATGGCAAAATGTAAACTGGTTCTTAAACTGCGTAGCGCCTCAATAGAAAGATCCGCAGGATTGTCAACTGCAAGAATAGACTTTGCTTTGCCGGTTTTATTTTTTCGGGCTTTGGCAAAACCAGTTAGCTTAACTTGGTATTCTGAGTACGGCACACTTGCGTAAACAGGTAAGCCAATGGCTTCGATCTCATTTGGATCTTCAATACCTTTATGTAACGCTCGACGAACCAAAACAGTCGCCACTGCTAGCATGCCACCTAACATAGTCGCCATCACGACAATTAACGCTTTTTTCGGTTTGACTGGCTTAGTGGTATTCACCTCAGCGTAGTCAACAATACGTACATTACCTACTGTACCAGCGCGAACAATATCTAACTCTTGAGTTTTGGCCAGTAGTAAAGTGTAAATTTCATTATTAACCTCTACATCTCGCTTCAGCCTTAATAAATCGCGCTGGGTCTCTGGTAGCACTTGTACTTCTGATGAAAGTTGATTGCGCTGTTTTTTTACCGTATCAATTTGCTCTACTAAACCAAGGTAGGACGGGTGCTCTCGTTTAAACTTTCGCCCCATTTCCAAACGCTTTAATTCTAGCTCTTGAATTTTTGTTTCCAATTTTACAATTTGCTCTAAAATGGCTTGTGTTTCTAAGCTAATATCGATTGATTCTTGTTTAATTTGGTACTCATTAAAAGCTTTTTCTGCACGCTCTAAGTTACGTTTAACTTCAGGTAACTGCACCTCTAAAAATTCCAATGATTTTTGCGCCTCGGCACTGTTGCGTTCTACATTACGTCGCACATAAATTGCAGCCACTTTATCTAGCACTTGTTCTGCATGAGCTGGAATATTGTGTTGCAGGCTCAGAGTTATAATCCCTGAATCCTTGCCTTTTTCAGACGCACCAATGGCTGCTTGCAAGTCAACGATAGTTTGTAAACGGTTACGTTTAATTATTGCAAACTCTGTACCTGGTCGTGCTGTTAAAGTTTTTAATGTAAGCTCAAAGCCACCTTTTTTTACTGTTTCACCGACCTCACCAGCAAGTACCTCTTGATCGTTGGCGTTTAAAAGTTGAAACTTACTTTGCTCTAAAGCCCTTAAGGTAAAACTAGTGCCAATTGCGCTTTGAGGAACGCGAAAACGGTACACTTCGACATTTTCACCACCCCACGCGTAGCTATCTGCCCCAAAGCTTGGATGAGCTAATGCTTGCTCAGGTTGAGGAACGAACTGACGATAGCTACGCGCCCCAATAATTGGAAAAAGCTTAGGTTCGACGACTGTATCTAAGTTGAGTTGATCTACCGCCTCACCGATTACACTACGAGACTTGAGTAGTTCGATTTCAGTAATAGCTGCCGAAGTTGACTCAAACATGCCAGACATATCGTCAAAGCCTGGGACTGCCCCCCCCCTTTCTTCCACTTGGATCATTGCTGTGGCTTGATAAATAGGCGTACTGAAAATAGCGATAGCTACTCCAAGAGCCATAAATACGGCTGTAATACAAATAATAAACCATCTAGCGTCAATTAAAGCACCAAGGAGTGCCAACAGGTCTATTTCTTGTAAATCGTCTTTTGTGTTTCTTTGCGAGGTGATCATATTTGGCTGAGCGTTCATATACTCTCAGTTCCTTATAAATACTTTTGCCAAGCGCTGCAGGCGCTGTCGATTAGCTCGTATACGTGCTCAAAGGCTTCACGCGATTGGCGGTACGGATCGGGAATTTCTTTATCACCAATCCATTTACCGAGCAAAAATGTTTTTCCACGAGCTTGCGGGTGGCGCGTGCATACATCGTCAAGGTGACGCTGCTCCATCACCAAGATTAAGCTGTTTTGAGCTACGATAGATTCGCTCAGCTGTCGGCCTTGGTGACCACTCATGTCAATATTTCTTGCTTGGGTAAGCTCTTGCGCTATTGAGTCTGCCGGCTTACCTTCCAATGCTGTTAAGCCTGCTGATGACACAGTTATATTTTGGTCTACGAGTTTGCTCTTTAATACATACTCTGCGGTGGGGCTGCGGCAAATATTACCAGCACATACCATTAATACACTATCAAACATCTTACTCACTACTGGTTTTCTATATCTTGAAGGGCATCAACGGTTGAAAGCGAAGGTAATAATAAACTAATAACCTTGTTCCAACGTGCCAATGGTGCACTGGTTACATAGACAATGTCTTGAGGCTCTAGCTTAAATTGTTCCGCAAGGACTAGCGAAGCAATATTTTTAGCATGCAATTGATAAACATCAGCAATGACACCATCGCGTTCTAGGTTACGTTTACGTAATACAAATACACCATTGGCATCTGCCGTACGCTCATTAAAGCCGCCCACTTCACTCAGAGCTTCCGCCAAACTTAAGCCATAGCGCTTTACATCAACTTTACCAGCTCTCACAACATCGCCTAAAACGTAAACATTACGCTTGTCGTTTCTGCTAACATGAATTATATCACCATTTTTTAATAACCGATTTTGCGAAATATCGCCTTCGGCATAGAAATCATCAAGATGAATAATCTCAGTTTTATTGTCTCGAGTGAAAGTTACAGTCTCCCAATCAGCCGATTCGGTTAGGCCGCCAGATTGATTTATTGCATCAATCAAAGTTATTGGTGACTCAGTAATCGGGTGAACTCCAGGTTTTTTCACTTCACCTGTAACATAAGCTTTCTGACTATTGAAACCAACTACTTTTACATCAATTTGCGGCTCTTCAATAACTCGGCTTAGTCTGTGTGATAGGGCGTCTCTTAATTCAGTTACGGTTTTTCCAGCTGCTGGTACTTTGGGAGCATAAGCAAAAGTCACAGTTCCATCAGCTTGTACACGAAATCCGTCAAATTCAGCTGTTCTTTGCACTGCTGCAGGAATGGTTAGTTCAGGGTGATCCCAAACACCAATCGTGATAACGTCGCCTACACCCAAGCGGTATTCATAACTTGAGGTGTCTATCCCAACTAATGCACTCCGATCTATAGAAGCCTCGTTACTAGTTTTCTGTTGTTGAACTAGTTTCGCATCTATCACTCTAGTGTTAACTTGTTCCAAATCTCGTTCTAGGTTGGCGGTCTGCTCAGCCGACTTTATTCCGTTGAAATGGCCCCCTGGGATCAGAGTACAGCCACTCATTGCTAATAAGACCGCAGAAGCAATGATAGTTTTACAGCGTAGCGCCATTGTATCTTCCTAAAATTTTATATGTTCTTTTTAAAAGCTTTTAACAAGCAATTTTTTGATGGCTAATTAAAGCATGGCGAGATGTTAATCGCAAGTGAGTACTTGATATTGCACCGACATTCTCACTCACAAATGAGTAACCTTTACAAGTAAAACATAGTCGTTGTTTTTTTACGTTTTAACTATAATCTCAAGTCCACATACCAACATGTAATTTCATTACGCTAGCCTGCGCAGTAAAAGCTGTCAGCAAATACACATCAATATATTTGTTCACTCCGCTTCAGACACGCTTCCGCCCTTAGGTTACAGCTCCCAAAAGCTATTCGTCCAAATTATCATCTATGGACTAAACTATCGGCATATCAACCTAACTGATAAAACAGACATTTGGTATAAAACTCATTGCCGTTCTTAAATAAACTCGAGACATTGAGACGCTTATATAGTTAAAAGAACATTAGCTAAGGTATGATCATTAGTTTTATGTGCGGTAGCCTTAACAGTAAGTAACATGCGTCTTGAATTGCCAGCCCCTTTATAACTTCATTATCGCACTATTTGCAATGGTGATTTCAATGCTTTGATTTAACAGTTTGATTAGTAACACACTTCTTTTTTCACCATCAGGTTCCTGATAGAGCGCTTGAATATTTTTATAACACCCGTCTTGCACTATCACGGCATCACCCATGTTTAATTCGCATACGCCGAACTCCTGTTTAGATTGCATCAACTGCGAGACTAGAGAGGCAGGAACCAGTTGCAGGTTAGCTCCATAGCGAACAAAATCAGAAATGCCCCTAGTGTTCTTAACTACAGAAAAAGCGGATAGCTCAGGATCTAAACTAACAAATAAATAACGGGGAAAGAGAGGCTGCGATAATACTTTTGATGATGTAGTTTTACTTTGATTGATAACTGGATAAAAGGCTTCAATACCTTGAGCAAGCAAGTTTGCTCTAGCACGACTTTCTTGTTTAGGCTTGCAATATACCAAATACCAGCACTCCATGTGCACTCATCCTTTAAAACTAACCAAAAATACGCCTATTATTATACTCAATTTATCAATTTCGTCTAGCACACCGTTGAAATCAAAAAATGTAAAAATCGTTCACTACATACAGTCACGAAGCCATCAAAAAACCCACAAAACATTGACTTTAAATGACTTTTAACAAAGATCGTTAAGTAAATAGTAAAAGCAACAATTACTTTTTGACTAAAATAGCTTTGCTAAAAATTAAGCCTCTTACGAAGATATTTCATACCTATTTGAGCGGAAGATCATAAATAAATCAGCTTAATCTCGCCCATAGATATCTCTTGTGTAGACTTTATCCCTCACATCTTCCAGCTCATAAACTATACGATTAGAGACAATAATATCCGATTCTGCTTTAAACTGGTTTAGATCATCATAGACCCTAAAATGTTGAAACTCAGACTGTTGTAGAACCGGCTCAAAAATAATGATTTCAACTCCTTCAGCTCGGATATACTTCATCACGTCCTGAATTGCTGAATCTCTGAAGTTGTCAGAGCCTGCTTTCATAATCAACCGATAAATCCCGACAGTTTTGGCACCGCGCTTTAGAATTGAATCAGCAATAAATGCTTTTCGCGTGCTGTTGGCATCTACTATAGCCTTTATCAAATTGTTGGGTATATTTTGGTAGTTAGCGAGTAACTGCTTGGTGTCTTTGGGCAAGCAATATCCACCATAACCAAAAGATGGATTATTGTAATGACTTCCTATGCGAGGGTCTAAGCCAACGCCTTCCACTATTTGCTTGGTGCTTAATTGATGTGCTTCTGCATAGGTGTCAAGTTCGTTAAAATAAGCAACCCGCATAGCCAAATATGTATTTGAGAATAGCTTTATAGCCTCAGCTTCCGTAGGATCAGTAGTTAATATATCAACACTTTTTTTCACTGCCCCTTGCTTTAGCAAAAAAGCAAATTCTTGTGCTCGCTCTGAGCGCTCACCAACAATGATCCGAGAGGGGTAAAGATTATCATAAAGTGCCTTGCCCTCGCGCAAAAACTCTGGGGAGAAAATAATGTTATTAGTTAAGAATTGATTTTTGACCTTTTCAGTAAAACCTACTGGCACAGTTGACTTAATAACCATTACAGCACAAGGGTTATACAACAAAACCTCGCTAATGACAGCTTCTACACTTTCGGTATTAAAAAAGTTAGTTTCAGGATCATAATCCGTCGGTGTTGCAATTATAACCCAGTCACTGTGAAGAAAAGCGGTGGCAGCATCAGATGTCGCGAAAAAGCTTGGCAGTCCCTCCTGTAAGGCCTGTGAGATCTGCGGGTCGTGAAAAGGACAGATGCCTGAGTTGATTTTATCTACTTTATCAGTTGATATATCAAGTAAGGCTACTTCGTTATGCTTTGCAAGTAAAACTGCGTTTGCCAGTCCAACGTAACCACCGCCAACCACTGTTATTTTCATCTTTGCTCCTAACTAAAAGCTAAATACAAGCACATATTATTTTTGCTTATCGTTAGAATATGAGAGAAAAGTGACAATTAAATGATTGGCTAACATTAATATTTTTAGCGACTTTACTTTTTGAAGATGTCTAGTCTTTACATTGCTTCCGCCTTAACAAAGACGGTATTGTTTTATGCTTACTACTTGCCCAACTTTTAGAGCGAGTAATCATACGCTAACTGTGTTAAAAACTTCTCATTTAGAACAGATTTTTGCTTTGCCGATATGGACGTGAGTAGCTTGGCAAAAGCAGAGCGCGATGTTCGCTCCCACACTTTCTGAATAGAATAAGGAGATAACTTAAGGTGATTTTAAAAACAATAAGTTAGTTTATTCCCTATCCAAAACTCAGGTGAAGTAAACTAATAGGCATAAAAGCTGAGCTTCATATCGCTAAAATGTAATATAAGTTTACTCAACTTAAAACTGTTATCGGGTCATTTGTAAACTATATCCCAGCAAAGTTATCGGGGTTCTATAAATCGAACCCCTATCATATTTGCCACTTCCGATTTAGCAACTTTTAGTAATTTATACGGCCCAGAAATGCTCTTGATAACCTTAAGCGCACCATTGGGGTAAACTATAAACACTGAGCTTGAGCTAGTACGTCACAAATCCGACTACATGCCTTACCATCACCATAGGGGTTATGAGCTTTGCTCATTATTTCATAAGCCTGACGATCTGTTAGCAGCTCTGTAATTGATGACGTTATTGCTTTTATATCTGTTCCAACTAATTTTACTGTTCCTGCAGCAACAGCCTCTGGGCGCTCAGTCGTGTCTCTCATCACTAAGACTGGTTTACCCAAGCTTGGGGCTTCCTCCTGAATCCCACCAGAATCAGTTAAAATTAGATGCGCTTTGTTCATTAAGAAAATGAAAGGAAGATATTGCTGCGGCTCTATTAAGTGTATATTACATACATCTTTAAGAATACGATTGACGGGCTCCTGAACATTTGGATTTAAATGCACAGGATAAACGATTTGCGAATCGGGATGCGCTTTAGCTGTTTCAGCCAAGGCTTTGCAGATTCTTTCAAATCCGCTGCCAAAGCTTTCCCGGCGATGCCCAGTTACCAAAATTAACTTCTTTTCATCACTCAAAAATGGAAATTGTTCAGCTAACTCAAGTGCTAAACTATTATCATCTTCGATTCGGTTTTTAACCAATAGCAACGCGTCAATCACCGTATTGCCTGTGACATATATTTCATTACTATCGACGTTTTCCGATAGCAGATTTTGTTTGGAAGTTTCAGTAGGTGCAAAGTGAAATTTAGTAAGCACTCCTGTTAATTTCCTATTTGCCTCCTCAGGCCACGGCGAGTAGATATTCCCAGTCCTTAACCCTGCTTCTACATGAGCCACTGATATTTGCTCATAGTATGCGGCCAAGCTCGCTGCAAAAGTTGTAGCTGTATCACCGTGAACTAGTACTACATCTGGTTGAAACTCTTTGAGAACAGGTGTCAACTCCAATAAAATGCGACTAGTCACCTCAGGCAATGTTTGACCAGCCTGCATTAAATCCAAGTCATAGTCGGGATTAATTTCAAAAAGCGCCAAGACTTGATCGAGCATTTCACGGTGCTGCGCTGTTACACAAACCCTAGCATTAAACCGAGAATCCATTTCAAGTGCTTTTACGAGCGGAGCCATTTTTATAGCTTCCGGGCGAGTTCCAAATACAGTCAATACTTTCATTTTGTTTTACTCAAGAGCATTTGGTACAGAGCCTCTGTCCAGTGTACCTTAGTGAATGTGTCGTTGTTACAGTTCATCAAACTGTAACTGGGTCGCTTAGCTGGAGTTGGATATTGCTCACTAGAGATAGGCTCAATGGGGATTTTATTTCCTAACAGTCCAAGCTCCACTGATTTTTTTTGTATTTCTACAGCAAAGTCATACCAGCTTGCCACTCCCAAATCTTGATAGTGATAGACTGGCTCTAGCGTATCTTGCTCAGCAAGTTTCCAAAGGTATTTGGCAAGTCCATTGGCAGAGGTTGGGCTCCCAACCTGATCCGCAACGACACTTAACTGTTCTCTTTCACTCATTAAACGAAGCATAGTTTTTACAAAGTTATTGCCATGACTAGAGTAAACCCAAGAAGTGCGAACAACACATGCATTGTCTGGGGAGTATTTCTTTATTGCCTCTTCTCCCGCCAATTTCGATGCTCCATAAACATTTATTGGGTTAGTTACATCGTCTACTCTATACGGTGTACTTTTTGTGCCATCAAACACAAAGTCAGTTGAAACATGAATTAATCTAATATTGTGCTGACAAGCAATTTTTGCTAACAACTCAACAGCGGTAGCGTTTATCAAATAGGCTGCTTCTTTGTCAGTTTCAGCCTTATCAACTGCTGTATAAGCAGATGCATTAATTATCACTTTGGGCTGATAGTGTAATACTGCTGCTTTGATATTTTCAGCACTAGTAATATCAATATCTGTACGGCCTAATGCAATAGCCTTAACCTGTTCTGGAGTAGTTCTTATCAGCTCCCATGCAACTTGGCCGTTCTTACCTATAATTAATACATCCATTTAGCTTCCACCTAATCTCTCTCGCTGATAAGAACCATCTTGGACATGGTCACACCATGCTTGGTTATTCAAATACCACTTAATTGTTTTGAGTATTCCTGTCTCAAATGTTTCTTTTGGCCGCCACCCGAGTTCCTGATAGATTTTGCTTGCATCAATAGCATATCGAACATCATGGCCTGGTCGATCTGTAACAAAGGAAATCAAATCTTTGAAATCTGTTAAACCACAAGGCTTATTCTCTATCAAATCATTTAAATGGTTGCAGATCGTTGTGACTACCTCAATATTTTGCTTTTCATTAAAGCCACCAATATTATATGTTTCTCCTAATTTCCCTTCAGTAACCACTTTATAAAGTGCACGAGCGTGATCTTCAACAAACAGCCAATCGCGTATTTGTTTACCATCTCCATAAATTGGTAACGGCTTACCTTCAAGCGCATTCAAAATGATAAGCGGAATTAATTTTTCTGGAAAATGGTATGGCCCATAATTGTTTGAACAATTAGTGAGAACAACCGGGAGTTGATAGGTACGATACCAAGCTCTAACGAGGTGATCTGAAGCGGCCTTTGATGCTGAATATGGTGAACTAGGCTGATATGATGTTTCTTCAGTAAAAAAGCCTTCTGGACCCAAGTCACCGTATACCTCATCAGTGGAAATATGGTGAAAACGAAACTCCCCCTTCTTACTTTCCGCAAGTGACGCGTAGTAACTGCGCACCGCTTCAAGTAACTCGTATGTACCTAACACATTCGTTTTAATAAACTCGCCAGGACCATCGATCGAACGATCTACATGGCTTTCTGCTGCTAAGTGCATAATGTAATCGGGTTGATATTGCTTTAGAGTTGCAGTGACACAAGCTCTGTCACAAATATCCCCCTTCACAAAATGATAACGCGTGTTATTTTCAACCGTGCTTAACGATTCTAAATTACCTGCATAAGTTAATTTATCATAGTTGACTACAGTATGAGCGGTTTCTTGAATTAAGAATCGAACCAGTGCCGAACCAATGAATCCAGCACCTCCAGTGATAAAAATTGTTTTACTCATTGCTTGTATCTCTTAAAGCTTAGGTGCATCCGCAAGCAACAGGCCCGCTTTGTCCTTTTCGGATAGTAAAGGCAACTGACTATCTTTTAGCGGCCATTTAATATTTAATGCCGGATCATTCCACAAAAGGCTTTTTTCAAATTGAGGTGCGTAGTAATCGGTACACTTATAGGCAAACTCAGCGGTTTCTGATGTTACATAAAAACCATGTGCAAACCCCTCTGGAACCCAAAGTTGACGCTTATTCTCAGCATTAAGCAAGACAGCTACATGCTGACCGAATGTCTCACTATCGGCTCTCATATCCACTGCAACATCATAAACCTCTCCATGTGTTACTCGAATTAACTTCCCCTGTGTACACTCAGTTTGGTAGTGAAGCCCTCTGAGTATTCCTTGCGATGAGCTACTATGGTTGTCTTGCACAAAAGAGACGTCAGCGACGCGTTCACGAAACCAATCTTCTCTGAAGGTCTCCATAAAAAAACCTCTCTCATCACCAAAAACTTTAGGCTCTAAGATGACCACATCAGGAATTGTTGTTTTAATTACTTTCACGAAAATACCCTTTGAGTAAGTAGACTAAGCAAATATTCCCCATACCCGCTTTTACGTAACGGCTCTGCTAAAGCTTTTAATTGTTCAGCATCAATATAGCCCATCCTATAAGCTACCTCTTCTGGACAATTTACTTTGAGACCTTGACGCTTTTCTATTGTTTCAATGAATTGTGCTGCTTGAAGTAAACTGTCATGTGTACCGGTATCCAACCAAGCTGTACCACGTCCCATTATCTCCACATTCAAGGATCCAGCTGTTAGGTACTGCTCAATCACATCTGTAATTTCTAACTCACCACGCGCGGAAGGTTGAACATTTTTTGCATATTCAATAACCTTACTATCAAAAAAGTATAGTCCGGGAACGGCATAATTAGACTTAGGTTGTTGAGGCTTTTCTTCAATAGAAATAACCTTTCCGCCAGCATCAAATTCTACAACACCATATGCGTTTGGATTCGCAACATGGTAACCAAAGACCGTGCCGCCATCAGGGCGCCTTGCCGCTGCTTGCAAAGATTTAACTAAGTCATGACCATAAAATAAATTGTCACCGAGAATAAGTGCAACATTCGAATCGCCAATAAACTCTTCGCCAAGTAAAAAAGCCTGAGCCAAGCCATCTGGAGAGGGTTGCGTAACATAATCGATAGATATTCCCCACTTATCCCCTTTGCCGAGCAATGCTTGAAAGTTAGCTTGTTCATCGGGAGTGGTAATAACTAAAATGTCCTTAATTCCTGCATTCATTAGCGTTGCTATAGGATAGTATATCATCGGCTTGTCGTAGACGGGCATCAGTTGCTTACTAACAACCTTAGTCAATGGATACAAGCGAGTGCCACTTCCACCTGCTAATACAATTCCCTTAGTCATCAAATAGAACCTCATATTGATTTTTGACCACTTTCCACGTGTATCTACGGTGGGCGATTTCCATTAGTGCCTCTCCACATTCACGAATTTCCTTTTTCTCGAACAGCTCAACAAGTTGTTTACTAGACGAAAAAAAGTCAGCCTGCTCTTCCGTTGTTGCTCGATTATAAACACAGTCAAAGCAAACAATTGGTAAGTTAAAAAACATCATCTCGACTAGTGACGGGTTGGTCCCTCCAGCTGAGTGGCCATGAATATATACACTTGCTGAACTCCTGTACTTGTATAATTCCTCAATATTATAAATCGGGTCAATAAGTTCAATATTGTTGAAATTACTATATTCCCTCTTTAAATTTAACCCATACTCACTATTATCCCAGTTACCTATAAACTTTATTTTTTTATTTGGCATTTTGCTAAAAGCATCTAAGATTACGTGGCAATTATTCTCAGGCTCTATTCTACATAACGCTAGAGCATAAGAGTTGTTATTTTCCTCTTTTAATTCTTCTTTTGAACACCCAAGAGCATGATCTCCACCATATGCGATAACGGTAGATTTCACCCCATACTCAGCCTCGACATATTCCGCAATTCCAGCATTATCAGCCACCACAGTATCGGAAAATCTCACAGCTAGGCGCTCTGACAGTTTCAGAAAAGCTTTCGCAGCCCAATTCCATTTATCACGCTTCCACTCCAATCCATCAATATTTGTAATTACCTTCCTCTTAGTAAATAGACGAACAAAAGGTAAAGCTAAAGCACCTGAAACCCCTAAAATTAAAAGATCATTCTTAGTTTTAAATACCGTATGGAATATAGATAATATGTCATATGGAATACTTGAAATACCATTAGCGCCAATATTCCAGTACTTTAGCGTCGCACCTTGATAGCTTTCAACTTGTTTGTCATAAGCTTTAGCTGAGCAATATACAAGTTGGAATTTTTCGGAAGGTAAAAGATTCTCAACCAAAGATTCAAATCCACCATAACACGCAGGCACACCAACAGTACCAATTATTGAAACTTTCATTTTCTACTCTTAATTACTTTACACGGGTTGCCCAAAGCGATGCTGTATTCCGGTATAGACTTTGTCACTATCGACCCAGCTCCTATCACCGTGCCCTTCCCTATCTTCACTCCGTCCAAGATACTAACACCGGCACCAATCCAAACATCTGACTCAATTATAATACCTTTCCTCGTTACTCCTTGCTTTCTAATCGGAATAGTAGAATCACCAAAGTTATGATTTTCAGCAAGTATATTAACATATGGGCCTATAATAACGTCGCATCCAATGACAACTCCACCTTGGGCATTAATAAAGTTATTATGTCCAAACCCAGTATTATCGCCAACTATTAGGCCTTCACCTATATCTGAAATAACACCTGTACATCTAAAAAAACAGTTATCAGGAATTGTTATATTACTACCTAGTCTTATTCCATTTTTACTCATTGCATCGAGCGTTACATTTTTACCAATTGTAACAACCCCATTAACCTCCAACTTTGAGCTAGCTAGAAGTGAGACACCACGAGAAATAAACCAAAACCCCGGCTTTCGTAGTAATAAAAGTTGTCTAAATACACCATTAAGCAGAGCAAAGAAGCGCCTAAACAAGATTTCAAGTAAAGCTATTAGTGATATATCTTCATCTAGCTTATAATCAGGATCCTTCTTTATCTTTCTTATCAAGAAATTAACAAAACCACGCATAAATAATTAGACTTCCGAAATTTTATTCAACATATAGTTAGATTTAAAAATCCACGTTAACTCTTGAGGTAACTTTCTAAGTTCATTGCGCTTACAGTTTTCGGCTTTAGAAACAGCATCAATGAATAGTGATTTCTCCACGATAAAAACGTCAACATCATTATTGTATATAGCAATTTCACCTATTGGAGTGGAAACAATAGGAAGTCCTGACGCAAAATATTCATAAAACTTTATTGGGTCTCCCCCATGTTGATTTTCGACTCGATAAGGAATTATACAGACATCAGCATTCACTATATACTCCGGCAGTTTATCATAATGAATATCACCTAAAAAATATACATTCTCAAGATCTGATAAACTTTCTTTTATATTCCCATCAAGTACTTTACCTAAAAACACCCAGTTAATATCCAGTTCAGATTCAGCACATTTTCTAACTAAGTCGACATCAAACATTGACTGCATCTTCCCGGCGTAAATGGCTATTTTTCCACCAATTTCTTTTAATAACTTAGGTTTATCGTATTCGCACTTAAACTTTGAAAAGTCCACACCATTTGGAAGAAACTCAACATTTGGTTTATCTTCACAGTTAAAATAGTTTATTGAGTCCTTAGAGTTAAAATATATATAGTCATAGCTTGATATTATTTCTTCATATTCAAACTCCAACCACTTTTTTAATGGTTGATAGCTGTCATGTTTGCAGAAATTATCCACACCATCAAAAATTCTTTTTTTTGGTTTTATTTTATCAACCAAATCTCTCGTTAGAGGTGAAGATTCATAACTAACAAAATCTATTACACCCAATATATCTAATGCTTTCTTGTACTCATTAACAGATCGAGAATATAACTCTGGTATAAACCTCTTACCTTTTACAACAGGTCCAACAACATCCTTTCTCTTAACATCAACGACAAAGACATTTTTAGAGACTTCAACAATTCTTAAATTCTTAACAGAATATATAACATCGCCTTTAGTATATAGCTCTTTCCT
The DNA here is from genome assembly GCF_002744175.1 of Pseudoalteromonas piscicida. Classification (GTDB taxonomy): domain Bacteria; phylum Pseudomonadota; class Gammaproteobacteria; order Enterobacterales; family Alteromonadaceae; genus Pseudoalteromonas; species Pseudoalteromonas piscicida_B. The sequence continues at coordinate 66,081 of NZ_NKHF01000004.1, forward strand.
TCCAAGTAATTTTTCTAAAACGAGTGTGGGCCTATTAAATATCACCACCTTATCGACTTTATCGCTATGCGACCAAGAGCCATAGATGTGTGTATCTCGTGTTCGAAACCCTTCGCTTAATGCAACTTTATAATCATGAAATGGTACACATACAATATTCACTATCACCCCAAAGCGCTAGTTAAAGAAAAAGATGAAAAATTCTGACTTCCATACGTACTTAAAAAGCCTAAAAACACAATAGCATATAAATAACACTGCAGCTTTTTACTTCCTATTTCCTCAACGGTTTTAACTGAAAGAAAAATAGAGGCTATATAAGATATATACATAAACCTATAACCAAAATTAGTCCACCACACTAATAAAAATATGAATTGTAACAGCAATGTAATTGACGCTAACTCTTTTAAAGAAGACGTGTCCTTTCCGCTTAATAGGCTATATAAGTAGGGCCATAATAAAGCATAAGAAAGTAGCAAAAAATATAGCTTCATAAAGGGGGACAGCAACTGTTTTTCAATATATAAATACATATCAATTTTAGCCCCTAAAGAGTGGCCAGTACCGGGAATTGGTATCGGAAGTAGATCAGCAAATTTTAGCCCCACCCCTAAAGAAGTCCCAGCAAGCCCAATTAGTGATACAACGACACCAGCTAGCACTATATATTTTTGAGCTTTGTTCGTGGTTAAGAATTTTGGCAAAAAAACGACGACTATATATGAGATCATAGATTTATGCATCAATATAGAAGTTAACGTTATAGGCTTCACCCAACGATAGTGCAGGCTGACAACTACCATTAGCATTCCCAAGCTAAGCGCAACCCCTTGCCTTAAGCCATTTGTCATCAAATCAAAACCAGGAAGCAAAGCTATATACAGCATCACAGGTAGGATTGTATCTTTTATCTTTAATAAGTTTGACGATACGAATACAGCGATAAGCTGTATCAGTACAATCCCCCCTAAAAAAGCATGCCAATTACCAAGCTTTGCGAAAAAGTAGGTCAAATAAAAGAATCCGGGTTCAAAGCCTTTACCATTAAATGAAAGTAATTTCACTTCTTGAAAGTATCGATAATAAGCTAAGGTATCAACACCTGAATGAATACTTCTAAATCCGAAAAATAATAGCAAAACCAATGCTATACCAAGAAATATGGGAAGGTTTGCGCCTCGCTTTATTCGGTTGTATAAAAAAAGATGCAAACAACATAAAACAACTAATATTACCCCCAAAATATTACTGATAAAATTATCTGTAATATTAATCATCGTGCTAAAAACCTGTGTAAGTCATAAGCTAGATAATAAACATTTTTTAACTTATTAAAATAAGGTACCGCATAGTAATCTCTCAAATTGGCACATTCTAATGCCTTATCATCGATAGATATATTTTTACACTCTTCTATCAAGCAACCGAGGGCTAACGCGTTTTTTTCCCAGTCAAAATGCTCAAGAGCAAAATTACGAACAGAGTCCTTAACAAAGCTCATATCGTAATCAGCTATAAGATAAGACTCCATAGCATCGGTCAGAGAACGGATCGAAACCTTTGCAATTGGCCAATAGTAGCCATCAGCTCGTGCATAGCGCTTTTCAACGGCTACCTGTCGACAATATGGAGAGGAGAACTCATTCATAGGCGCTTCATCGGTAACTATCGTTGGCAACCCAACCGAAAGCGCTTCAGCGATCGTTAAACCGATCCCTTCTAGAAGCGAAGGATAAACATAAACATCACCTAAATGGTAAAGCCCGGGAGCAGGGACAGTTTTACTTTCAATGGTTAGTAAACCTGACGCAAGTTCTCTTTCAAGGGCGGATAACAAGTCGGAATAACGAGAATAAAGATCAACCTGCGAATGTATTATAACTTTGAAATCCTGCCTTTTCTGGGCTAGTTCAATAACAGCCTGTAACAGCCATTCCGTACCTTTCCTTTCAGGGCTCATACCTGCGCTGTGAAAAAAAGTTAATGTTTTATTTTCCATCAACTTATCTGGAGGCGAAAATAACTGGGTGTTAGTTCCCCATTGAACAAAACGACTCTGAGGTAGATGAGAAAACACAGAGTAATGGCGCTGAGTATTACACCAAATTTGATCATATAAACCAAAAGCGTCAATCGTATTTTCTTTATAATAGTCTACATAAGCAATAACTTTTACGCCTAATTTCTTAGCCCATATAACAGGCTGCCAGTAATGTTGCTCATTAAAAATAATAACATCAATATTATTGCTCTTTATCCACTTTTGAAATTCACTACGAACAATATCTGTGGGCATCGGGCTCCTTTGCCTTTTTGCCCAATATACATTTTTTGCATCCCAGTTTTTATCATACTCACTTCCACGAACATAAATAAATGTCTGATAACCGTAATTTTCAAGACTTTCCTTTATTTGACGACTTACATAAGCGGCGCCTCGTTCGAACCAAGTGGTAACTATGCCTACATTCATATTTTTACCAAAACCTTAAAATGTTAATACTCAGCTTGTGTCGCAAATAACTGAAGCTTAGAATCTGACTGATAAAAGTAGCTGAAAATGAAGCTATGACAGCACCATAAATTCCTAAAAACGGCACTCCGATAACCCCGATTAGTGTGCCAAAAAAAGAAGATAGTAAGACTTGGTTCCGAATTCTCTTTTCACCCCCCGTCATTACAATCAAATAAGTAGAGGGTCCACATAAGACTACAAATAACTGTTGAAAAATTAATAATTGTAGAATTAAAGCGTAATCAGGAAACTCTGAACCAAAAAAAGAAAGAATATACTTTGGAAAAACCAAGCAAAAAACAATTAAAGGAAGCACACCTAAAAGCATCAGTTTTTTTGCTTTTTCAAATTCATTTTTTAGCTTGCTAATATCATTACTCTCATAAAATATAGCAAAATTAGGAGCTACTATTCGGTTGACAGAAAAAGTAATGAAACTCAATAAAGAAGCTACCTTTATACAGACTGCAAAAATTGCGACCTCTTTATCTAACTTATAAAATCCGAGAAGCATTTGCCCTATCACTGTATTAAACTGTTGTACCAACTGATAAACAAGTAGAGAACTTCCAGCTAAAATTAAAGTTTTTGCTGAATACTCAAAACAAAAAACAAAATTACACTTTATTAGCCAAATCACGTAAGAGATTATAAAGATGGCAATATTAATAATAAGAAAAAGCATAGAAAAGCTTTCTAAAGTTAAGTGAACTAGGTTGAGTGATACAGCTGCTATAAGAGCTATAGGTTGGATCAATGCAACTGCAATCATCGACGAATACAATCCATTGCTTCCTTGAATTGCATGAGATAATAGCGCTATGATTGTTAAAAATGGTAAAGATACCAGAAAGAAGATTTGATATTTGGATATATGTTCATTATAAAGAAATAAAGCTAAGTATAGGAATGCTACGATAATTGCTGATGCCAAAAAAATAAGAAAGACACTTTTATGTACTAAAGCAGATATCTTATAAAAATCCTTTTTCCCATATAGTATAGACACTTCTTTTAAGGAAATATTATTCAGTCCTAAACTTGCGCCACTTGATAAAACAGTAATAGTAGATATCCAAAATAGATAAGTACCAGCATCTGACGCCCCTAAGTTTGAAGTAATCGTTTTTATCCAAAAAAAGCTAAGAGCTGCCCCTAAAACCTTTATAAACAAAACTAAAGCACTTTTTACCAACATATTGATCAGCTTAATTTAAATCGAAGTACTCTAGAATTTTTTCACTAGAGTTTTCTAAAGAGTTAAGAGTTATTAGTTTCGGGTATTCAACTTTTTCGAGAGTTTGGTTCCAATTCAAATTATCAGCATTAGAATACTGAGGCACCCCCATAAATAAGCCCCTAAAGTCAAAGTAAAAACCACCTCGCTCTTTAAAATATTCAACTTTATCAGGCGCATAGATAACAATTGGCCTTTTTGTCAGCGCAAAATCAAATACAATACTGGAATAATCAGAGATCAGTACATCGACCGATAATAACTCATCTTGAACATCATCAATGTTGCTTAAACTGACACGCTCAGACATATTAAGCTCTTTTGCTAAGTGCAAATTATTTGGATGTAGCCGAAGAATAAGTTTTGCATTTTCAGGAGCTCTTTCTAGGAATGAGTCAACTAAGCTAGAATATATTTCCTTTGCTTTCTCGTCATTTTCTCTAAATGTTGGAGCATATAGAAAAATAGAAGCCTTATTACCTTCTTTTTCAGCTAGCTTTATATCTATATTGAGAAAAATATCATTTCTTGGCTGCCCCAAGTTTAAGATCCTATCAGGTGGTAGTTGCATACAGCTTTGCATATGAGACTTTGAGTCATCATTTGCAACTATGACAAAGTCGTTAACAAGATAGGGGTTATCAGGAAGTCTAGATAAAAATCCGGTTAGATCACTGCTAGAATCATAACCCATCTTCTTCAATGCAACCCCGTGCCATAAGTTCACGACTTTCCCAGTTTTACATAGAAAGCTTCCAGCATCATAAAAAGAATGACTAACAAAAACTAAATTAGCCCTTGAAATATAAAATTGGCTCTTTATAAACTGCTTCTTGTATATTAATTTTAAGTTGGGGTAGCGCTTTTTTAGCAGTAGCAACTCTCCAATACCTTTATCTCCAATTTGGACCCAAACACACTCTCTTCCCAACTCAAGACAGTGCTTCATCAAATATTTTGGGTTATCTAGAAACCCATGCTTTGAATAAAAAACAAAGCAATTTTTCGAGAACGTTATACTAATAAACCTAGCATACAACTCAAAAAATAGGGAAAGAAAGCTTTTAATCATATTTATTTATAAACTTACTAAAAATAAAGCCCCATAAAGGGGCAATGAATAATAATTAATATCTAGAATTTACTCTATTGCCTTTAAACTACATTATTAAGCTTTCTAAAGACTTTCACTACTCGCCAAGCATGTTGTATTAAGTAGTTATATAAATAGAACAAAAATAGAAAAATAAAGAACATTATAAAATCAGGGACTAGGTATATTTCCATCAGCAAACCTGCCACCAGAATCACTTGAGATATTAAAATTATAGATAATAGTGCCTGCTTAGAAGAGCATCCTGCCCTCATAAATATATGATGTATATGATTTCTATCTGGGTGAAAAGGAGACTTTCCCTTTTTAGCTCTGCGATACATGATAGCGACCATATCCATTAAAGGTAGTGCAACAATATAGAGTGCGAAAACAGGCCTAAATGTACTGCCGTGCTCAAATGAATAACCACTTGTACCTGCAATTAACATCCAGACTATAAAGAGGCCAATAAACATTGAACCCGCATCACCCATAAATACTTTTCTTTTAAAGAACTTAGACCCACCCAAATTAGCAACCATAAAAGGTACTAGTGTCACTATAATAACTGCTGATAAATTAAACAAGGCGGCGTTATCTCTAAGGTAACTAATAGCAAGAATACCCGTGAAAGATACTATTGATAGCCCTCCCAACAGCCCATCAATGCCGTCAATCATATTAAAAGCGTTGATTGCTCCAAGAATAGCTATAAAAGTCACAAGATAACCAAAGCTACCTAAATATAGCTCCCCAAACCCAAAAATATCACCCAGAGATACCAGATATAAGTCTAATCCAAAGACGATGATAGAAGCCGAGAGTACTTGACCAATTAGCCTTGCCCTAACCGATAATTGATACTTATCATCAAGTACGCCAATAAAAACCATAAATGACATGGATATTAGGACGAGAATAACTTGCGTATTTAAGTAATCAAAGAGCAGCAAGGTCCATGAAAAAGATATAAATATAGATATCCCACCTATTAAAGGAACTCGTCCATTATGCTGCTTTCTTTCGCAAGGCGTATCAAGTAAACCTAGCTTTGGAGCTAAAGTACTAAATAGCTTAACACAAGTAAAAGATAGCAAAGCCGAAATAGCGAGCATTGAGGTACTAAGCATTATCCGAATCCCTAAATATCATCCGGAGAATTTGTATCAAGCTGAAAAAAAGTAGCGAACTTAGTACAGCTATTATACAAATAACACCTCTTTTAGGTGCAAACTTCTTTTCAGGTACGATCGCTGGATCTAAAGTTTTGAACACATAGTCATCTCTTACTTCAGCTAACATTTTTTGCTTTGTATACTTTGTCGCTAATTCATAAAGAGCCAATGTCATCTCATTTCTATTTTCATGCTCAATAGCGTCAGAAAGATACTCCAACTGCACTTCTGCATCCGCTATAGCTCTTTTTCTCATGAGTTCATTTAATTCGAAAATAAAATTCTTTAAGATTTCCTGTGCAACATACGGAGAGTAATGTCGAATTGAAAAGCGATATGTACCAGCTTCTTTGTCACTTTCAAAACCAAAATGATCGATTAAAAACGCTTCATGTATTTCCTGCTTGGTCATACGTTCATCGTCAGACCAGGCTTTGCTCTCTGTGCTGTACACTTCCCGGTCAAAAATCAAGCTGTTCGTTTCTCGATTCCAACCTGTAGTTGCAAATAGAACCGCTTCAAGTTCATATTTTTCTATAAAGTAGTGAATAAACTTTCGACTTTTCATCACTTCTATCGCGATACTAACCGATTCACTTTCACCAGAATCCAAGTCGAGTCCAGCTAACGAGGCTAAGCCACCTAAATTGCTCCCCAACCCGCCAGAAAGAGTAGAATCAGTCTGGCTATTTGGTATTAAAAGAGCATCCGACCTATATATGTTCGGCAGCATCAACACAATTATTACTGATAAAACCGCAATCAAAAAAGTCGGAGTTAAAATCCACATTTTCTGAGCGAGAAGATAACGAGCGATAGCTAAATTTGAAATCTCTGCGCTGTTATTGATAGTTTTAGTCGTCATATTAATAGCCACCTTTATATTCTTGCTATCGCGGCTACGCCAACACCCAGCTGATAGAATATCTGCGTTGCAGTACTCCATAGTGTTAAGTTATCCATATGAGAAGCATCCATAGGCACTACTATAGTGTCACCAGGTTCCAGTATATTGTTGCTTGCAACAGCAAACCAACTTGAAGACTTGGGTAAGAAAACAGCCCCATTTGCTTTAATCACATATATTTGATCTTCTTTAGCTCTATCTTTTAAGCCCCCGCTCAACTCGATATATTCATCAACTGTTACACCCGATTTATAAAGGTGCGAAGAAGCATAGTTTACTTCACCAATAATTGATATCGAGTCTTGCTTTCCAGGAATATACAAAGAATCACCATCCTGTAATACAACATTTTCGTCTTCATTGAGAACGCTGGGTAGATCTATAACTAGACGGCCGAGCGCCTTAACATTGACTAAATCGTTTAGAAGCTTATTCATATCTTCATAACCAATTGAGGTGTTTTGCCCTATCGATTTTTGGAAACTCCTAGAAGCTATATCTTTACGTAGCTCGTCAGATAATTTCTGAAGTTGCCTTTGTTCCTGCTTTTTTATAGATTCGCGGGTAAAGATAGCGGCTTTTGCTTCAGCAAACTCGGATAGCCCACCGGCTCTACTGATCACATCCTTTAAAGTTTCACCTCGACTTATAGTGTAAGTACCTGGAAACCTTACTTCCCCTTCTAAATGAACCTTGTGATTTTCTTGCCAGTTTGGTCTCATCAATATATTCAATGTATCTTCATTTTGAATACGAGTAGTCAATGCACTTGGCTCACTGAGGCGTAATTGTATGTGTTCAAAAAACCTACTATTCACGTCTTTTAATCTTGTTATTTCAGCTAATTCACTATTTGCCGACTCGAGCACACCGCCAGCAGCGGCAAGCGCTTTAGCTATCGTTATATTTTTTGCAAGTGGATAGACTCCAGGAAAGCGGACTTGTCCTTGAATTTCATAAGTCATCGCTTTGCCATGCAGACTTAGTTGATATTCTAGGCGTTTCAATAGAGGCTTTAAGAGGCTTGAACGACTGAATAATGCCTTTTCTTGTATTTCTTTTTCAGTACCATCCTCAGTATCACTTTCAATTTTTTGCGCCCCCACTTTTTCTCGAAAGTTTCGATATTCAAATAGATGCCAAAGTTTAACTTTTTCTTGTTGAAGCTTTTGCTCTTTTGTCAGTGCTAAGTTTTCTAATGCTAGTTCTTCCGCTTCTTGTGATTCAAAGCGACTGAAAATATATACCTCATCGCCTTTACTAAGCTTTATATTTTTATCTTTCAACGCTTCTCTTGGCGAAAACTGAAGCACTTCAGCTTGGTCTAATAGTGACTTCTCTCTTACTATCAAACCAAAGTTATAATCAGCTTGAGGAAGGAGATCCGTTTTTAAGTTATCAATTAATTGATCAAGCGTTAGGTCTTGATGCCATTGATAAGTTCCAGGGCGGGTAAATGCACCAATTAGCGTGACAGAATCCATCACCTCATCACTGACAGTTTGGACAAAGTACTGATCCCCACCTTTTGGTGTAAAAGCAACGTTTTCGTCAGAAAAGTTGGCTGAAATAGCCACACTTTTACTACCATTTATAATACGTTGAACGTGTACTCGCTTTGTAAATGCATTACCTTTAAAACCACCAAACATTTTTATTAGTTTATCTTTGTCATCAGTTGGGAGCAGTTCAAAAATGCCTTCGCGCTTAACTGCACCTTTCACTTGTATTTGTGGTCCTACTGAAGGGATGAATATCACATCCCCTTCTCTTAAGCTAATATCATCACGGCTGTCACCATCTAGTAGTAAATCATACAAATCTAGCGTTGATACCGTTTTTCCAGCACGCTTAACCTGAATATTACGCAAGCTGGCTAATTCTTTTAGTCCACCACTTGCAAACAAAGCGTGAGTGACTTTAGATAGAGGCGAAATGGTGTAGCTTCCAGGTTGATATGCTTCACCAACAACCATTATTTGTAGCGTTCTAAGCTGAGCCATCGAAATATAGACGTTCAACCCTATCGCTTCTTCAGCGATCTTATTCTCAATTAATGATTTGAGCTCGCTATAAGAAAGGCCAGCAACATACACGGGTGCAAACTCAGGTATGATTAAACGACCTTCATTATCGACAGTCAAAATATACGATGCGCTAGCCTTACCATATAAATTAACAGAAATAGTATCTCCAGTGCCTATGATGTAGTTATTTGGTACTGTTGTGCTTACAGGAGTAATAAAATCACTTGGTTCCACTGAAAATAAGTCGTATCCAAACGGCTTTAATTCACCTTTTCTGGGATCTAGCTTGCTTTTTGCTGTTTCCTTTTTGACACGTTTGACTGGCTTTCTCTCTATTTCTTGAGGAACAGTAACGCTTTGACTTTTATTTGTAATATTATTAAGAGATGATAGATCTACACCATATTGTTTTGCTAATGCTTCCTGCTGAGCTCTAGGCAATTTCTGAAACTGTGCAATTTGCTCAGGTGTAGGGTTAAATGCCTCCACGCTAAAAGCGAATGAGCTCAACATTAATATTACAAATAGAAATCTTCTAAAATACATAAACAAGCAAACTTCCAGTAGGTACAGCCAAAAAGATTGCGTATTATACACAAATAAACTGAAATGGAAAAAGGGACTTGATGTCCCTTTTTGTTTTCATTTGTAACCAGCTTGTTTTTATTTTAGAAACTGTAAACCAAAGTCAATGATGTTTCGGTATCCGTGTTCTCTTTATCATCAGCCACGTCTGAGTTATGGATGATGTTATAGGCTACTTTCATCTGTAAAGAGCCGTTGATTTTGGTTAGCAGTGCCGTTTCAGAGGTTGTTTTGGTGTTGGTGTCACCATATTCAACGGCAATCAACTGTGTAAAACGTGCGTTATCTGAAATTTGCCATTGGTAGTCTAATTTACCCACACCAATAAACTCACTTTCAGAAGTACCAGCGAGTAATTCACCATCATCGTCAAGTTCAGTGCTATCATCTTGGTGCTCAAAGCGCTTCACACCAGGACCAATTTCAGCGTTAAGATACATGTCATCGTTTTCGAACAAACGCTGACCATAACCCACTGATACCACGGCTTCACTGCGGTATGCACCAAAGTAATCTGAAACATACGAGCCAAATACAAACAAGTGACTGTGATCTTCGTTTAGTTTGTAGTTTCCTTGCACTGAAGCAGAGTATTTTTCGTTAGTACGAGACGTTACATCTTCACCAGCATCGTTCTCGCGAGTATCTTCTTTATAGAAACCATCTAACTTATACTCGTTGTGCCAATTAGTTAGGTTATGTTTTGCTTTGATACCACCCTTTAACGTTGTGGTTTCGGTGTTACCGCTTGTGATGATAGCACCAACTTCGCTGGTTACATCCCACACTTTCTGTGGTTTCTTGGCTTTGCCTTGTGCAGCAGCAGTTGCGCTTACAGCCATAAGAATACTACAGGTTAAAACCTTTACTTTCATTTCTAACTAACCTTTTACTGATCTTTGTGTAGATGAATATCCATTTGCGGGAATGGAATTGTGATATTCGCTTCGTCTAGCGCAATCTTAATATTTTCCACTAAAGTGAAATATGTTGGCCAGTACTCTTCTGTTTTAACCCAAGGTCTAACAACAAAGTTTACGCTCGAGTCAGCCAGTTCAAGTACTGCGACATTATACGCTGGCTCTTTAAGAATTCTTGGTTCATTATCTAATACTGACTTTAATACCGCTTTTGCTTCTCGTAAGTCAGCGTCGTAACCAACCCCAATAACTAAGTCGATGCGACGTGTTTTTTCTCGTGAATAGTTCACGATAGCACCAGACATAATCGATGAGTTTGGCATCACGATAACTTTATTATCTGGGGTGCGTAATTCTGTTGAAAAGATTTCTATCTTTTGGACACTACCAGCTTTGCCGCCGGCTTCAATGTAATCACCAGATTTAAACGGACGTAACATGATAATAAGTACGCCAGAGGCAAAGTTAGAGAGTGAGCCTTGTAATGCTAAGCCGACTGCTAAACCTGCAGCACCCAAAATCGCAATGAATGAGGTGGTTTCGATACCAACCTGGGAAAGTGCCATCAGTAATGTTGCGGCAAAAACGATAGCATACGCAATGTTAGCCACAAATGAGCCCACGGCTTTGTCTACGTTACGTTTACCAAAGGCTTTTACTGTTAGTTTGGCGCTGAGCTTGGCAAGCTTTAAGCCAACAAAGAATATAATTAAAGCAATGATACCTTGCAGCCCATAGTGCAAGATTAAGTCTGAGTTTTCGTTAACCCAATTCCAAATAGCTTCCATACTCGTCCCCCTTTTTTGTTCTCTAGCAGTTATTTATCATTAGATCGGCTGGATCATACATAGAATATATGAATATTTGCTGTATGCGGAATTTTTCTCCAAAAAAATATTTTTCCTAAACTTTTTTAAGATTTCGCTTTGCATTTCTAAAAAACTTATGTATTATGCGCGCCACACCAAACGAGGTGTTCAAGTCTTTTGTGGCGGCTGTAGCTCAGTTGGTAGAGCCCTGGATTGTGATTCCGGTTGTCGTGGGTTCAAGTCCCATCAGTCGCCCCACTTCTCTCTTTTTATAAATTTCAATGTCTAGTTTTCTGTAACTTCTTTTTTGTAATTTTTCTTACCCTCTGAATTTCTATTGTGACAGTTCTGCATTATAGTATGCCGTGGTGGTGATATGGAATTACTTGCTGTGGTTTGGTATTGCCGAAAGATCCCGGCATAAAGCCGGTCCTACATGCAAAGAAGCGGCATTGTTGCTTGATTTGGTATTG
>NZ_NKHF01000147.1 GCF_002744175.1 Pseudoalteromonas piscicida
GTATATAAAAATAAGAACTAAAAAACAGAATTTTCCTGATGATTATAGCGTTTTGGAACCACCTGACCCCATGCCGAACTCAGAAGTGAAACAAAACAGCGTCGATGATAGTGTGGGCTTCCCATGTGAAAGTAGAACATCGTCAGGTCCCAATTAAAGAAACCCGTTGCAGCGATGCAACGGGTTTTTTGCTATGTGAGATTTAAAACACCTCGCGAGATAAACTCGCTCCTACCACAGTCGCAACATGGTAGGAGGC
>NZ_NKHF01000148.1 GCF_002744175.1 Pseudoalteromonas piscicida
ACCTCCCACCATGTTGAGGGTGTGGTGGGAGCGAGTTTATCTCGCGAGGTGTTTGTTTGATCTTTGGCGTCTTCGACTGGATGTGTATACACATAAATCGGCGGGTAAACCGCCTCCTACCATGTTGAGACTGTGGTGGCAGCGAGTTTATCTCGCGAGGTATTTGTTTGATCTTTGGCGTCTTCGACTCACACAAATCGGCGGGTAAACCACCTCCTACCATGCTGAGGGTGTGG
>NZ_NKHF01000149.1 GCF_002744175.1 Pseudoalteromonas piscicida
TGAAAAAAGACCGAAGCACCGCTTCGCAGCTTTTTGAACGCGAGTCAGGACGACGAGCCGGAACCCACCTTCAGGACGAATCAATGGCACTTTTAATGCTTGAGCGGGTTGAAAAAAGACCGAAGCACCGCTTCGCAGCTTTTTGAACGCGAGTCAGGACGACGAGCCGGAACCCACCTTCAGGACGAATCAATGGCACTTTTAATGCTTGAGCGGGT
>NZ_NKHF01000113.1 GCF_002744175.1 Pseudoalteromonas piscicida
TAGAGCAACACGCCGCTAACACGCCAGAGCAGACCGCCTTGTTAACCAGCAGTGGTGAAGCACTCTCTTATGCTGAAGTGAACGGTAAAGCCAATGCCCTTGCACAGCAAATCATTGCTCAGCATCCCAAAGCCCAAGCTGGCCTATTGCCTGCCGATACCCCTATCGCCCTCTACTTTTCTCGCAGTAGTGAGATGCTCGTTGCTATCTTGGCCGTGCTCAAAGCCGGTGGTGCCTATGTGCCCGTTTCACCAGATTACCCCGAAGCTCGGGTTGAGTTTATTTTAACTGACACCAACACCGACTTAGTGCTAACGCAGGAAAGCCACTTGCCATCACTTAACCCAGTGCTTGGAAAAGCCACTGCGCTCAGTGTCAATACCCATGCACTGGCGGTGGAGCA
>NZ_NKHF01000150.1 GCF_002744175.1 Pseudoalteromonas piscicida
CGTGAGCATCGCTACCAGGTAAGAGTGCCATGGCAAGACTCGGAGTGGTTTTTACAAAGCCAACATTCGCGGCACTTAGATGAACTCTAAAGGCAGCAGCATCTAGAATATCCCCTTCATAGACACATACCGTTTGTCCAGCAAGGAGCGGGCATAAGGTGGTCGTCACCGACAGGTCAAAACAGTAGTTAGAAGAAAAGTCGACATTACGATACTTGTCACCTAGCTGGCGGGTTAAGGCGTGAAGATAATAAAGCACATTGTGCTGAGTGAGCATCACGCCTTTTGGTTGTCCGGTTGTCCCTGAGGTGTAGATGATATAAGCCAAGTTAGCCAAGGCTGTTGGACGCACTAAATTCTCG
>NZ_NKHF01000112.1 GCF_002744175.1 Pseudoalteromonas piscicida
CGACCCCGCCCATAGCAAGCTGTACAAAACCGGTGACCTTGCCCGTTTCTTAGACAATGGCGACTTGGTGTACCTTGGCCGTAACGATGAGCAGGTGAAAATTCGTGGTTATCGTGTCGAACTAGGCGAGATTGCCGCTGCTATTGTCGACCAGCAAGGCGTACAAAACGCGGTAGTGATTGATGTGCCTGCACCGCAAGGCAAAGCGCTGGCCGCTTACCTTATCGCAGAGCCTGACCTTGAAATTACCGAATTAAAGCTCGCCCTAAGTGCTGCCTTACCTGAGTATATGGTGCCCAGCCACTTTACCCTAATTGAACATATTCCACTCACAGGTAACGGCAAGCTTGACCGCAAGGCTCTGCCTACGCCAGAACTTCAAGCCGACAACCTTTATGTGGCACCGCGTAATGACTTAGAGACCCAGCTTTGTGAAATTTGGCAGCAGGTGCTCGGCCTTGAGCAAGTGGGGATTGAGGATAACTTCTTCAGTATTGGCGGCGACTCTATCTCGGCTATCCGGTTGATGAATGCTTGTAATAAAGCACTGGATTTAACCATCCCAATTTCAGCCCTGTTTGAGCATACCCATATTGCCGCAATCGTCGACAACTTAGAGACGTTGAGCGTAGATATCGAAATTAAAGCAGACTCCGGATCACAACAAGAACAAACTAATAGCATAAGGATTTAACCATGTTGTCATTGCTCGCTGAACTGAAAGATCACAATCTCTCAATCTGGTTGCAAGACGGCGGACTAGAGCTGTCATTTGGCGCACAAGCGCCAGATGCAGCACTTGTTGCAAAGTTAAAGTCAAATAAAACGCAATTAATGGATTACCTTGAAGCAAAAGCAATTTTTTCAAAGGATGCGTTTAATACACTGCCAGAATTAAACCGCTACCCGCTTTCGTTTGCACAAGAGCGGTTATTATTTATCGAGCGCTTAGAAAATGGCACCAGCGCTTATCATATTCCCTTTTTGGTTAAACTCTCTGAGCACACCGAGCTTGCACACTTAGCACAGGCGTTGAATATCGTGTTGGATAGGCATCATGTACTTCGTAGTGTCTATCGTCAAGACGAGCAAGGCCATGACTATCAAGAGGTGTTAAACGCTTGTATTGAAATTGTGCCTAGCCCTGTGGCTGACTTAGCTGCACTTAATACGGCAGTGAAACAAGCTATTAGTACACCATTTGACTTAGCTAATGAGCCTATGTTCAAGGTTTTCTGTTGGACATTGGGCGCCGAGCGTTATGTGCTATTTATGTGGCACCACATAGCGTTTGACGGCTGGTCCACCGAAATCTTTATGCGTGAGCTGCATCAAGCCTATTTTATGCAAGCTTCAGGCAAAACGCCTGAACTACCAGCGCTTGAGTTACAGTACCAAGATTACGCCAAATGGCAGCGTGAGTACCTCAGCGGTGATACTTTAAGCAAACTTTTAGATCATTGGACAGAGGCGCTTTCAGGCGCTGAGCAGCTTGAATTACATTCACCACTACCACGGCCAAATGAATACCAATATCGCGGTGCCGACCACCGGATTCATTTAGGTAAGGAAAGAAGCGAGGCCCTAAAAGCCATTGCCAAAACGCAGCAAACCAGTCTTTATGTGGTACTGCTCAGTAGCTGGGCGTTAACATTACAAGCAACCAGCGGTCAGTCAGACTTAGTCATAGGTACGCCATCTGACAACCGTCACCTAAGTCAGACACAAAATCTTATTGGCTTTTTGGTCAATAGTTTAGCCTTGCCAATTCATATTGATAACGCGCTTGACTTTAGTGCCTTGATCCAACAAGTGCACCAAACCCTAAAAGCGGCAAAAGCACACCAAGACCTGCCATTTGATAAATTGGTCGACGCCTTAAAATTACAACGGGACCCATCTCGTCATCCGTTGTTTCAGATGATGTTTTCACTTGAGCAGTTTAAAAACAACAGTGATGACAGCAGCCAACAGCTGTTTATGCCTGTGGATGAATCACAAGTCAAAGCGCTACATAAAGTGGCTAAGTTCGACATTAGTTTACTGCTACAAAATGGTGACGAAGAAGTATTTGGCGACATTAACTACGCCACAGCGCTATTTCCAAGTGACTGGATCGCAACTCTTGCTGAGCGCTTTATTAGTATTATCGATCAGGTTATCGCCAGAACCACACAGCCACTTGCAAAAATAGCCCTGCAAAATAGAGCAGAGACTGACACGCTCCGTGCTTGGCACGACAACGCAGAATCGTTTGCCATCGATAAAGATTTGGCAAGCTTAA